>NZ_BAABJG010000023.1:0-88737 GCF_039543185.1 Paenibacillus vulneris | reverse complement strand
AGGGCTTATCCATTACCCAAGAAAGTGAAGAGAAGCTTCGAAGCTGATTCCAAATACTTTCTCGGGGCCCGTAACAAACGGGAAACTAATTCACAAACTTTACGCATGCATTTCGTATCTAGTTTTCAGGGTGCAAGCCATCTTGAAATAGAATATGCGGTTGTGGTGGAATGGCAGACACGCTATCTTGAGGGGGTAGTGGGCATAAGCTCGTGGAGGTTCGAGTCCTCTCAACCGCACCATATCACTTTGCAGTCGTGGCGGAATTGGCAGACGCGCACGGTTCAGGTCCGTGTGGGCTAACCCCCCGTGGAGGTTCGAGTCCTCTCGACTGCATTTTTATGTGCCCTTAGCTCAGCTGGATAGAGCGTTTGACTACGAATCAAAAGGTCGGGAGTTCGAATCTCTCAGGGCACGCCATTTAACTGTTTGTACCTGGCATAATAACCTCTATATAAAGAAACCTGTGATTGGAATGATTCCTCACAGGTTTCTTTGCGTTTCTTAATATTCACTGGTATCAGACTCTTCCTCATTTACCGCAGAGGAGGCCGCATTTGCATTCTCCGTATTGCTTTGAAGCAAAGAAGAAAGCTCTTGGACTTGCTGCTGCTCTTGTTCATTTTCTGCATTAGCTTGAGCTGCATTAATACCATGCTGAATGGCATTATTGTTGTTTTCAGCCACAGGGATCACCTCCTCGCTTTTATCATCCATAGTATTCCACCAATGTCATGAGGACATGCATTAGCACGAGGAATAAAATGTAATTGTCTTCTTTGAAAGAAGACTACTGTTTATTGCTGTTGCTGCTTTGCAAATGCATAGTTCCGCTCTCCAGCTGAACGTTTCCGTCGCTTGTCCCGGCATTATATACATCACTTAGCTGCTCTTGAGTTATTTCTTGCCCTTCCAAGCGGGAAGCTTGGGACTGACTTTGTTTATTCTGCGTGGAAGCCGATTTAATCTCCATAAACTGACAACCTTTCTTTTTGGACTAGACCAATTGCCTTTTTAATGTGTCACAGAATGGGTTAAATATACTTGAAGCTTGTTTTTTGGGCAGGTCCATCCGATGGGTTGTGCGATAGTTGTCGAGCGATTATAGAATTAAATATGAGGATATAAGAAGGAAAAGCTCATTATTTGAAGAACATTAGTAATACTGTCGAAAAAATAATCGGATATGAGGTACATTGCCATGTGCGAATCGCAGCAGAAAGTACGAAATAGAGCTGAGAATCATAATTGGTTGGAAACATCCTTGCATGTGAATGACGCATTATTCCGTGTTGCTTTTGATTATGCTGCAACGGGAATGGCCTTAAACGATCTAAGTGGAAAATGGCATAAGGTCAATAAAGCATTATGTGGAATTACAGGCTATTCTGAACAAGAGCTGCTTTCGACGGACTACCAAAGCCTGACACATCCGGAAGATCTGGAAGTCAACATCGACTATATGACTCGTTTGCTTTCCGGGGAACGGGAAAGCTTTCAAATAGAGAAGCGTTTTTTACATAAAACAGGAAGAGTAATCTGGATTTTGCTTCATGTCTCTCTAGTCCGCGACCCTGAAGGTGAACCTATGTATACGATTTCACAAATTCAGGATATCAGTCCGCGGAAGCAGCTGGAGCAGAAATATCGTTCCCTTATTGAATATAATCCAGCTGGCATATTTTCATTGGACCTAGACGGTAAGATCGATGGGATCAATCCGGCGATGGAAAAAATAATCGGATACGAAGCACAAGAGCTGCTGCATACCTCGTTCAAATCGCTGATCGCAGAGGAAGAGGAGCATCTCCTCATATTGCAAAACGTGCTGGAAAACGATCAATACAATCATGAAATCACACTGACGCATAAGCAAGGCCATCAAGTATATTTAGGGGCAAAGGATGTTCCTATCATTGTGGACGGGCGGATCGTCGGATTCTACATCATCGCCAGGGATATTACGGAGCATAAGAAAACCAAAGAATCGCTGCGGTTGGTGCAGCAGGACTTACAGGATGTCGTAAAGAAGCAGCAGGGAATGACGTTCAAATTCAAAATGATCGATGGCAAGTTCATTCACACCTTGTGCGACGGAGAACTGGTCTATCGTCTCGGCTTCAAACCTGAGCATATTGTAGGCTGTGAGCTGAAAGATATCTTACCGCTGGAGATTGCCTTAAATAAGGAGGAATATTATAAACGCGCTTGGGAAGGGGAGGAGCATGTCCTATATGAGGGAATGCTGAACCAGATTCCCTACTTGGCTTCACTTAGACCCATCAAGCGGGATGGACAAGTAGTCGAGGTTATTGCTTCCTGTATCGATATTACCGAACGCAAGCAAACCGAGGAGGATTTGCGGGCGACCAAGGAGATGCTGGAATCCTTTATTTCAAACACATCGGATGCGATTGAAGTTATAGACTTGGATGGCCATGTTTTGCAAATTAACAATGCTTTCGAAAAAATTTATGGCTGGACTTGCGAGGAGATTATAGGCGAGAAGCTGCCGCTGATTCCAGAAGAACGTGTAGACGAATTATATGACATAGTGAATCAGCTGTTATCCGGCAAAGAGATTACGGACTACGAAACGATTCGTCTGCATAAAGACGGAACGGTACTTCAGGTTAGTCTAACCATATCGCCGATCAAGGATGCGGATGGGATCACAATCGCGATAGCAGGGATATCCAGAGACATTACCGAGCGCAAAAAGACGGAAGAGCTATTAAGAAAATCAGATAGGCTTGCTGTCGTAGGGCAGCTGGCTGCGGGACTCGCACACGAAATCCGTAACCCGCTGACTTCGTTAAAAGGCTTTTTGCAGCTGATGTATGAGAAAGGGCCGAATCAGCAGCGTTATTACGATATTATGAGCAGCGAGCTGAATCGGATCAATTTTATAGTCAGCGAATTTCTGATTATAGCCAAGCCGCAGGTGATCGAGTTTAATATGAAATCACTGAAGCAGATCATTCAAACGGTGATTCAGTTGATCGAGCCCGAGGCCACCATGAACAATGTGCAAATATCGGTACAGATGCCTAAGAAGGATCCGATTATGATATGCTGTTCGGAATTTCAGATCAAGCAAGTGTTTATCAATTTATTAAAAAATGCCATTGAAGCCATGCCAAACGGCGGCGAAATTCAGATGGAGATCCGTCATGATGAGCACGAAGTTCATATCCGTATTGTAGATAACGGCCATGGCATTCCTCAGGAACGTCTGGCGTTCCTCGGTGAACCGTTCTATACAACAAAGGAGAAAGGCACCGGACTTGGGCTTATGATGTGCTACAAAATTATTGAGACTCATCAAGGGACCATTCAAATTGAGAGCCAGATTAATGCGGGCACGGAGGTCAATATGACGCTTCCGAAATCATTGAAATGCTCGAATGACCATTCTATGAGGCTGACAGCTTATTCAAGCAACACTTGATCCTGTCGACGAATCATGGTATGACTGGGTATGTACAACTTTTGGAGGAGGAATTCAATTGAAATTTTTACCATTAGGCAAAAGCGGTTTGGAAGTATCAAGAGTCACGTTCGGCTGCTGGGAGCTGGGCGGAGGGCCATGGGAGTTTACAAGCGACGAAAATAATATCAAAGCGCTTCAGGCTGCTTTTGAAATGGGGATAACCACCTTTGATACTGCGGAAGGCTACGGCTCTGGTCACTCGGAGGAAATTGTGGGCAGCGCTCTTCTTGGGATCAGAGAGAAATGCGTCCTTTCCACCAAAGTCAGCCGCGCTAATCTGGCGCCAGCCGATGTTCGCCGTTCCGCAGAAGCCAGTCTGCAGCGATTGAAAACCGACTACATCGATATTTATTATATCCATTGGCCCAGCTTTGACATTCCGGTTTCCGAGACCTTAGGGGAGTTCAACAAGTTGAAGGAAGAAAGCTTGATCCGCGCCATCGGTGTATCGAACTTTTCTTTGGAGCAATTGGAGGAAGCGTCCCGCTACGCGCAAATCGATGTCATACAGCCAGAGTACAGCCTGCTGCACCGGTCGATAGAGCAGGACCTTATACCTTATTGCAAGGCAAACAGCATTGCTATTATGAGCTACAGCTCGATTGCCAAAGGTATACTGACAGGAGCATTTCATTCGGGGAAGAAAAAGCTGGATGCAAGCGATTTCCGCAGTACGCGGCGGTTATTTTTGCCCGAGCATTTGAAAAAAGAGGAAGAGCTCATACAGCTGTTAAAGGAGATTGCCGACTCGAGAGGGAAAGCCATTTCGCAAATTGCCATCAGCTGGCTGCTGCATCAAGAAGGCTTGACTACGGCTATCGTCGGTTCTCAAAGCATCGCCCATATGAAAGAAAATATTGATGCTGTAGACATCGAACTGAACTCGGATGAGTTAAACGCGCTTGATTCCGTAAGCAAGAAGGTTATCGCCAGTATCGACGCCTAGTATGGACGGGAGCTCTTCCAAAAATGTACCATTAAACCAGCAACCTGTTTCTGTTGCCATAACATATACGTGGTGCCCTAAAACAATGAAAGCCCTACCTCTCTTTCATCCTTGCGGCTCCGAAGACCGCGCCAGTGTGAATCAGTAACACAACAACAAATTCTTTAGGGTTAATTGGAATTTGAAATGTTGAATGGGTGGAGGTACAACGAAAAACTAACGGAGATTTAACGTTTCGAGGTTACCTTGCAATGATACATTTTATAATGATAACATAATTTTCTTACTTTTGCAAAGGAAATGAAAGACATTTTTGATTGACTGCAGCGCTTTCTTTATTATAAGATTACATTAAGTGAATAAATGAGGCGTGTTACCTTGCGAAAAGGGCATGAGCCGAGGAGAGTTTTCTATGCAGATAGAAAAACTTTTCTTGGCTCTTTTTTCTTTTATTGTATATAGTATCCATATGGACAAAATAGGCGGTGATTCGTCAGTGAAGCCAGAGAACAACCATCGCATCGAGAGAGTAATCGGAAATAATGTGATTTTGGTCAAGGAGCTGGGTACAGACAGAGAGTATGTATGGCTGGGCAAAGGAATCGGCTTTGGTACTAAAGCTTCCGAGTTCATTGACGCCAAGGATCCAAGAATTGAAAAAAGGTACCGGTTGGACGATAGAGATCAGTTGACACAATACCATTCCTTTCTGGAAGGGATTGATCCGGAGGTGATAGGTATTTCGGAAACGATTATTGCACAGATCGAGACCCATTTTTCAACCCCGGTGAACCATAAGGTGTATTTCGCCTTGCCGAGTCATATTCAATTTGCCATACATCGCCTACGCAATGGAATGGATATCGTGAATCCTTTTTTGTATGAAACGAAAATGTTTTTTCCTATGGAATATAAGATTGCCCAGCAAGCCGCGGAGCTTATCAGTAAGCAATTTCAGATTAACATCCCGGATGATGAAGTCGGCTTCCTCACTTATCACGTGCATTCGGCTGTAACGAATGTTCCGGTAGGACAGCTGGTCAAGTTCTCCAGCCTGATCAATGAAATGGTGGAAACGATTGAACATTTCAGGTCCATTCGCATCCCAAAAGAAAGCATGGACTATGTAAGGCTTGTTACTCATCTGAGGTTTTCGCTAGAGCGTGTGACCCAGAAGAAAGTGGTCAGCAATCCGTTCCTTAAGCAAATGAAAAAGCAGTATAAAGAGGAATATCGATTAGCCCTGGAGCTGGCAGAGGTGATGAAGGATCATCTTCAGACGGAAATTCCAGAGGATGAGGTAGGCTTCTTGGTCATGCATTTGAATCGGTTATTTCAGGTTTATACATCATGAGGCAGGTCTAAAACAACAAGGGGGATCCGCATGTTTACTCACTGGCTTACCAACAAGACGAAGTACCAGGCTTTGGACATCAACTCACCATTAACCGGGAAATCGGTTCCCCTTGATAGGGTTCCTGATAAAGCTTTTGCCAGTAAACAGATGGGAGAAGGCCTAGCTATTGTTCCTGCGGAAGGGGTCCTTGTTGCCCCTTTTGACGGCGTGGTGGCTTATCTGATCCAATCCAAGCATGCTCTCATATTGGAACATGAATCGGGGCTGCAGCTGCTGATCCATATCGGAATGAATACAGTAGCTCTAAAAGGAGAAGGGTTCCAATCGCTTATATCCAACGGCGAAACGGTCTTGGCCGGACAACCATTGATTACATTTGATTTGAGCTATTTGAGGGAAGCCGGCTATGAGCCCATTACACCCATAGTGATTGTAAACGATATGCTTTCAGCTGAGGTCTCCTGCTCCTATAAAGAGGTCCATGCTGGCGAGCCTTACATGATGCGTGTAGTATGGCAGAGCACGATTTCATAGGCAGATGTGTTTAGAGAAAAAGGGGTTGACTTGAATGCTCGCTTCTTTACAAAAAATCGGAAAGGCGCTCATGCTGCCGGTTGCAACACTCCCTGCTGCGGCTTTGCTGCGAAGGTTCGGTGCAATTGATTATATCCATGATTTTCACCTGGGAGATAACATCGGCGGGTTTTTGAACCAGTATGTTGCCCCATTCCTTCAAGCCGGAGGTTCAGCCATCTTTGATTATTTGCCTCTGCTGTTTGCAGTGGGCATTACGATCGGTTTAATCGGTGACGCTGCGGCAACATTGGCGGCAGTAATTGCTTATCAGGTACTGGTAACGGTCCTCAGCAAGATGCCGGTAGCATTTCCCGAGTTCATTGGAAAAGATGAAAAGCTGGATATGGGCGTTATCGGAGGGATTATTGCCGGGGTCATTGCATCCTATTTATTTAAAAAATACCATGCGATCAAGCTCCCCGAATGGCTTGGCTTTTTTGGCGGGAAACGATTTGTACCTATCATCACATCGCTTACGATGGTTCTTGTCGGCATTATCCTTGGCTTGATATGGGGACCTGTACAGCACGGGCTTGATTCGTTCGGACGGTGGTTTACCGATTTGGGAAGCGTTGGGGCGTTTATTTTTGGGACGGCGAACCGTCTGCTGATTCCATTCGGTTTGCATCATGTAATCAATTCCATCGCCTGGTTCCAAATCGGGGATTATACGAATGCGTCAGGTCAAATCGTCCATGGGGATCTGTACCGGTTTTTCAGCGGAGACCGGACGGCTGGTCAATTCATGACAGGCTTTTTCCCTATTATGATGTTCGCGCTGCCGGCGGGAGCTCTGGCCATTATTCATTGTGCGAAGCCGGACAAAAGAAAGCTGATTTCTTCTGCATTTATCGGAATCACCTTGACGTCTGTTCTGACAGGCATCACGGAGCCGCTTGAATTCGCTTTCATGTTTGCTGCGCCCGGATTGTATGTGATCCACGCTATTATGACCGGCTTATCAGGAGCAATAGTTGAATTTATGGGGATCAAGCTCGGGTTCGGCTTCTCGGCAGGTCTTATTGATTATGTGCTGAATTATCCGCTGGCGACGCATCCATTGCTGATCATTCCGATCGGTTTAGGCTTCAGTGTCGTATATTATGTCTTATTTCGAGTGCTTATTTTGAAATTTAACCTGAAAACGCCCGGACGAGAGGAAGAGGAGCTTCTTTCCGCTGCTGCTGGCAATATGTCTCCGAGGCAGCGTACGCGGGATAAGGCACAGCGCGTACTGGCAGCCATTGGCGGAGCCGGGAATGTCGGCGGGGTGGATGCGTGTATTACCCGGTTGAGGCTCGTGCTCACAGATGATAACCTTGTCGATGACAAGGAGCTTAAGGGACTTGGCGCTTCCGGTGTTATGCGGCTTGGTCAAGGCGCTGTTCAGATCATATTTGGCACGCAATCCGATCAGTTGAAGGATGAAATCAAAAAGCTGCTCTAAGCTCTATGAGGAACGAAGTTCATATTCTATAATGGTTAGAATATCCCTGAAAATGGGTAAAATACCATGGTAGAAACAGGAGGTGCATTTCGTTATGAAATATAGAGTGGAAAGAGATACGATGGGTGAGATTCAAGTCCCGATAGATAAATTATGGGGAGCACAAACCCAACGCAGCAGCGAAAATTTTAAAATCGGTTCGGAGCG
This sequence comes from Paenibacillus vulneris, assembly GCF_039543185.1. Classification (NCBI taxonomy): domain Bacteria; kingdom Bacillati; phylum Bacillota; class Bacilli; order Caryophanales; family Paenibacillaceae; genus Paenibacillus; species Paenibacillus vulneris. The sequence goes on along the minus strand of NZ_BAABJG010000023.1, from coordinate 80,711 downwards.
AATGCCGCTGAGGGTGATTCAAGCGTTCGCCATCTTGAAGAAAGCGGCGGCACGGGTGAATCTTCAGCTAGGAAAGCTGGACAAGGAGAAGGCGGAAGCGATCGTCACCGCGGCTGATGAAATCCTGGCAGGGAAATGGGATGACCAATTTCCTCTTGTCGTATGGCAAACGGGCAGCGGAACGCAGTCCAATATGAACGTCAATGAAGTTATAGCCCACAGGGCGAACCAGCTGCTTGAAGCGGCGGGGAAACCGGCTAAGGTTCATCCAAACGATGACGTAAACAAATCGCAAAGCTCGAACGATACGTTTCCGACGGCATTGCATATCGCGGGGGTATTGGCGGTGGAGAACCAGCTGCTGCCAGCGCTCAAGACGCTGAAAGAAACGCTTCGAGGCAAGATGGAAGCATTCGCTGATATTATTAAAATCGGCCGGACCCATTTGCAGGATGCCACTCCCTTGACATTGGGGCAAGAGATCAGCGGCTGGTGGGCCATGCTGGAGAAGACGGAGCGAATGATTCGAGAAAGCGTCCATACGATGAAGGAGCTTGCGATAGGAGGAACGGCGGTAGGAACCGGGCTTAACGCTCATCCGCAGTTCGGGGAGAAGGTAGCGGAGGAAATTAGTAAGGAGACGGGCAAGGAATTCGTATCCGCCCCTAACAAATTTCATGCTTTGACGAGTCATGATCAGGTCGTCTACGTTCATGGAGCCATGAAAGCATTGGCGGCCGATTTGATGAAAATCGCCAATGATGTTCGTTGGCTTGCCAGCGGTCCGCGCTGCGGAATCGGAGAAATCACTATTCCGGAGAATGAGCCGGGCAGCTCGATTATGCCGGGTAAAGTGAATCCGACTCAGAGCGAAGCGATGACGATGGTGGCATGTCAGGTGATGGGCAACGATGCGGTCATAGGCTTTGCGGCTAGTCAAGGGAATTTTGAGCTCAACGTTTTTAAGCCGGTGATAATTCACAATTTTCTTCAATCCGCTCAGCTGCTGTCAGATACGATGCTATCCTTTAATGACCATTGTGCGGTGGGTATTGAGCCTAACCGTGATGTTATTGATAAATATGTAAGGGAATCCCTCATGCTTGTCACTGCGCTCAATCCGCATATCGGCTACGAGAAAGCGGCTATAATCGCCAAGACGGCGCACCATGAGAAGCTCACGCTAAAAGAAGCTGCCGTCCGAAGCGGCTTCTTGACAGGGGAGCAATTCGATGAATATGTGCGGCCGGAGCAAATGGTGACGCCAAATGCATAAATAGGAATTATTATTAAGAGGACCTGTCCGGCGGATACCGGACAGGTTCTTGTATTTGGGCCTCAAAGCGGCTATTTGTAATATTTCCTGTACTCCAACGGTGTCATGCCTTCATGCTGCTTAAACACGGCGCAAAAATAGCTGGGAGCCTGAAATCCGACTCTCGAGCCGATGTCCGCTACGGAGAGCTCTTCCTGATCGAGAAGCAGTTCCTTTGCCTTTTGCAATCGTAAACGAATTAAATACATGACCGGGCTCATTTGTAATGACTGCTTGAACAAACGGCATAAATATTGCGGTGATACGCGGATGATCTCGGCCAATTGGTCTAGGGAAATATCCTCGGATAAATGAGCTTCAATATGGGAAAGTACAGGCTGCAGACGATGATAGGTCGAGCTGCTAGTCTCATAATGCTCCTGATTGACGCTGCGGCTAAGCTCAATTAAAAAGCTGTAAAGCTTTCCCGAGGAGAGAAGCCCGCTGTCGGGATGGTTAGATAACGCTGATACGTAAATATCATTTATCAATCTATCAAGGAGCTGCAGATTTATATGTTTGAACACTTGAGAGCTGTGAAGTCCGGTCTGCTGAAGAAAGCTGCCGACTGCATGCCCTGAAAAGGCAACCCAATGGGTTTCCCACGGCTCCTCTACTGCTGAGTAGACATACGAGCTCTCGGGATAGAGAAGCAAGCCTGATTGCTCCGTCAGGGAATGCTCGACTCCATTCAAAAGAAGCCTACCGGCTCCTCGAATCGTATGAAGCCAAACATAATGAGGATAACCATGCAGCCGCCGGATCGGAGTTTGATTGACCATGCCCCCAACAGAATATACATAAAAAGGAAACTGTTTCTCGGAGGTGATAATTGGAAGCACGAATTTATTCATACTTGACCCCCAGTAGGTTTCAGAAATTGATATAAGTTCAAAAAATTAAGCTTGTTATGTCTATTATAAAACCTTAATCTATAAAAGAAAAGCGATAGGAGACAGCTCCCGTCATTCATTAAAATAATATCATTCCGCAATTGGCTTGCTCCTGGCTGGATGGAAGGATGATGGCAAAGGTTCGCCTTCAGCTGCTTTGAGATGATCGCTGGCATCCTATATTTTATCAGGGTTCGTGCCAGGATGACCGCAAGTAATAGCTGAGAGAAGCATAAGACAATATGGAGGATCAGGACAATGACAGCAGAAGCAGTGAAAAAGCAAGTCACCATTTATTTAGCCGGTGATTCCACGGTACAAACCTATAATGAAAGCTCAGCCCCCCAAGCAGGCTGGGGACAATATATCGCAGAATATTTCAGCGAGGACGTCCGCTTTGTGAATAAAGCCATAGGCGGCAGGAGCTCAAAATCTTTCGTTGCGGAAGGGAGACTAGCCGCGATAGAGGAAGAAATTCAGCCTGACGATTACTTGTTCATTCAGATGGGTCATAACGATGCCACGGTTAGCAAACCGGAGAGATACACGGAACCGTTCACAGAATATAAGCATTATTTGGGCATGTATATCGCCGGCGCCAGAGAACGGCAAGCAATCCCTCTGCTTATCACCCCGGTAGGAAGGCTGCATTATGAGCAAGGACGATTTCTGAATGACTTTGAAGATTATTGCACAGCCATGAAGCAATTAGCAGAAGAAGAGCAGGTACCTGTACTTGATCTGATGACATTGAGCCTTAAGTATTTCACCGACCTCGGATATGAGAAGGCCAAGGATTTGTTTATGATCTCCCATAACGGGACAGACTGCACTCATTTTAACGAGAAGGGTGCACAAGCTGTAGCAAGGCTGGTCTCTCAAGCCATTAAAGATATGAAGATGGAGCTGTCAGATTATGTGACGCTTACCCCGTACTCCTGATTTCTGGTAAACTAAGATGTAAACATTGGAGACAAGGGGCAGGATACGAATGAAGCAGGATTTGGAGACATTTGACATCTTGGATAGGGAAATGAAGCTTATTGGCACGGCCACCCGGCGGCAGGTTCATGAGCAAGGCTTATGGCACCAAACATTTCAATGCTGGATCCTGTCTAAGCAGGAGGATGAGTGGTTTCTGTTATTTCAAATGAGGCATCCGGATAAAGATACGTTCCCCAGCCTGCTCGACATCTCATGTGCCGGACATTTGCTAGCCGGGGAACAGGTGGAGGACGGCGTTAGGGAGTTAGAGGAAGAGCTTGGGGTTCAGGTAGAATTTAAGGAGCTCCATTCCTGCGGAATCTATCAAGAGGAACAGTTGCTCGACGGAGGAAAGACTGATAGGGAGTTTTGCCACGTATTCGTACTGAAGGATGATAGACCGCTTCATGACTATCGGCTTCAAGAGGACGAAGTTACCGGGTTATATCGGGTTCGTCTGTCGGATGTGAGGAGGCTGTCCCATGGCCAGATGGATGCTCCAATTCGCGCAAATGGAATGGAGCCTGATAGTAACGGCCTGTTAAGGGAAGTCGAGCGCACGTTTGATGCAGGGGACTTTGTTCCGCATGGGAAAGACTATTTCACACTGGTAATGGACACCATTGAGGCCTTGATATAATATAAAAAAAGCTTTGTACCGGATAAAAATCGCTTTTTATGCCGGTGCCAAAGCTTTTTTTGTTCATAAGCGATAGTGTCTAGTGTCCTGACCGCTTGACGAAGTCTCTGACCATATCCACGGTAACATAGGGCCGTGTAGGGGAGATGCCGTGCTTCGCATGCTCATTAATTCGTGCCGTAAAGGCATTAATCTCGTCAACGGTAAACGGCTGACCGGATGCACAAAGGTTCAGGGCGCGATCGATAGCAGCTTCTCGCTGCTCGTCCAATACTTGAAATTGTTCAAGATGGGAATGCATTTTGCGGGTGTGTGCGGTTATTGCTTCGTGTACGCTCATAAGTACAAGCTCCTTTTGCTTCTGATGCTAGTTATGATACTACGTGATAAGGGTATACGGCAAGTAAGGGAGCCTAGTAATCTAGAACAATCGGACCGTGATCCTTATCCAGTTAAGGCTTGAGGTAAGCCGCCAGCAAACGTCCTTTGTCTGCCGCAGTACGGGCCGTAGTCAATGCAATCACCCGTACCATCCCCTCATCCGCAATTGGAACGGCCGCCAGGGAAGCGGAAGCGAGATTGCGTGCAGCCATTTCGGGTAAGATGGTAATACCGGCTCCTGTAGCCACATAGCCAAGGATGAACTCGTTAAAGCCGACCTCGGTTTTGACAGAGAGACCAAAGTCAGATTGCTCCATTCGCTCTGTAAGTGTCTGTCGGATCCTGCATTCCGGTGTATGCAAAATGAATGGCTCCTTACTTAATTCGGCAAGGGAGACCGAAGTTCGTTGTGAGAAAGGATGTTCCTTATAGACTATAGCAACATAAGGCTCCGAGAATAACGTGTGCTCCCAGGTTGAAGAGACTCCCTCCGGGAGTCGTTCACATACAATGGCATCGAGTTCCCCTGCCTGGAGCCGGCTATATAGCTCGGATGATGTATTCATCACACGGAGATCGAGCTGCAGCTGTGCGGCTTCCATAGCATATACCTTCTCTGGCATATAGCCGGAGGCTAAGGTAGGCAGGGTGCCGAGCGTAAGTTGACGGATGCTTTGCTGGTTCCATTGGCCCATTTCGGAACGAATGGCAGACAGCTCTTGATAGAGAGGCTGTAGACGCTCCAGAAGATGCTTGCCTGCCTCCGTTAACTCAACACCGGTGTTTGACCTGTGAAAGAGAGCGACTCCATAATAGGCTTCCATGGCTCGCAGCTGTTTGCTGAGTGCCGGGTGGGTCAGATGAAGCTTCTCGCTTGCTTTGGAAATGCTGTTCCATCTTGCAGTCTCCAGAAAGCTTCTTATATATTCGATATTCAAGGCATCACCTGATTTCTAGCGGGTATGATCTTCAGCATACCAGAGAGGTCGAAGGCTGCCAAGCTGCCATTTGGATCTAAAGGTGAACGATAATCGTTACGGATCCGGTACCGTCTGCAGCTTCAGAAGAGACCATGTTCGCAGGCTGAAACTTTTGGTAACATCAGTGCAACCAATCGGAAATTCACAGGCAGCCTATCTTCGTTTATTCTGTCCTTACGACAGATGAAGGAGATGATGGCATGAAGGCAAGTATTATCGGAACAGGCCGTATGGGACAAGGGCTGGCTAAGGTGCTCTCTCCGGTTATACCGGATCTATTGTGGGCCTCGCGATCGAAGGAAAAGGTCAGCAGACTGATGGAAGAGGGAGGCTATGAAGCTCTGGGCGTCAAAGCCGCTTCATATGAGGAAGCACTTCAGTCCGATATCATCTTCCACAGCCTCTGGTTCAGGGATGTGATTCCCTGGGCAGTAAAGCATAGGGACTGTCTATCGGGCAAAATCCTGGTCGATCTGTGCAATCCCTTCACGGACGATTTCAGCGATTTCACGACTGACTGGGGAACATCGGCAGCAGAAGAGCTTCAGCGGGTCATACCGCAATGCTATGTTGTCGGAGCCTTCAAAAACACCTTCTTCAAAGTATTGGAACAACCGATCCACCATAACGAACGGAGCGATGTGTACGTAACCGGGGACGATCAGCAAGCCAAGGAAACCATCATGCGGCTTCTTCACGGCATTCCCTTTCGAATACTGGACGGCGGGAAGCTAAGCAATAACCGGACGATCGAGCGAATGACGTTATTCGAAAGGGAATTAGCCATTCGATACGGTCATTATCCTTATGTATCGTTCAAGCTTTTCGGGATGGAAGAGCAGGTGGACTCTATTTAAACCAATTCAACCCATCACAGAGATCAGGGAGGTGCTATCAAGCCCCATATTGATTTCTTACAGGAGCAGGCTTTCCGGGATATCCGGGGGCCTGCTTTTTGCAAGGGGAGCTGTTGGATGCTATGAATCAATCAAATGCAGAACAAATGTTCTATTTGTACAAAACGGAGCATGCGCCCAACCCAAATGCATAGGCTAATCATAAGATAGATATACAAACGTTGTCTGCTTAATATTATCAGAAAATTCAAATATTTATCCTGAGCCTCGAAGTAAGCGAAGCTGGAAAACGGATTGCATACCGGTTCATACCATCAAGAGGATCCGCGAAGTGAGGTGAAACTTGTCCAATGAGAAGAACTCAGGAAATGATACGAAAATCGGAAAGGTTCGGAGCCCATAATTATCATCCGCTTCCTATTGTTATCGCGCAGGCCGAAGGCGTGTGGGTCCGGGATGTGGCGGGCAAACGATATATGGATATGCTGAGCGGCTATTCAGCTTTAAACCAGGGGCACCGCCATCCGAGAATTATTCAAGCGCTCAAGGATCAAGCCGATAAAGTGACGCTGACCTCGAGAGCGTTCTACAATGAGCGGATGGGAGACCTGCTGGAGCTGCTGTCCGGGATTACCGGCAAGGAAGCGTTCCTGCCGATGAATACCGGAGCCGAAGCAGTTGAAACGGCGATCAAGCTGGCCCGCAGGTGGGCATACCGGGTGAAGCAGGTCCCGGACGACGAGGCGGAAATCATCGTTTGCGATAACAATTTTCACGGCAGAACGGTGACGACGACATCATGCTCCAGCACATCGGAATATCGGCGGCATTTCGGCCCCTTTACTCCGGGCATCCGGGTAATTCCATTTGACGATACCGAGGCTTTGGAGCAGGCGATAAGTCCCAGGACGGCCGCTTTTTTGGTAGAACCGATCCAAGGTGAAGCGGGAATTCGCATTCCCCGTGACGGCTTTTTGCGGAGTGCGGCCGATCTATGCGCCAAGCATCAGGTGTTGTTTATAGCGGATGAGATTCAATCGGGTCTGGGCCGTTCAGGGCAATGGTTTGCGGCCGATTGGGAGGCTGTCGTTCCCGACGTGTATATATTGGGGAAAGCGTTAGGCGGGGGCGTACTCCCCGTATCCGGGGTTGCCGCGAACCGTGATCTGATGGATGTATTTGACCCAGGCTCACACGGATCAACTTTCGGAGGAAATCCGCTGGCTTGCGCCGTAGCGATAGCTTCGCTTAAGGTGCTTCAGGAGGAGCAGCTTATTCAGCGTTCCAGAGAGCTCGGCGACTATTTCCTGGAAAGGCTGAGGCAAGAGCTTCACTCATCCAGGGTCAAAGATATCCGGGGCAGGGGGCTGTTCATCGGCATCGAGCTGTCTGTCGCGGCACGTCCTTATTGTGAAAGACTGATGAACTTAGGCATGCTGGCCAAGGAAACACACCATTTTACAATCCGGTTAGCGCCGCCCCTCATCATCACCAAGGAACAGATAGACTGGGCATTAGAGAAGATCAAAGCGGTTTTGAATTGATCTCAAGGGAGGAGAGATCGTTATGATACCTTATCGTCCGGAACCGTTAACGGATTTCACGAATCCGGCGGAAAGCCGTATATTATCGGAAGCATTAGCCGCCGTGAAAGGGCAGCTAGGCCGCAGCTATCCAATACGCATCGGTGCAAAGGAGCTGACAGCGGATGGTGTCATCGAATCTGTCAATCCATCAAACCCTAGTGAAATCATAGGGAAGGTATATAAAGCGGACCGTTCACTGGCCGAAGAGGCTATACGCTCTGCAGCGTCTGCTTTCCAATCCTGGTCCCAGGTCCGTGCGGCTGACCGGGCGGGCTTGCTATGGAAGGCAGCCGCGGCCTTGCGCAGACGCAAGCAGGAATTCAATGCCTGGCTCATGCTCGAGGCAGGGAAAAGCAGGGCGGAGGCGGATGCCGATACGGCGGAGGCTATCGACTTTCTGGAATATTATGCGCGCCAAATGATAGAGTTATCGGATCGCGGCCGCAAGGAGCTGATATCCATTGCGCAAGAGCGCAATGAGCTCACTTATATTCCATTGGGCGTGGGCATCATTATTCCGCCATGGAACTTTCCATTGGCTATTATGGCAGGTATGACAACGGCAGCTATCGTATGTGGGAATACGGTTGTGCTGAAGCCGTCGAGTCAGACGCCGGTCATAGCGGCCAAGTTCGTAGAGCTGCTGTTCGATTGCGGCTTGCCTGACGGTGTGGTTAACTTCGTACCGGGGAGTGGGAGCGAAATCGGTGATGTGCTCGTAGAGCATCCGCTTACACGGTTTGTTTCCTTCACCGGCTCGCGTGATGTCGGAGTTCATATACAGGAGCTGGCTGCTAAGGTGAATCCAAAGCAAATCTGGCTGAAACGGTTCATCGGGGAGCTTGGCGGCAAGGATTCCATTCTGGTTGACCGGGACGCCGACCTGGAAGCAGCAGCAAAAGGGATTGTCGTATCCGCCTTTGGCTATTCGGGGCAAAAATGCTCCGCATGCTCCCGGGCAATCATTCACCAGGATGTCTACGATCAAGTGTTGAACCGATGCATCGCCTTAACCAAAGCGCTGAAAGTCGGAGACGTAACGGATGCGGCCAACGATACCGGTCCGGTCATTGATGAAGCCTCTTTCAAGAAAATTATGGAGTATATTGAAATCGCCAAGGAAGAAGGCCGCATTGCAGCAGGCGGGCATGCGCTTCCTTTGCCGGGATATTTTATTGCACCCACCATTATTGCAGATGCTGCACCGGATTCGCGGATCATGCAGGAAGAAATTTTCGGGCCGGTTGTTGCCTTTACACCTTGTACCGATTTTGATCATGGGTTGGACATTGCCAACAATACCGAATATGGCTTGACGGGTTCGGTATATACCCGGAACCGGGAGCATATTGCCAAGGCCAAGGAGCGGTTTCATGTCGGCAATTTGTATATCAATCGTAAATGCACCGGAGCCGTAGTAGGCGTGCATCCTTTCGGCGGATTTAATATGTCGGGAACCGATTCCAAAGCCGGAGGCCCGGACTATTTGTTCTTATTTACCCAGCCCAAAGTGGTTTCGGAGCTTCTTTGAAGAGGGGGAGGACATGACATGCCGATGGATTCCTGGTTTCGTCGTGCAGTGCTTTTTTTGGCGGAGCAGGAGATGGTGAAGTCGATGTTCCGTAAATACGGAATGCGTATGGGGGTTCAACGATTTGTAGCTGCCGAGTCGTTAGAAGGAGTGCTGAAAAAGGTAAGAGAGCTGAATAGTCAAGGTCTTGCCGTGACACTGGATTATTTGGGAGAAAGCGTAGAAGACCCTTCTATGGCTGACGAGGCGGCCGCCCAGATTATGGAAATGCTTCGGGTTATTCATGAGAAGCAGCTGGATGCGCATGTCTCCGTAAAGCTTAGTCAGCTGGGATGCACTATAGACCCGGGAATCTGTACCCGGCATATGGAGCGGATTGCTGGAGCCGCCAAATATTATAGGAATTTTGTACGGGTAGATATGGAAGATTCCACATTAACTGAAATGACGCTGGAGCTGTTCGAAAAGCTGGTAAAGCGTTTCGGAGCAAGTCATATCGGAACGGTGCTGCAAGCTTATTTATACCGCTCTCCCGATGATTTAATCCGATTGGAGCAGTATGCGGCAAACGTAAGAATTGTTAAAGGAGCGTATAAAGAAGAGGCGAACATAGCCTACCCCAATAAATCCGATGTAGATAATCAGTATGTGGCGTTAGTGAAAGCCCATCTCGATGGAGGCTATTATACGGCAGTTGCTACACATGATGCGAACATCATTGATACGGTGATCGCTTATGCGGAGCAGCACGAGATTCCGCGAAATCAGTTTGAGTTTCAAATGCTGTACGGCATAGCCCCTCAGCTCCAGCTGCAGCTGGTTCAACGCGGGTTCCGAGTAAGAATCTATACCCCTTTCGGTAAACAGTGGTATCCGTATTTCACCCGACGTATCGCAGAGAGACCGGCCAACATGTTCTTTGTCCTGAAGGGATTACTGCGCAAGTAACGGGGGGAGTGGGCAGCATGATAACGAAGCATAAACCGATCGATATCATTGGCGTCCCGTTTGATCTGGGTGCGGGCAGCAGAGGCTGCCGAATGGGCCCTGATGCAATACGATGTGCGGAGCTGATACAGCGTCTGCGATCGGAAGGCAGGGAAGTGAAAGATACAGGGGATATTATGGTACCACCCGCTTCATCCGAGCCTGTCATAGGGAGCGCGAAGGCCAAATATTTACGGGAAATCGTAAAGGTGAACCGGAGATTGTACCGTACCGTCGTCGCCTCAATCCAAAACGGAAGATTGCCGCTCATTCTTGGCGGGGATCACAGCATTGCGGTTGGAAGTATTGCCGGGGCGGGACAATGGAAGCGGATTGGGGTCATTTGGTTCGATGCGCACGGCGATCTGAATACCATACAAACAAGTCCGTCGGGCAACGTTCACGGCATGTCGTTGGCGGCTTCGCTCGGCTGCGGTCATCATGCCCTGACCCGATTGGGAGGGAATCAGCCAAAGATACGGCCGGAACACGTCGTTCTTATCGGTACACGCTCCCTGGATCCAGGAGAGGAGGAGCTGATCCGGCGAATGGGGATACAGCTCTATTCTGCCAGGGATGTCAAGCGGATGGGGATGGAGGAGGTCGTTCAGCGTGCTCTGGCTGCGGTATCCGGGCATACGGACGGCGTTCATGTAAGCTTTGATATGGATGGTCTGGACCCATCCGCCGCTCCTGGAGTCGGTACGCCTGTGTCAGGGGGAATCCGTCTCCAGGAAGCCAAGACGGCCATGGAGCTTATTGGAGAATCCGGAACGCTGATTAGTGCGGATTTCGTTGAAGTCAATCCTGCACTGGATCTTCGTAACCGCACCTCCCAGGCAGCAGTTGAGCTGATGTGCAGTTTATTTAGAATGCGATAGAGATATGATCCCAGGACATGCCGGATTTATTAGTGTGTAATCAGTTTGAAAAGGTCCCCTTTTATTTCCTGCATGGTATAATGCTTCCATAGCTGATTTGACGGGATGGGGGCGGACGGGTGAAAGCCATGAGTGAAACAGTAAAACGTGTGATGGACAGCTATTGCCGTGTATTAACCGATGAGCTGCCTGGCCAAGTGTACGGCGTTTATTTATATGGATCAACCGCACTGGGACATCATAATCCCAGACGAAGCGACATCGATTTTTTTACTGTGCTGTACAGCTTGAATCAGCATACGCTTCCGCGTATACAAGCGGTTCATGAGCGACTGCTTATGGAGAATGACCTTGCCAATAAGCTGGAAGGGGAATACTCCCTGTTAAGTCATATACCAAAAGAACGTCGGCAGAAGTGGTACCGGTATACGTCAATGGGTATGTTTGAATGGGAGGATATGGATAATCATATCACCTGGTACCAGCTAAAGCATCACGGAATGACCGTATGGGGGCCGGACGTGTCCGCACTTGCGATTGAGGCCGATTGGAAGGATCTACTGGATATCACGAGACGAAATCTTGAAGGTTACTGGGCGAAGCAGGCTAATAGGAAGCCTGAGACAATCGATCCCGCCCATGTGGATGAGGCTGTGGAATTCGGCGTGCTGTCCTTATGTCGCATGTATATTTCCTTAGAGACAGGGGAGATGGTGACGAAGGAGAGAGGAGGAGAAATGATGCTCACCAGACTGCCGGACAGCTGGCATCCCATTGTCAAGGAAGCTTTGAGGATTAGAGAGGGGCAGGAGGTCCTTTCCCCGTACACGGCCGAAGAACGAATTGTCTTGACACAGTCCTTTATCCGGTACATGTCCGAACGATGCTCCCCTTTTTTGAACTAAATTTATAAAAAGGAAGAACGCCCCGGAATAGGGGCATTTTTTTGTCCGTTTTTTAGAGGAAATAAATTTCTGAATGTACAAAAAAGTATTGATCTTTTTTGAAATAATGCTAATATAGATATTCTCTGGAAAATTCATCCTGACGCGAGGTGAACTCTATTTTATACCCTTTATGGCAGCGAATAAGGGCAGTAAGCACTTTTTTGTCATCTGCCGATGCCAAGCCGGTCATAATTAAGCCGGCCGCCGACTTTGTCAATTTGCTTCTCCTGCCGGCTCAGCTTCTTCTGCTTAAGTGGGTCATAGACGGACTATCCGCATGGAACGGCGGAACGGTTCAGCAAGACCTTATTATTGCATCGGGCTGGCTTGCTGCAGTCATGTTGGTTCAAGCCCTTATAGGCCGTACATCCCTCTTATCCCACAACCGGTTAAATGAGATTGGCCAATATGAAGTGGAGCGGGCAGTTCTTGAGAAAAACGCAGGCTGAGCCTGTCTCTACTGGAATCACCATCGATACAAAATCTTCGTACCCGCGCTCTTCGCGCCTCGCCCGAAATCCTTTTTATGAATGGCTATAGCTACATCCAACAACTCATTCAAAGCGTCCTATTGCTTTCCATCCTTGCTTACTTCGGTCAGTGGGCAATCGTTCTTTTCTTTCTAATTGCTCTCCCGATTCAGCTTCCCCTGCGATCCTATGCTGCACGGAAAGCGGAGCGGCTTCAGCACCAGCAAATTCCCGAGCGGAGAAGGGCTCATTATCTCGCGCAGCTTATGACTTCGAGAATTCCTGCTAAAGAAATTCGGCTGCTTGACCTAGGCAGCTATTTTCAGGCCTCCTGGATGCGCTTGCACACTAAATCCTCTAAGGAAACGGTGAGACAACGAATAAAAGAGCAGCTGCTGCAGCTTCCGTCGGAGCTGGCGGTCACCTTCGTCCGTGCAGCCATGGCAGCTATCGTAGTGCTGGTTGCCGTCCAGCGCGGCAATACAGCCGGCGAGGTGGCGTTACTCCTTCAAATCGCCATAACCCTTGGCGGATTATGGCCCGGACTGCTGGATTTGCATGCAAGCTTGAAGCAGCAAAGCCTGCGGTGGGATGAGCTGCAGCAGTACCTTCAGCTGGAGGAGGATAAAGTACATGTTCCTTCGTACCCAAGCGGCGGCATAAGCGAGGCTAGGGCTGGCTCCCAACGGTCCGCAGCGACAGAGGCAGCATTGAAGGTAGAACGGTTGACCTTCACCTATGAAGGAAGAGATACCCCTGCTCTTGAAGATATAACCTTTCAGGCAGCTGCCGGCGAGAAAATGGCTATCGTAGGGGAGAACGGATCCGGCAAATCTACCCTGGTCAAGCTGCTTATGGGTCTATATCTGCCTCAATCCGGCAGCGTCGAGTATTACTCTCAGGCTGGGACACTTTTGTCCGCGACAGAAGCATCCGGTTGCTTCACGGCTGTCCTGCAGGATTTTACCAAAATGAATCTGTCTGTTCGGGAACAAATCGCTATTGGCAGCATAGGCCGTCTTCACGACGATCCGGCTCTCTTAGCAGCCCTAAGGCAAGCGAACGCTCATACTTGGGGGCTCGGATTAGATGAGCGGATAGGCCCGGAGTTCGATGGAAGGGAACTGTCCGGAGGGCAGTGGCAGTCCTTAGCTGCGGGCAGGGCTTACATTAGAGAGGGGAGCATCCTGTTCTTCGATGAACCGACATCAGCGTTAGACCCACTGGCCGAGAAGGCGGCAATAACAGATTTTTTGCGCATTGCAGGAAAAAGGACAGCCTTCCTGGTGACCCATCGGCTGGGGGCGGCCCGCATGGCGGATCGCATTCTGGTATTGCAAAACGGCCGTCTGATAGAGCAGGGGACGCATGATCAGCTTATGACAGCATGCGGGGAATACGAGAGACTGTATCGCATGCAGGCTTCCTGGTACCAGGAAGGGGTAGTGAGGTGATGGAACAATGAATAAGGCACTTGAAGGCCGCAGAACCTTAAGCGGCATGCTTCTGCTGTTATATCATATAGGAAAGCGGATGCCCCTGCTTACATGCGTATGGCTGTTCGTTCCGATTGGTACCGGGATGCTGGTGATCCCCCTCATGCTGTCTCAAAAGCAGATGATCGATAAGGCTGTTACCGGGCTTGCAGGGGGGACCTCCACCATAGATGAAATGCTTCCGGTTTTGTTTCTTTTTGGCGGAACCATAACCGTGTAAGTTATTGCGGAATCGCTAAGAAAGATCGTTGACGAGATGATGAATCACCGCGCTGCCGCATACATTCAGGCCGAGATTTTTACCATATCGACGACGGTTCCTTTAGAACGATTCGAGCACTCCGAGTTTTATGACCGGCTGCATCAGGCTCAGCAAGCCGCCGGCCAAGATTTGATCGGCATGCTCCGCAACGGAATCGATTCCGTGCAAAGACTGGCAGCGCTTGCGGCCATGGTGATTGTTGTATCGCAGGGCCATTGGTTGCTTGGGTGCATTCTGCTGGCCATGAACGGGCTGTCCTTGTATTTTCGATTAAAAATTGAAATAGCCAAGAGAAAATGGGACAAACAAGCAACGACGGATGGCCGGCTGTCCCAGTATTGGATGGAGCAGCTGTCCGATCCCGGAATCTTGAAAGAAACCAAGCTGTTCGATTCGACCGGCTACTTCATCCGACTGTGGAGCACAAGTACGCTGAACCAGCGTTCCGGCAGGTTTGCTATGAGCCGGAAGGAAAACAAGTTCGGGTTCTGCGTATCGCTTGTACATATTGCGGGAGCTTTCGGCTCCGTTGCCGTCTTGATCCTCCTGGTGGGACGGGAAGGATTGACTCCCGGGTTGGCTGCCATTGTCTTTCAAACGGTACTCCAATCGCAAGGAACTGCAATAAGACTTACCTGGCCCTTGAGCAAGCTGGTTATGCAAGCTGGCAAAGCGGCGGATCTTTTTGCCTTTTTGAATGAAAACAGGGCACAGGTTCATGAAGAGGCATCTTTGGCAGAGATGGGACCGCTGAAGGAGATTTCGTTTACTAACGTTGGCTATACATACCCTAATTCAAATAAGCCCGTTCTCAAAGACTTGAATGTGACGATTCGGGCAGGGGAAATCATTGCTTTGGTTGGAGATAACGGATCGGGAAAGTCCACTTTTTTGAAGCTGCTGCTCGGATTGTATGATCCTGGTGAGGGGCAGGTCAGCTGGAACGGGGCGAACCTGTCGGCAATGGGAACGAATCGCAAGGCTCTATGGGAACGTATCAGCTCGGTATTCCAGGATCACGAGAGATACGCCTTTACCTTGCGCGATAATGTCACGCTCGGCAGCCCTGCACGGGCACATGAGGACAAAGAGATAGAATCTGCGCTGGAGGCCAGCGGAATTCACAAGCTTGCGGAGAAGGGCTTGGACACTTGGCTCGGCCGATTGGATGAAGACGGAGTGGAGCTGTCCGGAGGACAATGGCAAAGACTCGCAATGGCCAGGGCCATGTTCAGACAAGGGGAATTGGTCATACTCGATGAGCCGACGGCGGCGATCGACCCTGCCAGCGAATTGGAGCTATTCGAGCAGTTTCGCCGGTTGTGTGAAGGCAAGACAGCCATCTTCGTCTCGCACCGCCTGGGCTGGGCGAGGTTTGCGGACCGGATTCTTGTCATGGACCAAGGAAAGCTGATAGAGGATGGTACCCATGAACAGCTCATGCTGCATAACGGTAAATATGCTTCCTTTTACCGGGAACAGGCGCAATGGTACCAGTATGGCTGAATCCAATAAGAAAGCAGGAGATGAGATGAACAGCTGTATCCTTAGAGCCATTGAGGCATTTGGTCTTTCCGCGCATGAGATACGACCGGTATCGGATTCATTCAGTTCCGAAGTTGTACAAATCGTATTGCAGCAGGGGGGATCGGTCTATATCAAAATTCCTTACAATCGAACCAAGCTGTATCGGGAATATAGCATGTTGAACCGACTATACGAGTATCGTCTTCCGGTTCCCCGAGTACTTGATATATGGGAAGGGGATGAACAAACCA
Organism: Paenibacillus vulneris; assembly: GCF_039543185.1. Lineage (NCBI taxonomy): Bacteria > Bacillati > Bacillota > Bacilli > Caryophanales > Paenibacillaceae > Paenibacillus > Paenibacillus vulneris. Next base: position 64,723 of record NZ_BAABJG010000023.1, on the reverse strand, counting down.
ACGGGGCGCTGCTCTTAATGGCGATAGAAGGGAGCCCGCTCCAGAATACGGATAATGTGAACCTTGCCTATTCGATCGGTGCGCTGCATGCCGAGCTTCATTCCGTGCCGATGCCGGGATACGGCTATGACGGGCAGGACGGATTTCGATATATCGAGCAGCAAGACTGGAGAAGTTATATTCGGAGACAATTTGACTCATTCAAAGCTCCTTGCCGGGAGCTTCTTCCTCAGGGGTTATACGATGCATGCCTGTCTCATTTTGATTCCGTCTTCACGAAGCTGCCTGCGCCGGATGGCCCGTGTGTGATTCATATGGACTTCAGGCCTGGTAATTTGTTGGTGAACGAATCACGTCTGGCCGGGGTTATAGACTTTGAGAGCTCCCGGGGAGGCTCGTCCGAGTGCGATTTTACGAAAATGGACCGCTATCTGTGGCAGGATCGGGCATGGATGAAAAATGCATATCTTCAAGGATATACCAGTGTTCGTTCCATACTGGATCTCGATTTGGTGCTGCCTTTTTATTTGTTTTATGATTCCTTCAGCTCCGTAGGGTGGTGTAAACAGAGGGGACTGGAAAAGAACCGGCGTTTCTATGAGGAAAGCGTTGCTGTTCTTTGTCATGAAACAGGGTGGAAGGGAAAAGAGTGAGAGGAGAGAGGGCGTACCTGGATACACGAGAGATGAACCCGGATTTTGTGGTAAAATGTATACGTCCTTTCGCCGCCTATCAAACGGTAATCGGACCCTTCGATTCCGTAGGGTATTATTTTCGATGCAAGGAGAGTGGGAAAGTTATGACATGGAAGCTTGATAATGCAGTTGAACTACATAAAGAATCCCCGTACACTTTTTATCTTCCAAGTGAGCAGATTGTACAACAGCTTCAAGCGGGGGATAAGGTTAAGCTGATTTTTATGTCTGAAACGGTGCTTGAAAATGGCTATGAAGGAGAACGGATGTGGGTAGAAATTATGGAGAGAGCTGGGAACGACTTCAAGGGGAAGTTGGTCAATCAGCCCTTTTACCTCGATTCTTTACGGTATGGAGACATTATTCATTTTAGTTCCATCCATATATGCAACACCCAATTAGATGATCCGCATTCCAAAGAGATGGACTTTTATTTTGAAAATAAGGTTACCGTGAGTAATGACGTATTAGCAAGGAATGAGTTTAACTTTATGCTGAGATTTGAACCCTATGATGAGAGCGACTTGGGATGGGTTTTCTTCAGCGGGTATGAAGAGGATGATTTCAATACGGACCCTGATAACTTTCAAGTCATCTCAGTGGGAAAAATGCTGAATATAGATGATTCTATATTAGAATTTCTTCACGACAGCATTCCGTGCGCTTATGAGAGAGAGGCGGCATCAAGAAAGCTGCTAAAAGTTGAAAATTATGATTTTAGTATTCATGAGTAAAGTGGATGGTGGATAAAATTAACATTCTTTTTGTGTGCAGTAGAAACAAATGGCGAAGTTTAACGGCTGAAAAGATCTTTCATGGACTGGGTGGTTATGATGTCAGATCCGCAGGAACTGAAGACGGCGCAAGAATTAAGGTTACAAGCGGCCATGTCGGTTGGGCAGATCTTATCTTTGCCATGGAAAAGAAGCATGTACGCAGACTAAGGGATAAATTCAAGCATGAGCTCTTAAGTAAGAAATTAATCTGCTTAGATATTCCTGACGAATATCAGTATATGGATGAAGAGCTTATTGAGATTCTTACATCCAGAGTATCAGAGCACCTCGATGTCACAGAATGAAAGCATGTAAAATCGTCTAAGAAAGGATGGCTTAGAATGAATCTCATTGAAATCACGAAACAAAATATTGACCGGGAACATATTTGCTGCGCATTAGGTGCCAAACAGTACGAGCAGGCCGTACTTGAAAAGAAACAATGGCTTAAGGACCGGATGGAAGAGGGGCTGACTTTTGTCCGTCTGAACGAACGAGCAAAGGTGTTTATAGAGTACCTTCCGGCAGAAAAAGCGTGGATACCGATTCAAGCACCTAACTATATGTATATTAATTGTTTATGGGTTTCTGGGAGATACAAGGATAAAGGATATGGAAAACAATTGCTAAATAGATGCAAGGAAGACGCAATGGCGCTTGGTATGGATGGTATTGTTCATATTGTTGGGAAGAAGAAGCTGCCTTATTTGAGCGATAAGAAATACTTCGAACACATGGGTTTTAAAGCAGTTGATGAATCTGGGCCTTACTTTGAGTTAATGGTGCTGAGATGGAATGATGCTGCCGCTATCCCTTCATTCAACGTCTCATCTGTTCCTGAGGCCAATGGAATCCAGATCTACTATACAGCTCAGTGCCCTTTTGCGGTTGGAGTATTAGAGGAACTAAGGGAGGTTGCAAGGAACGGGGGATTTGATTTCAATACCTACTGTTTCCAAGCGAGAGAAGAAGCTCAGAAGGCTCCATCAGCATGGACAACATTTAGCATATTTTATAATGGAACATTTATCACGCATGAAATATTGAGTCCCAAAAAATTCGAGAGTCTGTTAAATGAGTTAAAGTAAACTTTGTTTAAGAAGCCGAATAGATAGAATCGATATAAACAGCTCAAACGGGTTCAAGAGAATGGAGAGCATTAAGTATACGGTAACGTATGCTTTTTTTGTGCTTAAAAGAAGTTGGAGAATACGATGAAGCTGAAGCCTAAGCAGAAGGGATTATGCACCCTTGCGCGAATGTTATATATCTCTAGGAAGATTTAGACAAAAGGGTGTTGATGACATATGGTTAAAAGCCGATTTTTCCGGAGGAGTCTGATCCTGATTCTGATTATCTCCAGCATTCCGGGGCTTATTGTGAGCGGGGTATTTTACTGGATCGCTGGGGGGCCTCTGGCAAATGATATCCTGCGGCTGCATGAGGAGCAAATTACGCAAAGAGCGGCTAATCTGGACGATCAGTTCGCCTATCTGGAAGCGTCGATTTCCCATTGGGCGTTCGATCCGAAATTCAATTTGAATCTTAAGAAAACCGATTTGGGCAGGGAATTCGAAACGACCCGTGACATTATCAAAACACTCGGCGTCATGAAGGGATCCAGCCCTTTTGCGAAAAATGTCGAGCTGTATTTGAACGCTGCGCGACCATACTTGTTCAATCGGGAATACGACGTGCTGACAGAGACCAACGCGCTGGACAGCTATAATGAGCTGCTCGCCAACCCCAAATGGGTCTATTGGACATGGCTGCCGGAAAATGCGAATCGTCCGGGCAGGATGGATTTAACCTTGGTCCATAAAATACCTGCGATGGAGCCGTATCCTTTCGGGGCGTTATTGATCCGACTGGATAAGGACAAGGCAACCGGGATGTTGAAAACGTTAACGCCATACAATGTCGGAGAAACGTTCATCATGCAGGGGAACGGGGAGATGCTGCTGTCAAGTGCGGGGACGGCCGAAGCCTCCCCCTTCGAAACGGCTTTAAAGCAAGAAGTGCTCTCCAAGGGCTTGAAAGCAGGGTCGTTTTTGTACAAATGGGACAAAAACACCTATACGGTGTCGTTCGGCAGCTTTGTGCGGATTGGCACCGAATGGACCTATGTGTCCGCTTCACCGATCAGCGTCATAACGAAGCCGGTCGTCTTTATTTCGAAGATTATTTTATCCGTCAGCTGCGCTTCGCTTCTGCTCGTCGTCATTTTGTCGTGGCTTGCTTCCTACAAAATTTATACGCCGATCGACCGTCTCGTACGACTGCTCGGAGCGGACCGGCTGTTCTCGAAAAGCCAAGCGGATCATCATGATGAATTCAATCTGATTGAAAAGCAGTGGCTGCATCTGACCCGGGAAAGTGCGGCGCTTCAAACCAAGCTGGAGCAGCAGCTGCCGCATGTCAAGGAGGGCTTCCTGCTGCAATTAGTGCAAGGCTTTCTGTACTCTTACTCGGAAGAGGAACTGCTTGAGCGCATGAGAAACTACGGCTGGGAGGTGGATGGCCGGCAGTTCATCGTCCTGCATATCCAATTAACCGGCTTCGAGCATTTGGAGGGACGGTTCTCCCAAGGGGACGAGGGTCTGGTTACTTTCGCTGCGGCGAACATTATTGAGGAATTGGCCGAAAGCCGGTTCGAGCAGGTCAATATGATCAATTTCCATGATTTGTCGATCGGATTGCTGGTAATATTCCCTACCGGCCAGCCTTACACCGAGGAGCTTCATGCGCTGTGCGGAGATATGATGCAGGCAATCGATCATATCCTCAAATTGCAGGTATCCATTACGATCGGCAGACCGTCAACCTCCATCACGGATATTGCCGCTCATTATGAAGAAGTGAGGGAAGCACTGATTTACCGTAATTTTGTAAGCGAGAATCAGATCATCAATCTGGAGTCGCTTGAGGCGGAGCCTCACTCTAATGAGCTTCGCTATCCGTTCGCGTTGGAACGGGAATTATTACAGCTGATCCGCACCGGACAGCAGCAGGAAACGCAGCACTTAATCGAAGCGTTCCTGAATGAGCTGCTCGAGAGGGGAGCCAAGGAAATCGACGTTCAGCAAAGCATGCTCCAGCTGCTCGGCAGCATTCTGCACACGATTCGGCATTCCGGGATGGACCCGGTGCGAGTGTTCAAATCGAGCAATTTGTATGAACAGCTGGCCCAAATACGGGACTCGCAGAAGATGATGAAATGGTTCCACCATAAGGTGATTCAACCGTATATGCAGGAGCTGGAAGCGCGGGCCGACGTACAAACCAAGAGAATCGTGGAAACCGCACTGATCTATTTGCAAGACAATTACATGAATGAGATCTCTCTCGACAGCTGCGCCGACCATGCGGGCATGAATCCGGTGGTGCTGAGCCGGTCGATTAAACAGGTTACAGGCAAAAACTTCATCGACTATTTGACGGAGCTCCGCATGGATAAAGCCAGGGAGCTGCTCCGGGAAACCGATCTCAAAATCAATGATGTGGCGCTTCGGGTCGGCTACCAGCACAGTTATTTTAATCGCATTTTCAAAAAGCAGGAGGGCATCACTCCGGGAGAATACCGGGAGAGAAGCCGGAACAAATAAACCGGCTAAAACCATGTTAAGCAGGGAATTCGCCTGCGGTTCAAAGGACAACATGCTGCTGTCAGCGGCAGGGTTGTCCTTTTTTGCGCGTGTTATTAACAAAATCCTATCCTGTACGAAAAGTGCAAATACGGCTTGAATCGCGCAGTTGTAAAAGTCTAATTGTAGGAAACGCACGGCCCGTATACAGTGTTGCTATGGCTTCGCAATCCGATACTAATCCGTTCGAGAAGGAGTGAGAACATGAATCAAGCATGGGGTACCGAACCAGCTGCGGCAAGTGCTTCCGTCATCACCCCGCGCAAGCGAAAAACATGGCTGACCCGGGTAGTGAGAGACAAGCATTTGATGCTGCTGCTTCTACCGGGTCTGCTCTACTTTATTGTTTTCAAATATGTACCGATGTGGGGGGTGCTGCTGGCTTTCAAAAACTATCAGCCATTCATCGGATTTATGGACAGCGAATGGGTAGGCTTCGACCATTTCAAGCGGTTTTTCGCCGATCCGGTCTTCTTTCATCTTATCCGTAACACCTTGCTGCTTGGCTTGTACGATATGGTATTTTTCTTTCCGGCGCCGATTATTCTGGCTCTTATGTTAAATGAGGTGCGTGTGGCCTTCTATAAACGGTTTATTCAGTCGATCATCTATATGCCTCATTTTATCTCCATGGTTATCGTCGCCAGCATCACGTATCTTCTATTGACCACGGAGGGAGGAGTCATCAACGAGCTGCTGGTGAAGGTGATCGGGAAGAAAATCGAATTTCTGACGAGTGAATCCACGTTCCGCCCGATGATCATCATTCAGAGTATATGGAAGGAAATGGGCTGGGGGACGATCATCTTCCTCGCTGCGCTCGCCGGTGTTGATCAAGAGCAGTACGAAGCGGCAACCGTCGACGGGGCGAGCCGGTTTCGCCAGTTGTGGCACATAACGCTGCCGGCCATTCAAGGCACCATTATCGTGCTGCTCATTCTGCGGATGGGGAATTTCCTCGACCGGGGCTTCGAGCAGATCTTGCTTATGTCCAATGCGTTGAACCGTCCGGTCGCCGACGTATTCGATACGTACGTGTATACGGTGGGGATTACTCAAGGCGCATTCAGCTACAGCACCGCCGTCGGGTTGTTCAAAGCCGTCATCGGGGTGACCCTGGTGTTTACATCCAACTATTTGGCCAAAAGAGCCGGCCATTCCGGCATATTCTAACCGGGGAGGAGAAGCTGTCCATGCACACGCGTCATATGTCATTCGGCGAGAGGCTCTTCGGAGTCGCCAATCATATCGTACTTGCCATAATCGCTCTAGCTATGCTCCTGCCGCTTCTGTATATTGTAGCCGGATCATTTGCGAGCGACCTTGAAATCGGATCCAGGTCCTTCTTTCTGATCCCGCACGATGTGACGATCAATGCTTACAAATACGTATTTAAAGATAACGCGCTGCCGCGAAGCCTGCTCGTCTCCGTATTTGTAACAGTGGGAGGTACGCTGGTTAACCTGTTCTTTACCTTTACGATGGCCTACGCCTTATCCAGACGGAACATGATCGGTCGAAGCTTTTTTGTCAAAATGGTCGTGTTCACGATGATGTTCAGCGGAGGGATCATTCCCACTTTTTTGGTTGTAAAAAATTTGGGACTACTGAATTCCTATTGGGCCGTTATGCTGCCTACGGCGATCAATGCGTTCAACCTGATTGTCGTGAAATCGTTTTTCGAGGAAATTCCGAACGAGCTTATTGAATCGGCCCGCATCGACGGGAGCACCGATATAGGGGTGCTCTGGCGCATCGTGCTGCCGCTGTCGAAGCCGGTTATTGCGACCTTCGCGCTGTTCTACGCCGTCGCGCACTGGAACGATTTCTTCAATGCCCTCATCTATTTGATCGATGCCAAAAAGTGGCCTATGCAGGTGCTGCTGAGACAAATCGTGCTATTGGCTACAGGGGCACTGGACAATTCGGTTCAGGACCCGACCTACGTGAAGCCGCCGGATCAGTCGATCAAAATGGCTGTCATCGTCGTAGGCACCTTGCCGATTTTGCTTGTATATCCGTTTCTGCAGAAGCATTTCGCCAAAGGCGTACTGCTCGGTGCCGTGAAGGGATAATCGCTCAGCGTCCAAAGATGGTCGCGGGATCGGCACAGGAATGTGAGGAGCGCATCCTTCTATGAGAATGAGTTCTTCCGTCCGACGCAGGAAACTGCTTCATCATAAAAAACAAAAAGGGTCCATATAAAGGGAGGAAACGAAATGAATTGGAAAAAAACGTGGGCGGTCACGACGGTCACCGCTGTAGCTGCTGCGGCTATCGCCGGATGCGGCAACGATGCAAAGCCGGAAGCTTCCAAAGCGGGGGACGGGAAAGAGGCGCCATTCCCGATTTCGGTAATGCTGAAGGGCTACTACAACGATTCGGCAACGGCGGAAAGTAAGGTATGGAAAAAAATCGAGGAGTATACGAACGTCAAGCTGGATCTGCAGTTTACACCCGATGCCAACTATGGGGACAAGCTGAATATTGCGCTAGCTTCCGGTACTCTGCCTTCTCTTGTATTTGTGAACAACGCCAAAGTATCTGCAGTGGCGAACGCGATCAACGGCGGCGCATTTTGGGAAATCGGCCCATATTTGAAAGACTATCCGAACCTGAGCAAAGCCAATCAAACCATTCTGAACAATACGTCGGTCAACGGCAAATACTACGGGCTCTATGTCACTCGTCCAATTGGCCGGATGGCAATCAGCTACCGCAAGGATTGGCTGGATAACCTAGGCATGAAGGAACCGAAAACCATCGACGAATTTTACAATATGCTGAAGGCTTTTGCGAGTAACGATCCGGATAAAAACGGAAAGGACGACACCTACGGCATGGTTGTTACCCGTTACGGCGGACCTTGGGATATTATGCAAACCTGGTTCGGCGTTCCGAACAAATGGGGGGAGAAGGACGGCAAGCTGGTTCCGGCACATTTGACCCCGGAGTACATGGAAGCATTAAAGTTTTTCAAAAAGCTGTATGATGAGAAGCTGGTCAATCAGGACTTTGCCGTGTACGATTCGGCCAAGTGGAATGATCCGATCATTAACGGGCAAGCGGGTGTGGCGATCGACGTAGCGGAGCGCTCCTATCAGATCGACGAGAAGATGAAGCAGAACAATTCCAAGGGCTACATCGATTTGATCGGCGCCGTCAGCGGCCCGACAGGTCTTCACAACCTGCCGACAGCCGGGCACAACGGGATGTTCCTGATCTCGAAAACCGCCGTCAAAACAGAGGCTGAGCTGAAGAAAGTACTCGCGTTCCTGGATAAAACCAACGATAAGGAAATGCAAATCCTGATCAGCCAAGGCATTGAAGGTGTTCACTATAAAGTAGAGGACGGCAAGCTGGTTCCCCTGCTGCTCGCCACAGATCCGATGACGCCGGACATTAACAACAAGAACGTCACCCAGCTGCTGACATCGATCCCGTACTTGACTCCGGAATTGTTCAAGCCGAATACGCCGCTTCGTGCCAAGGCGCTTGAAGTGATGAAGGAGAACGAGAAAATCGCGGTTCATAACCCCGGCGAGCCGTTCACGACACCGACTTACACGCAAAAAGGCACGCAGCTCGACCAAATTGTCGACGACGCGCGCACCAAATTCATCGTCGGCAAAATCGACGAGGCGGGCTTCAAAGCTGAAATGGAGCTGTGGAAAAAGAACGGCGGCGACGACTATATCAAAGAAATGAACGAATTATACGCGAAAAGCAAATCCAAGTAAATTAGATCCATTGGCTCTCCTGACGATGACGAAGCTTGAAGGAGAGCTTTTTCTTCTCTCTAGAACAGTAGGCGGATTCATTCACTATTCCTTTTTTGGGATAATGAGCTGTAGTGCGCTGGATGGCTTCTCCCGGACGGGCAGAAGTCATCTTTGCGTTATATGGCAAAAAAAGTTTGAATTTTGTCGGGCAGCCGACTGTTTTATTGTGACTAATTTAACTATAATGCAAATAGGAAAACTATGAATTAACCGGCTTCGAGGTGAATACAGGATGGCTTCATGGAATGACAGCGAGCTTACCGACCAGGTAAAGAGAGAAGGCATGAAGGAAGAGGAGGAAGTATTGACCGGTCTGTTCGCACAGTATGGAACCGCCCGGCATTACAGGAAAAACGAGCTCATTTTCCACGAAGACGAGGAAAGCCGTGACATCTATTGGGTTCGAAGCGGGCTCGTCAAAATTTCGCAATCGGCCAAGGAAGGGCAAGGTATCACCTTGTTTCTGCGGTTTGAGGGTGAAATGTTCGGAGCGGCTGAAGTATTGACCGGCCAGCGGCGGCAGCGGTTTGCCCGGTGCATTCTGGACAGCGAGGTGCTATATGTGCCCGCCAACGAATTTCGAAGCCTGATGGTAAGCCGCCCGGAAATTATGTATGCTGTGACCGTTTCCAACGCGAGGCGACTGCTGCATACCCAGCGGCACACGGAAATGCTGATTTCCAAGCCTGTGCCCTGGAGACTGGCGCATTTTCTTCTCCGCTTGGGAGAGCGGCAAGGGAATGAGCTTCATGTCAGTCTGCCGTTAAGTCATGAAGAAATATCGTTCATTGTCGGATGCAGCCGGCAAACCGTTACGGAAACGTTAAACCGGTGGAATGAGCAAGGTATTGTCCATTACGGGAAAAAGCGCATTCGGATTCAAGAGCCTGAAGCTTTTCTAATGCGTATGTAGCTTAACTGCCGTACCATATTCATTACTGTCACAGGAGGAAACATAAATGTACATTCAACCGCAGCTAAATCTGCAGCCAGATTTTCATGAGCATATGAAGGTTATCCTGCTCGGCACCGGCTCGCCGCGTGCTTTTTACGGCAGGGCCAAATCGGGAGTGGCCGTGCTTGCCGGACATAAGACATTCGTGGTCGACTGCGGCGGCGCCGTTGTGGATCAACTGATCAAAGCCGGCGTCATGCCCCAGCGGGTATCCGACCTCCTGCTCACTCACCACCATTATGACCATAATGGCGGGTTCTTCGATCTGTTTATTACCAGCTGGAGAACCCATATTACAGCGGAGAGAGTATTCGAGGGCCGTTCAACCCCGATGCATGTGTACGGACCCGAGTCGACCCGGGATATCATCGGCAAAATGAGAGAATCGTTCGAGTTCGATGTGAAGCTTCGAGTGAGCTACAATCTGTCGGACGAAGCCGGATCGCGGGTCGAATATACGGAATGCAACGAAGGCGTCGTCTATGACCGGGACGGCATCAGGATTACGGCCTTTGAGGTGGATCACCGTCCGGTTTATCCAGCCATCGCTTTCAAGTTCGAATATAACGGCAAATCGGTAGTCATCTCGGGCGATACGATTCCCGTCTCCAGCATGGTCCAACACAGCCAGGGGGCTGACCTGCTTATCCACGAAGCGTACAACAAAGAGTGGCTGGACGAGTTGATCCGGCGTTATCCGGATTACGAGAAAGCTCTCTCCAATCCGGCCAAATATCATACGACGACACTGGAAGCCGCCGATATCGCCAGGCAAGCCGGGGTCAAGCATCTTGTGCTGACCCATCATATTCCGGCGCCGGAGCAGAATGAACCCGCTGAGCAGGAATATATCCGGGGAATGAATGACATTTATAACGGTCCGATCACTGTAGGACGAGACTTGATGTCGTTTGATCTGTCCCAGGACTGACGGATTCTGCCGCATAATCCTTTGTATAAAATTGGATATTACAAGCATAATAAAAAAGCCTGTCTTATTCCAAAGGTACAGAGGAGCAGATGAATGTGAAAAACAAATGGATGCCGGCGTTTCTGATAACCTTGGCGGTCGTGTTTAGTGTGACACCGTTCGTAGAATCCGTACAAGCGAAAATGGCCGAGGAGAAGAATTCGGTTTGCCTAAGTCCCAGTATGGTGCAGCTGAAAACCGATATGCAGAAGGTTTGGATCGATCATACGATATGGACGAGAAGCTATATTGTCAGCTCCATCTCCAATCGTCCGGATCAGAAGGACGTATTGGACCGGCTGTTGCGGAACCAGCAGGATATTGGCAACGTAATCAAGCCTTATTATGGGGAAGGCGCCGGCAATAAGCTGGCTGACCTTCTGAGAGAGCATATACTGATTGCTGTGAAAATTGTAGCGGCTGCCAAAGCGGGTAATCAGGCGGATGTGAAAAAGCTGGAAGCAGATTGGCATCGAAATGCCGACGATATCGCCAAATTTTTAAGCACAGCGAATCCGAACTGGCAGTTTAAAACGCTGCAGGATATGCTGTATACGCATCTGCAGTTGATTACAGAAATAGTCCTTGATTGTCTTAAAGGCGATTGGAAAGCGGATATTGCAGCTACCGATAAAAACGAGATCCATATGATTCATTTGGCGGATATCCTGACAGAAGGTATCGTCAAACAGTTTCCTGACAAATTTTAAGCGGAATACGTTAGATTTTTCAAGGCAGACTTGAGCTTTCAGTAATCACCCGAAAGGGCGGTTATGGAAAGCTTTTTTTGGTTTAATGAATTGCCATCACAACGAGGGATAAAGTGACATGTTGAACAGAAATTTATTTCTAACAGCCAAATTTACAAAAGAATAGAGTAAAAATAAAGCGACTCGGTGGACGGAAAATGGTCTAGCAGGCGCTGTAAGAATTGCCCGATTCTTCTGGGGAAGGCCAAAGGGTTGTTGTTGAGCTTGAGATAGAGTGAGAATCTATGTTCAGTTATTGTGAAGTTGTACTAGGTAGCATTATAGTATATTAAATGACGAAAACCGGACGCTAGATGTTTATTAAGGATTTACTTGGTATAAATTTTAGTTACAATATTTGTCGAATATTAGTATACACAATTTTTAACTCCATGGTATACTGGATTGAAAAAAAGGGAGAAATCAAGAATGAGGCATTTAACTATTTTACTTTTCTTATCTCTGGTATTTTTTTGGGGTGGGACTTCTTATGCAGAAAACTCTTCTGAAAGTCCATTTCCCGAGTGGACTAAAAATAAACTAATTGCTCACGCTTTTGGAAGTGGAGTTAGTGGCGAGAGCTATACAAACTCGTACGAATCTTTTGTTATAAATTATGCTATGGGGCAGCGCGTTTTTGAAGTAGACTTATCACTGACTTCGGATAATAATTTAGTTGCGCGACATGATTGGTCAACATTTTTTAACGAATATTTGCAACAAAAAGCCCCTGAAGGTCACGGGGAAAATCCATGGAGTAAAGAAGAATTCATGAGTCAAAAAATAATGAATAAATATACCCCAATGGATATTACAAGAATAATGGAACTCATGCGTCAGTTTCCTGATATGTACATCGTAACAGATACAAAAGAAACCCAAAGCAATTTGGTACGTCAGCAGTTTCAAATAATCGTATCTGCTGCGAATCATGATCCAGAGTTATTAAATCGAGTAATCCCACAAATTTATAATCAGGGAATGCTGGACGATATTAAAAGTATTTATGATTTCCATAACATTATTTACACACTCTATATGTCTCCAGATACAAATGAGCAGGTCATAGAGTTTGTAAAAAAACAAAACATTAAAGTTATTACTCTCCCAATACAAAGGGCTGATTCTAAATTTTTGAAAGATTTAAAAGATAACGGTGTTCTTTCATATGTTCATACAATAAATTCTCTGCGGGATTTAAAAAATCATGAAATGAATGGAGTATACGGCTTTTATACTGATGCTATTACACCAAGATTATTGCAGTACGAACAATCGGCATCGAAGGTGCTGAATGATTTACTTCAGGGCTTTCATATTAATAATTAAATGACCTTCAGGGTCAGCCTGGACTGATCCCATAACGTGAGGCAAATTTAAAACACCTTCAAGAGAATGCTATCATGTTGTAAGATATGAAGATAACCTTGGAGGTTTTTTGCGTTAGCAACTAGAGTAAACTATCCTATGGAAGTAAAGATGAAAGCCATTGAGATTAGATTTTCAGAATGAAAGAAGTCAAATAGAAAATCTGGATAAGTTGGTACGGAAAGGGAGCGATTAACCCACTAGAACAACTGTAGGCAAACGGTATAGATATGTGAAAGGTCAGAGAGTATACTTCGGAAGTCGAAAATTAAAATTGGAGAGTAAGATTTCCACATCGCGGAGCATCCGCTAAAGCGTCAATATCAAGTCGATGCACCAATGCAAAAACAGATGACGGATATACGTATTTGCCGTTTGTGGGAAAGTTTTATACCTGTCGAGCATTTTAGACTTGTTTGCGGATAGATTGTGGCGTACAGTATATCAGGCAAGCAAGACAGGGCTTTTGTTTTGCCGGGTATGATGCTTCATAGCGATTAGGGCAATTCGTACCAAGCTGCCGTAAAAGGATAAGGTATTACCCAGACCATGACCCGCAAGGGAACACCCGTTGATAACGCCCCCATCGGAATAGTTTCATTCTACGCTAAAGTTGAAACGTTCTATCTCGAAGAGATTACCTCTACAACGATGGTAATCGTTGTAACAAACGTTCATAAGTCTACATCGCTTATTAGCACTCAATTCGCTTTCGAAAAAAAATAAATAACCACTCGTTGGTTGGATTCCAAATATTGGCTTTTTTGGCCACTGTCCCACAAACGAGGGTTAGTCCCCACACTCCCCTTCGGGGTGTTTTTTGTTTTGTTATAAAAGCCATAAGTTGGTAAATGTCGGATTTGCCACTAACAACAGCGCGCGCAAACTTTTTGAAATCAGACTCCTCTTGAATATAACGAAAGATTAACTCCATAGTAGGATTAGCCGGAAGGCAATCGAAAAATAACGTTGATTGAAGTCATTGAAGAGTTTAAAGTTTATGGGGATATGGATAGCGGAAAGTTTAAAATCCATGAGTGAACACCCCAATTAGATTGGAATTATTCACAAGATCGGGTACGTTTTTAGCTACCAGGTTTCTTTTTGTTTGAGAAAAAATTTATACAATTAACTCATAAAGTTTAGTTAATAGTTCATCCTATCTTGCTTCTATTTCATTGTTATACATCATATTTAGTGAAATGAGGTGAAAAATTGCACAAAGAGTGCGTTGACACTTGAATTTAGTGGTGATACGATGTGTTTGGGAAAGAGATTGGGACTAAAATGTTTAGTTTAAATGGCGGGTTTTTGTAAGTTGTTATCAAAATGTTTAGATTTGTTGATTTTAAACGAATGGTCACATCAAAAGCAAACAAAGCTAGACAGAGGGCATGCGCCCTCCCGGATTTCATTTTTTTGAATACGCTTACAAATAAATGGTGCCCATCTGCTTTCCGATAGGAATGATTTTCAGTCAGGTCACTTATTTTCATTCAAAGGGGTGGGTAGAGCAGTGGTTTTTTGGAAAAAGTGTGCAATTCTTCTTTCTGCAGTATCGGTCCTAGCTGCAACATCGGCATGCAGTGAAGACAATAGAGCCGCGGAAGAACCGAAAGATTCCGGTAATGAGCTGCGCAAGAAGCTGGAAGAACCGACGGAGCTGACCGTTTTTTCACTGGAAAGTCCGGACGGCTGGAACCAGAAGTACGGGGAATATCTGAAGAGGAAGCTGCCCCAGTATAAAATCACTCACATCTCGCAAACGGAAAGCTCCCGGCTGGAGCATTTGTTAAGCTCCGGCACCCATATTGATTTATATATAGCGAATGCCCGCTCTGTAAAGCAGCAGTACATATCCTCCAATGTAGCGTTGGACATGTCGAATCTGGTGAAATCGCATCAAATCGATCTCAGTGGTTTTGAACCTGAAGGAATCAACCAGATGACTTCGCCGGAAGGGGCCGGAGGCTTATACGGTCTGCCGATATCCAATTATACGATGGTGATGTATTACAATAAGGATATTTTCGATAAATTGGGGGTTCCCTATCCCGTAGACGGCATGACCTGGGAAGAAACATACGAATTGGCCAAAAAGCTGACGGCGAATAGCGGTGAAAAGCAATACCTCGGGTTTTGGATCTCACCCAAGCATTACTTAAGGACGAATCAATTGTCTCTTGCGTTAGTGGACCCCAAAACGGAGAAGGCGTCTGTAACCAGCGAGGAATGGTACCGGCTTTTTGATACGATTTTTAAAAAGTTCTCGGACATTACCGCCTTCAGGGAAAGAGCGATAAAGGCATGGCCAAGCCACGATGCATTCAACGTTACTCAGGAATTAGCCATGTATGTGATGCAGTCCAGCTGGCTGATGGCCGCCCAAGAATCGCTCGGCAAGATGAATTTTGACATGGTGTCTATGCCGACCTTTAAAGATAAGCCAAAAGTAGGGGTACAGGCAGCTTATACCTATATGGGCATCACTTCCATGAGCCAGAAAAAAGATCAGGCGATGGAGGTGATCCGGCAGTTGACTTCCGAGGACTACCAGATGGAAATGTCCAGGCTGGGCGTTATGACCTCACTCAAAAGTCCGGCGGTGCAGCAGGCTTATGCGACCAATACTCCTTTCAAGGATAAGAAGCTGAACATGCAGGCCGTATTTTACAATAAATTCGCACCGACCGCCCCGATTACCGCCTACGATGAATTTGTAGTGGAGGACGGGCTCGAGAAAACCCAGCTCAGGGATATGGTGAAAGGACTGACAGATCTCAATTCCGGTTTGAGAAAGGCAGAGGAAATTGCTAACCAGAAAATATCGGTGTCAAAATGAGTCACCGGACGATATTCATGATTAGGGGGATTCCTATGTTGTTGAAAAAAGCGCTGTTGCCCACGGTGATGATCGCTGTCTTGTTGTCCGCCTCCGCATGTACCAAGAGCCAAGGAATATCCGAACCGGAGGAGTCTCCCAAGGAGGCTGAAGGGATTGCGAAAGCTCCTGTGGAGATCGCGTTCTATAGCTCGGGCAAGGAGCCTTTGTTCGTCGAAGCGGTAAGAAAGAAGTTTCCGGAGTATACCATCAAGTATATTCAGAAGGGGACGGGCTTCAGCTTTCCTGAAATGATCGCCAGCAATCAAACGTTCGATATTTACGTGGAGAGTGCGCGAACCTATGCGAGAGATTTGCTCGGAGCCAAGCTCGAAATGGATATGACGGATCTTGCGAAAAAGCATCAAATCGACTTGAGCCGTTTTGACAAGAACGGTTTGGAGCAAATGCGGTCTGCAGGCGGATTGTATGGCCTTCCTGTCTACGGAAGCGGCATGGCGCTGTATTACAATAAAGAAATTTTCGATCGCTTCGGCGTTCCTTATCCGAAGGATGGGATGACCTGGGAAGAAACCTACGAGCTGGCCAAAAGGCTGACCCGCGTAGACGATAAGCCTTATTACGGGTACTGGCTTAAAACCAAAAGCTATTTGCGTAAAAATCAATACTCCCTGCCATTTGTCGATATGAAGACAGAAAAGGCTCTGATCGATAACGACAAGTGGAAAAAGACCATCGAAACCGTATTCGAAAGATTCAGTGGGATCGAAGGAATGGAAGGGAAGTTCGGCACCCAGTGGCCGGGCTCGGATGTATTTTATAAAAACAAGGACGTGGCGATGTACTTAACGGACTCGGATATGCATCAAGGCGTTAAGGAAATGAGAGACATGAAGTGGGATATGGTCTCCGTTCCCAGCTTCAGCGATGCTCCGCGTGTCGGGCCGCAGATCATGTATACGTATTTAGGGATTCCTGCGTTCAGCAAGCATAAGGACGAATCGATGAAGATCATTCAATATTTAACTTCGGACGAATTCCAGATGGAGTTGTCCAAGCAAGGGTTCCTGACGGCACTTAACAATCCTGACATTCAAAATGTGATCGGACAGGAAACGGCGGATAAGGATAAAAACTTGAAGGCCATTTATTATAACCCGTTCGCTCCCTCAGGCCCGACCACCAAATACGATGAATATGTTATCGAGGATGGAATAGACAAGGTAGCATTGAGAGAGCTGGTGAATAAAAAGCTGGACATAAATACGATGGTCCGTAAAGCGGAGGAGCTGGCCAATCAATCCATACAAAAAAATAAAAATTAATGCGTTGCAGTTGTAACCTAACCATTAGAACGAGGGAGAGATATGATGGAGCCAAACGAACTCATCCGCTACGTCGGCGGGCAGGCAGCCAACACGGATTATCATGACGGTCAGCTCAGACCGGTTGTCGGTACGCATAATTATCAGATCCTTCGGGCCAATCGTACCCGGCCGGAGCTAGCCGACGATTGGGGCTGGACATATAATCATGCTCCCATGCTGGCTCACTGGAACGGCAAATTTCATTTGATCTATCTAAGCAATCCGAAATCGGAGCATGTTCCGCCCGGACATACGCTGCTGACCACTTCGGAAGACGGCGTTCGTTGGGCTAAGCCGAAGGTTGTATTTCCGGCTATACCGATTCCGGCCGGCGTCTACCAGAACCCGAATGCCCCCGAGCTTCCTCCTGACAGTTACGCGGTGATGCATCAACGGATGGGCTTTTATGAAGCGCCGAACGGCAAGCTTCTAGTGCTTGGATTTTATGGCATTTGTCCAACGTACCGCGTCCATCCGAACGATGGCAACGGGATGGGCCGTGTGGTTAGAGAAATCGATCGGGAAGGGAATTGGGGGCCGGTTTATTTCTTGCGATATAATCTTCACGCAGGCTGGAACGAGACGAATACCGGATTCCCGTACTACAGGATGTCTGAAGATCCGGCATTCATTGAGGCCTGTGAAGCATTGCTCTCCGATAAGCTGGTCACTATGCAGTGGTGGGAGGAAGATCGAAGCCCGGATGGGTTTTATACGATCACAGGGGGCAAAGCCCCCTCCACTTACCGGCTGCCCGACGGGAGAGTTATCGCGGTATTCAAATCATCCAAGGCTGCTGTGACCGAAGATGAAGGGAAGACATGGTCGAAGCTGCAGGATGTTCCTTCTTTCATCATGGCCGGTGCCAAGGTCTGGGGTCAGCAAACGGGAGACGGCAAGTATGCGCTTATATACAACCCGACGCCTACCGGCAAATACCGCTGGCCGTTAGCCATTGTCACAAGCGAGGACGGAGTGAGATTCGATCAGATGGCGGCTATTCATGGCGAGGTATCTCCGATGCGTTACTCCGGCCACTACAAAGATTACGGTCCGCAGTATATCCGGGGGATCGAGGCGGGCAATCGGACTCCGACAGGCCGTGATATGTGGTTAACTTATAGCGTGAATAAAGAAGACATATGGGTAAGCCGCGTGCCCGTTCCCGTAAAGCTTCGTGTAGAACAACCGGTTCAGGATATCTTTGATGATTTGCCTGCAGGCGGCTATGTCGAAGGCTGGAACATCTACAGCTGCCAATGGGCGCAGGTTAAGATAGAGCCCTTCCCTTCGGCAGACAATAAGAGCCTAAGACTGCATAACATGGACCCCTACGATTACTGCAAGGCGGTTCGTGTGTTTCCCGAAAGCCGAAAGGTATGCATTCAATTCAAGCTGCTCGCTGCTCAGTCCGCTAACGGGTCATTACAAATCGAAGTGTGTGATTACAAGGGAACATTTCCGCTTCGCCTGATTCTGGATGCGGACGGCTGGATCAAGGCACAGCACGGGGGCTTGCATAAAGTCATGGCTTACTGCCCGGATACCTGGTATGAGATAAGAATGGATATTGATACGGTCAGGCAAAAGTATGAGCTGATCATAGGAGACTTTCGCAAGTCGTTCGGCTTCTTCGCTCCCGTTTTGACGGTAGAACGCCTTGTGCTTCGAACGGGGGCCTGCAGGAAGGAGCCGAATATGGATTCCCCTTTGGATTTTGATGATCTTCATGGAGCAGATGATCCCGTGGAGGAGGCCGTCTTTTACATTCAATATGTGAAAACCTCGATGCATGAGTAGAATGAATGGAATGAAAGTGCATCGGAAAATGCTATTGGTGGTTCGATAAACCCAACGCCAGGAGGTAGCTCTTGGCGTTTTTATTTTTGTTCGGAAAGAAGCGGGTTTTTGAATTAACTATAACAATAATAGATTGAAATTAAAGATATCAATATCAAAATTAGATCAAAATTAGCGAAAACGGATTCTGTTTCTTTTGTCATCCACTCCATAAAATGGAAGTGTAATCCATATGAACCCAAAAGGAGTGCGCATGCATGAGGGAACAGCTGGCTTGGAAAGTCGGAGGGCAGCAAGGACAAGGGATGGAGAGCACGGATAAGGTGTTTTCGAGCGCTTTGGCGCGGCTAGGGTATTATTTGTACAGCTATCGCCATTTTTCATCGCGAATCTTGGGTGGTCATGCCAACAACAATATTCGGATTAGTACCAAGCCTATCCGGTCCGTCGCCGATGATTTGGACATTCTCGTTGCGTTGGATCAGGAGACGATAGACTGGAATGCAAGGGAGTTAGTGCGAGGAGGGATCGTGATTGCGGACGAGTTATGGAAGCCCGTTCTTCCTAGCGGAGTGGAAGCCAGCTTGCTGCCAATACCGATCACCCGGATTGCCCAGGAGGCCGGATCCGCGCTGTTTAAAAATATGGCTGCATCCGGCGCGTCATGGGCGCTTCTTGGCCTCCCGATGTCATTACTCTATAGCGCAATAGCCCGGCAATTTGCCGTTAAGGGGGAAGCTGTGGTTCAGAAAAATATCGAGGCTGCGAAAAAAGGAGCGGAAAGTGCGTTGGCTCTTACCGGAGGCCCGCTAGAGGCATTCCGACTGGCACCAGCAGACGGGAAGGAGAAGCTGTTTCTCATCGGCAACGATGCTATAGGTCTTGGGGCCCTTGCTGCAGGCTGCCGTTTTATGCCCGCTTATCCGATTACTCCTGCTACCGAGATCATGGAGTACTTAATGAAGCACTTGCCGTCCTTTGGCGGCGCGGTGATTCAAACGGAAGATGAGATTGCCGCCGTGACAATGGCCATTGGGGCGAATTATGGCGGGGTCAGAGCCTGTACCGCTTCTGCTGGGCCAGGATTATCTCTGATGATGGAGGGAATCGGTCTTGCGGGAATGACGGAAACACCGGTGGTTATCATAGATACGCAGCGAGGAGGCCCCAGCACCGGACTTCCTACCAAGCAAGAGCAAAGCGATGTTTTGGCGATGATTCATGGAACGCATGGGGAAGTCCCCAAAATTGTGCTTGCTCCAAGCACCATTGAGGAATGCTTCTATGATACAGTCGAGGCGTTCAATCTGGCTGAACGGTATCAATGTCCGGTCATCGTGCTGACGGATCTCCAGCTTTCCATGGGCAAGCAAACGGCGGAGTGTTTCGATTATTCGCGGCTCCAAGTTGATCGTGGAGTTTGGATGGACGAAACGAAGCTGGAAGAAGCAAGGGGACCCTCGGGACAAAAGGAAGAGTCCAGTTCATTCCGCAGGTATGAAATCACCCCGGATGGGATATCCCCGAGAGCCATGCCAGGCGCGAAGCGGGGAATCCACCATGTAACCGGGGTCGAACATGATGAGCACGGGCGTGCGTCAGAGAGCGCTGATAACCGGAAGAAAATGATGGACAAACGGATGCAAAAGATGAAGCATATTGCGATCCGGCATCCTCTGACTGCCGATGCACCGTATCTGGAGCCGGATTTGCTTATCATCGGGATGGGTTCGACGATAGGCGTCATGGATGAGGCCAGAAGGAAGCTGAGCATAGAAGGGATTCGAACGAACCGCATCACGGTCAGGCTGCTGCATCCGTTCCCGACGGAGGCGCTTCGTCCTTATCTTATGAAGGCTGCTAAGGTCGTTATTGTGGAGCACAACGCTACCGGACAGTTGGCATCACTAATTCGTCTGCATACCGGCAGGACTTCAGGTGTCAGCTCCCTGTTAAAATATGACGGGACGGCCTTTTTGCCTAACGAAGTTGCTGCATATTGCAGACAGGCAGTTAAAACCGCAGCAGAGTAACATACTGATATGGAAAGTTAAGCATAGGTTTATTACCATACGATAGGCGGACAAGTAGGTTCCTGGCTTCGTTCGCTTTTCGCTTTCCATTTACCATAATTTTCATAATCCGATATAATAGGAGGAAGTTGATGTCATTATCCATATTTTTGTACCGGGAAAGGAGCAGCTTGAGTGAACGCCCATGATGAACGGAACAAGCGAAGAATCATTCTGAGCTTACAACCGAAGCCTTACAATGAGATTCTGAAGGGAATCAAAAAGTTTGAATATCGCAGAGCATTTCTCAAGGAAGCCGTAACCGCTTTTATCTATGTGAGCTCGCCGGTCAAGGAGCTTCGTGGAATTATAGAATTCGGAACCCCGATCATCGATTCGGCAGCTCGTATAGCTGCTATTGCTGAACGGGAACACCCCGGATGGGGGCAGGGGATAACCTCTTATTTGAAGGGGCTGGACAAGGGCTACGCCATACCCATAAGGTCTATTTGTGAATTTCAACCCATCGCCTTACAGGAGCTGCGGGACAAGTATGGCTTTACCCCGCCGCAATCTTATATGTATCTGGAGAGCAATAAGAAATTGGCAGATGACTTGCTTAACCGTGCAGCGGGAATGCTAGCTTCGGATCCAAACAACTGCTGACCGGGTGCTGATGGATGCTTTGGGCCGATATTTATTTTAAATAAGAAGAAGAGACGGTTCTTTGGCGCAGACGTGATTGTTTGGTTAAGATAGGGGGATAAGCAGCTCTGTGCTATACTAAGGGTATCCAATTGTCTTGTAAAAGGAGTCAGCATAAACATGGAAGCCGATCTAGTCAAAAAATTAAAGCTGCAGAACGCTGAACGAATCCTGATTATGAACGCTCCGGACGGTTATCTGGAAAGAATATCCCCCCTTCCGGACGATACGAGCCTGGATTTACAGCCGTCTGGAGAATATGATTTCGTACATCTGTTCGCAAGCAATGTGGACGAGCTGAATGCCCTAGGTCCTGAAGCGGCCAAAGCCGTCAAACAGGACGGGCTTTTCTGGATTTCATATCCCAAGAAAAGCTCTAAAATCAAAACGGATCTTAACCGGGACTCCGGCTGGGAAACGATTCACGGAGCCGGCTTCGAAGGCATTGCCTTGATATCCATTGACGATACTTGGTCCGCCATGAGGTTTCGTCCGGCAGAGCTGGTTCAGAGCACAAGTCCGCGCAGGGAGCAGAGAAGCCGGCAAACGGCAACAACGGCTAAACCAAAGTCCCGGGTACTGGAAATTCCGGAGGATTTCCAAGCAGAGCTGGAGAGCAAACCGGAGATCAAAGCTTTTTTTGACGGATTATCCTTCACGCACCGTAAAGAATATGTTCGTTGGATTACGGATGCGAAGCGGGAGGAGACCCGTGTCAGCCGGGTTCAAAAGTCGCTGGAAAAGCTTGCCGCGGGGATAAAATCTCCGTTCCTGAAATCTTGATAGTAGCCCGAAAGCTCTTCGTCCGATAGCTTGTTCTTCGGAAGGAGGGCTTTTATACATGACCAGATGAAAAAAAGGAGAGTGCCGGTTGTGAGTTCCATGCTGCGAGCAGGTTCTATCATTAATGGAAAAGAGGTTATCGGAAAGGATAGCAGCGTTCATAACGTGAAAAATCCGTATACAGGTGAAGCTATCGGAACCATCGAATATGCATCGAAGGAGGACGTCGAAGCGGCTGTTACTGCGGCGCACCAAGTATTTCACTCTGTGATGAAAACCATGCCCGCCTACCGCCGGGCTGAAATATTACGGAAGGCATCAGATCTCCTGGAGGCTCGGACGGAAGCATATGCCATTATGCTGGCCAAGGAAGCGGGTAAGCCGATCCGTGACGGGCGAGCAGAAGTCGGCCGCGCGGTACAGCTGCTTCGGTTCGCTTCCGACGAGGCCAAGACGATGCATGGCGAGCTTGTTCCAATGGATGCCGCCATCGGCGGGGAACAGCGGCTGGGGATGGTACGCCGATATCCGATCGGTGTCGTGGCGGCAATTACTCCGTTCAACTTTCCGTTGAACCTTGTCTTGCATAAGCTGGCGCCGGCTATCGCGGCGGGCAACACAGTCGTGCTGAAGCCCTCGGAGAAGACTCCGTTCTCTGCGGTTATGCTCGCCAAGCTCTTTGAGGAAGCCGGGCTTCCCTCTGGAGCATTGAATGTGATTCAGGGGGCCGGAGCAGAGCTGGTGCCAACACTTGTTACGAACCCGCTGGTCCAAAAGGTTACTTTTACCGGAAGCTCACAGGTCGGCTTAAGCATTAAACAGATGGCAGGCTTAAAGAAAGTGACGCTGGAGCTCGGCTCCAATTCCCCGAACCTTATTTTCGAGGACGGAGACCTGGATAAAGCGGCGCGCAGCCTCGTAAAAGGAGCATTTGCCTTCGCCGGCCAAGTTTGCATCTCCGCTCAGCGCATTTATGTTCAGCGTGCCGTTTATCCGTCATTTTTGGAGCGCTATATTCCGATGGTGGAGCAGCTTGTTTCTGGTGATCCGCTGCAGGAGGTAACCGACCTCGGACCTATGATTACTGAAGAGGCGGCCCTTCGTGCGGAGCAATGGATCAGAGAAGCGGAGTCCCAAGGAGCAACGGTCCTGACAGGAGGGAAGCGTAAGGGAACCATGCTGCAGCCGACGGTTCTTACCGGAGTCACCCATGACATGAAGGTTATGTGCCAGGAGGTCTTTGCTCCTATTGTATCGGTGCTTCCGTTTGATACGGAAGAAGAGGGCATACGCTTAGCCAATGACTCTGACTATGGCTTGCAGGCGGGAGTATTCACAAGGAATATCAGCCGCGCCCTGCGGATAGCCGATCAGTTGGATACCGGCGGCGTCTGGATTAATGAAATTTCAACCTACCGTCAGGATAATCAGCCTTATGGCGGCGTCAAGCTGAGCGGAACCGGCAAGGAAGGCATACGATATGCCTTGGAAGAAATGACGGAAATGAAGTTCATCGGCATTCATTACGCAGAGTAGGATGCCTACGAACGAAAAGTAAATAAATGTAAATGAATGAGAAATCATTGACGGACCCGTCCTACCGTAATAAGATAGCATTAACGCTTTAAAGCTTTCTACCTATACATAGGAGGGTCTAATAATGAAATCAGCCAAGCTTCTTTCCTTGCTCGTTGCCGTACCGTTGATTTTTGCGGCGGGCTGTGGGTCCAAACCTGCTGCGCCAGCCAATGACAACGCCGGAGGAGCATCAACACCTAGTAAAAAAGTAGTGAAAATCGGAATTTCCCAAATCGTCGAGCATCCTTCGTTGAACGCGACGCGTGAAGGCTTTCTGGCCGCGTTGAAGGAAGCGGGATATGTTGACAAAGAAACGATGCAGCTTGATTATAAAAATGCACAGGGTGATCCGACTACCAATTTAACCATTGCTCAAAAATTTGCCGCGGATAAAAAGGATCTCGTGCTTGCTATTGCAACGCCTTCCGCTCAAGCGGTTGTTCAGAACGTGAAGGATGCTCCGGTATTATTCGCCGCTATAACCGACCCCGTGGGGGCTAAGCTGGTGAAATCGTTGGATCAGCCGGGCGGTAATGTAACCGGTGCCGCGGACACGAACCCTGAATCGATCACCAAGCTGATGGATCTGATCGCATCCGACTTCCCTAAAGTAAAAACAGTCGGCGTCGTGATCAACGAAGGTGAGCCGAATGCAGTCGTCATGCTGAAAACGGCAGAAGCTCAGCTTGCCAAGCATAATATCAAGGTGATCAAAGCTGCTGTAGCGAACAGCTCTGAGGTCAAGCAAGCCGCCGAGTCTTTGGCAGGCCGGGTTGACGCATTCTATACCACATTGGATAACACAGTCATCAGCGCCGTGGAGTCCATTATTAAAGTGGCTAATGACAAAAAAATTCCTTTGTTCTCTGCTGACCGCGATACGGTGGAAAAAGGAGCAGTGGCCACCTACGGCTTCAAATACTACGACCACGGCTACCAAGCCGGTAAAATGGCTGTAGAGATATTGAAGAACGGTGCAAAACCAGGCGATATGAAGGTCACTTTCCCTGACAAGCTCGACCTGATCATCAACCAGGCTGCAGCCAAGCAGCAAGGGGTCGAAATTACAGACGCTATCAAGAATAAAATGCAAGATAAAAACAATTTGTTGAACGGTACTGCGAAATAATAACGCTTTAGAGTGACCTTCGCTGTTTCATTGCAAGGTCGCTTTTCATTCTTTATTGGAGGCTGGAAACATGGATGCTTTCTGGAGTTCGGTCGAACTCGGTTTAATTTATGCTATCATGGCTCTGGGAGTATATATTACATTCCGGATACTGGATTTTCCCGATCTGACGGTAGACGGCAGCTTCACTACCGGCGGCGCGATTGCTTCGGTCATGATCGCAGGGGGATCATCGCCGCTGTTGGCGACGGTCCTGGCTTTTGTCGGAGGCGTCCTTGCCGGTGCCTGTACCGGCTTGCTGCATACCAAAGCGAAGATCAACTCCTTGCTCGCAGGGATATTGATGATGATCGCCTTGTACTCTATCAATCTCCGCATTATGGGGAAATCCAACATTCCTCTGCTTGGCGAGGACACGCTGCTTACAGGAGTCAATGTACTGTACGTCATGCCGTTTGTCGTTATCATCGTGAAGCTCGCGCTGGATTGGTTCCTTTATACGGATCTTGGGCTTTCGCTCAGGGCTACCGGCGATAATCAGCGAATGATCCGAAGCTTTGGGGTCAACACAGACTCCACGATCATTGTTGGTGTCAGCTTATCGAACGGACTTGTCGCCTTATCCGGTGCTTTGGTCGCTCAATATTCGGCCTTTGCCGAAATTACGATGGGCGTAGGGATGATCGTTATCGGCTTGGCATCCGTCATTATCGGGGAAGCATTGTTCGGTGCCCGTACGGTCATATGGGCGACATTATCGGTAGTTCTTGGAGCGGTGCTGTACCGCTTGATCGTCGCATTGGCGCTTCGGGTCGGACTGGAAGCTACGGACATGAAGCTGATGACGGCACTTATCGTTATTGTTGCGTTGGCACTGCCTATGGTCCGTAAACGGTTTAAACAAAAGGCGCTCATTCGGAAGCGGACCAGCCAGCTGGAGGGAGAGTGACATCATGCTTAATCTGGAAAAAGTGTCAAAGCTGTTTAATCCCGGAACCCCGGATGAGAAGGTGGCTCTGTCCAATATTCAGCTGAATATGAAGGAAGGCGACTTCGTTACCGTCATTGGGAGCAATGGTGCGGGTAAGTCGACGTTAATGAACATCATTTCCGGTGTTATGATACCGGACAAAGGCACGGTCAAGATCGCCGGTCAAGCCGTGGAAAACGTACCTGAGCACAAACGGGCCAAATGGATCGGACGGGTCTTTCAGGACCCGATGGCGGGAACGGCTCCAACCATGACGATTCAGGAGAACATGGCGATTGCTTATGCAAGGAACAAAACAAGAGGGCTTGGCTTCGGCGTCACCTCCAAGAAAAAGGCGATGTTCGCGGAGCAGCTGAGCCGACTGGGCCTGAATCTGGAAAACCGGATGAATGCGAAGGTGGGCCTGCTCTCAGGCGGTGAGCGGCAAGCGCTGAGCTTGCTGATGGCAACCTTCACGGAGCCGCGCATTTTGCTGCTCGATGAGCATACGGCCGCATTGGACCCGTCCCGTGCCGAACTGATCACGAGATTAACACAGCAGATCGTGCAGGAAATGCACTTAACGACTCTTATGGTGACTCATAACATGGAGCAGGCTATCCGTCTCGGCAACCGGTTGATTATGATGGACAAAGGCAAAATCATTCTGGATGTGCCGGAGGAAGAGAAGAAGGGCCTGACCGTAGAACGGCTGCTCAGGGAATTCGAGCGCATTCGCGGAGAAAAATTTGTAGACGACCGTGTCGTCCTTGGATAAATAGCTAAAGCGCACTATCTGATCTGATGGATCAGGAGTGCGCTTTTTTTGGTATACTGCTCCCAGCATAGGGCTTGAACTTGTTAAGAAAGGCTGTGCAAATAGCCTGAACGATATTTTGCCGGCGAGATGCCCGTATGCTGCCTGAACATGCGCAAAAAATAATTGTAATCGGTGAACCCGACCTGCATAACGATCTCCTTAAGCGGCAAATCCGTATTGTGAAGCAACAACTTGGCCCGCTCGATCTTGATTCGGTTCGCATATTGCAGCGGCGTCAAGCCGGTATGCTTCTTCAAGCATTTGGACAGGTAATCGATGTGAAAATTGAAATGTCCCGACAGGTCATCCAGCCGGAACGGCCTATCGCTGGACATATAGAGGTAGTTAATGATCTGCTCGCTAAGCTTCTGGCTTCTTGAGATGGTTTGGGTTCTCAGGTTTTTTTGCAGAGCGACGAAAAATTGCCCGAGCAGCGCTTGAAGCGGCAGCTGATTTTCCAACGAAAAGCGATTTTTCAGCATCAGCATTTGATCCAGCAATGGAAACAACTCACCCGTCTCTATTGGTCCGAATTTGGGCAGATACATCAACTGAATGCCGGGCTCCAAATCCCGGTAGGTGGGAGAAGGAGAGACGGCGGTCCATTGAACCTCATTGGCTGCAACGGTACGCAGCGGAGGCTCATGCATTAAGTGCAAATAATACACCTCGGTTCCCTCCGGGCTGGGCTGGTGTCCCCAATGTCTGCGGTTAGGCTCCAATATCAGCATGCCATTCTCCGGGATTTCGTACTCGATATGATCTTCCGTCATATAAAACGCGCCTTTTTTTACCAAAATGATGTCATATAAGGGGAAGCTTCTTTCGTAGTGAACCGTGCCCTTCACTGGCTTCGAGAAGCCGACCGTCATTAGATGGGGCATCGGCGGTATCCGCAGCTCCAAGCAGTCCATATTTATCACCTGCACAACAGAATTGAAAGCGTATAATAATACGTATGTCCCCATATTGTATCCATAAGAATTCAATAAAATCAATATAAATTGAATGTAGCGTAACCAAACTTAATACTGATTTTGTGCTTAAATGGATCGGGATTTTCTATAGGCTTAGAGGGTCCTATATGCTTAAATGAAAATAGCAGGAGTTAGTTAGATGATGCAAGAGTCCCAGTGAACAAAAAAACAGATAGATAAAGGAGAGAAATCAATGTCCTTAACATTTGAGAATTTAAGCGAAAAACTGAAGCCGGCCCCGCTCAACGGCGGTTTCCGTATGGATGGTTATTGGGTATGGTGCGGTTCCGTGGTGAAAGGAGAGGACGGACGCTTCCATATGTTCGCATCCCGCTGGCCGCAGACGCTGCCTATGCACCCCGGCTGGATTATGGGCTCTGAAGTTGTGCGCGCGGTTTCGGACACGCCGGAAGGACCGTACGAGTTCCAGGAGGTGGTTTTGCCTGCAAGGGGAGCCCAGTATTGGGACGGACGCAGTACGCATAATCCTCATATTACCAAATGCGGAGATACGTATTTGCTGTATTATATGGGCTCCACCCATCCGCTGCCGGAGCCGGTTCCGGGTGAAACCATAGGCCTTGACGATCCTCGTTGTATCGTTGGCCGTGCGAATAAGCGAGTGGGACTGGCCGTATCCAAAAGCGTGTTCGGCCCATGGGAACGTTCGGATGCCCCGCTGCTTCCAACTCGCCCCGGCAGGTTCGACAGCTTCCTGACGTCAAACCCCGCGCCGTGCGTCCATAAGGATGGGTCCGTTTTGCTGGTCTATAAAGCAAGACGCTATGAAGGAAATGTACATGGCAAAATGACGATTGGCGTGGCTTATGCCGATCATTTCAGCGGCCCTTACGAACGGAGTCTGGATGAGCCGTTGTTCTCGCCAGAGAAGTTCCATATTGAGGATCCGTTCATTTGGAAAACGGAATCGGGCTATGAGCTCATTGCCAAAGATATGGATGGAAATATCGGCGGAGAGAAGCACGGCGGTATACATGCGTTCTCCGAGGATGGCAAGCAGTGGGCGTTCTGCGAACGGCCTAAAGCTTATTCCCGAACGATCACATGGGAGGACGGTACCGTCCAAACGATGGGCAGTCTGGAGAGGCCGTTCCTGCTGTTCCAGGACGGCAAGCCGACCCATTTGTTTGCAGCCGTAGCCAATGGCCCTGGCGGTTTCCAAAAGGCGACGAAAACATGGAATATGTGTATTCCCATTGGAGAGTAGGGTAAATAGAAGCGGTTGGACGAACAAGTCCGGCTGCTTTTTTTTTGCGCTGAAAAAAGGTTGAAAAAGGAATTTATTCCATGTGGTAGGAATAGGATGTACCCGTCTCGAATGTAATATGCAAGCGCAATCACTTTACAATTTGATTCAAGGGGGAATGTCCATTGTCGTACCATACGGTGATGATGAAGCCAAGTGATAACGTTGCTGTCGCTCTGTCGAATATTCCTAAGGGGGCGGAGTTGACCGTAACCTGTCAGGATCGAACCTTCCCGGTACTGCTGCTGGAGCCGATAGAATTTGGCCACAAGTTTGCGGTCACACCTATTGAAGCCGGAGGAGACATACTCAAGTACGGTGAAGTCATTGGAGCCGCTACAAGAGATATTCAAGCCGGTGAGCATGTGCATGTACATAATCTGGAAGGAAAAAGGGGAAGAGGGGATCAGCATGCCGCAATCTAATACAAGCTCCCGAAGCTTTTGGGGGTATAGGCGCCCAGACGGACGGGTTGGCGTCCGCAATCATGTATTGATTTTACCGACGATCGTATGTGCGACCCAGACCGCACAAAGAGTAACGGAACTGGTTCAGGGAACCGTTACGTTTATTCATCAGCACGGCTGTGCTCAAGTCGGCATCGATTATGAGCAAACGTTCCGCACGTATGTAGGAATGGCTGCAAATCCTAATGTATACGGTGTCATCGTATTGGGGCTAGGCTGTGAAACGCATCAGGCCCGAAGCGTTGCTTCCGAGGTACGCAAGACCGGCAAGCCTGTCGAGGTGGTTTCCATTCAGGACCACGGAGGCACTTTGTTCACGGTAGCCGAGGCGGCAAGAGCGGCAGCTAGAATGGTGCAGGAGGCATCGAGGGAACGAAGGGTAGAATGCGACTTCGGGGAATTGATTGTCGGCACCGAATGCGGGGGCTCGGATGCTTGCTCCGGACTATCCGCTAATCCGGCTGTCGGTGTGTGCAGTGACAAAATAGTCGATCACGGTGGGACCTCTATTCTCGCAGAGACGACGGAGCTCATCGGCGCAGAGCATTTGTTAGCCAGACGGGCCGTTGACGATCACGTAGCCAAAAGAGTATACCAGGTTATCGAAGCAATGGAGAAGAGGGCGTTCTCGATGAATGTGGACATTCGCACCGGCAATCCAAGTCCGGGCAACATCAAGGGCGGGCTAAGCTCTTTGGAAGAGAAGTCGCTCGGTGCCTCCAACAAATCGGGGACAAGACCTTTGCAGGAGCTCATCGATTATGCCGAGAGACCGAGCCGGAAGGGATTAGTATGGATGGACACGCCGGGCCATGATATTGAGCAATTGACAGGTATGGTTGCAGGCGGCGCACAGATCGTATTGTTTACCACAGGGAGGGGGACTCCTACAGGCTCACCGATTGCGCCGGTAATCAAGATTTCAACGAACACATCCATCTATGAAAAAATGAATGATAATATCGATTTGAACGCCGGAACGATTATTGAAGGAACGGAGACGATTGAATCGGTCGGCGACCGGATCTTTGAAGAAATTATTGAGGTTTGCTCCGGCAAGCTGACCAAATCGGAAATTTTGAAGCAGCACGATTTCGGTATTTGGCGGATCGGCCCGACATTTTAGCTGCGTTATACAGGACTTAAGTCGAGGATGATACCGGGCTGAGGACGGTTCATAGTTTTGGCATAACAACGTAAACTAGGGGAAGCTTATTTCGTAGCGAATCTAATTCATCAGGTGTTGACTTTTTATGATCGAATCCTACTTGTTTCCCATCCGTTATGCGCTGTTAACCTTTCCGGTTGTCGCCTTTTTTTTCACTCTGCCGTTTTTGATTATACAGTACCGGGTATATGGCTATGTTCATCGTTTCCGCGGTGTCGTGCTGTATTCCTTCCTGCTTTACCTGTTAACGGCGTATTACTTGGTCATTTTGCCGCTACCCGATACCATACATACGTGTACAGGGTCCGGGGATACCTATACGCAGTGGACACCATTTCGATTCGTGCAGGACTTCTTGAAGGAAACGCGTATCCGTCTGGATGAACCGGCAACCTATATCGGAGTCATCAGGGAGAGGGCGTTCTGGCAGGTCGTTTTTAACATCTTGCTGCTGGTGCCTTTCGGGTTTGTGATCCGGTATTACTTTCGATTCAAATGGGTGTTTACATGCGCCGCGGCGTTCGGATTATCGCTATTTTTCGAATGGACGCAGTGGACGGGATTATACGGCATCTATGATTGCCCGTACCGTCTGTTTGATGTGGACGATCTGATGCTGAATACAGCCGGAGGGGCCATAGGCGGCGCTATTGCCGTACTGATGTCGAGACTCTTGCCATCACTGGATCAGCTGGATGACGACGTGGACTTGAAGGCTATGCGGGTCGGATTCGTGCGGCGGTTTATCGCATTTCAGACCGATTGGGTACTTCTTGTCCCATTTGCAATGTATTTATTATATATCGGAGAACCGGTCTATTTTGCCGCTCTGATCTTTGGCTATTTTATTGTGCTTCCTTACCTGACGAACGGCTTTACTGCGGGTAAATATTTCGTTCGCATCCGTCTTCGCGGCCGGGGGGAGGACATCAAGTTCAATGAGCTGCTGATACGCTACGGACTGTTATA
This sequence comes from Paenibacillus vulneris, assembly GCF_039543185.1. NCBI lineage: Bacteria > Bacillati > Bacillota > Bacilli > Caryophanales > Paenibacillaceae > Paenibacillus > Paenibacillus vulneris. The sequence continues at coordinate 32,930 of NZ_BAABJG010000023.1, read as the reverse complement.
TTTTGTTATCGGCGGTGCAAACGGTTGTGTTGCTTTTGCCGCAGTCCAGCAGCTGCAGCCCCTCTACTTCTTGCCTCTTTTATTAGCGGTAGCATGTATGGATGTGATGTTCGTAATCCATCTTCTAATCCGGGCCTATAGGCGGGACAAGGGCCTGTTCTACGAAATGCGGAGCGGGACTTATCACGAAATCAAATAATGTGCGTGTTGTGAATTCGAATTTGGTGAACACCAGCAGCATTAGACCATCAGATTCCGTTCTTGAGGACGGATTGCTTTTGGTCTTTTTGCTATTTTATTTTGTATCGCCAGAAGATTACTTTTTGATTTGCATGAAGTACAGCTTGTTTTTTTCGTATTTATTTATGATTTCTTTCAAACTTTTGTTTTGCTTCTTTGAAACTTTTAGAGGGTCATTTCTTTCGCAATAGAGATCAAAACCAATGATCTTCCGTTGTCATTTAACAGGAAAAAGCCGGCTTTGGTTGCTCTTCCCAGGAATAAAAAGGGATATTGTGGAAGACAAAAAAACGAAACTTTACGGATGTTTAAACATCAATTTGTATAGAATCGTATGAATCATTGTACTAGAATGAAGACAAGAATAGACATTTCATTTTGTGCTTATAAAGGACATTGTTCAAAAGGAGACCGTGCTAGATGAACTCGACGACATTTCGCAATCCCGTTATACCCGGTTTTTATCCCGATCCGTCCATTTGCAGAGCAGGAGAAGATTATTATTTAGTGACCTCTTCTTTTGAGTATTATCCGGGCGTACCTATTTTCCATAGTAAGGATCTGGTGAACTGGAGACAGATCGGACATGTTCTTGACCGTCCTTCCCAGCTCGATCTGGACGGCACACCGACCTCCAAAGGAATCTATGCGGCGACTATTCGCTATCATAAAGGGATCTTCTATATGATCACAACCTTTGTTGTGAGCGCAACGGGGGCGCGAAGAAACTTCTTCGTAACCGCCGAGGATCCGGCAGGGCCTTGGTCAGACCCGTATTGGCTGCCTGATGCTCCGGGCATCGATCCGTCCTTGTTCTTCGATGACGATGACAAAGTATATGTCATGGCCAACCGTCAGCCGCCTTCCGGACAGCAGTACCCTAAGCATATGGAAATTTGGCTGCAGGAGCTCGACTTGGAAACCAAGCAGCTGATCGGACCCAAATTCAGCCTGTGGGACGGCGCTCTAAAGCAAATTCATGCCCAAGAAGGTCCTCATCTATATAAAATCAACGGTTATTATTACTTACTCATTGCGGAAGGAGGGACCGGATATACCCATTCAGTCACGATAGCGAGGAGTGAGTCGATAACCGGACCGTATGAGAACTGCAAGTCCAATCCGATCTTAACTCATCGTCATCTGGGCAGAAGCTACCCTATCGTTAACGTCGGACATGCGGATATCGTAAAGACGCAGAACGGGGAATGGTGGATGGTATGCCTTGCATCGCGTCCGTACGGCGGCGAGTACAGGAATTTGGGCAGAGAAACGTTCCTTGTTCCGTTCATTTGGGAAAAAGGCTGGCCTGTCGTAAACCCGGGCAAAGGGATTGTCGAAATCGAAATGCCACGCCCTAACCTACCGGAAACAAGATGGCCGTCAGCTGCTGCCTGTGATCCATTTGAAAGCGATACACTGGGGATGCAGTGGAATTTTATCCGGACCCCTAGAGGAGAGTTCTGGTCCCTTACAGAACGTCCGGGCTATCTTCGTTTAAAGCTGAAGCCGGAGCGGCTGTCGGAATGTTCGAATCCGAGCTTTGTCGGAAGGCGCCAGCAGCATATGAGCTTTGCTGCGCGTACGGTGATGGAGTTCGTTCCCAAGACGAGGCATGAAGCCGCCGGACTCGTTTTGCTGCAAAACCAGGATTACCATTTCCGATTGGAGTACGCTCTGGGAGAATCCGGTCCTGTAATCAGGCTGATCCAGCGCAAGGCGGGAGAAGAAATCATATTAGGAGCCCATTCGGTCGATGCAGGCAAACTTTACCTTAAGGTAGAGGCCATCGGGCAGGCTTATCATTTCTATTATGCAACCTCTTACGAGCAGTGGATTGCTTTGGCGGAGGATGTGGATGGAACCCTGCTCAGCTCTGATGTTGCCGGAGGCTTTATCGGAGCCTATATGGGCTTATATGCAAGCAGTGAAGGGGAAGCAAGCACGAACTACGCAGACTTCGATTGGTTTGAATACCTTCCGATCGAGGATTAAAAGGGGACATCGCCATGACAACAGGACAACAACAAATTCAAGAGCTGTTAATTGAGATGGATGCGTTATTCACGAATTTTTATCGTTGGCTCGGAGGCCAATATGACCCAGCTTCAGGCGGTTTCTATTACGCGCGGAGCTCGTTTGAAATGGAGAACTTCATTCCTGATATTGAATCGACGGCTCAAGCGCTCACTATCCTGGCACGCTCCGAACTGCTGGATCGGCTGCCCGAATCGATGAAGCAAAGCATAGCTGCTTTTTTCCAGAAGAAGCAGGATCCTGCAACAGGCTATTTCTTTGATGCAGACGAGAATATGCGTAAGGACGAGGTCATGGTCATGAGAGCGCTTGGTTACAGCAGCAACTCTCTTCGCAGACTCGGGTCGGCGCCGCTGCATCCGCTTCCGCATCAAATGATCACCCGTCCAGAGCATTTAAGTACCCCGGAAACGTACGTTGCGTGGCTTAAGAAGGTGGATTTGCGCAACAGCTGGAGAGGCTGCGATTTCATGGGGACACCGAACCATCATATAGCTAAGATGGAAGAGGAGGAGCGGAATCGGTTTATTGAAGCGGGTAAAGCTTATTTTGCCTCCATTCAAGACCCGGAAACAGGCTTATGGGGCGAAGGCAACCGGTATATTCGCATATCCGGGACGTTTAAGCTGAGCGCGTTTTATACGCAATTCGGCATTCCTCTGCCTAATGTTGACCGTATTTATCAGACGATCCTGCATTGCCTGCGGGAGGACGAGGCCAGAGATATGTGCTGGATCCGCAATCCGATTGATTTGCTCGGTACGTTCGGGCATGTGCTGACCATTCCGCAGGAGGAATTGGCGGAGATTATCCGGATCACCATAGCTAATATGCGCAAGCTGCTGCGGGAGGATGGAGGCTTCTCCAGAGAAATTCATCAATCGCCGCCTGCTCCCAACGTTGCGCAGGTGAAGGAAGGGGAGTTTTATCCCTATATGCCGGCAGCCGTCCCAATCGGTAAAGGGCGGATTGAGGGAGATATGAACGCCGGTACGCAGGCTTTATTAATTCGCGAGTTTTGCCATAAGCTGGCCGGCATCGAGCACAAGCCGATTGATCAGGTAACGGAGACGTTTTTGCAAACGATTCAAGTTCACGGAGCATAAAAGGAGTTCGATGAACAGTGACTGTCAGAACCTACTCGAATCCTATTCGATCGGGATTCCACCCAGACCCTTCGATCGTACGTGTGGGCGAGGATTATTACATGGTCAATTCGACCTTTCAGTATTTCCCTGCCATTATTATTTCCCATTCCAGGGATCTTGTGAATTGGGAATATATTGGACACGCCATCACCAAGAGCGAGGATATTCCGTTGGCGGATTTGCCGGACTCCTACGGCATCTGGGCTCCTGATATCTCTTATCACAACGGTGTGTTCACGATTATGGCCACCCTGCGGCTGCATGGGTCCGGCCGCCACAATATTCTTATGACATCGGACAAGCCGGAGGGGCCGTACTCCAAGCCTGTCATTATCAATGAAGAAGGACTGGATCCTTCGTTATTCATAGACGACGACGGCAGCCGCTATATGGTCTATGGAGGAGGCGGCGCCAAGCTGCTGAGGCTGAATGACGATATGACCGCAGCCGTAGGAGAGTCGATCTTCTTGTGGCCGGGTACGGGGAAAGCTTCGCCGGAAGGGCCTCATATACTGAAGAAGGACGGGTATTATTACATCATCCTTGCCGAAGGCGGTACCGAATATGGACACTGCGTAACGGTAGCACGTTCCCGAACGTTGACAGGTCCTTATGAAGCCTGTCCGCATAATCCTGTCCATACACAGACGGATCCGACGGCGGCCATTCAGCGCGCGGGTCACGGCAAGCTGGTACAAACCCAGCATGGCGACTGGTGGATGGTTCATCTGGCGGGCAGGCCAATCGGCGGGAACTATTGCGTGCTTGGAAGAGAAACCTGCCTGGAGCCTGTTCAATGGACAGAGGATGGATGGTTCCTGGTGAATGGGGGCTTTGGCCCCAGCAATGTTCAGGCTGCACCTCAATTAGAGGAGCATCCTTATCCATTTACCGGGTTTGATGACTTTGATGATGAGAAGCTTCCGCTGCATTGGCAGTTCGTGAGAAATCCGGATCCGGCCGGATGGTCCCTTCAGGAAAAACCCGGTTATGTAAGACTGTGGACCGGGGATGCGGATATAGATTCGATTGAAGCGAAGAATGTGCTTGTTCGAAGAGAGCAGCATCATGGATACGAAGCCGCAATGAAATTGGAGTTTCATCCGGAGGTTAACGGGGAACAGGCCGGGCTTATATGCTATTATGATACGCGATGCTTTGTAAAGCTTTGTCTGATCTATGATGAGGGACTGAAGATCAAGCTGATTGAACGGCGGGCTTCCAGTACCCGGGTTCTCACTTCGGCAGAGCTGGAGGTTCGGAAGGAACTGTATTTGAAAGTTACAGTACAACGCGAGGCTAGAAGCTTCTATTACTGTACGGACGGATCCTCCTGGGAGCTTCTCGGGGTTATCCCGGATGCTCAATTTCTTAGCGATGAAGGAACCATGGAGAAGAAGGCATTTACGGGGACGATGGTCGGTTTTTATGCCAGCAGTGGCGGCTCCGGCAGACGTATTGCCGCTGATGTGGATTGGTTCCGTTATGACGTAGTGAGATAATCGAATCCTTTTGGGGAAAAAGAGACAGCGGACCGCTGTTTCTTTTTTCTTTATGCCAATATTTGCAGTGGACCTTCGTTCTCTAGGGATTGTGCTGATTACGCCATATTTGAATCGCTCCATGAACTGTTCCATCCGATATACTTAGGGTATACCCTTTGAAGGTACGATCAAGAATATGCGGGGAGGGTGGAAGCCATGAAACGGATGACAAAAGCAGTCACTCTACTAGCCGGGCTGGGTCTGCTTGGACTATGTGCCATATGGTTGTATGTTCAAAGTAAACCGGATCCTGTAGATCCTCTTATTGCGGAGCAAGCGGCGGGATATCAGGTCGCTACCATAACCGTAACAGCTGACGGCTTCGTGCCGGACCATATTGAATTACAGCCGGGTGTTCCAGCCAAAATAAACTTTAAAAAATCGACTGGCTTTACTTGCATCAAAAATATGATTTCCAAGGATTTCGGGATGGATATTCCTTTGAATAAAGGGGACAACCTTATAACCTTAGATTCTTTGAAGCCTGGAACATACGAGTATTACTGCGGAATGTACATGTATTATGGGAAAATAACGGTGAAAGACAATAAAACGACATGATGGTTCATAAAAGAAGAATAGATGATCTGAATGGCAGGTTGGGGGCATCCTTTGGGATGCCTTTTTCTTTTGACCGACGGTCCCCGTGACGAACCACCCGATTCAGCTTTTAAGCCAAACTCCACTTTGTAGGGCAACGGCTCTTTCTCAAAATGATTCCGTATTCTCTTAGGATTTCCCCCTTTGTCGAATCATAAAGGAGCAAGAAAATTTGGCCGCGCTGTGATATGCTTATAATACATAAAGATGCTCCGTTGGGAGTTAAGGAGAGGATAAGGACCATGCTGTTTATTGATAATCAGAACATGACAGACCCGGCGCTTAATCTGGCGCTGGAGGAATATGCGCTTAGAAACCTGCCTATAGAAAATGACTATTTGCTGTTCTACATCAATGAGCCTTCTATTATTATAGGGAAAAATCAAAATACGACGGAGGAAGTGAACCGCGAATATGTAGAGGCTAATGGGGTCCATGTCGTTCGGCGTCTATCCGGAGGCGGTGCGGTGTACCATGACCTTGGGAATCTGAATTTCAGCTTTATTACAAGGGATGACGGCAAGTCCTTCAGTAACTACCGCAAATTTACCGAGCCCGTAGTCCAAGCCCTGCATCAATTGGGTGTAGAAGCGGAGCTTTCGGGCCGTAATGATATTCAAGTAGGAGAACGGAAGGTGTCAGGGAATGCCCAGTTTTCGACCAGAGGACGCATGTTCACTCATGGAACCTTGATGCTGAATTCCCAGATTGAGAATGTCGTGTCGGCTTTAAACGTCAATCCGCTGAAGATTCAGTCCAAAGGCTTTAAGTCGGTTCGGAGCCGCGTCGCCAATATTTCCGAATTTCTTCGTGAGCCGATGACCATTACGGAGTTCAGACAATATTTGTTGAATTTTATTTTCGAGGGAGCCGCTCCGACGGAGTATAAGCTGACAGAAGAGGACTGGGCAGCGGTTCACAAGCTTGCGGATGAGCGGTATCGGAGCTGGGACTGGAATTACGGTCAATCCCCGGAGTTCAACGTCCGTTCCATGAAGCGTCTTCCGGCTGGTACGTTTGACGTGAGATTGGATGTGAAAGAGGGGGTTATCCGCGGCGCCCTCATTTACGGAGATTTCTTCGGGGTCGGGGATGCCGGAGAGTTTGCCGCCAAGCTGATCGGAGTGAAATACGATACCGAGGCCCTTCAGCAGCTGCTGGATTCTGTGGACCTTACTTATTATTTTGGCGCAGTAACGAAAGAAGAATGGCTGGAGCTGCTCTTGTAAAAGAGAACTCATAAGGATCGTGAATAAGGCGCGAGGAATTGGGCTAGCAAGCAGGACATCAGGAGGGGAATATGGGAGAGCCGCTGTTTTATGGGTCTGTTCATTTATTGTTTTATCGTCAGGAGGAGGTGCTTCTTCTTAAACGGAAAAACACAGGGTTTATGGACGGCTGGTGGAGTGTCGTCGCAGGAAGAATCGACGGAAATGAGGAGGTTGTATCGGCGGCAATCCGGGAGGCACGGGAGGAAGCGGGAATCACGATCGAACCCTCCCAGCTTAGAGTAGTTGGCGTCATGCACCGAAAGAACACAAGCTCGGAATGGGTTGATTTTTACCTGCTGGTAGATTCCTGGTCAGGTACGATTACGAACGCAGAGCCGCATAAATGCGAAGAATTAAGGTGGTTCCATATCAAGGAATTGCCAGACAACATCATTCCCTACATCAAGAAAGCGATTGAAAGAAACCATGAACACATGTGGTTCGAAAGCCATGGCTGGTGACGCTGAGGAGGGAGACTATGTACGCCTTTAGAAGCCTGAACGAGGGAGATCTGGAAACGATTTGCCAATTTCCTCAAAGTGAAGAAGAATTGCTGTACATGAGTCCGCGGTCTCAATATCCGTTAATCCCGGAGAAGATAGTGCAATTATTGCAAAACCGATACGAACCGAGTGTCGTTATGGATGTTAAGACGCAGGAAGTGGCAGGCTATGCCAATTTATATGATCTTGACCCTGCTGAATGCTCCTGTTGGGTAGGAAACGTCATTATATCGCCGGAATACCGTGGCAAGGGAGCAGCGGAATTTTTATTTGATCATTTGCTGCAAAAGGCTAAAGACAGTCTGAAGGTTCAGAAGGCTTTTCTATGGTGCCACAACACGAATACACGGGGATTGTCGTTCTATCATAAGTACGGGTTCAAGCCTGTTGATATGAAGATTATGATGCTGGGTGCGAACAGGGTAGTATCCATCCAAATGTACAAGCCGCTATGATCAGACAAAGTATGTTTTCCAAGGTTCGCCAAAAAACATCCGTTGCCCGCGAATTTTGCGGTTGCCTGGGAAATAACGATTTCCCTTAGGAGGTTCTATGTCATATGATAATATGAGAATACAAACGGACAAAAGCCGGAGAAAAGGGAAATACCCTTATTCTTCCGGCTTTTTATTAGACCCTTGCAGGCTTACATGGAATAATCACGTTCCTGCTCGATCGAATCGCTATCCGCGATCTTGTTCTGCTTCCGGTAGCGAAGCGGTGTCATTCCGGTCACTTTCTTGAAGGTAGTGTTGAAGTGGGCGACATGCTCGAAGCCTGTTTTCTCAGCAATGGTCAGCACCTTCTCATGGGTCTCTCTCAACAGCCGCTGGGCTTCCTTGACCCGAATCAGCTGAAGATACTCCCGAAAGTGAAAGCCGGTAATTTTCTTGAACACTCGGCTCAGATAGGATGTGCTTATGTAAAATTGCTTGGCAATTTGTTCGAGTGTGATGTTTTCTTGAAAATGATCATTAAGATGCGTGGCAATCTCCGAAATCTTCTGGTGCATGGGATGAGCGAACTGCAATGGCTCCTGCTTGCCGTCGGTGCTGTGCCGGTATACCTTGATGAGCAGCTGATGAAGCAGCGACTTGACATAGTCGACATAGCCATCTGCCTGATTCTCGCACTCTGACAGCATTTCCCGGATCATATGCTCGATAGCCGGCTGCTCCTTCATGGAAAAACGGATCAGGCGCGAGCCTTGAACGAACGGTAAAAACTGAGGTCCGGAAGGAACGCTGTTGGCGGGAATGAATTGCTCGGAAAAGTTAATCAGGATCCGTTCGAATTCTTGTACGTCCGAGCTGGTTGTCCGGTGCACGTCATAGGGATTCACGAGAATCATATCGCCTCTGCGGGCTGTGTATATATTTCCGTTAATGAAATAGGTACGCTCGCCCTGCAGCAAATAATAAATTTCGAAGAACGGGTGGAAGTGCGGCGTCGACATCGTCGAAAACCCTTTACGATACATGTACTGGATGGAAAAAGAGTCATTCTCGATATAGTATTTGGGTCCGAAAATGTCCGGCAATCGAGGCTCCTCCTTCGACAAAGTAATACATTCATTCTATCATTGAATGCCTTAGGATGGACAGCCTGTATTTAGTATCATTTCTCCAGGATTTGTTAACGATGAAGAAAGGCAAAAAAAGGGTTGACAAATCAAATAAAAATGTCATGATGATAATATCAAATCGATAATATTAAAAAGCGGTCAGGTGATACCATGAACTCCGTAGACAACGAAACGAATTATAGTGCCAGTAAATATCGAACACCGGATGGGGCGCCTGCGGACATTGTTATTTTTACCATCACTTCAACCGAGCGTCAGGGAGTCAAGAAGTCACTGCCGGTAAGGGAGCTGCAAGTGCTGCTTATCCAGCGCAAGCAATGGCCTTTTGCAGGACAATGGGCGCTGCCCGGCGGATTCTCTCAAGAGACGGAAACGATCGAGGAGAGTGCGCGGCGGGAGTTGAAGGAAGAGACGGGGGTGGACGGCGTTCATATCGAATACTTCAACGTATACAGTACGCCTAAGCGGGATCCGAGGGGTTGGATCATCTCCCATGCTTTCTACGCCCTGGTAAACGAGCAGTTATTGGAGAAGCGCCGTGCGGCGGATGATGCATCGGATGTCAGGCTGTTCCGGGTGGAGGAAGCCCTCGAGATGGACCTTGCGTTTGATCATCGGATCATTCTGCAGGATGCCTTGAACAAAATCCGGGAAAAAATGCTGACGACGACCATCGCCAAGGAATTTTTACCGGAGCAATTCACCATCAGCGAGCTGTATCAGGTTATTCAAACGGTATGTCCTGATTTTGAGGAGAAAAATTTTATTCGCAAAATTACTTCGACACAAAGCCGGAAGGGTATCATTGAGGAGATCAGGGATGCCGAAGGCAGACCGGTGCTGTCTAACAAATACTCGCAGCGTGCCGCCCAGCTGTACGGGTTTACCGGTTATGTTCCTCCGTTATCGATATACGGCTAATCATCAATTCAATTAGGAAAAGGATGGTGTGCGATATGAAAGCTCTTATAGTGATTGATTATACCGTGGATTTTGTGACAGGAAAGCTGCCCTGCGGACAGCCTGCCATAGATATTGAAGACCAAATCGTCGGATTGACGGAAGCCTTTGTGCAAAACGGAGATTTCGTCGTTATGGCCGTCGACTTGCACGACGACACAGATCCTTATCATCCCGAACACAAGCTGTTCCCTCCTCATAATCTTCGCGGTACGGAGGGGCGGGAGCTGTACGGCAAGCTTCGCGGGGCATATGAAGCGAATCGCGAGCACATCTATTGGATGGATAAGACGAGATACAGCGCATTTTGCGGAACGGATCTGGAGCTGCAGCTGCGGGCGCGCCGCATCGAAGAGATCCATCTCGTAGGGGTTTGTACTGACATATGCGTACTTCATACGGCGGTGGACGCCTACAATAAAGGCTTTCGGATTGTCATTCACCGGAATGCGGTGGCCAGCTTTAACGAAGCGGGTCATCAATGGGCGCTTGGCCATTTTGAACAGACGCTTGGCGCCGCGATCGTGTAAGTTTTAATAGAGCAGGTATGGAAACAATAGCTAATGAAAATAGACGGTTGGATGGAGAGGATCAACATGAATTACGAGAATTTAACATTGCATACAGACAAATACCAAATCAATATGATGTACGCCCATTGGATTCATGGAACCTTGAACCAAAAAGCGGTGTTTGAAATATTTTTTCGCAAGCTTCCGTTCGGCAACGGTTTTGCGGTATTTGCGGGATTGGAACGGATTGTAGAATATGTGAAAAGCCTGAATTTCGACGATGAGGTCATACGATACCTGAAGGAGCAGGAGGAACAGTATGATCCTGCATTTCTGGAGAAGCTGCGTCAGTTCCGCTTTACCGGAACGATCAGCAGTGTGACGGAAGGGACCGTCGTGTTCCCGAACGAACCGCTTATTCGCGTAGAGGCGACGATTTTCGAAGCGCAGCTTCTGGAAACCGCTATGCTGAACTTCATGAATTTCCAGACACTTATTGCGACTAAAGCGGCGCGGATACGGCAAGTTGCACCCGACGATGTGCTGATGGAGTTTGGAACCAGAAGAGCGCAGGAGGCGGATGCCGCTATCTGGGGCGCCCGTGCGGCCTATATTGCCGGCTTCGACGCGACGTCGAACATGAGGGCGGGCATGCTTTTCGGCATTCCAAGCAAGGGAACACACGCTCACGCTTGGGTCCAGGCGCATGATTCGGAGGAAGAGGCCTTCGAGCGTTATGCATCGGCTTTGCCCGATCAAGTTACCTTGCTGGTAGATACTTACGATACGCTGAGAAGCGGTGTTCCTAACGCGATCAAAATCGCCAAGGAAATGGAGCGGCAGGGTAAAAAAATGGGCGGTATCCGTCTGGATAGCGGGGACTTGGCGTACTTGTCGAAGACGGCCCGCATGATGCTGGATGATGCTGGATTGCCCTACGTTGTTATCGTTGCCTCGAACGATCTGGATGAGAATATCATATTCAACCTGAAGGCTCAGGGAGCCAAGATCGACAGCTGGGGAGTAGGAACACAGTTGATAACCGCGGCGGATCAGCCTGCATTAGGCGGGGTTTACAAGCTGGTTGCCCGGGAGAAGGACGGAGAGCTTGAGCCGGTTATCAAAATCTCGGGGAATCCTGAGAAAGTATCGACTCCAGGTAAGAAAGAGGCCTATCGCATTATCAATAAGGAAACCGGCAAAGCGATAGCCGACTATGTCACCCTCTCGGGAGAAACGGATGTACTGCAAGGGGAAAAGCTGAAGCTATTCGATAAAGTGCATCCTTACATTTACAGATACGTGGAGAATTACAAGACGGAGCCGCTGTTAACGCCAATCTTCGTTGACGGGGAACAGGTATACGAACTGCCAAGCCTGGACAAAATCCGGAAGCACCATCAAGAACAGCTGACGTTATTCTGGCCGGAATATTTGCGGAAGCTGAACCCGGCGGAGTTTTCGGTCCACTTGAGCCCCAAAGCCTACGAGTTAAAAATGGACTTGATTCACAAGCATAAATCGTAAGACGGTTCTTTTGCCTGAGCTGCCAGGACCCGCATGGTTCATGGGAGTTCAGGCGTTTTTCTTTGAGGGTCAGATAGAGGTTTTTCATAGATTGAAAAATATGAATTATTGTGTTGATAACGCTTACCTAATAAAAGATTTTATAGTATAATGACATCAACTTGTGTTGGAACCACAGGAAGAACCTTACATCAGGATCGGAGGAGTTGTCATGAGGGTGCACGAAATGGTCATTGCGACCGATTTCCAACCGCAATACTTGCAAATGATCGCGCAAAAGGCCAGCTATTTCAGCTCGGACATCAAAATCAAGTTTGAGAAGGAAAACATACAGCTGGACGCCAAAAGTATTCTCGGTATGATGCTGCTTCCGATTCGGCAGGGGACGAGAATTACGATTCAAACCAAAGGCGTTGACGAGGAAGAAGCCATCGAAGCAATGAGCTCCTTGCTGGATAAGCATTGATTGCGTCTGCCGGCTTCCGTAATATGCAACTTCATATCTGCTGAGAGGATGGACCGCTGAACGAATGTTAGGCGGTCTTTTTGTTTCCTTGTTAGGTAAGCGGTATCCCAGTCCATTGACGATACGGAGGAAAATAGATGCAGCTCGAGGACAACGGCCACTGTGCCATCGTAAGGAATCTATACTACCTAGGACCTGACAGGAAAGAACGGATGGATGTCTACCTGCCGGGATCCGCAGAAGAAGAAGCTTACCCCTGTATTATTATTTATCATACCGACGGAAGGGAGAGCAGAAGAACCAGGGAACTGGAAGCGGACATGGCTCTATACCTCGCGGCTCGCGGGTATGTCATCCTGCTTGCCGAAACGTCCGCCGCTTTACGCAATCTTGCCGGCTGGAACGAGGAGCTGGTTGTACCGGGTTGGCCGAATAACCTGTACGAGTGCAAATCGGCGGTTCGTTATGCGCGGAAATGGGCGGATACTTATCGCATCGATCCGGCGAGAATTGGTGTCATCGGCGGCCATCTTGCGCTTTTGACTGCCTTTACCGCCAACCATGCCGTCATGAATCAGGGAGGATTATATCAGGAATATTCGTCCGAAGTCAGTTGTGCAATCGATGTGTACGGCATCGAAGATTTTCTTACCTGGTCCTATCCGTCTTACCAAGGCTTTCCCTTAGCTATGATGGCAAGGAATCTCCCGACTGCGCACGAGGGATACGACGCCTTTCCAATAGAAGGGGGACCAAAACAAGGGAACGATGTGCCGCCCCTGCTTATTGTTCACGGAGCCCTTACCGGAGAATCCGGCTTAGCATTGTCGCCTGACTTCATCGAACAATTGAAAGCAACGGATTTGGCCTGGCAATTCGTTGCCGCCGGAAGCGCGACAGACCGCGAGCAGAGCTCAATCCAGGTGGATTTGCGGCAGATGATTGTGCAGTTTCTTGATCGTATTCTTAAAGCCTCCGGCTAATTCGAGGGAGGGATGGGTTCGTCAAGCGGCTCCTTGCTTTACAAACCGTTAGTCGGTTTGTAAAATGAGTTCATTAATGTACCGCTAAACGGGCCATACGGAGGGGACTATGAAACGTGAATTGAAACGGCAGCAGACGCAGCAGCTGCTTCTAGACACTACCAAAGAGCTGATATTGGAAAAGGGCTGTACGAAGACGACCTTCAGCGATATTATGGAGCGCTCCGGACTATCCAAGGGCGCTATTTTTCATTATGTGAAAAGCAAGGACGAGCTTTTGGCCATGGTGCTGCAGCAGCGGCTCGAAGAGATGGACAACCGCTTTTACGACGAGGTGCTTCGTTCGAAGCGGGAGCTGGCGGGACCGCTCAATCAAATCATTAGCCTTCTACCGGTTTTGGAAAATCCGCAGGATATTACGAACCAGGTGTTCATGTACTTGCTTGGAAAAAGCGATGAATCCGCGATAGAGGAAATTAGACGCTTTTATGAGCATATTCTCGGAATGTCGAAAAAATGGATTGTGACAGGACAGGAGCACGGTGTTATTCCGATGTCGGTAGACGCGGACAAGACAGCAGATCTATTCGTCCTGTTGTCATTCGGATTTCGGATGCGAGGCTTCGTATCATCTGATGCCAAGTCATTTCATGCTTCTGATTTCTCCGCTTTTATGGTGAAATTGCTCCAATCCAAAGAGTAAAAGAGAATACCGGAAATTTCTCCATTCCTTTCAAAATAGTGGTTGACATGCTCGAAAGCCGTGCTATAATCGCTGAATAGCGAAAAGCGAGTCGAGCTTGTCCTTAACAACTAGAAAAAGAATGGAGAGAGATTACTGTGGAGAAAACCGCTGCAACCGCAGCACCCGCTGCTTCAACCGTATTTCCGATTATTTTCGCGATCAGTATCGTCCACCTGCTGAATGATTCCATGCAGTCGACGATCTCGGCCTTGTTTCCGATCCTGAAGGATACGCTGCAGTTAACTTATACGCAAATCGGACTTATTGCCTTTGCCATGAATATTACGGCTTCCTTCCTTCAGCCGGTCGTAGGGCTATATTCGGATATTCGACCGCGCCCTTACATATTGCCTATCGGAGTATGCTTTACCTTGGTGGGGGTCGTTACGCTGGCGTTAGCGCCGAACTTCATCGTCATCCTGCTTTCGGTCATTGCGATGGGGATAGGCTCCGCCGTCTTTCACCCGGAATCGTCCCGGGTCGCCTATTTGGCGGCAGGGGGACAGAGAGGGCTGGCACAGTCGATATTCCAGGTCGGCGGCAACATAGGAAGCTCGCTCGGACCGATTATGACTGCGCTTATTTTCGTGCCATTGGGACAGTTCGGCGTCATTTGGTTTACCTTTGCTGCTATTGCCGCTATCGCTATTCAATATTATGTAGCCGGCTGGTACAGCAGGCAGAAGGTTCAGCCGCGCCGTTCCGCCAAGGCTATGACCGCTGAGGGGCGTAAGACCCTGCTCACCTCGAAGCAGATCACGGCAGCGATAGTGATCCTGGTCTTTCTTGTATTTTCCAAGCATGTCTATATGTCAAGCATAACAAGCTTTTACTCCTTCTATCTGATTCAGGACTACGGCTTGACCGTTGAACACGCACAAATGTTCCTGTTTGCTTTTCTTGTTGCATCGGCTGCAGGCACTTTTTTTGGCGGTCCATTGGCGGACCGTTACGGCAGACGGAATATTATCTGGCTTTCTATATTGGGGACTGCACCATTTTCCATTTTGCTGCCTTATTCCAATCTGTTCTGGTCAGGAGTTATGTGCGTGTGCGCAGGCTTCGTCCTGTCGTCCGCTTTCTCCATCATTGTGGTCTATGCTCAGGAGCTACTGCCGGGCAAAGTCGGTCTTGTGTCCGGACTGTTCTTCGGACTCGCCTTCGGGCTCGGAGGACTTGGCTCCGCCGTGCTTGGTTCGATAGCAGATGCGACAAGCATCGCTTTTATCATGAAGCTGTGCGCCTACCTGCCGCTGCTCGGCGTATTGGCCGTCTTGCTGCCTAAGGACGAAACGGTTAGGGGTCAAGCGGCGTAAGGGGCAGGCTGGAATGAGATGCTCCCGCAACATAGGGCCTCGACTGCGAGGATGGTCCGGATTATGCTGGGAGTCCGAAATGATAAGAAAGCCGCAGATCAGGAAAACATCCTGAACTGCGGCTTTTTAAGATGCCCGACGCAAGGAAACTGTTGGATTCTTCTTAATTGCCGAGCCTCCAGGCCAGCAGCTGCTCCAATTGCTCAAGCAGAGGAGGATACTCCTTGCTTAAGGTCAGCAAATAATTGTACATGCCCTGAATGATAATCTCATTCGGTTCTTCTTTCTTTAGCTCGTTCACCACGGCGTGGATTGATTGAATCAAGGTATCCGAGGTACGTTGATCCTCTATATTCGATTCGATCCATTGCTTGCACTGCTCGACCTTCAACAGCCAGGTGCTGCCATCTCCGCAAAGACCTTGCTTCTGCATCATTTCGATCGAGGAAAAGATGGGGGCATGGTTCTTTCTCATCAGGCCTTGGGCAAGATCGTCCAGCCGCTCGTACAAGAAGGAGGCTACCTCCTCAGGCTTCATAGCAATATGATAGCTGAGGCAGTAAAACAAGTAATCCTTCAAGAGGCTGTTCAGCATGATCGCACAGTCGAGGGAATACTTCTCGATAGGGCTGCCGTAGACTTCGATGATTCGTTTCTGAAACCAGGATAGGATTTGAAGGTTGGTCTCAAACATCATGTTTTTTACGGTTTCGTTTTGTATAAACGCCGCGCCGTTATTTTGCATCATGGCAAGAAATTCTTTGTTGCCAATAATAATTTTCAATTGCTGAAGCAGCACCTGCCTAAGTATCGTTTCGGGAGAGGCTGTCGTGTCTGAAAGCGCTTGATCAAGCCCTTGAAATATAAGCTCGAAGAAATAATGATAAATGGAAATAAGAAGCTCTTCCTTGGAATGAAAATGCAGATAGAAGGCTCCTTTGGATACGCCGGCCAAGCTTGCTATATCTTGTATGGACGTGGTATGGTAGTCCCTTTCCCCAAACAGCTTGATAGCAGACTGAACGATCTGCAGTTTTTTACCGTTCAATGAGGATCACTTCCTGATTCGATTATTGTTGTTGTAAAGATTGTATACGCACGTGAATCTTTAGTCAAGATTGTGACCAGTCGGTCAGTTTTAGTTTAGATAAAAATAAATCAAGCAAAAAAGTATTGTAAATATTGGTTTTTTTGTATATAGTACATTATGGATGACCAGTCAGTAATTTGTGTTAACGTCTTTGTTAACGATGTTATGCTTACTACAAGGGTCTTATCAACAGAAAACGAAGAGGAGATGACTATGCAGCATGCCCCGCGAACCTTTTCAGAATTAAAACAATTTGTCAGCAATCAGATGTCCCTGCAACTAGAGTATGACGGGCATAGTCCGTTAGTGGGAAGAATTCTGGCCTTGCTGCTGTTCGCATCCGAGCCGATAAGTCTGCAGGAGATAGCCGAGCAGCTTAAAGTAACCAGAGCCGCCGTCAGTGTACATATCCGTTCAATGGAACGTATCGGGCTGTGCTACAAAATAGCGACGAGCAATGACCGGAAAAATTATTATTACGTATCCGACGATATCGATCTGTCGTCTATTCGTTCCTTTAAAGAGAGATTGGCAAACACCCAGCAGACGGTGAACACCGCTCTCAGAGCTTATGATGTCATAACGGACGTCGAACCCCACGAACAAGAGACTTATGCCATGCTGAAGGAAAGGTTTACAGCGTTCTCGGTGCTGAGCGAACTTATCATGGCACAATTAATAGAGTTGGAGGAAAAATGGAAGGTTATTAAGCAGCAGCTAGGAAATACATAGAGAAAAGAGCAGTAGGAATGGAGGAGTAGAGAGATGAACAAGTTAACGAATTTTTCCTTGAAAAACGCTGCGGCCATTATCATTATCAGCATTCTCTTGTTCATTGCGGGAGCATATTCGGCATCACAGCTGAAGCAGGAAAGCATGCCGGATATTTCACTGCCGATGGTGTTTGTCAGCACCGTTTATCCGGCCCCGCCAAAAGATGTGATGGAAGACGTCACCAAGAAGCTGGAGAAGCGGATAGTCGGTATCGAAGGCTTGAAGAAAGTAACGTCGACCTCGAACGACGGTTTCTCGGCGATTACCGTTGAGCTGGTCAACGGCCGGAAGCCGGATGACGCAAAAAGAGATATAGAGAGCGCCATTGCCGATGTGAAGCTTCCCGCCACGGCGTCAAAGCCGAAGGTGTCCAAGTTCGGCACCAACGATTTTCCGGTCTTCTTTGCGGCTCTTAACGGGGACAACGGGATGAACCAGGAGGAGCTTAACCGGATTTACAAGGATACGATCGAGCCTACGCTCAGCGCGATGAAAGGGATCGATCACGTCGATTCCGTCGGGCAGCAGGAAGCTACGCTCAAGTTGAAGCTGGATATCAATGCCTTGAACAACTACGGAATGACCCCGACGCAGGTGCAGCAGAGCATACAAGCCGCATTGCTGACAAGTCCTGCAGGAACGGCGGATTTTAACGGCAATGAGCAGATGGTTCGTATTCAAAGCGACTTGAACACGATCTATAATTTGGAGAACATGAAGCTGACTACCGCATCGGGACAAATAGTGCTGCTCAAGCAGGTATCCAAAATTGAAGCTATCTCCGAGGCTGAATTTATTGACCGGTTGAACGGGAACACAGCTATCGGGATTACGCTGTACAAAAGCAAGGATGCCAACACGGTTGAATTTTCGAACAATGTGAAGAAGCTGATCGCAGGATGGGAGAAGGAGTTTCCTAATATCCACTTCACCACCGTCTACAACTCTGCGAATGATGTAGAGAAATCCATCCACGGGATGTTAAAAGAGGGCATCTCGGGTGCGATTCTCGCCTCGGTCATGATTTTGCTCTTCTTAAGAAACGTTCGTATGACATTGATCGTATTAGTCTCTATACCGTTATCAATTCTTACCACGCTTTCCATTATGGCGCCACTAGGCATTACGCTGAACATTATGACCTTGGGCGGCTTGACCATAGCCGTCGGACGTGTCGTGGATGATAGTATCGTTGTTATCGAGAATATTTTCAGCGAACTGCAAAAAGCTCACGAACGCAATGAATCGGTGATCAAGATGGCTACCGCAAGGGTCGCATCCGCGATTACTTCCTCGACGATTACGACAGCCGGCGTATTTTTGCCGATTGCCTTCGTCGGAGGGATTCTGGGAGACATCTTCCGTCCGTTCGCCATCACCCTGGTCGTTGCTTTGATGACGTCTCTGATCGTTGCGCTTACGGTGATTCCGATGCTGGCAAAGCTGATGGTGCTGAAAAGCGACAAAATCAAGCATCACGACGAAGAGAAGCTGGGCGCATTTTCGAACCGGTATAAGAAGTTTTTGGAATGGTCACTCAGCAATCCTAAGAAAACATTGCTTGTTGCCTTCCTCGTATTTATCATCTCCCTCGGAGGAACCGTTCCTTTCCTGCCTGCAGCGTTCATGCCGGACAGCGCAACGGATAAGCAAGTACAGTTTACGCTCAAGCTGCCTCGTGAGACCTCGATTGAATCCATGGATCTCAAGGTGAAGGAAATCGAGGCGATGTTAAAGGAAGAGAAGGACCCAATTGGAGAGCCTGCTTTCGAATACTTTGAATCGATGGTCGGTTATGACCAGAACAATACAAGCGGTGAGCGGGTTCCTTACAAGGCGATGATTATCGGATCGTTGTCCAAAGCCTCGGATGCCAAGAAAATGGCCAAAGTCTATGCGGACAAGATGCTGTACTTGGTTCCGAAAGGCTCTGAGGTAGAAGGAAATCTGATGTCAGCGGGGATGTCCGGCTCGGGTGAGGACTTTGCTTACCTGTTGAAAGGGGATGACCTAACTCAATTGATGACCGGCGCGGAGCTGGTTAAGGCAAAGATGAAGGAGTTCCCGGAGCTTCAGGAAATCAAGGATAATTTGAGTGAGAAGAAGATGCAGGTCGAAGTCACTGTCGATCAGAACAAGGCGAGAACATACGGCTTGTCCTCCGCTCAAATTCTGGATACGGTCCGTGTCTGGTTAGGCAAGGTCGATATCGGTGAATTGAAGTTCGATAACGTAACCTTCAAAACCCAGATGATGATCCAGGACGACTTTAAAAACTCGGTGGATAAAATCGGTCAATTCCAGATTACGACACCTACAGGTACGGTCGTGAATTTGAACGAGGTCGCCAAAGTCAAGCAGGTGGATGCTCCGGCAGCCATTTCCCGTGAAATGCAGGAGCAATTCGTGAAGATAACCGCCAAAATCGACAGTAAAGACAAGGGCGGCATAAGCAGTAAAGTGGCCGCAGAGCTCAAGAATCTTGAATTGCCTAACGGCGTCAGAGCTCAAGTACAGGGTGTCAGCGACGATATCCAGGAAAGCTTCGGCCAGATGGGTGTTGCGATGGTTGCAGCTATTCTTATCGTTTATCTTGTTATGGTTATTGCCTTCGGCAATGCGAGCGCGCCGTTCGTTATTTTATTCTCCTTGCCTCTGGCGGCAATCGGAGGATTCCTGGGTCTGTTTGTTGCCGGGGAATCCATTAACATTACATCCTTGATCGGATTCCTCATGCTTATCGGTGTCGTAGTTACGAATGCGATCGTACTTATCGACCGGGTGCAGCAGCTTCGGGAGGAAGGAATTCCGGTACGGGACGCCTTAGTGAAAGCGGGTCTTACACGGTTACGTCCTATCATTATGACAGCGGGCGCGACGGTTATATCCTTGCTGCCTCTCGGAATCGGCTTATCGGAAGGATCGCTTATCTCCAAGGGCTTGGCCGTGGTAGTTATTGGCGGTTTGACGACGTCCACTGTGCTGACGCTGATCGTCGTTCCGGTAGTCTATGAGGTTATTGATGCGATGAAGGTTCGCGTAAGTCGTTTATTTAATAGGAAAAGTAGCGTGAAGGCCAATTCCAAGGCTGCGAACATTACCCATTAATCCGATAAAAGCTAGACTATATAGATCGACAGGGGAAAAGGAGAAAAGTCTTATGAAACGGACAAAGGCAAACTCAGTTAAAAGAAACTTGAGTATCGTGGGAGCTCTCGTCATCAGTACGGCGCTTTTTGCCGGCTGCACAGCCAAACCTGAAGCGTCGGCTCCGGCAACTACAGAACCGCAGGTCAAAACCGTTAAGGTTGAAAAAGTACAAAAGCAAAAAATCGCCGATCCGCTGGAGCAGGTAGCGGACGTTGTCTCGTCGCTTCAGATGGACGTTGTCACCAAAGCCGGCGGAGACGTATTGGAAATGCTGAAAAAACGCGGAGACATAGTAGAAAAGGGCGAAGTGCTCTTCCGGTTGGATCCGACAGACATTCAGATTAGCAAGGAAAAAGCGCAGATCGCTTTAAACGGGACCCAGCAGCAGCTGGCTAAAGCCAAGCAGGAGCTGGAGGATTCCAAGCAGGAGCTGAAGAACGGAATCACCAAGCAGGAAATTGCGTTACAGGATGCGGAGAAAAATTACAGCAAGATGCGCAATGACTACGATCAGGGCCTTGTAACTAAGTTTCAGCTTGAACAGGTGGAAAGCCAGCTGAACAACCAGCGTCTTGATCTGGAGAACAGCCGCAGCAAGCTGAAAACCTTGGAGACAACGAACTCCCTGGCACAGCTGGATCAAGCCTTGCAAACAGCGGATGTCTCAATCCGGGAAGCAGACCGTACCTTACAGCACATGGAGGTTACCGCGCCGGCAAGCGGCGTTCTCACCGATTTTCCTATTGAGATCGGCATGACGCTGCCGGCAGGCTTCAAGGCGGCTCAGCTGCAGCAGCTGGACCCTATCAAGGTCAAAGCGGAGCTGACAGAAAGCTCTGCCAATCTCATTCGCGGCAAGCAAGAGCTGACGCTCTACGTGCCGGGGACAACCGACAAGATCAAAGGCAAGGTCGTCTACCTCGCTGATGTCATGAGTGCTCAGTCCAAGTCTTACTCTCTTGAACTGGAGGTTCCTAATGCGGACCGTAAGCTGAAGCCGGGCATGAAGGCTCAAGTGCTTCTGACGGAGAATGAGGACCAGGTTGTTGTAGCCATTCCTACGCTAAGCGTAGTTCGTGAAGGCGGAGACACCTTCGTCTTTGTACTCTCGGGAGATCAAGTCGAGAAGCGCAAGGTAGAGATGGGCCGGCTGAACGAAACGAATCAAGAAGTGCTTTCCGGTTTGAAAGAAGGAGAGCAGCTGGTTACTTCCGGACAGCATCAGCTGAAGGATAAAGAAAAGGTTCAGTTGGCCAAATAAAGAATGACCCAGAGGAGGAGAAGCAATTGAACAAGAAGTTGAAGAAAACCGCAGCCGTCATGATCATTTCAGCATCGCTTATGAGTACGGGATATTCGGCTTTTGCTGAAGAGTCGACTCCGACTGCCTTCCAGAATCAAGCGGCAACCGTATATCCGTTGACCGACAAGCTGGAAGTTGAAGTGAAGAGTATATTGAATGAACATGTAACCGGAGGTACACGCATCGGCGTGGTGGTCCGGATGAAAAATAACTATACCGATTTTGTCCGAGTACCAGACTATGAGCTTCGTGTAAAAACGAGTGAGGGCATCGAATATACTTTGCAGCCGAGTGCATCCAACGCCAAGGCAATTCAGTCCAAGGCTAACACCGAGCTGAGCTATATGGCCGTAATCGATCGTACGGACGATGTCACGCTGGCTGAAGTCAACTGGACGGATGTGGACTATTATGTCTATCCCAAGAAGCAGACGCTGATCCTGGCTGTTCCAATTACGGTACAGCCATGGCAGGGAAGCGATATGCAAATTACGGATGCTGCAGCGGTGAAGAAATGGTCTGATTCCTTCAAAATTCCATCACTGGTCTCGCCGATTCAATATACGCCGGTTAACATCACCAAGCAAACGACCGAGAAGGGTACGGTCTATCTCGTGCAGCTGCTGGCTTATAATCCAACGGACAAGCGGGAGACGGTACCGGAGTTTACTATCGACGGTAAAACCGGAGCGAAAGTGTATTCCGGTAAACGGGTAGAAGAGGGAACCGTAGTATTGGAGAGCAAGGAAGAGAAATATATCCATTTTGCCATTCCTACGGACCAAGATACGGTATTATCGAGCCTGAACCTGCTGACAAGCGAGAGCTTTACACAAGGTCAGGCAGCTGCCGGGGCTGCTCCTGCGCAAGTGAGCTATACCGTGGGCCGATTGAGTATTTTGCTGCCTACCCAAACCTTGGGCAATCAGTATGAAGCCTATGCTTTGGGGAATCCGATGAAATTCGATTCGCGCAGCGAATTGATTCATCCGGATATCCAGGTTTCGGTGGTCGAATTCCACATGTATGACGATGAAGAGGAAGGCAATAAAAAAGTAACGGCTAAATTCAGCTTATACAATAAGAGCGACCGTCCAATCGCGATTCCTTCCTTTGATACATCGCTCATTAGCTCGGAAGGCTACGAGTACAGCGGCAAGCGTCAAACCATTACGGAATCTCCGATCCTGCCGAACGCAGGGATTACGGTGAATTATTCCTACTCGCTACCTGTATCGGAATCGGGACAGGGGCTGGCGCTGAAGGTGGAAGACGCCAAAACTGCGGCTCCTTATAAAACAACCATCGGAACGTACAGTGTAGCTCTTCAGACGGATAAGGAGAATGAAACGAAATTTAACGTCTATCCGTTTAAGTTCGATATATCGCATTGGGATATATCCTTCCAGTTCAATTCGCAAACGTTCGAATATTCATACAAGGGCAAGTTCCTGATGGATATCGAACGGGAGCCGAATGTACAAGTTGATGCCAACTTCTCGAAGCTGCAGTTCGAGCTGTATGATGCTGCGGGCCGGTTGGTTGGAACCAGCGTCAACTCGTTTATCGGTCCTAACCGGTTGGTTACGGGCGAGAACAACATCGTGTTCAAAGGCACTTCCCAGCAGTTTGATTATCCGCTGACCTTGAAGGTATTTGAAGTGTACACAACTGCCAACGGAGATGCTAAGCGTCTAGTTGCTCAATTTACTCAATAATTTTGGAATAAACAGCAAAGTCAAGGGAAGATGCCTTTCCTTGTCTTTGCTGCTTTTTTTATCAGAGAGTCAGATGCCAAAGCTGATCTACATTCGCTTAACAGGGAGACGAAGGAAAGAGTAGACGCTTCCATATTATGGTTGATTGCCGAGAGGATTCCATGTATAATGTTGCAAATGATAAAGGCGGTGGATTCGATGGCAATCACCATTGAAGCTATATTTGGCAATCTTCCCGTTCTGGAGACGGAGCGGACAATACTTAGGAAGCTTCAGTTCCAGGATGCGGAGGACATGTTTCTTTACGGTTCAGATCCTGAAGTACCGAGATATACGACATGGCCCCCGCATCAGTCGCTGGAAGGGACAAGGAGATTTATCGAGACGGTCCTGAATGCATATGAGGAGCAAAAAATAGCCTCTTGGGCTATTGAGGATAAGCATTCGCGGAAAATGATCGGTACGGCTGGCTTTGTCAATTGGAATACAGCTCATTCTCGTGCGGAGTTGGGGTATGCGTTATCCCGGGAATTTTGGAATAGGGGTTACATGACGGAAATTGTAAAGCGCATTGTAGATTTTGGCTTTAACGAAATGAAGCTGGTACGGATCGAAGCGAGGTGCCACCCCGATAATATTGGCTCTGCCAGAGTCATGGAGAAATCGGGGATGCAATTTGAAGGCATACTTCGTAAACATATGTATGTGAAAGGCGAGTACCAGGATGTGAAAATGTACTCGATCATTCATAAGGCTTTAGACGGATAGGCTTCTCAATCTCAGCGTAGTTTTCATTAATGTCTCTTGTCAGGGATTCCAGAATATGCAGAGCTTCCTTCTGCTTTTGTTGATCATCAATACAGAGCAGCAGGGTTTGGAGATAGTCGATTCTCGTTTTGGTGACAAGTCTCATGAAAGTGTTCTCCTCACAGCGTTTATAGTACTAACAATAACAGTATCATATCATTCGAGCAAATTTATGCTTTTCAGACCGGTCCACCAGGGCCGGTCTTTTTGTCATGTCATAAAGGGAAGTACTTGAATGGAGACAACTGGAATAAATTGAGTAATAGGAACGTGCTGGGAAGAGAGGTGTCGGATGAAATCAAATGTGATTGTGGGGCTGCCGGCGTACAACGAAGGCAATGTGCTGCCCATTCTGCTAATGAAGCTGGAGGCGCTGAGAGCCGGCTTAGAGGAACAGCTTCATATCATTGTGGTAGATGACGGGAGCACGGACGATACAGCCGCTATTTTAAGGGACCATGCAGCTGTCTTACCCAATATGAGAGTGCTTACTCACAAACATAATCGCGGACTTGGGGAAGCCATGAGTACGCTGCTGGATTATGTAGTTACTCATTTTGATTATGAAGATGTTCTGATCACGTTAGATGCCGATAATACGCATAGCCCGTCCATTATTCCCGATTTGTTCGCCAAGCTGAGGATGGAGGAGCTGGATATGGTCATAGCCTCCCGATATGCGGACGGAGGACAAGAGCTTGGCTTGGCCTGGCATCGAAAGCTGTTTAGCCGCGGTGCGAGATGGTTTTTTAAGCTGTTTTTTCCCATCGCCAATGTGAATGATTATTCAAGCGGTTTCAGATGCTACCGGGTCGGTTTTCTCATTAAAGCGATGTCTTATTACAACGGCCGGTTTATTACGAGCAGCGGCTTCGAATGTATGGCGGAAATTATGGCCAGGTTCAGCCGAATGGGCGTGCGTGCAGGTGAATACCCGCTTATCCTCGAGTATCATCTGAAGGAAAGCAAAAGTAAAATGAACATTTGGAGAACGGTGATAGGGTACTTTAGACTGTTGAGAAAAGTGAAATATAACAAAAAATGGAGCAAGGAACATGCCTTATGAAAACCATTTGGTTAATTCTTATTTCGGTTGCTTTAGGATCGCTGGGCCAAGTGATTTTGAAGCTTGGCTCCAATAAATTGGGGACAATCTCTTTTTCGATCTCATCGCTGGTTCCGGTCCTGCTGCGTCTTCTTAAGACACCGGAGATCGTGCTCGGGCTGCTTTTGTTTGGAACAAGCTTTTTATTGTGGATCAAGGTATTGACGCGCTCTGAGCTGAGCTATGCCTATCCGATGGTCAGCATTGGTTATATTATTGTCGTCATTCTTTCTTACTTTCTTTTGGACGAGTCCTTTTCCTGGAACAAGCTGATGGGTATAGCTATTATTGTTGCCGGCGTGTGGATGATTAACAAATAGGCAGTAAAGAACAGGAGGTTAAGGTGCGAAGGTGGATAGGAAACAATACCGTACCTGGGTGATCCCGCTGCTGCTGCTTCTGTTCATTGCCGCGCTGCGCATTCCGTCTTTGGGGAATTCCCCTTACGAATACGATTCGTGGAGGCAGTCGGATACGGAGTCGATTGCCATTCATTTCTTGGAAGACCGCATGAACCCGCTGTACCCGCAGCTGAGCTACGACGGCCCATTGCCTAACTATGTGCAGCTGGAATTTCAAGTAACTACAACCCTAATTGCCATATTGTATCACCTGTTCGGCCATCACTATGCATTGGCCAGGGCAGTTCCATTGTGCTTCTTCCTAGGCTCAGCCTGCTTCTTGTATCTCATTGCGAAGCATTATTACTCCGTCCCAACGGCGCGAATGGCCATGCTGATATACGGAATCCTGCCGATCAACGTGTTATATTCAAGAGCTATCATGCCAGAGTCGGCTGCTTTATTTTTTATGCTTGGGGCCTTTTATTTTTTTACCCGATGGATGAACGATAAGCGCTTGATGATGCTTGGGCTTGCATGCGGCTTCACGGCATTAGCTATTTCACAAAAAATTCCGGCTGTTTTCGTGGGAATTCCAATGGTTTGGATGGCGGTTAAGGAATATCGGCTGCGCTGCTTTCAGCAGTGGGAGCTATGGCTGTTTGCATGCTTGTCCTTATTGCCGCCCTATTTATATTTTCAATGGTTAGGCACGGTGGCGGAATTTCCTTTCGTCTCCGGCATTGCAACCAAGCATATCCTGCCCAGCTTGTTCACGAGCTTTGCTTCCGGTGAGGCGCTTCATTTCTTCGCGAGGGAATTGCCGAAGGCTTTTACCTGGTATGGCATCGTGTTGTTCCTGGCTGGGCTTATCACAGTGAATTGGAGGAAGGAATCTCCCGTTGGTGTATGGGCAATCGCAATGCTTGTTGAATTATTCATCATCGTGGCTACGATTCAATTTGATTATTATTTAATATTGATCGGACCCTTGGTTGCTTTGTTCAGTGGCATTATGCTGATGTCCTTCTGGAACAGGTTAACCGGCCGGCTGATGGCGATTGTCGTCATTGCCTTGATGGGCTGGCAGACTTATGGGATAACTGCACCGCTGCTTACGAACCAGCATACCGTTCTGCTGAGACAAGCCGAGGTGGTTCAAGCGTTAACGGGCAAGCATGATTTGATCGTCGTCGGAACGGATGACCCGTCGCTGCTCAATGCGAGTCAACGTAATGGATGGAGAGTAGGTAATACGATTCCTAAGGATACGAAGGCGGAGCTTCGCTATTTTGTCCGTATGGGAGCCAAATATTTTGTACCGCTAAGAGGACATATTGACGGGGATGACGGGAGCTTAAAGCAGTATTTGGATGAAAAGTATACCTTGATGGAAGTAAAGGATGGTTATTCGATTTACAAGCTGCAATGAAATAGGATTGGATGGCTCTGTTCGCTTGGCAGGCGAAGAGGGTCTTTTTTTTGGACGGCGGTGGATGCTGTTACGGAAATTTTTGGTTTCTCCTGTTTCGAAGGCTGATGTCTCGTGCAACAAAAAAGCTTGGTTTGCGTCTAGATTATTGGGGTAATAAAACAAATATGGGTGAAGGAGGGAATTGAGATATGGGCAGCATGGAGCAAAGTCTACGTGCAGATATTGCGATCATTGGCGGAGGTGTAGGAGGATGTGCCGCAGCATTGGCGGCCTGCAGCCTAGGAAAAAGAGTATGTATGACGGAGGAATTCGATTGGATCGGGGGACAGCTGACGAGTCAGGCGGTGCCTCCGGATGAGCATAAATGGATTGAACAGTTCGGCTGTACGCGAAGCTATCGCAAATTCCGCGATCAGGTCAGAGGCTACTATCGCAGTCACTACCCGCTATCGGAGTATGGGCGTGCGGCGTACTATTTGAACCCTGGTAATGGGGGAGTGAGCCGTCTCTGTGCCGAGCCCCGAGTGATGCATGCCGTTTTGCAGCAGATGCTTGCGCCATTTATAAACAGCGGCAAGCTGACCATCCTTACTCGCTGTAAAATCATAAAAGCACATACGCAAGGAGACCGCATCCTGGCAGTAACCGTAAAAAAGGCCGATGGAGAGCGACGGATCATCGAAGCCCCCTATTTTCTCGACGCGACGGAATGCGGGGACTTATTACCGCTTGCCCATGTCGAATATGTTACGGGAGCGGAGTCGAAACAGGAGACTCATGAGCCCCATGCACTGGACGGTCCCGCTGACCCTCAGGATATCCAGGCCTTCACCTGCTGCTTCGCCATGGATTATTTGGAGGGTGAACATCATGTCATTGATCGACCTAAGGATTACTCATATTGGCGTTCCTTTCAAGCGCCTTTCTGGCCTAATCCGCAATTGGATTGGGTATCCCCTGACCCCAAGACGCTGGAACCGACGGAAGAGACGCTCTTCCCGGGTACGGACAAATACCCATTGTTCATCTATCGCCGAATAGTGGACCGGGCCAACTTCTTACCGGGGACGTATGAATCGGATATTTCGTTAGTCAATTGGGCTCAAAACGATTACTTCCTGGGCAATATCTATGATGTGCCTGAGCAAGAGGCCAAGAAGCATCTGCACCAAGCCAAACAGCTGAGTCTATCCTTGCTCTACTGGCTGCAGACGGAAGCCCCCCGCCCGGATGGCGGAGCAGGCTACCCGGGACTTCGGCTGCGCCCTGACGTGGTGGGGACGGAGGATGGAATGGCCCAAGCACCGTATATCCGGGAATCCCGCAGAATCAAAGCTGAATTTACGGTTCTGGAGCAGCATGTGAGTGCTGCCGTTCGAAAAGAATGCGGGGCAGAGGAGTTCCCGGACAGCGTAGGAATTGGCTGCTATAGAATCGACCTGCACCCAAGCATGCGGGGGAGAAATTTCCTTGACATCTCCTCGGTGCCTTTTCAAATTCCGCTTGGGAGTCTAATTCCCAGAAGGGTTACCAATCTGCTGGCCGCATGCAAAAATATAGGGACCACCCATATTACGAACGGCTGCTACAGGCTTCACCCGGTAGAGTGGAATATCGGGGAGTCTGCAGGATATACGGCGGCATTTTGCTTGGAACGAGGGTTGACCCCGAGCGAGGTGCGTGCAAGCGCAGAAAAGCTTAAAGAGCTGCAGGCGCTGCTTTCCGCTAATGGGGTTGAACTGGAATGGCCAAAAATCGGGGCGGTATAATAACGGATGATACGCGGATACAGCTGTAGCGGCTGGGAAGCAGCGAAATATTATGTGTGATTTCCATGGTAATTGTAATTATTAATAAAAAAAGACCCCGCCGGGGTCTTTTTCTCAGAATATCAGAATGTTTAAATCCTTTACAGAACTAAAGCGTTAAGGGGTACCCTTTTTAAGAAATTTTCGGTATGCTAAGAACATGGAGACGAACGTACTGAAACGAATCTTTCTGGAGCATTGACCCCAGGTTTATGAAAAGAATAAAACACGAATCCGGTGGGTGATCGTGAAGGAGATCGGGAAATTTTTGGGATGCGGGAATGCTAAGAACGGCTTTAAGTTGCTGGTTTGTGAAGGGTGTCATGACACGAGAAAAATTCCTTACCGTTGTAAGGGACGGTTCTGTACGACGTGCTCGTGCGGAGAAACCGAGGAATGGAACCGAATGATAGCGGAAGACGTGTTTCAGGTAAATCATCGGCATGTCATCTTTACGATAGATGAAGGATTACGAGACATTTTTTTGAAATACCGCGGAATGCTAAAAGAATTTATGGATGAAGCGGCCCGAACACGATTTCAACAGCGATTGGAAGCCCATACCCATCCTGCCCAACGCACAAACGTATGATTCAGCACAAAAAGGACCGTCCGGTGATCTTTCCGGACGGTTTTTCTTACTGTTAGATGCCTACTTAACAGGCTTCCATAATGGCCCGGTCTGCGTGATCAGGGTAGAAGTACAAATCAAAAGATTAAATCATTAATAGGAGCTATTTCCCACTGATACTGTGCTCCCTTTTCTACTAGAATATCTTTGCTTAATGAATGTATATAGTCAAATTCGATCTTCTTATTATGACTTTCGAATACAATGATGTTTTTGGGAGAAGGTAACGGCTCACTTAGACCGTTCTTTTTTGCCGAATTTATTTTATCGGTAATTTTTTTGATTTCGTTCTGATCAGTATGTTCTGTTATTACTTTTCTTGATTTGTATTCCATTACTGTAATCTTTATCATTGATCCTGGGTTAGGTACAGGCAGGCTTTTATTTTGGCATCCCAATAATAGTCCGAATATCATAAACGATATGAAAACGGAGTATATGAATCGAAAAAGTAACAGCATCGCTCCCTCCTTTAAAAGCGTGGATTAGTAGTCCATTGTATTTTGATCTATACAACCAAGTGCATCGGCGTCATAATGAGCTGTGTTAAGCCAGTGATCCCAATATTCTCTAAAATTATTCGATCGAACAAACCACATATTCGTATATATGTAGTTGAAGGGATATGATTTCATGTCTGATCCATCATCGATGGTGTCATAAAGATCCCAAAGGGCACCGGCTACATTTCCTTCAACTTGATCTCCATAATCATAGCTGCCATTGCCTCTTGTTTCTACATCGGTCCATTGAGTAGGCGACCAGTTGTATCTGGAGTCGTTATTAATATACAGTGGTAGAAAATCCGCCCATCCCTCGGTCCAAGCGCAGTTTTTGCCGGATATTTGTTCAAAATAATGCGGAGACGGGCAATCATTGGACGGGAAGTTACCGTTGTATAAATTATACATATAATTGTGACCTAATTCATGAATAGTTGTATCATCGGAATCGGGATCACTGTCTTTCAAATGAACTTCTCCGCCTAGATTATAATAAGTACCATCATTACTCCCCATCTCCCATAAGACTGTAGCCGATCCCGGATTTTTCCCTGCGTTTGTAAGCGCTGTTCTTGTTCTCACGATGTCTTCAAAAGACCAAATGGCTCTCCTTTCGTAATCATCTTCAGATACTATAGCTGTTCCGAAATCTCCACCGCCAAATACATCGAATTGTAACGCCCACACATAGACATATCCCTCAAAATCTGCAACTGCATCCGTGTTGTTTATAGTATAAGCAGCAACTTTTATTGGTCGGTCCCCGTTATCATCAAAGTAAGTGGAGAAGTACCCGTTGGAATCTGTATATGTCGTACCGACAGTCCGCCAGATATAAAATTGATCTCTTGCATAAATAATTACCTTTGCTTCCTTCCAAGGAGAAACATTACCGTTTCTATCGTTATATTTAAAAGTACCGGCAATATTCGTAGAAGTAGAAACACTACCAGCAGTAATAGAATTCGTTTTTAAGAAGCTGACGTCGTCGCGTAATTGTTCTATTTTTGAACTCGGGTCATTTTTAATTTTGAATAGCTCACCTTTTTTATAAGTACTTTCGACTACTGACATCGTAGCTTCTTTTCTAAAGCCCGTCTCCAATCCAGAATTGTTTACTGAAAAATATAATATTTGATTGTCCCCCCAAGAGGATGACTGACTTTGAATGGATTGAGCATCTAACTTCAGTTGATAATCACCTGCATTTAATGACTTGAGACTAATAGTCAAATCTATTCTATTTTCAATTTTTCCGTCATACAGATTTTTTGATTCAATAAGCTTGGTGTGCTTGTTTTCATCAACGGAATATAGTTTATAGCCAATTTCAACATTTTTGTTAGTTGGTTTCCTAAGCATTACGGTTACGTTTCCGCTAACTTGGGACTCGCCATTATCATTGTTTGTAATGTCCCTAATTTCTCCTTTTAACTCAATCGGTTTTATTCGCTGTTCTATAACTCTAGTTGTCTGAGCATTTTGCTTTGTTTCTTGCAGAGAAGCTGGTGCGGCAAGCGATGTGGAAGCGAACGTGCTAAACAAAATCATTAAGGCCAATACAACACATAACGAATATTTCATTTTTATCCTCCTATGTAAAAAAGATATAATACCTAAATATTTTTTAGCATATTTTAAAAGTGTTAATAATAGGGCATTTTTTCCATATTTATAGGTCATTTAGAATATAATACATAGAGATTAGGGAATTTGGTAACGGAATGTTAGGAAGAGGGTACGTATATTTCAGGTAAATTACATTTTTCAAAACCGGTGTGAAAGCGGTAACAAAAAAGCAGTTTTCGTGTATACTTGTTTTATACGCGAGCAAAGGAGTGTCGTCTATGGGTGTAGAACCGATGAATCCTTTAGAATTGTATGCCGTCAAACGCTGCTGTCGCTGTGGAATCGAATTGGAAGAGCAAGCCGATTGTTACAAAACGACCTGTGATGAGTGCGAGGGAAATACGTTTTACCCGCCAGTATCAGCCGAAGGGCAAGATCGCGAAATGGATGCAAGGCACGAACATCATTGATGATTACTGGCTGTAACCGGAGCCCCGGTAGACTTCCGTCAAGAAGCCGCTGCCGGGGTTTTCCGTATCATAACGCGCGGCGCTTCGGCCATGGGCAAGTTGCGGCAGTATGGCTACAACTGCCCGTCCATAGAGAGGAAGGTATCTACGAGTTCCGGATTGAAGGCGGCGCCTTTTTGGGAATATCAGAATGTTTAAATCCTTTACAGAACTAAAGCGTAAGGGGTACTCTTTTTATGGAATTTTCGGCATGCTAAGAACATGGAGACGAACGTACTGAAACGAATCTTTCTGGAGCATTGGCCCCAGTTTTATGAAAAGAATAAAACACGAATCCGGTGGGTGATCGTGAAGGAGATCGAGAAATTTCTGGGATGCGGGAATGCTAAGAACGGCTTTATGTTGCTGGTTTGTGAAGGGTGTCATGACACGAGAAAAATTCCTTTACCGTTGTAAGGGACGGTTCTGTACGACGTGCTCGTGCGGAGAAACCGAGGAATGGAGCCGAATGATGGCGGAAGACGTGTTTCAGGTAAATCATCGGCATGTCATCTTTACGATAGATGAAGGATTACGAGACATTTTTTTGAAATACCGCGGAATGCTAAAAGAATTTATGGATGAAGCGGCCCGAACACGATTTCAACAGCGATTGGAAGCCCATACCCATCCTGCCCAACGCACAAACGTATGATTCAGCACAAAAAGGACCGTCCGGTGGTCATACCCCTGTCAAGTAGACAGATGAAAAAAAGCTACGCTGCTAGCGCGCATCGATATTCAATCGGT
>NZ_BAABJG010000022.1:318847-319287 GCF_039543185.1 Paenibacillus vulneris | reverse complement strand
TCGTCGCCAGCAGACGGGCCGGAGAACGTGTCATGGAATCGGTTATTGGATTTGTGGAAGGAAAGCTGAAACTGAAAGTGAATCGTGACAAGAGTGCAGTGGATCGGCCATGGAATCGGAAGTTCCTCGGCTTTAGCTTCTTATCAAACAGACAGGTGACGATCCGGCTTGCTCCCAAAACGATCTCCCGATTCAAGGAGAAGATAAGGGAACTAACGGATCGAACACGCTCGATGTCGATGGATGACCGCATCACCCGGCTCAACCGATACCTCATAGGATGGATGGGATACTTCCGACTCGCTTCGGCGAAGAACCATTGCGAGAGATTCGACCAATGGATTCGACGACGATTGCGAATGTGCCTCTGGAAACAATGGAAGCGTGTGAAAACTCGCATTCGTGAACTTCGAGCACTCGGAGTCCCTGAATGGGCGGTC
>NZ_BAABJG010000022.1:0-318796 GCF_039543185.1 Paenibacillus vulneris | reverse complement strand
AAAAGTTTACTTTCTCGTTACTTGGAGCTTTGTTAACCTTTTGGAACCGCCGTATGCGGACCCGCATGTACGGTGGTGTGAGAGGACGGGGGTTAATCACCCCCTCCTACTCGATTGCTGGGGCAGCCACGCATGCACCTTGCCGTTTTAACGGAAGCGGCTTGGCGGTGCGCCGAAATAGAGGCTGAACGAGCGCGAAAAGGACGCCGCATCGGAGTAGTGAAGGGTGTAGGCGATCTCCGCTACGGTAAGCGGCGTTTCCTTCAGCAGCTCCATGGCTTTATTCATTCTAAGCTTTATTAAATACTTAACCGGAGTTAAGCCAAGGTGCTCTGTAAACACTTTGGAAAAATACGAGCGATGTATACCGACGTGCTGGGCAACATGATGAACGTCGATGGGCTCGCAGTAGTGCGTGTTCATATAATCGAGGCTTTTTTGAATCCATTCCTTCTGACTGTCCCTGTGTGTTTCTGCTGCCGGGTTCGTTTGACGCTGCATAAGGTCAAATAGCTGGTACAGCAAGCTTAAAAACATGAATCGCGTACGCCCCGGATGAAGCGCGCCGGCGGACCAGAAATGCTGCAGCGTTAATTCAACCTCCGAAGTAACGACGCCTCTTGCATAGGGCTTGTCCGGGGAGATGCCCGCCAGCGAAAGCAATATCGGAGCCTGCGGCCCATGGATGCCAAGCCAGGTCATCTCCAGGACGATGTCCAGATTCGCAGGACGGTAAGAATAGATCAAATCCGGAAATAAGCAAAACATATCGCCTTTATTTAAAAAGACCGTCGTATCGTCATATTGCAGGCGAACGGTTCCAGACCTGACAAAATGCATGCTGTAATGCCCGGAGGCGCGAGGGCCGGCGTTGTAGTTGGGCTTCGCTTTGTTGCGTCCCGACCGAACCAGCCAGAGCCCCAGCGCTTTATCTGTCTCATCTGGAGTGAAATACATCGTATCTGCAAATTCCTGAGCGAATTCCTGCATGCTGAATCCCCGCTTTTGCTGTTTCTTTTCAGTATACTCACAACCTGACAAAATGCAAAGTCAAAAGGACATTATGTCATTGTAATGGTCCGCAGGATGACGATATAGTGGTGCTAGGACGCAACCATTACGAACATGAGAGGATTACTGGCCAATGACTCGCACGAATGTCTTATTCATTCTTTCGGATGATCAAGGAGCCTGGGCGATGGGCTGCGCAGGCAACAAAGAAATACGTACGCCCAATCTGGACCGGCTTGCAGCTACAGGCATCCGCTTCGATAACTTTTTCTGCACCTCCCCGGTCTGTTCTCCGGCCAGGGCCACCTTGCTGACGGGACGTATCCCGTCACAGCATGGCGTGCACGACTGGATTAAGGAAGGCAGCATGGGGCCGAACGCTCTAGCGTATCTGGAGGGGCAGACGACCTATACGGATATTTTGGCCGCTGAAGGATACTGCTGCGGAATCAGCGGCAAGTGGCATTTGGGCGACAGCTTGACGCCGCAGCACGGCTTTTCCCACTGGTTCGTGCATCAATCTGGAGGGAGCCCTTATTATGACGCTCCAATGATTCGGGAAGGCAAGCCCGGCAAGGAACCCGGTTATGTAACCGACGTGATTACGGAGGATGCTCTACAATTTCTGGATAGACAGACGGGGGAGCAGCCGTTCTATTTAAGCGTTCATTATACGGCGCCGCACAGTCCCTGGATCGGTAATCATCCGGAAGACATCGTTGCACTCTATGATGATTGCGAATTTGAATCTTGTCCCCAAGAGCCCGCTCATCCATGGACGATTCCCGATGCGCCGTGGGGCGATGACTGGAAGGCCAATTTGAAGGGCTACTTCGCCGCTGTTACTGCGATGGACATCCAGATAGGGCGGCTGATCGATAAACTGGAGGAAAAGGGCATGCGTGAGCACACGCTCATCGTATTCATGGGAGATAACGGATTCAACTGCGGCCATCACGGATTTTGGGGTAAAGGTAACGGAACCTTCCCGCAAAATATGTACGATACCTCCGTGAAGGTCCCGGCTCTATTCAGCCAACCGGGAACCATTCCCGAAGGAATCGTCTCCTCCTCCATGCTGAGCGGGTACGACTTTATGCCGACCCTGCTGGACTATCTTCATGTCAGGAATCCTGAGGGGGATGCTGATGGGATTCAGCTTCCCGGTCATAGCTTTGCATCATTGCTCTTGGGCAAGCCGGCGGAGGAGCGGGAACATATCTTTGTTTTCGACGAGTACGGTCCGGTGCGCATGATACGCAGCCGCGACTGGAAATACATTCACCGCTACCCTTATGGACCTCATGAGCTTTACGACCTGAAGAACGACCCGGATGAGCGCAGTAATTTGATGCTTGCCGATGATGATAACGAGCATGCGGTCCGGCTGAAGGCCGAGCTGGATGAATGGTTCGTGCGCTATGTGAACCCTGAGCTGGATGGCGTCCGCGAGCCTGTAAGCGGGGGAGGACAGCTGACGCTGGCAGGCACGGCAGGGAAAGGCAGGAAGGCATTTTCCTAGGACGCCGGGAGGGGATCCTCCAACGGACCAAGTACATCCAGAACAAACGGAGGTAGCAAAAGCAATGAAGCGTAAAAAACCGAATATCCTTCTTATTACAAGCGATCAGCAGCATTGGAATACGATCGGGGCTTTCAACAGCGAGCTTCTGACGCCGAATTTGGACCGTCTCGTCCGTGAAGGAACTACATTCGAGAGGGCGTACTGTCCGAATCCGACCTGCACACCGACCAGAGCATCCATTGTAACGGGAATGTATCCAAGCCAGCACGGGGCATGGACGTTGGGCACCAAGCTGCTGGAGGATAGAGAAACGGTAGGGGAATTGCTCAGCAGCGAAGGGGGATATAGAACCGCGTTAATCGGGAAGGCGCACTTTCAGCCTATCGGGTCGACCGGTCAATACTCGTCCCTGGAGGGCAGGGAGCGGCTGCATGATTTTGATTTCTGGAGATCGTTTACCGGCCCGTACTATGGCTTCGAACGTGCCGAGCTGCTCCGCAATCATACGAATGAGTGGCTTGTGGGACAGCATTACGCCTTATGGATGGAGGAGAAGGGCTGCACGAACTGGCGGGATTACTTCACTCCTCCAATCGGAACCATGGATGCGAGCGCGCAGTTTCACTGGCCGATTCCCGAGAAATATCATTACAATACCTGGATTGCGGAGAGGACGAACGATCTGCTGCAGCAGTACCGGCAGGCGGATGAGGCTTTCTTTCTATGGGCTAGCTTCCCGGACCCCCATCCTCCGTATCTGGCTCCGGAGCCGTGGGCCAGCATGTATGACCCGGAGAGTTTGACGATCCCAGGAATAACACCGGGAGAGCATGACGGCAATCCGCCTCATTTCGGGATGACGCAAGAGCACGATCCCGACTTTTCGGCCTACAAGGAAACGGGCTTCGGCATTCATGGTTATCATTCCCACGTCAAAATGACGGAAGCGGAGCATAAAAAGGCGGTCGCTGTCTATTACGGCATGATCAGCTTCATGGACAACTATATCGGCTCCATTCTGGATAAACTGGATGAGCTCGGCCTTGCCGAGGACACCATCGTTATTTTTACGACCGATCATGGTCACTTCTTCGGGCATCATGGACTGCAGGCCAAAGGCGGCTTCCATTACGAGGATTTGATTCGGGTGCCGTTCATTGTCAGGTATCCTGGTGAAGTGCCGGCTGGCCGGCAATCGGATTCACTGCAATCCTTGGTGGATCTGGCGCCGACCTTCCTGTCTTTCGCGGGTGTTTCCATTCCTCCAACGATGACCGGAGTGAATCAGGCCCCTGTGTGGAAAGATCCCGCAACCCGGGTACGGGATCATGCGATTTGTGAATTTCGTCATGAGCCGACCACGATTCACCAGAAAACCTACGTCGATGCAAGATATAAAATAACGGTGTACTACAACCAAACCTACGGCGAGTTGTTTGATCTGGCGGAGGACCCCGGTGAGGTTCATAATTTGTGGAATGAAGAGAGGTACAAGGAGCTTAAGCTGGAGCTCTTAATGAAATATATATGGGCGGAGCTCGACAAGGAACCGATGCCAATGCCGAGAATTTCCCACGCGTAGAAGGCTTTCGGGCCGCAGTGCAAATTTGGCATATGCCGTAAAAAATGGCTTATATACAAATAGAATTCCATTTTATTATTCTGGCAAAGAGCCGACCAAGGAAGGTGTTAAGACACAGGGTCGGCGCTTGTCGGGACCTAAGAGGAGGTAAGTCCAATGACCATCTTATTGAAAACCCAAGTGCTCAGCTCGTTGTCCAAGGTGTTTGCAGACGAAGCTTTATCCGAACCGCAGCTGCATAAAGCAAGCGCATTCATGAATGAAACCTTTTCCTTTCAAGTGGCGGTTCAAGCTCCTGTGCTTATGAAGTCCATCCAAGTGAAGGTGCTTGGAGAACTGGCCGAAGCGGCTGTCATACGAAAGGTCGGCCTGGTTCCTTCGGAGCTTCCATGGCTGCATGATGCCGATTTGCATGTTCTTCGCACAACGCCTGGCCTCTACCCGGACCCGCTCTATCCAATGGATTCCCAGGAAGGGCTGACGCTGTTTCCGGAGCAGTGGCGATCCGTCTGGATCACTGTTCCCCTGGAAGGACGTGTAAAGCCGGGGGTTTATGAAATCGAGGTTGTTTTTGAACAGGAGCAAGGAACGGAGCTGGGTGCAGGGAAGCTGGAGCTTGAAGTGATAAATGCGTGTTTGCCGGAGCAAAAGCTCATCCATACCGAGTGGTTCCACGTCGATTGTCTGGCTGTGCATTACGGGGTGGATGTATTCTCGGAGCGTCATTGGGAGCTGATCGATCAATATGTGCATACGGCCGTTCAGCATGGGATGAATATGATGTTAACACCGATTTTTACCCCTCCCCTGGACACAGCCGTAGGTGCCGAGAGACCGACAGTCCAACTGGTGGATGTGGAGAAAGCAGGCGAAACGTACCGGTTTGGTTTTGACAAGCTGAAGCGCTGGGTGGACCTGTGTACCGCCCGAGGCATACGTTACTTCGAATTTTCTCACCTGTTTACTCAATGGGGTGCCAAGCATGCACCCAAAATCGTTGCTGTAGAAAACGGGGAGCGCCGGAAGATTTTCGGGTGGGAGACCGATGCCAACAGCGAGGCGTACCGCAGCTTCCTCACGCAATTTTTGCAGGAGCTTGTGGCTTTCATCGAGGATAACGACCTGCAGCAAAGAAGCTACTTCCATAACTCGGATGAACCGAGAATGGAGGATATGGAGCAGTATAAGCGAATCAGCGAATTTACGAAAACGCATCTGGCTGATTATCCGATTATCGATGCGCTCTCCGACTACGCCTTCTATGAGAAGGGGATCGTGGAAAGACCGATACCTGCCAACAATCATATCGAGCCGTTTATTGAGAACGGGGTGAAGCCTCTCTGGACCTATTACTGCGTTTCGCAAAGAAGGCTCGTGTCCAATCGCTTCTTCAACATGCCTTCGGCCCGTAACCGGATTATCGGGATGCAATTGTATAAATTTGATGCGGAAGGCTTCCTTCACTGGGGCTACAACTTCTGGTTCTCCCAATACTCGAGGAAACCGATCAACCCGTTCCAGAATACGGACGCCGATCATTCCTTCCCTTCGGGAGACGCGTTTCTTGTATATCCGGGACCCGAGGGACCGATTGAATCGATTCGAATGGAAGTGTTTTACGAAGCACTGCAGGATTTACGGGCACTCCAACTGCTGGAAAGCTATATAGGAAAAGACAGGGTCGTCGCTTTGCTCGAAGAAGGCTTGGAGCAGCCGATTACCTTTAGCGAGTACCCCCGCTCCATGGAATGGCTTTTGGACAAAAGAGAGCAGATTAATCAGGCCATCAAGCAGTATGCTGCCAAGGAAACTATCTAGAAGCTGATAGGGGAAGAGGAAACATGAGTCCTAAGAAACCGAACCTGCTGTTTGTTTTCCCGGATCAATGGAGAAGGCAGGCGGTAGGTTACCGCAAGGAAGACGAAGTGTATACGCCGCATATCGATCGTTTTGCACGGGAAAGTCTGATCCTGAATCAGGCGGTCAGCTGTTTTCCCCTATGCTCGCCGAACCGTTCGGTGATGCTGACCGGGAGATATCCGCTGTCGACGGGCGTGACAACGAACTGCAAGCTGGGTCTTCCTGTGAAAATGAACGACGGGGAGCTTACGATAGGAAATATTTTGAAGGAGGAAGGCTACCAGACCGGATACATTGGGAAATGGCATCTTGACTTGCCGGAGCAGTCTTATGTGGAAGTGCCGGAGTCGGGCGCGAGACACTGGGACGCGTATATTCCGCCGGGTCCGAGACGGTTTGGCTTCGATTTCTGGTACTCGTACAACGCCTACGATCAGCATATGCGACCCCACTATTGGAAGGATACGCAGCAGATGATCGAACCAGAAGAATGGTCCACCCAGCATGAGACGGACGTAGCGATCGATTTCATCCGCAACCAGAACCAGGACCAGCCGTTCTGCCTGTATGTATCCTGGAATCCGCCTCATCAGCCTTTCGACCAAGTGCCGGACATGTATAAGCTTCTGTATACTGATAAGCCGATTACCTACCGGCCCAATGTTCAAGGCAAAGGGCTTGAGCAAGCCGAGCAGCATCTTCGTAATTATTATGCGGCCGTGACCGCAACGGATGATCAGTTCGGGCGCCTGCTTCAAGTGCTGGAGGAGGAGGGGCTTGCGGAAGATACGATCGTCGTGCTTACCTCCGACCATGGGGAGATGATGGGCTCCCACGGATGGCTTGAGCACAAAAATATTTGGTACGAGGAAGCCATCGGGGTTCCGTGCTTCATACGATATCCGGGCCGCGTCGCATCCGGTACGGAGGACTGTTTATTTAACAGCTCCGATCTCGTGCCAACGCTGTTAGGGTTGATGAACCTTCCGATTCCGGACCCTATTCAGGGAAGCGACTTATCACCCGTCCTTCTCGGCCAAGGGGGAGCGAAGCCGACCTCCGCCTTTATTTGCCATTACCCCGGAGCCATCGGGGAGCATGAGCAGGCGCGTGCTATGGGGTTGGACATTAATGCCTACGGCTGGCGAGGAGTTCGAACGAACCGCTATACCTATGTAGCCCGACGTCATTTTGGCGAGAGTAAGGTCCTCAGACTATGCTATGACAACGAAAATGATCCGTATCAGCTGAATCCCGTTATGCTGGATAGCGTACCTAAGGAGGGGGCGGCGGCTGAGCTTGAGCTTGAATTAAAGGCTTGGCTCTCAAAGCTTCAGGACCCTTTTAACCTGGAATCCTAGCAAGCCATTTGGATTAAGGCAAAAATTTTGCTGGAGAGTACGATGCGGTACTTCTGCTCTTCAGCAAATCCCTGCTGTATCAGGTCCTTTAAAATAAGGGGGAGTGTACGATGAAAAGAAAACGTTTACACAAATGGAATACAGCGAC
This sequence comes from Paenibacillus vulneris, assembly GCF_039543185.1. Taxonomy (NCBI): domain Bacteria; kingdom Bacillati; phylum Bacillota; class Bacilli; order Caryophanales; family Paenibacillaceae; genus Paenibacillus; species Paenibacillus vulneris. The sequence goes on along the minus strand of NZ_BAABJG010000022.1, from coordinate 311,309 downwards.
TTATATGACAATGGCTCTAACTCTATTTGTAACCGCTTGTAGCTCGGGAGCTAACCCAGCGGCAACAACCTCCAAGGAAGAGACACCCGCCGTGAAGAACAGCCAGGAGCCCGTTGAGCTTGTTGTTTATAATGCCTCCAATTCGACGGCAACGGCTGAAGCGTTCATGGACAGCGATATCGGGAAGGAGATTAAAGCCAAATTTCCACAGGTCACGATCAAGTTCATCGCAACGGGGAAAGGAACGACGCCTAACGAGCTGATCGTATCGGGACAGCCGGTCGACTTGATCCTATGCTCCATTTTCTCGTTCCCGTCTCTTGCCGATACCCAACTGCTGTATGATATAAGCGAACTGATAAAGAAGAACAGCTACGATCTGAATCGCTTGGGACCGAATACGGTTGAGTTTCAGAAGCAGTTCGGCGGCGGGATATACGGCTTTCCTGTCGCAAGCGCGCCAACAGCTCTCTTTTATAATAAGGATATCTTCGATAAATTCGGGGTTCCGTATCCGAAGGACGGCATGACCTGGGATGAGACGTACGAGCTGGCCAAAAAGATGACCCGAACCGATGCGGGAACCAATTACTACGGCTTTGCCACCCGCTATCCTTTCATGTATAACACGAACCAGCTGTCGCTCTCTTACTACAACCCGACAACGCAAAGCGTGCAGGTTACGGATGACAAGTTCAGGCTGTTTATGGAAAATTTCACGAGGTTCAGTCAAATTCCAGGCAACGAGAAGGCGAATACGGACATGTTTGGCAAAGAGAAGAACGTCGCGATGATGGCTTACCAGATCGGCCGATGGGACTTTGACAGCTGGGATATGGTCAGTATGCCAACGTTTAAGGAAGCGCCGGGGATCGGGCCGCAGGATTACGCAACCTATATGAACATAGCGAGTACAAGCAAGAATAAGGATCTTGCCTTTGAGATATTGAGGGCATTGACGTCCGATGAGTATCAAATGAAAATTTCGAAAGCCGGTACCCTGCCTGTCGTTACGACGCCGGAGGTTATCAAGGCGTTCGGTCAATCGGCGGATGGATCTAATGGAAGAAATTTCAAAGGGAAACATGTCGAAGCCTTCTTCGCCAAAGAAAGGGCCAAGCCTTCCTTCGTGACCAAATATGACGATATCATCGCCAAGCGGATGACGACCGCATTCAACGCCATTGTATCCGGAGAAAAAGACTCCATCAGCGCGCTGCGCGAGGCTCAGGAAGGTGCGTCCAAGGATATTGCCTCTATGAAAAAATAGCGTATATTGACGGCGGCTTCAGTCCGGTGCAGTCACCTTGACGCGGGAAGGATGATCGGGCATGATACTCTTAAAGACTTCGCTGACATCTGAAGGGGCATATTGTGACCGTGTTTGGTTGGCGAACAGAGTCTGCTAACGATCGGGAGGCGCTTCTTATGAAAAAACTGCTTCAGGGCGGAGTCCGCTTTTACCGCAAATTCATTTCACCCTTGAAGCCGCCGACATGCCGCTTCTACCCTACTTGCTCCCAGTATGCGCTCGAAGCTCTGGAAACCCACGGTGCCGCGAAAGGAAGCTGGCTTGCGGTCAAACGGATTTGCAAATGTCATCCGTTTCATCCCGGAGGGATAGATTATGTTCCGCCTGCCCGGAAGCAGGAGGCTGATTCTGCTGCGGAGAGCGGCCCGGCTAGTCAAGCGGAGGACCGACGTTTAGAAGCCGTGACGAAGCGGCAGCAATAATACGTAAGCCCTCACTTGACACGGGTCTTCTTTATCGCTATATTTGCCTTAACCCTATATTTGTATATAGCCTATGAACGGATAAGTAGCTTGCGGATGTCACACAGAGAGCCGGGTTGGCTGAGAGCCGGTTGACGGAAGCAGGGGAAGATGGTCCGGGAGGTAATGATGGTGATCGTGGTGCGTCGTTCGTAAGCCGTAAGCCATCGTCGTAGTTCCGGCGTTAACGGAAGGTCGCATATGACTACTGAGCCTTGCTGGCAGCCAAGCTGATAGCGGGGGAAGTTGGGTGGTACCGCGTGAGCACAAGCTCTCGTCCCAAGCTGGACAGGGCTTTTTTTGTTTTCAAAAAGAATCGAAGGAGCGATTACGATGCCAGAACAGAACAAAACGTTTTACATTACGACCCCGATTTACTATCCGAGCGATAGGCTTCATATCGGGCATGCCTACACGACTGTGGCCGGCGATGCCATGTCACGTTATAAGCGGCTTCGCGGTTATGACGTGATGTACCTGACAGGTACAGATGAGCACGGTCAAAAGATTGAGCGCAAGGCGCAGGAGAAGGGCGTTACGCCTCAGCAATTTGTCGACGGCATCGTCGCCGGGATCAAGGAGCTTTGGAGCAAGCTTGACATCTCCTACGACGATTTTATCCGCACGACGGAACCGCGGCACAAGCTTTCCGTTGAGAGCATTTTCGCCCGCCTGATCGAGCAGGACGATATTTATCTAGGGACCTACGAAGGCTGGTACTGTACGCCTTGCGAGTCCTTTTTCCTGGAAAACAAGCTGGTTAACGGCAACTGTCCGGACTGCGGACGTCCTGTAGAGCTCATCAAGGAAGAAAGCTATTTCTTCCGCATGAGCAAATACGCTGACCGCCTGCTGAAATATTACGAGGAAAACCCTGACTTCATCCAGCCGGAATCGCGTAAGAACGAGATGATCAACAACTTCATCAAACCGGGTCTTGAGGACCTGGCAGTATCCCGCACGACATTTGATTGGGGTATTAAGGTGCCGAAGGATCCGAAGCATGTCATCTATGTCTGGATCGACGCGCTGTCCAACTATATTACGGCGCTTGGTTACGGAAGCGAGGACGACAGCAAATACAAGAAGTATTGGCCTGCCGACGTGCATCTGGTAGGCAAAGAAATCGTCCGCTTCCATACGATCTATTGGCCTATTATGCTGATGGCTCTAGATCTGCCTCTGCCTAAAAAGGTATTCGGACACGGCTGGCTCTTAATGAAGGACGGCAAGATGTCCAAATCCAAAGGCAACGTCGTAGACCCAGTAACGCTGATCGACCGCTACGGTCTGGATGCGCTTCGCTACTACTTGCTCCGTGAGGTTCCGTTCGGTTCTGATGGCACTTTCACGCCGGAAAGCTTCGTGGAACGGATCAACTTTGATCTGGCAAACGATTTGGGTAACCTGCTCAGCCGGACGGTCGTCATGATCGACAAATACTTTGGCGGCACCGTACCGGAATATATCGAGAACGCAACGGAATTTGACGCAGCGCTTCTTGATACGATTCGTTCGACCGCCCGCAAGGTAGAGGAAGCTATGGAAAACATGGAGTTTTCCGTTGCTCTGGGCGCGATCTGGCAGATGGTCAGCCGGACGAACAAATATATTGATGAGACCCAGCCATGGGCGCTGGTGAAGGATGAGAGCAAGCGCCCGACGCTCGGCTCCGTGCTCTATTGCCTGGCGGAATCGCTTCGCATCGCATCGGTGATGCTGCAGCCGTTCCTGACGCAGACTCCGCGCAAAATGTGGCAGCAGCTCGGCATCCAGGAAGGTCCGCTGACGGCTTGGGATACGATTCACCAATTCGGATCTCTCCCGAGCGGTATCCGCGTAGAGAAAGGGGAAGTGATGTTCCCTCGTCTGGAGGTAGACAAAGAGGTGTCCTACATTGTTCAGGCTATGGGCGGCGGAGCTGAAGCGGAGCCTGCAGCGGTGAAGACGGAGGAGAAGCCGGCTAAAGCGGCCGAGAAGAATGAAGCTGTTGAAGGGATTCAGGAAATCTCGATCGACGACTTCTTCAAGGTGGAGCTTCGCGTCGCGGAAGTCATCGCCGCTGAGCCGGTCAAAGGGGCAGACAAGCTGCTGAAGCTTCAGTTGGATCTGGGGACCGAGCAGCGTCAGGTTGTATCAGGTATCGCCAAATTTTACACACCGGAGCAAATGGTCGGCCGTAAGGTCATCTGCGTAACGAACCTGAAGCCGGTGAAATTGCGGGGCGAATTGTCGCAAGGCATGATTCTGGCAGCTTCCCATGGAGATCAATTAACTTTAGCTACAATTTCTGATGCACTTCCTAACGGATCTGTGGTAAAATGAGGATTGTTCACGTTAACAATGAACTATGAATAATCCATGACTCTTACCAGGAGGCCTAACCATTATGCAAACCAAAGACGGAATGAATTACGCGCCGCAAGGCAAACCGAATCCGGTTGTAGCTAAGGGAGAATTTGCATTCGCCGCAATCGCACTGGATCACGGCCACATATATGGCATGTGCAACGGCTTGATCGAAGCGGGAGCCGATCTTGTTGCCGTGTATGACCCCGATCCTGCCAAGGTGGAAGCATTTATCAAGAAATTTCCGCAAGCCAAGGCAGCTTCTTCCGAGGCTGAAATTTTGAACGATCCATCGATCAAGCTGATCGCCGGAGCTGCTGTGCCTTCGGAACGCGCTGCGCTAGGTCTTCGCGCTATGGATCACGGAAAAGACTACTTCACGGATAAAACGCCTTTCACCACCTTGGAGCAGATTGAGCAAGCTAAAGCCAAGGTGAAGGAAACCGGCAAAAAGTACATGGTCTACTACAGTGAACGTCTTCACGTAGAGAGTGCTGTCTTTGCAGGTCAATTGATCGAGCAGGGTGCTATCGGCCGCGTAGTCCAGGTTATCGGCTTTGGTCCTCATCGCTTGAATGCACCGTCCAGACCGGAATGGTTCTTCCAGCATGAAAAATATGGCGGCATCTTGTGCGATATCGGCAGCCATCAAATCGAGCAGTTCCTGTTCTTCACAGGTGCGAAGGATGCGAAGGTGCTTCACAGTAAAGTGGCTAATTATAACAACAAGGATTATCCTGAGCTTGAAGATTTCGGCGACGCTACCCTGGTTGCCGATAACGGCGCGACCAACTACTTCCGTGTCGACTGGTTGACTCCGGACGGCCTCGGCACTTGGGGCGACGGACGTATGACGATCCTGGGTACGGAGGGATATATTGAAATCCGTAAGTACATCGACATCGCCCGCGACCCGAAAGGCGACCATCTGTATTTGGTCAACCAGGAGGGCGAGAAGCACTATTCGCTGAAAGGCCAAGTAGGCTATCCGTTCTTCGGCCAGCTGATCCTCGACTGCATTAACCGTACGGAGAATGCAATGACCCAGGAGCACGCCTTCAAAGCGGCGGAGCTGTGCATCAAGGCGCAAATGCAAGCCGTGCGCGTAGAGTAGTGAACGAATGGAAGTCCCCATCCTCCCGATTTTTCGGGGATGGGGACTTTTTTGTCTTTCATCTGAATAAATAAAACGCCACAATGGTATCTTAAAGAAAAAAAAGGTGGCTAGCTTCTTATGATGAAAACCGAACTCGAGAACACAAGCGTTAAGCAAGGAGATCTGTCCGATAATTTGACTTCTGCTGAGATTGGTAAATTGTGGGTGACCTATTCGGGTAATAGTATGGCTCGATGCGTGCTGCGCTATTTTCTTCAGCATGTGGATGACACAGAAATCCGACACGTCCTGGAGGAGGCACTTCAATTAGCTAACCGGTTCGCGCAAACCGTCACAGATATCTTTACTAAGGAGCAGCATCCGATGCCCGTCGGCTTCACCGAAGATGACGTCAATTTGGGGGCGCCCCGGTTGTTTGCAGATGAGTTCTACTTGCATTACTTGAAATATACCGGCAAAGCGGGGATTAACATTTACGGAATCGCCGTGCCGTTGATGAGCCGTCCAGATGTACGTGAATTTTTTACCGATTGCCTTGTGACGACGATCAAATTGATGAACGACGTCAATGATTTGTTGTACACAAAAGGTTTTTTGATCAAATCTCCGTATCTTCCCGTCCCCAAAAAAATCGATATCGTGAAAAAGCAGGGGTATTTGAACGGGTTCTTCGGAGATGTCCGTCCGCTCAATGCGTTGGAAATTACTCATCTCTATGATAACGTTCAGAACAATGCGGTCAGCAGAGCCGTATTGGTTGGCTTCTGTCAGTCAGCAAGGCTCGATCAGACACGGGATTATTTCCGAAGAGGGAAGGAGATCGCTTCCAAGCAATTCGATATTTTAAGCAAAATGCTTCTTAAAGAAGATTTGCCGTCTCACACCCTTCTGGACCATTTGGTTACGGATTCCACAGTGTCGCCGTTTTCCGATAAATTGATGGTTTCCCATAAACTTGATATGTTTTCAATGCGAGTCCGGACATACGGCAATGCTCTAGCCTTCGGCAGCAGACATGACGTGGCGGCCACTTACGCGAGGTTTATAGCGGAGGTGGGCAATTACGCGGAAGACGGAGCCAATATTTTGATTGATTTAGGCTGGATGGAACAACCTCCGCAAGCGGCGGATCGTGACGCATTGTCTGCACATTAAGGCCATGGCCAAAGCGTCACGCGTTGAGGCGATATTATGGAGCATCGCTCTCCCGGGATTCGGTCAGCTTCTTAACGGCAAATATATCAAGGGTATTTTGCTCATCGTTTTGGAGTTTTTCATTAACCTGAAGTCCAACTTGAATATGATCATCATCTCCAGTTTCCACGGGGATATCCAGGCAACGATCGACCAGACGAATTACCATTGGTTCATGTTCTATCCTTGTGTCTATATGTTCGGAATTTGGGACGCTTATAAGGATGCTGGGGGAGGCACGAAGCCGTATGCGGTAGTGCCCTTTACCTTCGGGGCTTTTTTCGGGACGATCGGGGTTGTTTATTCAAGTGACTTCTTAGGGGCGATTTGGCTTGGAATATTCGGGCTATGTGTCGGCTTCTTGATCGGCATGGGCCTCCGCTTGATTCTTGTACAACAAACATAGTTATAACGAGCAGACTGCCGCGGCGGTCTGCTTTTTTAATTGATGCAATGAATCAGGCAAGTGCAGTTAATGAACCTCGTTAATCGTAAATATTATTAACTGTTGACATGGGCGGGGGGCGGACGTATAATCGTTAACGACTAATAAAAAAATTTACGATTTACATTTCAGGGGGAGCGTTTTTCCATGTCGTTACGCAAGAAAAGTGTTATGATTCCTTTTTTTCTTACATTACTGATTTCAGTCGTTCTCGCAGGCTGCGGCAAGTCGCAGGCGACGTTGGTCAACGGTAAGGTGAATGTCGTAGCCAGCTTTTATCCGTTATATGATTTTGCGAAAAAAATAGGCGGCGACCATGTCAACGCCATCAACCTGGTACCCGCAGGCGTAGAGCCCCACGATTGGTCGCCAAAAAGCCGGGATATGCAGAACTTGTCCAAGGCTCAGATGTTTGTTTATCTTGGCGCCGGATTCGAGGGCTGGGTTCAGGACACGCTGGACAGCTTGCCTAAGGATTCCAAAGTTTCCGTAGTAGAAGCCAGCAAAGGGATTCAGCTTATCGCTTCAACCGAAGATGACCATGTAGAGCAGGGCAAGCAAGACGATCACGATCACAAACACGATGCTCATTACGATCCTCATGTGTGGCTGAGCCCGGTTAATGCGAAAATCATGGCCCAGAACATCAAGGATCAGCTGGTAAAGGTCGATCCTGCCAACCAAGCGGACTACGAGGCTAACTTCAAGAAGCTCGCAGACAATCTCGATCAGCTTCATAACAAATATAAAGACGCACTATCCAAAGCATCGAAGAAAGATATCGTTGTCACACACCAGTCCTTCGCATATTTGGCGAATGAGTACGGCTTGACGCAAAAGGCGATCATGGGTTTATCTCCAGACTCCGAGCCGACCTCCAAGGACTTGAAAGAAATTAACGAATTTATTCGAGCGAACAACATTAAATACATTTTCTTCGAGGAGCTTGTCTCCGACAGGATGGCCAAGACATTAGCGAAAGATGCCAAAGTAGAGACAATGGTGCTGAATCCGATAGAGGGCTTGACGGAAGAGCAGCTGAAATCCGGAGCCGACTATATTTCGCTGATGGAAGCCAATTTGAATAATTTAATAAAAGCATTACAATAGAAGTAGGAACCTGCACAAAAGAAGGAGCTTACGCTATGAAGCCAGTGAATGCAGGATGTCATCAGAGCATTGTCTCGATGGATGACGTCTTTTTTTTCTACGAAAATAAAAAGGTGATTGAAAACCTCAGTTTTACCATCCTGGAGCGTGATTTTATCGGCTTGATCGGATCGAACGGAGCTGGGAAAACCACTTTGCTCAAAATGATTGTCGGATTGTTGAAGCCTACACAAGGCGAAATCCGGTTGTTCGGGGAGCCCCTCTCCACCTTTCGGGATTGGGAGAGAATCGGATATGTGCCGCAGAAAAATGCGTTCAATCCGCTGTTCCCGGCCACCGTGCGCGAGGTCGTCCTTTCCGGCTTGTACGGGAAAAAGAAAATGTTCCGCCGCTTGACCAAAGAGGATTACCAGAAATGCGAGGATGCGCTGTACGTCATGCGGATCGAGGATTTGGCCGACCGGCGTATCGGCCAGCTGTCAGGAGGGCAGCAGCAGCGTGTGTTTTTGGCGCGGGCGCTGATCAACAATCCGGAGCTTCTTATCCTAGACGAGCCTACAGTGGGGATTGATGCGGAGACGCAGGCCGGCTTTTTCAAAATGATCCGTCACATGCATGAGCATCACCATATTACGTTTATTATGGTATCCCACGATATGGATATGGTACAATCTTATATTGGTAAGGAGCCGATTCAAAAAAACGGCTCGCTTTCATTCTATGTAAAGCATACTCACGAGCCCGAAAATTGCAAGGAGACGAATTTGACTCATTCCATCCAGCAGTTAAGGGAGCAAATTGAGGTATTATCGTAAGAAAGACATGTACGGAAGCTGAAGCTAGGAGAGAAACAGGTGGATATTTTTACGGAATATTTTTTTCAACGCGCTTTGTTGGGCGGTCTGCTCATCGGACTTGCGGCCCCTATGATGGGAGTCTTTCTGGTGCTGAGAAGGCTCTCGATGATCGGAGACACCCTTGCGCACGTATCTATAGCAGGGATTGCTCTGGGCTTCCTGATCAATGTATATCCGATCGGCGTAGGGCTTTTATTCGCTGTACTTGCATCCTTCGCGATCGAATGGCTCCGCAAGGCCTATAAGACTTATGCGGAGCTTTCCATTGCTATCATCATGTCCGGCGGCGTTGCCTTGGCCACCCTGTTGTTCACATTGGGGAAGGGCTTTAATATCAACGTTATGAGTTACTTTTTCGGGAGCATTTATACTTTGGACTCGATGGATTTATGGGTCGTTCTAGGGGTAACGGTTATCGTAGTAGCTGTCATTTTGGCAAACTACAAGGAGCTGTTCCTGATGTTCTTTGATGAGGACGCTGCAGGAGTCAGCGGTTTGCCGCTTCGCTTCTACAACATGATGATTACCATATTGACGGCGCTGGTCATAACGGTGGCTATCAAGATCGTCGGCGCGCTTCTTGTATCCTCGTTATTGACGATACCGGTCGCCTGCAGCCTGCTTGTAGCCAAGAGCTTTCGCAACTCGCTGTTCTGGTCCGTACTGTTCTCTGAGATTGCCGTGGTCGGAGGCCTGGTTGCCGCAGGGATCTGGAGCACGGCGCCGGGCGCCACTATTGTCTTGTGCCTTATTGTACTGCTGATTATCAGTATGTTCATCAAGCGCGGCTTTCGTATGTAAGCGCGATTCCGCCAGAGCTTGTCTAATGGATGCCTTATAAAAAGAACCTAGTACATAGAAAGCCGTAAGAAGGGAGTCATCATGGAAGTTAATCTATGGATCGCGCTATGGGCTGGCGTGGCATCGTTTATATCGCCCTGCTGCTTACCCTTGTATCCATCTTATTTATCCTATATAACCGGAATCTCCGTCAGCCAGCTGAAGGAAGGCTCGGATGCCGGCGTCCGCAAAAGAACCGTTCTTCACACCCTATGCTTTATTGTGGGCTTCTCCATTATCTTTTACAGCCTCGGCTGGGGTGCCGGACTCGTATCCAATCTATTCATCGATTATAAAGATCTGCTTCGTCAGATTGCAGCGATTTTAATTTTTGCGATGGGATTGTTTTTGGTAGGGATATTTCAGCCGCAATGGCTGATGAAGGAACGCAAGCTGCAGTGGAAGTTTAAGCCTGCGGGGTATTTGGGGTCCGTCCTGATCGGCATGGGCTTTGCAGCAGGCTGGAGTCCCTGTATCGGTCCGATCCTGTCGGCTATTTTGGCTTTGGCTGCGACCAGTCCGGATTCGTGGCTGCCATTAATAACGGCATATTCCTTGGGCTTTGCCATTCCGTTTTTTATCCTTGCCTTTTTCATTGGCAGCACCAAATGGATTCTTCGGTACTCCTCAAAGATTATGAAGATAGGCGGGGGCCTGATGATTGTCATGGCCGTTCTGTTATACACGGATCAGATGACCCGGATCACGATCTGGCTGAACTCCATTACCCCCGATTATCTGAAATTTTAAGTGAAATAGTCGATGCTGGATGTAGGGAATTTCTCGAAAATTTGTTCGGTTATAAATTCACGCAGCGCCGTTGCCTGTTCATCAGGATATACATATTTGCCTTGGCCCCAGCGGCCCCATTTATATTTGCGCTTCGTTTCGTCTAGCTCCAGCTTCGTCTTCGGGTATCTTTGCTGAATGACGTTCTTGGCTGTTTTGGTGAAGCGGTGCTGAATGAGCTCAAAGGTCAAATCAGAGGCAGCTTCTTCGGGAAGCGCCTCTTTTAATTTTTCCAGAAGCTCCCGGTACCCGTCCTCCCAGCCCTCATGCCATATGATAGGAGCGATAATGAATCCCAAAGGATATCCCGCTTTGGCCACTTTACCTGCCGCGGTAATCCGCTCGTAGAAGCTGGAGGTTGCAGGCTCGAAATTTTTGATGACATAATCGGCGTTGACGCTGAAGCGGAATCGGGTATGCTTATTATGCTTGGCATCCAGCAGCGGCTCTACATGATGGAATTTGGTCACAAAACGCAGCCGTCCGAGCGGCTCTTTCCCCATAAACTCAATAAGCTCCTTCAAAGAACCGCTTATGTGCTCCAAACCGACCGGATCCGATGTACATGCTGCCTCGAACCGGGTGATCTCCGGAGCCCGTTCTTCAATATATTGCTTGGCTGCTTTCAATATATCATCGGTATTGACATACACTCGAATATAGGGCTTTGCTCCAAGTGTCGTTTGCAGGTAGCAGTAATGGCAATGTGCCATGCACCCCGTCGCTATCGGGATTGCATACTCGGCCGAGGGCTTGGATGTATCGAACTTTAATGTCTTGCGGATTCCGACAACGAGCGTTCGTTTGGCTATACGGTACTTCTCCAGATCGCTGTCTCCGGGCAGATTCGTTATCCGGTTGTGGGAAGTCGTCATTCGGATCGGCAGCCCCTGCTGCTTGGCCCATTCCATAATTTTCTGGCCTTTCGGATATTGCAATGCGTCCGGCTCAAAATATACAAGCTCCGGGACGAATACCTCGGTCTGCCGAAGAGGGGGCGTTAACGTTTCTAATGTCATACCAGTTCTCCTTTTCAGGTGGCGAAGATCGGTTTCATTTTCCAACCTTAACTTGCTTCGGACATCCGGCTGTGATATAGTAAAAGGCGCTTATAATGACCATAGTTTGAACCTGAACGTTGACGCTCACTCGTGGGAAATAACAGAATCGATGAGCGCTTTTTGCAATGGTGACCCATCTTTACCGGGCTGCATACGTATGGTTTAAGAGGTACGGGAGGAAAGCAAATGGCTACACCAAGTATGGAGGACTATCTGGAGAGGATCTACAAGCTGATCGACGAGAAGGGATATGCTCGTGTGTCCGATATCGCCGAAGGCCTGGAAGTGCATCCTTCTTCCGTTACGAAAATGATCCAGAAATTGGATAAAGACAATTATTTGGTTTATGAAAAATACCGCGGTCTCGTATTGACTTCCAAGGGCCAGAAGATGGGAAAACGACTTGTCGACCGGCATCAATTGCTCGAAGAGTTTTTAACGTTAATCGGCGTTTCGGAGGATACCATTTATAAAGATGTAGAGGGTATTGAACATCACTTGAGCTGGGATTCCATCACATGTATCGAGACTCTAATTGAATATTTCAGAAAAGACCCTTCTCGTAAGGAAGAGCTGATGAAGCTGAAGCAGGAAATGGACGAATCGTAAAAGCGGGCATCCGACGAATAGAATCGGGTGCTTTTTTTGTTCAGGAAATGATGGCAGGACAGCCGTTAATCTTTTTGCAACAAAAAGGTCAATTATGGTATAGTTTGCGTATATATGCTTGTTTTGAGGTGAATATGGTTGCTGAAGAAGCTGGTTCCACGGTTACAAGTGAATACCATTTACGATATTGATCTGCAGAAATTATGGAATGAAGGCAAACGCGGCATCATTACGGATCTGGACAACACGCTGGTCGGAGCCAAGGCGCCGCTGGCAACGCCTGAGTTAATCGACTGGCTGAAGGTAGTTGGACAAATCGGCTTTCAAGTTGTCATTGTATCCAACAACAATAAGCTGCGCGTAAGCAAATTTGCCGAGCCGTTATCGCTGCCTTTTATTTACCGGGCCAAGAAACCGACCAGAGCTGCATTTCATAAAGCCATGCATCTCATGAAGCTCGGGCCGGAGGAAACGGTCGTGATCGGGGATCAAATGATGACCGATGTTCTTGGCGGGAACCGGATGGGCTTGTATACGATCTTGGTATTGCCGATCGAACGGCGGGATGAAGGCTTGTTTACCAAAGTGGTCAACCGTTCGTTGGAAAAGGCCGCTTTAACCTGGATGAGAAAGTAGGTACACACACAAGATGACAGAATTGCATTTGGAACAAGAAGCCTGTGCAGGCTGCGGAGTAAAGCTTCAAACCGAGAGTGCCGATAAGCTGGGGTACGTCCCGGACCAGGCGCTAAAGCGCACGCCGGTCATATGCCAGCGCTGCTTCCGGATCAAGCACTATAACGATATGGCGGGGATTACGCTCAATCAGGACGATTTCTTGAAGCTTCTGGGCCACGTTGGAAGCACGAAATCCCTGGTCGTCAATATCGTCGATATATTTGATTTCGAAGGGACGCTGATCAGCGGACTTCCCCGTTTTATAGGAAACAATCCTGTAGTGCTAGTCGTGAACAAAATCGACCTGCTGCCGAAGGTGACGAATTTCAATAGAATTGTCAACTGGGTCCAGCGGCAGGCCAAGGAGTTTGGACTTAAGGTTGTTGACGTCGTGCTATGCTCGGCTAAGCAGAATATGGGATTTGACCGGGTTATCGAGTCGTTGGACAAGCATCGCGACGGACGCGATATTTATGTCGTCGGGGCGACCAACGTCGGCAAATCGACGCTGATCAACCGGCTCATCCGCGACTACAGCGACCTTGACGCCGAGCTTACGACTTCCCAATATCCGGGAACCACGCTCGACTTGGTGAAAATTCCGCTGGATGATGGCACGTTCATTATTGATACGCCAGGGATTGTTTATTCGCATCGCCTGACGGAGCTGGTCAGCAAGAAGGATTTGCAGAAGCTTATGCCGGAGAAGCCGGTCAAGCCTTTGGTCTTTCAGTTGAACGAGGGGCAGACGATCTTTTTTGGCGGCTATGTCCGGTTTGATTTCGTTCAGGGGCAGCGTCAATCGTTCACCTTCTATGTCTCCAACGCGCTATCGCCGCACCGTACCAAGCTGGAGCGCGCCGATGAGCTGTATGAGGAGCATAAGGGAGAGCTCTTGGCTCCGCCTAGCCTCGAAGAGCTGGAATTGCTGCCGAAGCTGTCCAAGCATCCTGTAAGGATTGCCAAAGGGAAACATTATGATGTTTCGATTTCCGGGCTGGGATGGGTGAAAGTGAACAGCGACGTTGGGGCCGATCTTATGATTCATGTGCCCAAGGGCGTTAAAGTAGCCGTACGCGAGTCGATGATATAATCTGGGGGACGGGGAGTAAGAGAGCATGGGGAACAGTCATTTGGACAGTCACACGATCATGTACGGGGTTTTCGGTGATCCGATTCGTCATTCCAAATCGCCGATTATGCTGAACCGTGCTTTTGAAGTGGCTGGAATTAACGCTGCTTATGCGGCGTTTCACATTTTGCCCGGTCAGCTGAAGGACGCCGTGGCGGGCATCAGAGCTTTGCAGTTCCGGGGCGTCAACGTGACGATTCCTCATAAAGTGGAAGTCATGGATTACATGGACGTTATTGACGAAGGGGCTCGTGTTATCGGCGCCGTCAATACCATAGTCAATGATAACGGACGCCTCACGGGGTATAACACGGACGGCATCGGCTATGTTCGTTCCTTAAAGGAAGAGACCGGACTGGATTTGAAGGGGAAAAAGGTGCTTATACTGGGCGCAGGGGGAGCCGCGCGCGGCGTAGGCTACGCTTTGGCCAAGGAGGGCGCTTCCCGCATATATATTTACAACCGGAACCCGGAGAAGGCGGTGGATTTGGCGCATTCGCTGTCCCAATTTACCGAAACGACGGGTATGGGAACGGACGCGATTCCGGATGTGATCGGCGATGTTAGCCTTGTGGTCAATATAACGCCTGCCGGCATGCATCCCAATGTAGATACGGTGCCGATGGATACTTCTTTGATTCACGATCGGCTCGTCGTCAGCGATACGGTCTATACTCCATTAGTAACCAGGTTCCTGCGCGAATCGGAGGCCAAAGGTGCGAAGATTCATTGCGGTCTAGGCATGTTCATCTACCAGGGAGCTTACGCGTTTGAATACTGGACAGGAGCTCCTGCGCCAATTACCGCTATGCGTCAGGTGGTCGAACAATCTTTTAAATAACACACGGGTTGAGCGATTGTTTTGATTTTTTTCCTTTCTATGTTCAAACTATCGCTCAGCACGCATTACACTAGAATTGAGGCAAGCATATGTTAACAGGCAAACAGAAACGGTATTTGCGCTCTTTGGCGCATCATTTAAACCCTATCTTCCAAGTGGGAAAAGGCGGCGTCAATGATCATCTGATCCGTCATATCGAGGAAGCTCTAGAGGTCCGCGAATTGATTAAGATTACGGTTTTGAACAACTGTATGGAGGATCGCGGCGAGGTTGCCGAGCAGCTGGCGGAACAATCCGGAGCCGAGCTGGTACAGGTTATCGGTAAAATTATCGTGTTGTATAAGGAATCCAAGGATAACAAAACGATCGAGCTGCCGTAGATCGGCAGACATGAAGCCTCGCTGCCAGGGGCTTTCTTGCATTTTTCATAAATGGAGCGAAAACGAGGTGGAAGCATGAAGGTTGGCATCATGGGAGGCACCTTTGATCCGATTCATATCGGCCACTTAATTGCCGCGCAATGCGCATTCGAACAGGCGGGGCTGGATCAGGTCTGGTTCATGCCGACCAACGTTCCCCCTCACAAACGGCAGGCTCCCGGCGCAACGCCGGAGCAACGATGGGAAATGGTATGCAGAGCCGTTGAAGGACATCCTTCCTTTCGCCCTCTCGATATAGAGCTGCAAAAGGGCGGTGTGTCCTACAGTATCGATACGGTGAAGCTGTTAAAGCAGCAGCATCCGGACATCCGCTTCTCCTATATTATCGGTGCCGATATGGTCCGATTTTTGCCCAAATGGTATAAATTCGAAGAGCTGCTGCAGCTGATTTCCTTTATCGGATTGCAGCGGCCTGGTTACCCCCTGGATATCGGGGAGCTTCCCGAGCCGGTGAAAGGCTCTGTCACCTTTGTGACGATGCCGCTTATGGAGCTGTCTTCGACCTACATCCGGCATCGGGTGGCGGCAGGAAAAACAATACGGTACATGGTTCCGGACCGTGTATACGATTATATTGAGGAGAGCGGGATTTATGGATCGTAAACAGCTGATGGAGTCGGTGAAAGCCCAAATGCCTGCCAAGCGTTGGGAGCATACGCTAGGTGTAATGGAGTCCGCAGTGATGCTGGCGCGTCAATACGGATGTGATCCCGATAAGGCGTATTTAGCGGCCATTCTTCACGATGTATGCAAATTTTGGCCGGTCAAGGATCAGGAGAGCATCATCAGGGACAACGGCCTGCCCGCCGATCTGCTCGATTACGATAAAGAGCTGTGGCATTCCTTTGCCGGAGCTTTTGTCGCCCAGAGAGATTATGGCATCGACGACGAGGAAATCCTGGATGCGATCCGCTATCATACCTCCGGCAGAGCAGGCATGACCCTGCTGGAGAAGGTGGTTTGTCTCGCCGATTATATCGAGCCGGGACGCGATTTTCCGGGTGTGAATAATATCCGTGAAATCGCCGAACATAGTGTAGAGAAGGCATTAGTTGCCGCATTTGACGGTACGATCCGTTTTTTATTGGAAAAGGGGAAAAAGGTGTATCCTTTAACCATGCTTTCAAGAAATAGTCTTATTGATGAAATCAAAAGGCAGGAGCAAGCTACCGGAAATTTGGATAGAGTACAGTAGGAATACATTGGTCTACTATTATTGGTTCACATATAGAGGAGGAAAATGAATGAGTTTAACCCCGGATAAATTGATGGCCCTTGTTGTTGAGGCAGCTGAAGATAAAAAAGCGATGAATGTGGTGACGCTGGATCTGCAGGGAATCTCCCTGATCGCCGATTATTTTGTGATTTGCCACGGGAATTCGGAGACCCAGGTACAGTCCATCGCTACGGAAGTTCGCAAGCGTGCCGAAGAGAAGGGCATACGAGTTCGCGGTATGGAAGGAATGGATACGGCGCGTTGGGTACTAGTTGACTTAGGCGACGTGGTTATTCATGTATTCCACCGCGACGACCGGGAGTATTACAATATTGAGAGACTATGGTCTGACGCGAAAGTGGTTGAGCGGGTATGAGGCTTGAAGCGGGAACGCGTATCAATCTGGAGGTAGCAAGAGAAGTCCCGCCTAACGGATATTTTCTGACAGACGGCCATCAGGATGTTCTGCTGCATTACAGCGAAGTGATCGGAGAGATCAAGGCAGGAGAACGTGTAGACGTGTTTTTGTTCTATGATACGGAGGATCGCCTGGCCGCTACGATGCGCGAGCCGCTCATTCAGCTTGGCGAGGTGGCGCTGCTGGAAGTGGTGGATATCCATCGCCGCTTCGGCTGCTTTCTAGAAATGGGTCTGGGCCGCAACCTGCTGCTCCCCTTCCGGGAGCTTCCCGAGCTGCCTGAGCTCAGACCCCAAATAGGGGATAAAGTATTCGTCCTGCTGGACCATGACCGGCAAGGACGGCTGGTGGCCAAGCTTGCAGGAGAGGCGGACCTGGGTCCGCTATGCTTCGATGCCCCGGCTGCCTGGAGAAATAAATGGGTTAAGGGCAGGGTGTACAAAACGCTGCAAATGGGCACCTTCGTCGTCTGTGACGGCGGTGTAGTCGGCTTCGGCGTGATCGGCATGATTCATGCTTCCGAGCGGACCCGATTGCTGCGTCTTGGCGAAGAAGTAGATGTTCGGGTGAGCTTTATCCGGGAAGACGGCAAGGTCAATCTCTCGATGCGTGCCCCCAAAGAAGTAGGACGCGATGAGGATGCAGAGAAGCTGCTGCAATTTTTACGCGAAAGACCGAATGGTTCCATGCCGTATTCGGATGAAACTCCGGCGGATGTCATTATGCAGAGGTTCAAAATAAGCAAGTCGGCCTTTAAGCGTGCTGTCGGCAAGCTGATGAAGGAAGGCCTGGTATACCAGGAAGGCAGCTGGACTCACTTGAAGGAAGAACATAAAGGCGGAGAATAATTCTCCAACCGGCAGCAGCCGGACATTCCATGCGGGTTAGACTTCAACTGTCCGCAAGCTGCAGGAATGCCGGCTTTTTTCACGCTTTGGAACAGTGATGCGGGTAGCTTGACCCGGGTGCGGTACATAGAGGAAGATGACAGGCTTACTAGGGCATTCCCCTTTACGGTGAGCTTACCTATTTCAACATGGAGGTTGAATGTTATGGCTTACGAGCTGTTTGCATATCATTACGATCGCTTGATGGAAGATATGCCGTATGCAGAATGGCTTGACTTTTTGAATCGATGCTGGGACCGATATGGAAGACCGGGAACGATTGCGGATTTGGGATGCGGGACCGGTAATATAGCCATACCGCTGGCGCAGCAGGGCTATGAGGTGTATGGCATCGATCTGTCGGAGGATATGCTGTCTGTCGCGCAGCAAAAAGCACATGAAGCGGAACGCGCTCTTGCTTTTCCAGGCAAAGGGAGCGTTACCTGGATGCAGCAGGATCTTAGGGATTGGGGCCTGCTTCAGCCGGTTGACGCGGTGATCTCGCTCTGCGATTGCATGAACTATTTGCTGGAAGAAGAAGAGATTATAGAAGCTCTGGGACAAGCTTATGGCGGCTTAAAAGAAGGGGGCATCTTCGTATTCGATGTTCATACCCCGTATCAGCTGGAGTCCTACGCGGAGGAGCAGCCGTTTTTTTTGAATGAAGACGATATTGCCTATATCTGGACAAGTGAGCTGGATACGGACCGGTGCGAGATAGAGCACGCCTTAACCATATTTGTCCGTGAAAGCGGACGGGAAGACGACAGTGATTCACAGGAAAGGTTTCGAAGAGTCGATGAGGTGCATGTGCAGCGGGCGTACCCGTTGGCGTGGATCAAGGAGCAGGTGCTGGCGGCGGGCTTCCGTGAGGTGGACTGCTATGCGGATTTTATGTGGAAATCCGTTACGGATACGACGCAGCGTGCTTTTTTCGTAGCGCGAAAATAATGTCCTAGTTATAGAGTTCAGGAAGCTACCTGAGCAATATCTGGAGGACGCCTAAAATAATCCCCCACAAAGGAAGGGATAATGCAATGCCATTCAAAAGACCTGTCATGTTCTCACCTCTGCCATCGGCGCATTCTATGAACCTAGTATTTCCAGCATCGGTGTAGTTTAATCATAGTACTTCTCCAGTGGACTCGATTGTCAGGTCAGCGCATGCATACTTGACACCGCTGCCGTTTTTTACATATAATCGCTTTATATGCTGCTAACGGCTGGGATAAGAAGTAGTAACTCCATCCCCTGCTTTTCAGAGAGTCGGCGGTTGGTGAGAGCCGGCGTAGGGGAAGAGCGAACTCGTCTTGGAGCCAGAAGGTGAAGTTCATGCATGAGCAGCCGGGGTTTTTCACACTCGGTCAGCTGAGCTTAGCCGGATCGTCGCCCCCGCGTTAAGGGGAAGAGTGAGCACAGACAAAGCATGTCTGCTGCTAACTAGGGTGGTACCACGGGAATCATGCCTCTCGTCCCTAGCGTTGCGCTAGCGATGAGGGGCTTTTATATTGAGATGTTGATCTATTGAAGGGGGCACAACCGAATGACACAGGAAGCAAAAGAACAGCAGGGCTATAACCCGCTCTTCATCGAGCCGAAATGGCAACAATATTGGGAAAACCATAAAACGTTCAAAGTGCTGGACGACGACAGTCTGCCTAAATTTTACGCATTGGATATGTTTCCTTATCCATCCGGCGCAGGTCTGCACGTAGGACATCCGGAAGGCTATACAGCTACGGATATCGTATCCCGCTATAAGCGGATGCGCGGATATAATGTGCTTCATCCGATGGGTTGGGACGCATTCGGCCTGCCTGCCGAACAGCACGCGTTGGATACCGGAGAGCATCCGCGGGATATTACGATCAAGAACATCAATAATTTTCGCCGCCAGATCAAGTCTCTGGGCTTCTCCTACGATTGGGACCGCGAGATCAGCACGACCGATCCCGAATATTACAAATGGACGCAATGGATCTTTATTCAGCTGTACAAAAAGGGTCTTGCCTATGTAGACGAGGTTCCGGTGAACTGGTGTCCGGCATTGGGCACGGTATTGGCTAACGAAGAAGTCATTGACGGCTTGAGCGAGCGCGGTAACCATCCGGTAATCCGTAAGCCTATGCGTCAATGGGTATTGAAAATTACGGAATATGCGGAGCGATTGCTTGAAGATTTGGAGGAGCTGGATTGGTCCGAATCCATCAAGGATATGCAGCGCAACTGGATCGGGAAATCCAAGGGTGCGGAGGTTGTATTTGCGATCGACGGCCATGCGGATGCAAGCCTGAAAGTATTTACGACACGTCCGGATACTCTGTTCGGCGCAACCTACTGCGTGATGGCTCCTGAGCATGAGCTGGTGGACGCCATCACGACTGCAGACCAGGCGGCTGCCGTGAAGGAATATCAGGAGAAAGCCGCTCGCAAGAGCGATCTGGAGCGTACCGATCTGGCCAAGGATAAGACCGGGGTATTCACGGGAGCTTATGCGATCAATCCGGTGAACGGCAAGAAAACTCCGATCTGGATTGCCGACTATGTGCTTGCAGGGTACGGTACCGGGGCGATTATGGCCGTGCCGGGCCATGACCAGCGCGACTGGGAATTCGCGAAGCAATTCGACCTGCCGATCATCGAAGTCGTGAAGGGCGGCGACGTGACGAAGGAAGCCTATGCGGGAGACGGAGAGCATGTAAACTCCGAGCAGCTGAACGGCTTGAATAACGAGCAGGCTATCGCCGCGATGATCGAATGGCTGGAGGCAAACGGTAAGGGTCAAGGCAAGGTGACCTACCGTCTGCGCGATTGGCTGTTCAGCCGTCAGCGTTATTGGGGCGAGCCGATCCCGATCCTGCATCTGGAAGACGGCACTA
The DNA here is from genome assembly GCF_039543185.1 of Paenibacillus vulneris. Classification (NCBI taxonomy): domain Bacteria; kingdom Bacillati; phylum Bacillota; class Bacilli; order Caryophanales; family Paenibacillaceae; genus Paenibacillus; species Paenibacillus vulneris. The sequence goes on along the minus strand of NZ_BAABJG010000022.1, from coordinate 290,674 downwards.
TGAAAACTGTTCCGGAGGATCAGCTGCCGCTCTTGCTGCCGGATGTCGACCAAATCGCTCCGTCGGGCACAGGCGAATCTCCGCTGGCGAACGTAACGGAATGGGTGGAAACCGTTGATCCGGAGACCGGCATGAAAGCCCGCCGCGAAACAAACACGATGCCGCAATGGGCGGGAAGCTGCTGGTACTACCTGCGCTTTATCGATCCTAAGAACAACAAAGAGCTGTGCTCCAAAGACCTTCAGCAAAAATGGCTTCCTGTCGACCTGTACATCGGTGGTGCGGAGCATGCGGTGCTTCACCTGCTGTATGCGCGTTTCTGGCATAAAGTGCTGTATGATCTGGGCGTCGTATCGACGAAGGAGCCGTTCTATAAGCTTGTAAACCAGGGCATGATCCTGGGTGAAAATAATGAGAAAATGAGTAAGTCCCGCGGCAACGTCATCAATCCGGATGTCATTGTTAATGAATTCGGTGCGGATACGCTTCGGATGTACGAAATGTTCATGGGACCTTTGGAAGCAACCAAGCCTTGGAACGTGAACGGAGTTGAAGGAACCTACCGTTTCTTGAACCGGATCTGGCGTTTGTTTGTCGGGGAGAACGGTCAGCTTCATCCGAAAATCAGCGCCGACGAGACACTGGGAAGCGACAGCTTCAAACGGACCTGGCACCGTACGATTAAGAAAATTACGGAAGACCTCGAGGCGCTGCGCTTTAATACGGCGATCAGCCAGCTGATGATTTTCGTTAACGAGGCTTACAAAACCGACACGCTGCCTAAGCAAGCGATGGAGCATTTCGTGCAAATGCTGTCCCCGATTGCTCCTCATTTGGCTGAAGAGCTGTGGGAGAAGCTGGGCCATACCGATACGGTTACTTATGCGAAATGGCCTGAATACGACGAAGCTTGGACGGTCGATAACGAGGTGGAAATCGTCGTTCAGGTGAACGGCAAAATCGTCGATCGCACATTGGTTTCCAAGGATGCCAACGAAGCTGAGCTTCAAGAGCTGGCGCTCGGGATGAGCAAGGTGCAGGAAGCGATGAGCGGCAAAGCCGTTCGCAAAGTGATTGCCGTCAAAGGCAAGCTGGTTAACATCGTAGTAGGATAATCATTCAAATAAATAACCGCTCTGCTGCGGCAGGCGGTTCATAGGGAAAAGCGTGAAAGCATCACGTTCTTAATCGTCCTTCGATTCATGAAACAGGGCTTCCACCTTTTCCAGATCTTCTTGGTACTTGGAATGAGTTGTACGGATGAGGCTGTTGAACATCCCGTGCAGCTCTTTTTCCATTATACGGAGTCCTTCTGCGGTAATACCGCCGGGGACTGATACTCTTTTTTGCAGGGAGGCGGGAGTAAAGCCGCCGGTTGTCAGGAGTTTGCCTGTGCCGAGCGTCATTTCGCTGGCCAGCTGTGTCGCCTCTTCCTCCGAAATTCCGGTTTCCTCCACGGAGGCCTGAATGAACTTCTGAATGAAATATGCCAGGAACGCCGGGCCGCAGCTGGACAAATCCGAGGAAATGCGCGTGTAATTCTCGGAGACTCGTATCGGCGCACTGATATAGGACAGCAAATTTTCCAGCAGCTCCTTATCCTCGATTTCCAAACGGTCTCCGAATATACATAAGGTCGCTCCGCTAAAAACGTAATTGGTAATGCTTGGGATGATCTTGGCCACCTTGCAGCGCAGCTGCTCTTCCAGCAGGCGTATTTGTACGGGGCTCGTGATCGAAACCAGCAACCGATCCGGGTCGGCTGCCTCCTTGATTTCTGACAGAACCACCTTGTAGTCGGCAGGCTTTACGCATAAAAAAATAAGAGAAGAAGAGGTAACGACTTCTATATTGGAATGGGCCACCTGAAGGCCCGGATAAGCCGCGGCCAAATGCTCCACTTTAGTAATGGTCCGGTTAGTAGCGACGATTTGATCCGGATTCAAAGCCCCGGATTGGATAAATGCTTCTATCAGAATACTGCCCATGCTGCCTGTTCCTATGAATCCTACTTTCATGACTATCCCCCCTGAAAAGTGCAGCCTTCTTAATCCTTATGCACGGTAGTCAATAAATATGATTGCCGAGATTATCGTGATGTCCATTCATTTGAACAAAGTACAACAACAATTTATGAATAAGTACGTTAAGGAGGGAACGGCGAGTGGCTCTCCCGTTTGTGAATAAAACAAAATCCGGCACAGTTCTCCTAGTCGTATCATTAACGGTTGCGCTGGGAGGATGGTTTGGTTATACCGCTTGGAAGGAAGCGGCCCGTGAAGCGGGACAGTGGCGATTGGCGAATGAGGATATGCAGCGTCTGCTAACGGAGCAATCGGAGAAGGGACAACTGCCGAACGGGGATACCGGACGCAAGGAGAACAACGCGTCGCCATCTAAGAGTAGTCCGGCAAATACCGAGAGCAAGGAGGCGGGATCGGGATCAAAGAATCCTGATTCAAACGTACAACCCGGTTCCGGAATCCCGGATCAAACGAACGGCAGTCAGGGTGGTGAGCTGTCCGGTAACGGGTCGGGCTCCGCAGCTCAGCATACTCCGGATCCTGCAGCGGCGGCCAATAGCAGCGGGTCATCGTCATCCAAAGAAAGCAAGTTGAACATAAACCATGCTACAGAGAAGGAGCTTGATGCGCTGCCAGGCATAGGAGAAAGCAAGGCGAAGGCGATCGTCGCTTACCGCGAGAAGATCGGAGGGCGCTTCAAATCGGTCGATCAGCTGAAGGAAGTCAAAGGGATAGGGGACAAGCTGCTGGCCAAAATGAAGCCTTATATTACCGTAGAGCCTTAGTCCTATGAATCCTCTTTTGTTTTCTTACAATATATGAGAAAATAGGATAGACTTCATACATTATTTGGTTAGGGAGGATTTAACGAATGTCTAATGAACGTAAGCTTGGTTTGGAAACGCTGGCAGTTCATGCCGGTCAGGAGATTGATCCGGCTACCCTGTCCCGCGCAGTGCCATTATATCAAACGACTTCCTATGGCTTTCGCGACACGGATCATGCGGCTAATTTGTTCGCTTTGAAAGAATTCGGCAATATCTACACTCGCTTAATGAATCCGACGACGGATGTTTTTGAGAAAAGGGTTGCGGCATTGGAGGGTGCTCCTGCTGCTCTGGCAACAGCTTCCGGACAAGCTGCGATCACTTATTCGATTTTGAATATCGCGGGCTCCGGCGATGAGATCGTATCTGCAGCCAGCTTGTACGGCGGTACATACAATTTGTTCTCCACCACATTGGCGAAGCTTGGCATTACCGTCAAGTTCGTGGACCCGTCCAATCCGGAAAATTTCCGCAGCGCCATCACGCCCAAAACGAAGGCATTGTTTGCGGAAACGATCGGCAATCCCAAAGGAGACGTTCTCGATATCGAAGCCGTAGCGGCAATCGCACATGAGAACGGAATACCTCTTATTGTCGATAATACGTTCCCAAGCCCGTACCTGCTTCGTCCTATTGAGCATGGAGCGGATATCGTAGTTCATTCGGCAACCAAATTTATTGGCGGCCACGGCACCTCCATCGGCGGTATTATCGTGGACGGCGGCAAATTTGACTGGAAGGCAAGCGGCAAGTTCCCGGGATTGACGGAACCGGATCCAAGCTATCACGGCGTAGTTTATACCGATGCCGTAGGACCCATCGCCTACATTATCAAAGCCCGCGTGCAGCTGCTGAGAGATATGGGAGCTGCGATCTCTCCATTCAACTCCTTCCAGCTTCTTCAAGGGCTGGAGACACTGCACCTGCGTATGGAGCGTCACAGCTCGAATGCATTGAAGGTGGCTCAATTCCTCGAGCAGCATGAAGCGGTAGAATGGGTAAGCTATGCAGGTCTGCCAAGCCACCCTTCCTATGAGCTCGCGCAAAAATATATGCCTAGAGGCCAAGGCGCCATCATGACCTTTGGCATTAAAGGCGGAGTTGAAGCGGGACGTGAGGTTATTAACAACGTCAAGCTGTTCTCGCACCTCGCCAATGTCGGCGATTCCAAATCGTTGATTATCCATCCTGCGAGCACTACGCATCAGCAGCTGTCCGAGGAGGAACAGGCGGCTGCAGGCGTAACTCCGGGAATGATCCGCTTGTCCATCGGAACCGAATCCATCGATGATATTATTTATGACTTGGATCAAGCGATTCAAGCAAGCCAGAAATAAACGGAGCTAATAAGACATGACAACTCGCAAAGATTGGGATACTTACTTCTTGGATATGGCGTATATGGCATCGACACGATCCCAATGCAGCCGCAGGCATGTTGGAGCCGTGCTCGTGCAAGGGAAGAAGCTGTTAGGTGCCGCCTATAACGGAGCGCCTATGGGAGTTCCGGATTGCTCGGAGGCCGGATGCATGCTGGTTGAAGAGTACGAAATGGTAGAACAGGGCGGTACCGAACAGGTTGTCAAAAAACAGCGCTGCATCCGCACGATTCACGCCGAGCAAAACCTGCTGTTATTCACCGACCCTAAGGACAGGGAAGGCTCCGCCGTGTACGTTACCGATCAGCCGTGCTGGACTTGCGCCAATATGCTGGCTAACAGCGGAATCAGTGAAATTGTCTACCATCGCTCCTATCCGAAGGACAGCGAAAAGGTAAAGTCACTCATGGCGCAAAAAGGAATCACACTGAGACAATTGGAAGCCTACGAGCCTCCGACGGGGACTATGACGGAAGTTCAGCCATAAGCTGAAACAAGGGGGAAGAACCTCTTTCGATGATGATCGAAGGGGTTCTTCTTTTTTTATGGCTATTTATTGGGAAAGGAGAAGAGCGTGTGAACCGTCCTGTTGTACTTTTTACACTGCTTTGGACGTTCGGCTATATTGTGGGCTATACGGCGGATATTCCATGGCTTTCATTGTATACCAGCCTTGCTGGAGCCATTGCCGCCATAATCCTATGGATGACGCGCCGTCCCTGGACTCCACTCGTATGTATGCTGCTGGTCATAGGGATCTCCGCAGGATATTACGAGGATTATGACCGACGCAATCGGAGCGCGCTGGACATAGAGCCTAACTACATTGCAAGCTCAAGCTTCGAGCTAAAGGGGGTTATCAGTAATCAAGTCGAGGTAGACGGCGATAAAGCCGCTTTTACCGTACGAATGGACGATAAGGCTGGGGAGAGGTTCGCTGTATCCGTCAAGCTTCTCTCGAAGCAGGAACAGCAGGAGGCAATGACATGGCGGCGTGGAGATCACGTCCGGCTGCAGGGAGCTCTGCAGGCTCCGAACGAAGCACGTAATTTTTGGGGATTTGATTACCGCCATTACTTGCGTTATCAGCACATTCATTGGCAGCTATCCGTCAAAGGGGCCTCCAATGTGGAGAGAACAGAACCCGAGGCCTGGACATGGACACAGGTGTTACGATGGAATGACCAGTTTCGCTCCATGCTGGGGGATGGGGTAGAACGGCTATTTCCGAAGGAGCAGGCAGGGTTTATGAAAGGCATGCTGATTGGTTTAACGGACGATATAGATCCCGAGCAGTTCCAGCAGTTCTCCCAGCTTGGACTAACTCATATCATAGCCATTTCCGGGCTGAATGTAGCTATTTTTTTGGCTTGTTTATTGTGGATTATGCGCCGATTAGGCTTCACCCGCGAAACGTATCTGATCACAGGGATGATCATGATGCCTGTTTACATTGCCGTCACCGGAGCATCTCCTTCCATCATCCGTGCAGGCCTAATGGCCATGCTGGGGTTGTACGCAGCCTACCGGCATACTTTGAAGGACGGGCTTCATACCGTGTTGATTGTCGGGTGGGTGATGCTGCTGTGGGAGCCTTATTATTTGCTGGATGTAAGCTTCCAGCTTTCTTTTCTCGTAACGATCGGTCTTATTCTTGGCGTTCCGTACGCTAACAAGCTGCTGCCCATTCGTTCACGCTCCCTGAGAGATGCATTGTCCATAACGATAGTGGCCCAGTGCATATCTTTTCCGGTTTCGATCTATTATTTCAATCAATTTTCTCTGCTTTCCCTCGTCGCTAACTTCGCCTTGGTACCCGTGTTTAGTATGTTTACGATGCCAGCGGGAACGGCAGCCTTGTTAATCAGCTTTCTGTCTTCAACAGTCGGGCAAGCACTGGCTTGGCTGGTCGCCAAAGGAAATGAATGGATTTTTATGCTTGTTGCTGCGGTGAGTCCATGGCATCTATTTCAGACGATATGGCCTACTCCGGGTATTGTATGGATTATCGCTTACTATGCGGCCTGGGCCCTTGTTATTTACGGTTGGTTCAATAGAAAGGGGAGCGGGCTTGACCAGACGGGAGAGGCGAAGGCCGGACCCATGCTTACCGGAGTGCCTGCAGGGAACAAGCCCTTCCGCTTTTCAAGGGAAAAAGCCGTGAAGTCCATCAAAGCCCTTCTGTTTCCAGCGGCTTCCGCAGGTCTCATCCTGCTGCTGCTTTATGCCTATCAGCCGGATCGATGGAGCCGGGAGGGGCAGGTCAACTTTATGGATGTGGGGCAGGGTGACAGCATCATGATCCGCTCTCCGCAGAGCGGCAGCATTATTTTAGTCGATGGAGGTGGGACGGTCACCTTCCGCAAGCCGGGCGAGGAATGGAAGCAGCGCTCGGATCCGTATGAGGTGGGACGCAAGCTGCTGGTGCCCATGCTGAAGAAAAGAGGGGTTCAGCAGATCGATTACTTGATCGTGACGCATCAGGATGCGGACCATATTGGAGGACTCCAGGCAGTATTGGAGCAAATTCCGGTCAAGCAGCTTATTTTTAACGGAACGGCTAAGCCGACAACCGGGGCCGAGACTTTATTTCAGACAGCATTGGATTACGGTGTCCAGCTGGTTAAAGCTTATGCGGGCGACGTCCTTAAGGTCGATGAGGAGACGCGTCTTCAATTTTTATTTCCCCTTCCTTCGCAGCAGGGCAATGCAGGGGTTCGGGTAGAGAAGGAGCAGAATGCGGAGTCTGTCGTTTTTTTAATGGACATGCAGGGAACGAGGTGGCTGTTTACGGGGGATATGGAGCAAGCCTCAGAAGCAGCTGTGCTTCGAATGCTGGAAGGAGCGAGTGCTTCAGGCTTGGACGTTATCCCTTCAGGGGGGCGGCAAAAGTGGGAATCTATAGGTCCGATTGATGTTCTGAAGGTCGCGCACCACGGCAGCAAAACCTCGACGACCGAAGCATGGCTGGATGCATGGCAGCCCAGGTACGCGGTTATTTCCGTCGGCCCCAATAATGTATACGGTCATCCTCATCCAACTATATTAGGCCGATTAGAAGCGAGGGACATTCGTATTCTGCGTACGGATGGCCACGGCGAGGTTCAAATGCGGATCAAGGATGGCGCTATCCGGATGCGAACGAGATTTCTTGAAGACTCAGAGCAAAAATGACAAATATTTGCTGTTAATGAGCATCGAATCGCATAGAAATTGGAAATGGCAGGGTTTACAATAAAATCTGCAACTTACGACCATGCCAGCTACAACAATTTCATAGTAAAGGGAAGAAGCATGATAAGACAATCTAGACGCAAGCCTCTTATTGCGGCGGGAGCTGCTATTTGCCTGGGAATAGCCGCTTTGCTATTCATTATGGATAAGCACCGGAATGATCAGACGGCTGCAGCACTCCCTTCCGCCGGTTCGGACAAGCCCACTCAAGAATTGCCTATCGTCAGCAGCGTATTAACTAACCTGTCAACAGTAGAGATTACATTCGGCGGGAAGCTCAGCTCTTTCAGCGCCTCCGATTTGGCCATCAAAAAAGCCCAGGGAACCTGGTACGGGCTGGAACCGCTATTAAGCTCCAGTCTCCCGGTTAACAAAGTAACGACCAAGGAGAATAAAAGCCACCAAACGGTTGCCGTCATGGAGCTGGAGCAAGCGTTGAACCCGGATGCGACGTTTAGCAAAGAGGAGGTTATCCTGCCGGGAAAAGCCCCTTATTTCACAGCAGATTATTATACGGGGAGCAGGGAGCAAAATATCGAGCAGGCGAATCACCTGATCTCCTGGCAGATGGACAACGGCGGCTGGTTTAAAAACATGTCCAAAGAATACAAAAAGCCTTGGAACGGGAAAGTGCTTCGCTCCGAATGGCGCACGAAGGACGGACAGGATATCGGGACGATCGATAACGAAGGTACGACGAACGAGCTGCTCTTCATGGCCATGGTATATAAGGATACAGGGGACTCGGAATACAAAGCATCGGCTCTCCGTGCCATCGATTTTTTATTGAAAATGCAGTATTCAAGCGGAGGGTGGCCGCAGGTATACCCGGCAAGAGGTAATTATTCCGATTATGTAACTTTCAACGACAATGCCATGATGCGAGTCATGAATGTACTTGCACTTGCGGTTAAGAAGAAATATCCTTTCGATACTGACTTGATTGACGATGACAGGCGCCAGGCCATTCAGCATTCGCTTGACCGGGGGCTGGAATATATTCTGAAGTCCCAGATCATAGTCGACGGCAAAAGAACCGCCTGGTGCGCGCAGCATGATCCGGTCACGTATGAGCCAAGGCCGGCGCGTGCCTATGAATTTCCATCCATTTCAGGGTCGGAATCGGTTGCAATCGTTCAATATTTGCTGTCGCTGCAGAAGCCTTCGGAGGAAGTGAAGGACGCGATAGAAGGTGCTCTGAACTGGTTCGAAGAGGCCCGCTTAAAAGGGATTAAATACGTTCCACGTGATCCTAACAAAGTGTACTTTGTTCCTGATGCCAAAAGCTCAACCTGGTACCGTTTTTATGAGATCGGCACGAATCTTCCGATTTTTTCCGGTCGTGACTCGGTCATCAGGCATGATTTAAATGAGATTGATGAAGAAAGACGAAATGGCTACGCATGGGCGGGAACATGGCCCGACAAGCTTCTGCAAACCGCCCGGACGACAGGTTATTTTGAAAATCATGTTTATGTGCAGGTCGTTCAGACGGATTCCAAGTCCCCGACGGGGCAAACCATACAGCAAGGTCAGCTATCGGTCGTTACGGCTCCGGATTTGAAATAATTATCACTAGTCGTAGACACCACCGAGCCGCTGGATCTAATTATGGAAAAGCTTCTATCCTTCCTAAACCGCGGCCAGTAACTCGCCGAGAGGAGGCTTCTCCTCTCAAGGTTTATCTTTTTGGCGGATTAGATGCTTATCCTTGTCATCCCCTTGATCATCCCGCTCCTCCTTCTCCTGCTTCTCTTCATGGATTTCAACGGGAGTATGCCCTGTTATGGCATCGAAGGGGGTGTAGTCACTGTTTGGAATGCCTTTTCCTGAAATTATTTTTGCTGTGATGATTCCTAATAACACAAGAATGGGCACGATAAGCGAGAGGGTGGCGTATAAGGCAAAGTCCATAGGAAAACGTCCTTTCGGCAGAAAATGGGTGAGCTCAGCTAGCACATCACTATACCAAATAAAATGCTCTATAATACGTACAGCATGCAAATTCGTTCCGGTCATTCAAAAAAAACGGGGAGGCCAATATATGGCGGTTGTTGAAAAATGAAACAATCGCTTGAATATTTTCGATAGTTCCCTTATAGTGTAAGATTGTGTGAGTCTTGCAAAAGACTTCATGGGTGGGTGAGGGAATTGAAAAAGAAGGAAAAGACATGACATCCAAGAACCGTTGGAAAGCCATTTGGTTCGTCTTGTTGGGCGCTGCCTCTTACGGCGTGTTGTCAACTTTCGTGAAGCTCGGTTACCAGAGCGGATTCTCGGCAGCGGAAATTACCGGCAGCCAGGTATCCTTTGGCTTTATCGTCCTTTGGCTCTTAAGCCTGACGAAGCTTCGGCAGATGAAGGGAATTACACCAGGGATCATCCTGAAGCTCGTGGCAGGTGGAACGTTTACAGGACTGACAGGCTATTTTTACTACCAATCGCTGCAGGTGCTTGATGCATCATTCGCCGTATTGCTCTTGTTCCAGTTTACCTGGATGGGGATGCTGCTGGATTGGCTGGTAGAGAAAAGGTTGCCGACTCTGTTTCAATGGATCGCCATGGTGCTGACCTTGGCAGGCACGGTGCTTGCCTCTGGTATTGTTTCGGGTACGGTATCGCGTCCAAGCGCCAGCGGGATCGGACTCGGATTATTGGCGGCCTGCTGCTATACGATGTTTATCTTCTTCAGCGGCAGAGTGGCGACGCATTTGCCGGCACTGTTCCGCAGTACGTGGATGATCACGGGGGCTGCATTGATTGTGCTGATCCTGATGCCGCCGCAATTTCTGTGGAACGGCTCGCTTGCCCAAGGACTTTGGAAATGGGGAATCTTACTAGCCGTGTTTGGTATGATTCTGCCTCCGTTTCTGTATGCCAAGGGCGCGCCTTTCATCGAGACCGGATTAGCGGCCGTGCTAGGTTCTGTTGAGCTGCCTGTGGTCATAATTTGTTCCGCCCTGCTGCTTCATGAGCAGACATATCTGCTGCAGTGGATCGGAATAGCGATCATTCTGCTCGGAGTATTCGTTTCAGAACGAAAGACGGCATCACCGTCCGGTGAAAAAGCTTGATTAGCCACTATTCATAGGGGCTTTGATGTAACGACTTATACAAAAAAGCAGCACCTGTACGATTAAACAGGATGCTGCTTTTTTTACATTGTTATATTTCGGGACTCCCCGCCAACTATTGGGATTCAGCTTTATAAGCCAACGCCCATTCTTCCAGGGGGTTATGTTGCAACATAATTAATAAAGTGCTTTATCAATAGGGAAGCTTTGAGAGCCCCATGCCTTCTTGTTCGTCCAATCCGCTGCTCCTTGCCAGAACGGGTCCTCCTCGGGCAAGCCCAGCGGCAGAAATACAGCAGAGCACAAGTAGAGGCTTCCGGTAGAAATGTAAGTTTCCCCGACCTCAGGTTGATGCCCGCAAAAACCGATGGTAAGCCACCCATTTTCGTCGAAAGTCCCCGGCGCTTGAATCATTCGCTTTATAACGGCTGTCAGCGCGCATCGCACCTGAGCGGGCTCCAGGCTGGGGTCCAACTGATGCTGCAGAGCCATTTGACTGAGCAACTGGAAGGCTCCGAAACGGTATGCCAACGAACGCCCGATAGCAGGGAAGGTTCCTTCCGGCGAGATTGATCTTTCCTGTTGAACGGCATAGCGCCTTGCACGACGAATAACGTTCTCTTCCATATCAGCCCAAGTCGGGTCTTCACCCTTAAGCGCGGCTATAATATCGACCAGCATAGGCTGGATAACGAAGCTGTTGTAATAATCGGCATGGAAGTCCGGTCCGTCCCCATAGACGCCGTCTCCCTTATACCACTGCTCATGCTGTTTGAGTGTATAATCGACACGCATGCGGTCCCACTCCGCCCCGGCACGATATAATGCCGTCTCAATCATGGCGGAGAACAGCAGCCAGTTATTAAAGAAAGGTTTACGTGTACGTGTGGATTGCAGCGCCCGGATAACATTCTGCTTCACATCCGGGTTCAGCTTGTTCCACAGCTCCTCCGGTGCGCGAAGCAAAGCATGCGACAGGAAAGCCGCATCAACGATCGGTTGATAGCCTTCGGAGAAATTCATGAAATCAGGCGAGGATGGATCCGTGGCAGCTTCAATCGCCCCTCGGGCCAGCTCGGCATAACGCTCACGCAATCTGCCTTCCTCTCCGGTACGAGCCCCGTGTTCCAGCCAGGGAGCCATTCCCGTTAATAGACGTCCGAGCGCCTCCAAATAAGTGAACAGGTGTCTGTCGTCCACCTTGCGCTCGATTGGCATTTTATCCTTTAACTGCCGTTGATTTAAATGATAAAGCACAGGCTGTGCAATTCTGCTCATAGTATCGAGCCAAAAAATGCGGTCTTCACTTCCAACGGACATAGCCACAATCCCCTCTCCTTATAAGACAAGCATCCATCTCATTTTCACATCATTTTACATCAATTTACGACAAGGGTCATTGGTGAACCTGACAATAATCTTTGTGGGAAAAAGCGGTTCTTGGCAGAAATAAGTTCTTCTAGAAAAATAGCCAGGATCGGACCTGTTTTTGCAGGACGTAAGGGAAGTGATCCTAGTATACCTGCAAGCCAAAATTTGATATTCTAAGTAGAGTTCATGAGGTGCAACATTTTATTCATTGCGTTCGTTTATATAGTTGCAAGAGAGGGGGATCCCAGTGGTAGCGCCAGAACTGATAAAGGCTGCCCAGTCGGGCGATCGCGACGCTCTAATTACCCTACTGCGTGAAATAGAGAATCATGTATATCGGACTGCTTATTATATTCTGGGCAATGAGCAGGACGCTATGGATGCCGCACAGGAAGCGTTAATACGGATTTATACGAAAATCAACTCATACGAAGAGAAGGCTCAGTTCAAGACATGGGTACAACGGATTGTCACTAATCTATGTATAGACAAATTCAGAAGAACCAAGCCTACAATTTCCATTGAGGAGCATGAGCTGAATTTTACTGCAAACAAGACGGTAGAAGATGAGGTAATGTCCGCATATGTTGCCCAAGATATAAAAGAGGCGATTGATAGGCTGCCGGAACATCATCGATCGGTGGTTGTACTGCGATATTTGCAGGATTTTTCCTACAACGAAATTGCCGAATCTTTAGATTTGCCCATCAACACGGTGAAGTCCTATTTATTCAGGGCAAGGCAGCAGTTACAAACGTTGTTGCAGGATTACAAAAAAACCAAAAGCGATACGGTCAGAGGGTAGATCGTTATGCGCGGCGGAACGGATAATAACAGACAATAAGGATTCTGCTTTCGTCTTTGTAAAAATATCAATTGTGAATTGTTTAGAAAGGTAGTGTGCGGGATGATGTGTCAAGAGGTGATCGAACTCATGCAGAGATACCTCGATCAGGATCTCGATGAATTGGAATATGAACAAATGCTCGGGCATTTGCAGCAGTGCTCGGAATGCACAGAGCTGTTTCAACGGTTGGTGGCATTGTCTGAGGAGCTGGAGCAACTGCCGAAGGTAACCCCAGCCTACAGCCTGGTGGATGCCATTATGCCTAAGCTTCAAAGAATTGATGAGGGCTTCCCGGCCGTAGAATATCCGGCGGCTCCTGTCATGGCACAGCCTGAAAAATATAATGAGACGAGCAGCAACGAGAAAGCTGCCGTATCTATCGACCAGGCAGCGGGCTGGCGCAAAAGAATTCGCGGGCTCGTTTCCATGCGTATTGTCGGCGGTGTGGTTGCTGCCGGACTGGTTCTCGGGTTCTTCGTGTTTGAGCAGCAGGAGAAAAACGGCAGCATGAAGGATGCGGGACCCATGCTGTTATCTTCTTCGCAAACCAAAGCGAAAAGCGCGGACTCCGCAGCTTCTTCCGGGGCCGGAAATTCGACGCAGCCGAAGGCGGCAGGGGCGGCCGAACCGTTTTTGGATAGGAATGTGGCAAAGGAAGCACCAAAGCTGGATTCCGTTCCGACAGCCCCGGCGGCTTCTCCTGCACCTAAGGATGCGGAGCCAAAGGTTTCGGCCAATGCCGGTGGCAACGAATCGGGGGCGTTGACCGATCAACTGAAGAAATCAGTAGACACAACTCCTATACAAGAGCAGCAGGTAAATCAGCAGCAGCAGCAAGCTCCCCCTGCGGGCGCAGTAGAAGAGCCTAAGCTGCCGGATGCGGGTGATCAAGCTCCGGCGTCCGAGCCCGAGGTACAGCCGTCGGAAGCCCCTGTGAATGAGGGGATGGCCCCTCCTCCTGTTAGTGCTTCACCGGAGCGCAGCGGCGGTGCCGTCAGCAAGATGGTGGCTCCTGACCACCCGGATTCCAGTGGGCAAGAGAGCGATAGCAGATCTTCTACGCCGGCTCCCGACCAAAAGGCAGGAATGATGGGGATAATGAAGCATGATTCCGAAGACAAGACGAATCAGGAGGAGCCAGGATATAATCGGCTGTATTCGGCAGCCTCTGCGGGTACTCCGACCGCATTGGCCTCTCAGGATAAGGCATATATCGCGTCTGTCAATGATAACCATCAGGTCATTATTACCGATAATCAGCAGAAGGTTCTATATACTTCGCCCAACAAATGGACGGATAAAGACAAGATCGAACTGGTGGAATGGACGGAAGGTAATCTGCTGACTTACCGTGTAAGTAACGATTCAGGAACAACGACTTATGTCATTCATTTAAAAGACAAAACGGAAATAAAAAAATAAGGATTATGCCGCGGCAGTCACCAAATTGTCGCGGCGTAATATAATATGGTGTACCGTCACTCTACGAGCGCGTCGTATGACCACCACGGGGAAGGTTTCTAGAGCTTTCCTCTAAGTGTTTATATAGATGGGGTTTCGTGCAAAGGGATTATGTCTAAAACCTGCAGGTTTTGACGTAATCCCTTTGTTGTTGCTACAATGTCAAAAGAAGAATGTAGGGGTGGCGGAGATGGATTATAAAGCGGCATTAAAACAAATTCAACAGGGGAGGTTTGCTCCTGTTTATGTGTGCTACGGTGCTGAATCTTACCTGATTCACGCCTTGATAGAAAAGCTGACGGACAAAATGATCGATCCGGAGCAAAAGCCTTTTGCCGTAACCAAATATGACCTGTCGGAGACACCGCTCGATACCGTCATTGAGGAAGCAGAGACACTCCCTTTTATGGTGCCCCGCAAGCTTGTTGTGGCCTCTAATGCCTTGTTCCTTACTGGAGCCAAGGAAAGTGCTAAGGTGGAGCATAAGCCGGAACGTCTAGCCCAATATTTGAAGACGCCGGCCGATTTCTCCGTCATTGTGCTGACGGTGGATGCGGATAAGCTCGATGAGAGAAAGAAGGTGGTCAAGAGCTTGAAGGAGGCGGATTGCCTCGTTTCCTGCGCTTCATTATCGGCGGACGACCTGTCCCATTGGGTGAAGCAGGAGGCTGAGAAGGCAGGCTTCTCGTTCGCGCCGGGTGTCATCGAGCAGTTCATTATGTATACGGGGACAAGCCTTCAGGCTTTATCGAGCGAGCTGGAAAAATGCGCGCTCTTCGTCGGGCGCGGAGGGGTTTTGACGGAGGATGCATTGGAGCAGCTGGTCACGCGTACGATAGAGCAAAATATTTTTATCCTGATAGAGCATATTGTACAACTGCAATTGGAAAAAGCATTTACGATGCTTTCCGAGCTGCTGCGCAGAAAAGAAGAGCCGATCAAGATTATGGCTTTAATTGCCCGTCAGTTCCGCATCATGTTCCAGGTAAAGGACTTGCAGCAGCAAGGCTACTCCCAGCAGCAGATGGCTTCCCAGCTGGGGCTGCATCCATATGCAGTGAAAATTGCGGCAGGCCAAAGCAGCCGTTTTGAGCTGAAGCGGCTCGCGAACATTTTGGATCAATTATCCGATTTGGATTATCAGATGAAGAGCGGCAAAATCGACAAGGTACTGGGGCTTGAAATGTTTTTATTGAAGCTGATTGCTTAAGAGAGGGACATCTGAGCTGGAGGGGGAAAGATATACTCCGATAGCTCGGATGATAATTACAACCGATGCCCTTAGAGCTTATCCATTCTACAGGAGTAAAAAAAGACCGATTCCCAATGGGAACCGGTCTTTTTAATTAAGCCTGAGCAGAAATCGCGTTCAGTTTTTTCGCTAAACGGGATTTTTTGCGGGCAGCGGCATTTTTATGGATTAAACCTTTAGTTGCTGCTTTGTCCAGTTTTTTGCTGGCAGCAATCAAGGCTGCTTTTGCAGTTTCCACATTGTTGCTGGCTGCAGCAGTTTCAAAGCTCTTAACTGCAGTGCGAAGAGCGGATTTGTGAGATGCGTTGCGAAGACGACGCTTTTCACTTACTTTTACTCTTTTAATCGCGGATTTAATGTTCGGCATTGACGTTCACCTCCTAATACGACTTGCATTCCTACATTCGATGCCTATTTGTTGACAACTCTTGATATTCTAACATGCCCCATATCAAATTGCAATAGAGTCATTTGGGCGGGTCTGACAATTTTGAATAGCGCTCATTCCTTTATCACACACTAACGATGCATGCTTATGATGAAAGGAGATATGCCCGATGGATTTAAGCGCTTATTCGGTCCGGACTGACCTGGCTCTCGAAGCGCATGATTTGGCTTCTTCAGGCGAGCAGCTCATCCCGGGAGTACATAGGTCTGTAGATAATCAGGATGGCATTCGGATCAGCACGATCGATATAACTTCGAATGAAGGTGCCCAAGCAATCGGCAAGCTTCCCGGTCATTACATCACCATCGAGGCTCCCGAGCTTCGTCAAAAAAACACCGATCTGCAGGACCGTGTTGCCATGGTGATAGCCAAGGAATTTGAGGCGTTTTTGAAAAAGCTCAACATAAGTCCGAACGCCAAGGTTCTTGTTATCGGGCTGGGCAACTGGAATGTGACGCCGGACGCGTTAGGCCCTATTGTCGTTGAAAATATAATGGTCACCCGCCATTATTTTGAGCTGATGCCTGATCAGGTAAGTCCGGGGTACCGTCCTGTCAGTGCCGTGGCACCCGGGGTGCTTGGAATTACCGGGATCGAGACAGGGGATATCGTCCAAGGGATTGTGGAGAAGTCCAAGCCGGATTTGGTCATAGCCGTCGATGCTCTTGCCTCTCTATCCCTCGAAAGAGTCAATACGACGATCCAAATAGCCGATACGGGCATCCATCCCGGGTCCGGAATCGGAAATAAACGCAAAGGATTGACGCTGCAAACCCTGGGTGTACCGGTTATTGCGATCGGGGTGCCGACGGTAGTCTTTGCCTCCACCATCGTCAATAATGCGTTCGACATGATGCACAATCATTTTCGGAGACAAACTGATAATACAGGAACCATATTGGGTCTTCTGGATAAAATGCAGGAAAATGAACGTCTGGAGCTGGTTAGAGAGGTATTAAATCCGCTCGGGCATGATCTGCTGGTAACCCCGAAAGAAATCGACCAGTTCATTGAGGACATTGCCAATATTATTGCGAGCGGCTTGAATGCAGCTCTCCATGAGGCCATCGACGCCGATAATGTAGCGGCTTATACACATTAATCCTGCTTTACCATAGGGACATTCGGTCAAGCCGTTCTACGGCTTAGGGCGGGTGTCCCTATTGCTGTTGTTTTATGCTCTCTATTTTAAAGAAAGCCTATGACTATGAAATAGCGGTTCTATCTTCTAGCAACCTCTCATAGATTTAAATTAGAAGGCAGGACGATGGATGAAGGATGGGTGCTAGTTACTAGGCAGAGGATGCTTCGATGGCTTGCAGCGAATATGATGATAGTTTTCCAGAAAGGAAAGCTTGTAACGCTTACGAAAGACAGCTTTCCTTCGTCGGAAAGCTCAGCAACGCTTACGAAGATAGCTTTCCTTCGGAAAGCTCTAAGGAGGGAACCAAATGAAATGGACTGCAGTAACGGTAAATCTGCACAAATATCGCAAAGCAGGACAAGACCTGGGAGTATACGTTCGAATCATCAGTTTTTTAGTGGCGGGCTGCCTGTTCTTTTTCATAGCGCTAGGCTTGCTTGGATACGCTCAGGCGAGATGGAGCAATACGACGCCGTCGTCTTCCATGAAAGGATTGGCTGCGGCGGTATCGAGTCAATTTTTTATGGATATGATGGGGATGGAAATGCCGCACTTGCAAAAAAATCGGCAATCGTTCACCTTTTCCCAGGCTAACGTATCCGGCTTTCTCTTTTCTTTGGTTACGGATCTCAATATGAAGGATCCCAAAACGTTTATTGCGAGAGAGATGCCGGGGTTAACAGAGGACCGGTCGGTGGTTCTGCGCAAGAGCAGCACGACTGGCAACGATGGTCCGGAGGATTACAGCCCTAAAGGAGACGCTCTTCCGAAAATCGGCGAAGGAGCCGAAGGCTCGATAACTGCCAACCCCACGGCCCCTAAAGAAGGAGATGCTGCCGTGATCGGGCCTGCCGTTCCTGCCCCTTCGGCACAGCCTCCAAAGACAGCCGGCAAAAATGTAGCCTTCATCTATCAAACTCATAATACCGAATCCTATTTACCGGAATTGCCCGGTGTAACGGACCCGGATAAAGCATACGACTCCAAAAAGAACGTCACGCTGGTCGGCTTGCGATTGGCACAGAAGCTGGAGGAGGACGGCATTGGCGCCGTTCACTCAGATATTAACTATCCGGCAGTGGAAAAGAAATTTTATTATCCCTATTCCTATAAATACTCTTTGAAAACTTTGCAGGAAGCGACGACATCTCACCCGGATTTGAAATTTTATTTTGATATTCACCGCGATTCGCAGCGCCGCGAGAAAACGACGGTAACCCTGAACGGCAAAGATTATGCACAGCTGTACTTCATCATTGGGGGGAAAAACCCGGATTGGAAGGAAAACGAGCAATTCGCTTCTCAAATTCATTCGGCTTTGGAAGCCAAATATCCGGGGATCTCGAAAGGAATGTTCGCTAAAGCGGCGGAAGGCAACGGCGTGTACAATCAAAACTTTTCTCCTAACAGCGTGCTGATCGAAGTAGGCGGTGTGGACAATACGCTGGAAGAATGCTATCGAACGGTGGACTTACTGGCCAACGCTATTACAGAGGTTGTACTGAACGTGCAGAAGGTGGACGGCGGAGTTCAGAACGATGCCAAGGAAGCCAAGAAAAATTAATGGGTGTTTGAACCAGCGGGGGCGGATTCCATGAAAAATTTTTATGTAAGATTGCTGATTATCGTTCTTGGTATCGGGTTTTGCATCTTTTTCGGCGTCGATATGGCTACGCGAGGGGTCGAGAGAATTCAGGGGCCGATCTCCTCGGACGCAGCCATTGTCAAGCCATGGCAGCCGGGTGGCAAAACGCAGGAGCAGAAGCCGAACGCTACCGGCTCCAAGTCAGCAGACACTTCCTCCCCCAAGGAAGAAAAGGCAAAGGAACAGGTGGAGCCTGCCGAGCCCAAAACGGAAATTTCCAAAGCAACCGGGATTAACCGGTTAGGCAACAAAATAGGCGAGCTGCTGCAAATCATTGCCTTCCACGGCATAAGGTGGTTTGTAGCTCTATTTGATACGATTACTTAATCAGGTTTACGGCAACGATCCATTGCTGTGCACCCTCACAACTGCTATAATTAGAGGTATTGTAAATTTGTAGGTTAGTGAGGGTCTCCGCAGATGGATATTCAAGCAAGACAGAAGAAGATTAGAAACTTTTCGATTATTGCCCATATCGACCACGGCAAGTCGACCTTGGCCGACCGGATTCTAGAGTATACCGGAGCGCTCTCCTCACGCGAGATGCAGGAGCAGGTTCTGGACCAGATGGATCTGGAGCGAGAACGGGGCATTACGATTAAGCTGCAGGCCGTACGTTTAAACTATCGTGCGGATGACGGGGAAGAATATATTTTAAATTTGATCGATACGCCGGGACACGTCGATTTCACGTATGAGGTATCGCGAAGCTTGGCCGCCTGTGAAGGCGCTTTGCTCGTAGTGGACGCAGCCCAAGGCATAGAGGCACAAACGTTGGCTAACGTGTATCTGGCTCTGGATAACAACCTGGAGATCCTGCCGGTGATTAACAAGATTGATCTGCCGAGTGCAGATCCGGAGCGGGTCAAGCAAGAAGTTGAGGATGTTATCGGGCTGGATGCAAGCGAAGCGGTTCTAGCATCGGCGAAAGCAGGAATCGGGATTAAGGAAATATTGGAGCAGGTCGTTCAGAAGGTTCCTGCCCCTTCAGGAAATCCGGACGAACCTTTGAAGGCGCTGATTTTCGACTCGCACTATGACCCGTACAAAGGGGTTATCGTTTACGTTCGTGTCATTGACGGCTCGATCCGTGCCGGCTCCAAGATCAAGTTCATGGCGACCGAGAAAGTATTCGAGGTGATCGAGGTCGGCGCATTCAAGCCGCGCATGACGATCGTCGACTCCCTGGATATCGGCGATGTAGGGTTCATTGTAGCCGGAATTAAAAACGTCGGTGACACCCGGGTCGGGGATACGGTGACGGATGCCAAGAATCCGGCTCCGGAGGCACTGCCGGGGTACCGCAAAATCAACCCGATGGTATTCTGCGGATTATATCCGATTGAAACCAGCGATTATAACGATTTGCGCGAAGCGCTGGAGAAGCTTCAGCTGAATGACGCTTCGCTAAGCTTTGAACCGGAAACGTCGACCGCTCTCGGCTTCGGCTTCCGCTGCGGCTTCCTGGGGCTTCTGCACATGGATGTTATCCAGGAGCGTATTGAGCGGGAGTTCAATATCCCGTTGATTACGACAGCGCCTAGCGTTGTGTTCAAGGTGACTTTGACCAATGGAGATGTTCTGACCATCGAGAACCCTTCCTTATTCCCGGAAGTGGGGAAGATCGATTTTGTGGAAGAGCCTTACGTCAAAGCGGCCGTCATTGTTCCTAACGATTACGTAGGAGCGATTATGGAGCTGTGCCAAAACAAGCGCGGCGAGTTTGTCAATATGGAGTATCTCGATACGACGAGGGTTACGCTGACGTACCAGATTCCGCTGGCCGAAATCGTGTACGATTTCTTCGACCAATTGAAATCGAGCACCAAAGGTTACGCCTCCTTCGATTATGAGCTATCCGGCTACAGAAGATCCAATCTGGTGAAGATGGATATTCTGTTGAACGGGGAACAGGTGGATGCCTTGTCGTTTATCGTTCACCGCGACCGCGCCTATAACCGGGGACGCATCATTTGTGAGAAGCTCAAGGAGCTGATTCCTCGCCAAATGTTCGAAGTGCCTATCCAGGCCGCAATCGGACAAAAAATTATTTCCCGGGAAACCGTCAAGGCAATGCGCAAAAACGTATTGGCCAAGTGCTACGGCGGTGATATATCGCGTAAACGGAAGCTTTTGGAAAAGCAAAAGGAAGGTAAAAAGCGGATGAAGCAGGTCGGAAGCGTTGAGGTTCCGCAGGAAGCGTTCATGGCCGTTTTGAGAATAGACGAGTAGTAGTTACAGGCAGGTGCGCCGAGCAAGCGCATCTGCTTTTCACATTAGAAGGGAGGGAGACGTGAAATGATGTACCAGCGTCAGGAAACGCCGCAGGCTGTATATATTCACATCCCGTTTTGCACGAATAAATGCCATTACTGCGATTTTAACTCATTCGTATTGAAGGGCCAGCCGGTAATGGATTATTTGGATGCGCTGGAGAGGGAGATGGAGCAGACCGTAGCTGCAGTGCCGCCCGGCGAAATTGAGACGATCTTTGTTGGGGGCGGAACTCCGACCGTATTGCTGCCTGATCAAATGGAGAGCTTTTTGCGAAGAGTCCGAACTTATTTCCCTAACCGGTCCCCGCACATTGAATTTTCAATGGAGGCGAACCCGGGAACAACGGACTTGGAGAAGCTTCAGGCCATGAAGGAAGGCGGCGTCAACCGGATCAGCTTCGGCGTGCAGTCGTTTGATAACGGGCTGCTGGAAGGGATCGGACGCATTCATAATACCGACGATGTGTACCGCAGTCTGGAAAATGCCCGCAAGGTCGGCTTCACCAACATGTCCATCGATTTGATGTTCGGACTTCCGAAGCAGACAGTTGGCATTTTGAACGATACTATAGACAAGGCTCTGGCGTTGAATTTGCCTCATTACTCCATTTACAGCCTGAAAGTGGAGGAGAATACGCTGTTCCATACGCTCTACCAGAAAAATCAGCTTCCTTTGCCGGAGGAGGATGAAGAGCTGAATATGTTCCTGCTTATTATGGATCGTTTGAAGAATGCGGGATATTCGCAGTATGAGATCAGCAATTTTGCCAAGCCCGGCTTTGAGAGCCGACACAACAGCATGTACTGGCTGAACCGCAGCTACTACGGCATCGGTGCCGGCGCTCACGGCTATACGTACGGCAACCGCCACATCAATATTAAAGGGGTACAGCCTTATATCGATGCAACGCGTGAAGGACTGCCAATCCTTGAAAGGTATGAGATCAGCGAGCAGGATGCCATGGAGGATTTCATGATGGTCGGTCTGCGTCTGCTTCGCGGCGTTAACCGGGCGGACTTTCACCACCAATTCGGGCGGGAGCTGGAATCGGTCTTCGGGACCGAGTTAAACAGGCTTATCGGGCAGAACCTGCTGGAATTGACGGAGAACGGATACCGTTTGTCGCCGCAAGGGATATTGCTCGGAAATGAAGTATTCGGGGCGTTTTTAAGCGAATAGCAGGGGGACACCCCCTCGTCATTAGGAGTATATCCCGGCGGAGGAACCGTAAAGAGGGACTGAGCATTTTTCTTATTGAATTCTTTATACGTCTTGTTGTATATTTATTCATATCTTATTTTTTCTATGAATGGTGGGTTTTCTATGGCAGTCACATGCAGAAAAGCAACAGAAGACGATATTGAAACATTATATGAAATTATACAAGGATATGCAGAGCAAGGGATTATGCTGCCAAGATCGAGAGAAACCTTAATCGAGCAGCTGGATACCTTTGTTGTGGCTGTTATAGAAGACCGTTTGGTCGGCTGCGGTTCCTTAACGCGGTTAGGGCAGGATCTGGTTGAGATTCGCTCGCTAGGTGTGACGGGAGGGTACAAGGGACAAGGAATCGGAAGCTCCCTGGTCGACACTCTGATCGAAGAAGCAAGACGCCAGGAAATCCCTAAGGTGATGGCATTGACCTACGAAGTATCCTTCTTTGAGAAAAACGGCTTTACGGTCGTACAGAAGGAGATTTTTCCCGAGAAGGTATGGCGCGACTGCATTCACTGTAAAAAGCAGCATTGCTGCGATGAAATAGCCGTTTTGAAGCGGCTGGATTGACTTGACACAGACCTTCGGGTCTGTTATTTTTGTATTATGATTTAGCACTCAACAGTTCGGAGTGCTAACGGCGAAATAATCATGTAAATCCTGGTAATCATTTGGGAGGGTTGAATATGTTGACCGAACGCCAGCGGCAAATTTTAAGTGCTATCGTAGATGATTATATTCGTTCAGCAGAGCCGGTAGGCTCCCGCAGTATTTCCAAGCGCGGAAATGTGGGATTCAGCCCTGCCACCATCCGCAATGAAATGTCCGATTTGGAGGAAATGGGCTATTTGGAGCAGCCGCACACGTCTGCAGGACGAATACCATCCCACAAAGGCTACCGTTATTACGTTGACCATCTGGTCACCTTCGGCAGCCTTGCGCAGCATGAGGTGGAGGCGCTCAAATCGTTCTTTTCAGAAAAGATGCAAGAGATGGAGCAAGTCATCCAGCATGTGGCGATGATGTTGTCCAATCTTACTAATTATACATCGATTGTTATGGGTCCGGAAATGTTCAGTACTACGCTGCGCCATCTGCAGATCGTTCCGTTGAACGACCGTACGGCTGTCGCTATTATTGTTACGAATACGGGACATGTCGAGAACAAGACGGTGACGATTCCGGAAGGAATATCGGTTTCGGAGATTGA
This sequence comes from Paenibacillus vulneris, assembly GCF_039543185.1. Taxonomy (NCBI): domain Bacteria; kingdom Bacillati; phylum Bacillota; class Bacilli; order Caryophanales; family Paenibacillaceae; genus Paenibacillus; species Paenibacillus vulneris. Next base: position 267,266 of record NZ_BAABJG010000022.1, on the reverse strand, counting down.
GAAATTCGTCAATCTGCTTAATATCAGGATGCAAAACGTACCGCTGCTGCATTTTAAATCGAAGCTGTTCAGCGAGATTGGAGAAGAAATGCGCAGCTACGTGACAGGCTATGAAGAGCTGATAGCGATGCTGAACAATGTCGTCGAGCACGACGATGAAAACCGTATCGTGCTGGGCGGCACAACCAATATGCTGACTCAGCCTGAATTCCAAAATATGGAGAAGGTCAAGAGCATTCTCGATCTGCTGGCGGAGACGCCTGTACTTGCTAAGCTCATTACAGGGACGCCTGCAGGTATACAAGTCAGAATCGGCAGTGAAAACTCGTTCGAGGCTATCAACGATTGCTCCTTGATAACCGCATCCTATTCGTTTGAAGGCAAGCACCTCGGCACCGTAGGGATTCTCGGACCTACCCGGATGGATTACGGCAAAGTGATCAATTTGCTCGATCACTTGTCCAAAGATATGACCTTGATGCTGGAGCGATGGTATAAATGAGTCAAATGAAACCTGTCACGCACGAAAGCGATGATACGTATGCTACGCTGTTGAATAACGCGGGGGCTATCCGCGCAATTTGTTCGGCTGTCGAAGGTACGCTCGGGCCCAAAGGGCTTGATACGATGCTGGTCGGCGGACAGGGCGATGTCATTATTACGAATGACGGCGTGACCATACTAGAGAAGATGGACGTTACGCACCCGGCGGCGCGCCTCCTGATTCAGGTCGCACGCTCGCAGCAGCAGCAGGTCGGCGATGGAACGACGACAGCTACGGTTCTGGCCGGAGCGCTGGTAGCCGAGGGAGTCAATCAGGTGACGCGCGGGGTGCCTGTAGCCAAAGTCGTTAAAGGGATTCAGCAGGGGGTCGCTGCAGCGCTGGAATCCCTTGCCAAGCGGAGCAGGCGGATCGAGGGCTTAAAGGATCCGCTGTTGTATCGCATAGGCTATATTGCCGGCCGCGAGCATTCCGACCTGGCGGAGCTGGTCCTGGAGGGAGTCCGACGGCTCGGGGTTCATAAGCTGCAGGAGGAAAACTTCCGCTATGCGGATGTGGTGATTTCTCACAGCCGGGCGGTTAGCGAAGTGTGGCCCGGCCTCCTGATTCAGAAGAAGCCGATCAATTCCCAGCTCGAATTCCCGCCGGACGCCGCTTCGGTTCTGGTGTTTCAGGACGCATTCGAGCCGGAAACGATCGATGAGGAAGCGCTGATGACCGAAGCGGGCTTCCAGAAGCAAATGCAGCTGAAGGAGCAGTTCCGCAAATCGCTCGAGAAGCTCGTAGAGCTGCAGGTTGGACTTATTGTTGCCGATCGGGGTGTGAACGCCGAGGCGGAGCAGTTCTGTACGGACCATGGCATTATGGTCGTACAGCGCGTGCCGAGATCGGACTTGAGGCTGATCTGCGAATATACGGGGGCCCGCCCGATTCGGCGCAGCGGGCTGCGCAAGCCGTCCTCCGAGCTGGCAGGCTATCTCGGCTTCGCGGGCCGTGTCTCGTACGATGAGCGGCTTGAATGCGTCCGGATGGCCGAGGGCAAAGGCAGGACGCAGGTGACGATCGTCGTCGGCGCCAGCACAAGCGAAGTGGTAGGCGAACGCCTGCGCATCGCCAAGGACGCCGCTTCAGCGGTACAGGCCGCACTGCGCGGCGGCTGTCTGCCTGGCGGGGGCGCAGCCGAAATGGCCGCGGCCTATGAGCTGGATCGTTTGAGAGAGACGATCCAGGGCATGGAAGGCTTCGGCGTAGCCGCCGTAGCTCAAGCGCTTCGCAAGCCGCTGGCCCAGATCGTTGTCAACGCGGGATACAACCCGCTGGAGAAGGTCGAAGAGGTCAAGGCGGCGCAGATTAACGCGGGCTCCGATGCACTCGGCATCGATTGCGATACCGGATTGGTTATCGACATGCTGGAGCACGGCATCGTCGATCCCGCTCATGTGAAGCTGCATGCTCTGCAGGCAGCGGGAGAGGTGGCCGCGGCAGTGCTTCGCATTCATACGGTTATCAAGATGAAGCAGGCCCGCGCTGAAGAATAGCTTTTATCCGGTCACCCGCAGCTCCATCATCTATGATTGCTTACATCAGGGATGGCTTGGTTAAAATAAATAAATAGAACCTTATCGGATTCAGATTAAGGAGGTGACAGAGATTGAGTACTGAACACAAAAACCAATTCGAAGAACAAGCGGACAACGGGCAAGAGGTTGACGCTACATATAACGAAAATGCCGGAACTGAAGCAGAACAAGCAGAAGCAGCAAGCGAGCCATCGAACGAGCTGGAGCAGCTTCGCCAGCAGGCAGAAGAGAATTACCAGCGTCTCCTTCGTGCGCAAGCGGATTTTGATAACTTCAGAAGACGCACGCGTCAGGAGAAAGAGGAGTTCGCCAAGTATGCTTCCATGAAGCTGGTTGAGCAGCTTCTTCCGGTAGTAGATAACTTCGATAGAGCTTTGGCTGTTGGCAGAGACAGTAAAGATTACGATGCGCTGCTGAAGGGCGTCGATATGATTTTCCGCCAATTGGATCAAGTTCTAGCAAACGAAGGCTTGAAAGCTATGGATGCCGTAGGACAACCGTTTAATCCCGAGTTCCACCAAGCGATTATGCAGGTGGAATCCGATGAGCACGAGGAAGGCATCGTAGTGGAGGAAGTACAAAAAGGCTACATGCTGAAGGATAAAGTACTGCGTCCTGCCATGGTGAAAGTAAGCTCCTAGACCCAGTTTAAGTAAGAGGGCCTATGGCTTAACGCGAACCCCATTCCTTTATTGCCTAAGGAAACGCATTTTTTTTCACCGTCATCTATCATGACATCAATGCTTCATCAGCGCATCATGCGACCGTTTGTAAATTAAAGGAGGTTTAATCCAACATGAGTAAAGTTATCGGTATTGACTTAGGAACAACAAACTCTTGCGTGGCCGTAATGGAAGGCGGAGAAGCTGTTGTTATTCCCAATGCGGAAGGCAACCGTACAACTCCATCCGTAGTCGGCTTCAAAAAAGACGGAGAGCGTATCGTTGGGGAGACGGCAAAGCGTCAAGCCATCACGAATCCGGACCGTACGGTCATTTCGATTAAACGTCATATGGGTACAAACCATAAAGAAGTGATTGACGGTAAAGAATATACACCTCAAGAAATTTCCGCAATGATTTTGCAAAAGCTGAAAGCTGATGCGGAAGCATACCTTGGAACTACGGTAACCCAAGCGGTTATTACCGTTCCGGCTTATTTCAACGACAGCCAGCGTCAAGCAACGAAGGATGCCGGCAAAATTGCAGGTCTTGAAGTTCTTCGTATCGTCAACGAGCCTACTGCGGCTGCATTGGCATACGGTATGGAGAAATCCGAAGACCAAACGATCCTCGTATACGACTTGGGCGGCGGTACGTTCGACGTTTCTATTCTTGAGCTGGGCGACGGCTTCTTCGAAGTTAAAGCAACCAGCGGTGACAACCGTCTTGGCGGCGACGATTTTGACCAAGTCATCATCGATTATTTGGTAGCCGAGTTCAAAAAAGAGCAGGGCATCGACCTGAGCAAAGATAAAGCGGCTGTTCAACGTTTGAAGGACGCTGCAGAAAAAGCGAAGAAAGAGCTTTCCGGCGTGTTGACGACGACGATTTCCCTGCCGTTCATCACGGTAGTGGATGGAGTTCCTCAGCACTTGGAGATCAACCTGACTCGTGCCAAATTCGAAGAGATCTCCGCTTCCCTAGTTGAAAGAACTATGGGACCTACTCGCCAAGCGCTAAGCGATGCTGGCTTGTCTGCAAGCCAAATCGACAAAGTGGTACTTGTCGGCGGATCTACTCGTATTCCTGCCGTTCAAGAAGCTGTAAAACGTTTGATCGGCAAAGAGCCGCATAAAGGTGTTAACCCTGACGAAGTCGTTGCATTGGGCGCTGCCGTTCAAGCAGGAGTATTGACAGGCGACGTAAAAGACGTTGTTCTTCTGGACGTAACTCCATTGTCTTTGGGTATCGAAACTGCAGGCGGCGTATTTACGAAAATGATCGAGCGCAATACGACGATCCCTACAACCAAATCGCAGGTGTTCACCACATATGCTGACAATCAGCCTAGCGTTGAAATTCACGTGCTCCAAGGGGAGCGCTCCATGGCTAGCGACAACAAGACATTGGGCCGCTTCATTCTGGGCGATATTCCTCCGGCTCCGCGCGGAATCCCGCAAATCGAAGTTACCTTCGATATCGACGCCAACGGTATCGTTAACGTAAACGCTACGGATAAAGGAACAGGCAAGAGCCAAAAAATTACCATCACCTCCTCCAGCGGCTTGTCAGATGATGAAATCGACCGCATGATGAAGGACGCGGAAGCTCATGCTGATGAGGACCGTAAACGGAAAGAGTTGGTAGAGGCTCGCAACAATGCCGATCAGCTGGTATACTCTGTAGATAAAACGATTAAAGATCTTGGCGACAAAGTAGACCAAGGTGAAATCGATAAAGCGAATGCCGCAAAAGAAAAAGTGAAAAAAGCTCTGGAAGGCGACAACCTGGACGAAATCAAAGCGGCAACGGATGAGCTGACTGAAGTTGTTCAACAGCTTTCCGTCAAGCTGTATGAGCAAGCTCAGCAAGCGCAAGCAGGCTCTGCGGGTGAAGCCGGAGCAGAAGGCGCGCCTAAAAAAGAGAACGTCGTAGACGCGGATTTTGAAGTCGTAGACGACAAAAAGCAAGGCTAATTCACGGTAGTTCAACCCTATAGCGTATGGAAAGGTCAAAGCTGCCTGTCGGCTTTGACTTTCCGTATGTTGATTAGGAATTTCGGCTATCTGCGATAACGTCATGCTTGGATATAGGCTGCAGCACACACGTTCAGGTCGTTCATCCTGCCTGGTTAGCAATTATCACCATATAGGAAATGTTGTTTCACTACGATGATTTCCCAGGTGAAAGGATTTCCTATTGGCGATAAAAACCGCGATGAACGAGTCGCGCATCTATGAAAGAACGTCGTTAGACGTTTTTCTCATGGCTTTAAGAATGGGAGTGGAACAATGAGCAAACGCGATTATTACGAGGTACTTGGGGTAAGCAAGGATGCTTCGCAAGATGATATCAAGAAGGCTTATCGCCAAATGGCCCGAAAATTCCATCCGGACGTTAATAAAGCTTCAGACGCCGAACAAAAGTTCAAAGAAGCGAAGGAAGCCTATGACGTTCTGAGCGATGATCAAAAGAAAGCGCAGTACGACCGTTTCGGCCATGTTGACCCGAACCAGGGCATGGGCGGCGGCGCAGGCGCGGATTTTGGCGGCTTTGGGGATCTGTTCGATATGTTCTTTGGCGGAGGCGGACAGCGTCGTAACCCGAACGCTCCTCAGCGGGGGAACGACTTGCAGTACACGCTGACCATCGAATTTAAAGAGGCCGTATTCGGTAAAGAAACCGATATTCATATTCCTCGCACGGAAACCTGCGATACTTGCCACGGCAACGGTGCGAAGCCTGGAACCAAGCCGGAGACATGTACGGTTTGTAAAGGTACAGGTCAACAGGAAGTGGTTCAGAACACGGCTTTTGGCCGGATCGTCAACCGCCGTGTATGTTCGGCCTGCGGCGGTCAAGGCGTAACGATCAAGGAAAAATGCGGTACCTGCCACGGCTCCGGAAAGGTGAAGAAGCAGCGCACGATTCACCTGAATATTCCTGCGGGTGTGGACGATGGAGCACAGCTTCGTGTTTCCGGCGAAGGGGAAGCAGGGACTCGCGGAGGTCCTCCGGGAGACTTGTATGTGGTTATTCGCGTAAAGCCGCATGATTTCTTCGAACGCGAGGGTGACGATATTTATTGCGAAATTCCGCTGACGTTCGCACAAGCGGCATTGGGTGATGAGATTGAAATCCCTACGCTGACGGAAAAGGTGAAGCTGAAAATCCCGGCCGGAACGCAGACCGATACGTATTTTCGTCTGAAGGGGAAAGGCGTGCCCCGCTTAAGAGGCTACGGGCAAGGGGACCAGCATGTGAAGGTCGTCGTCGTAACGCCTACCCATCTGAACGACGAACAAAAAGAGCTGCTTCGCGAGTTTTCGCGGCTCAACGGAGAAAATACTCACGAGCAGCAGCAGTCCATTTTTGAACGTATGAAAAAAGCATTTTTAGGCGAATAAGCTGAACACACTGACAGGGGCTCCTGTCAGTGTGTTTTTTATTTATTTTCAGATCCTCCGTAAAATACCTGAATCGGCTCCGCAGCCATAGCCCAGCTTAATAGGGACTTCTTATGCATAGAAACCATGTTTTTGCGGACAATAGAAGGAGTCTTAATCCACATTCGCATTCACTTACTCGGAAGGAGAGATGCATGATGCCTGGAAAGAAGCAGCCGCTTCAATCTAACAAGAAGCTTCCCGTTGCCAAAAACGAAGATGTTGAATATAATGCCGAATTTGCTGACGAAGAGGATCTGGAGGCTCGTGAACGCGCAGAGCAGGCGGATGCACGTCAGCAGTCCTAGGCAAGCCGACAGGAGGCAAGCTGATTATGGCTGAGAAGAGTATTATGGCTTTCTTTCAATCCCCCGATCAAGCGGAACGTATCGTTCCGAAGCTAAAGGCTCTTAGGGTCGTCGACGTTTCCGTGGATGCAATTCATCATAACGCTGCCGCAGGTGTCAGCGAATCGATGAATCCGGCGACAGGAACGTTTCCCGGACTTTCCTTTTTAACCTATGGAAACGAAGGTCAAGGGATAGACGAACGCATTCTTACTGCGGCTAGCGTCGATGCCAGCGGAATGAGCGCGCCTATGGAAGAAGTGTTCGGCGGGGGCTTTAACGGAACTGACAGAATGGATGCCGTACTAACGGTTGTTGTGAACGAACCTTATTATGAGCAAGCCCTTCGCGTCATTACCGAGGCCGGGGGGAAATTATAAGACCAATCAAAGCTTCCTTAATGGGGAAGCTTTTTTGTTTGCCGGAATTATTGTATACTGGGAATCATGTGCATTGCCATAGTTGAACGTTTAGGGAGGATTTTAGACATGCGTTGGCATGAAGTTACCGTACATACGACAGAAGAAGCAATTGAGATGATTACGAATTTTATCCATGAGCTCGGAGCGGGCGGAGTATCGATAGAGGAATCGGGGACCTTGAACAAACAAAGAGATACTTCCCTTGGGCAATGGTATGAGCTTCCTCTTAACGATATCCCGGAAGGACGTGCCGTTATCAAGGGCTATTTTTCCGACACGACAGAGATGGATTCCATTATGGAATCACTGAAGCGGTCGGTAGAGCAGCTGGCTGATTATGATATCGATACGGGAAGCCCGACTTATGAGCTGAAAGAAGTGGACGACGAGGATTGGGCTAACGCGTGGAAGCAGTATTTCAAGCCTTTGCGCATTTCCGAACGATTGACGATCAAGCCGACCTGGGAGGACTATCAGCCAACCCCTGAGGAGCTGATTATCGAGCTTGATCCTGGCATGGCATTTGGTACGGGGACTCACGCTACTACCTCCCTCTGCCTGAGAACGCTGGAGAAGGTTATTCAAGGCGGGGAGGACGTTATCGACGTGGGAACAGGCTCCGGCGTCCTTGCTATTGCAGCATCCAAGCTGGGGGCCAAGCATGTATTGGCCGTGGACCTGGACCCGGTAGCCGTATCAAGTGCTACGGAGAACGCAAGGTTGAATGGATTGGAGTCAAACATAACCGTCAAATTGTCCGACTTGCTCGGGGTTTTGAGAGAAAGCGAAGCGGAAGGCTCGGAGGCATCTCTGGGCGTGAAAATCCCGGTTCAGGTGGTTGTCGCTAATATTTTGGCGGAGATCATCCTCCTGTTTGTGAAGGATGTCTACGATGTATTGGCCCCTGGAGGCACCTATGTGGTTTCCGGGATTATCAAGAGCAAGCAGGATGACGTAGAAAAAGGGCTGGCGGAGGCCGGATTCACGGTAACCGAATGCCATGAAGACCAAGATTGGGTCGTTATCATCGCCCGAAAGCTGTAGGTGGAGTCTATGGATTGGAACTCGTTCTTGCCGTTTCCGGTTGAGCAGCTTCCGTTTGTATTTGTTGTGCTGCTGATCGGCTTTACGGTGCATGAATTTGCACACGCATTTTTCGCTGACCGGTTCGGGGACCCGACTCCCCGTTCCATGGGTCGGCTTACGTTAAACCCGAGGGTCCATCTGGATTGGCTCGGGATGATCTTTTTTCTGATCATTGGAATCGGGTGGGCGAAGCCGGTGCTGGTGAACCGTTCCCGCTTCAAAAATCCGCGTCTCATGGGGATTATCGTATCGGCCGCCGGTCCGGTCAGCAATCTTGTTCTTGCCTTTATCAGTCTTATTATTTTTTATTTGCTGATGAAATACCAAGCGCTGGACCATGCATCGAACGGCGTTGGTATGGCGGTGAAATTGTTTTTCAATCTGATGATATTGCAAAATATTTTTCTGTTTATCCTGAATTTGCTGCCGCTGCCTCCGTTGGACGGCTACCGGATTGTCGAGGATCTGCTCCCGACCTCTATCATGATGAAGATAAAGGCCTATGAGCAATGGCTGTTTTACGCTATATTGCTGATGTTCTTCATTCCGCCGATTCGCCGCGTAACGATAGGACCGGTTTTTGCTCTGCAGTGGGACATATTGGACGAGCTGAACCGCGTTGTTTTGTTCATATTCGGGAAATAGCAACGTACAGGAAACAGCTGCCGTCATTCGGGTATTGCTGTAAACGGTGGCTTTTTCATAAAAAAAGTTGTATGATGAAATTTGATGCTCAAGCAGTTGATATGTGAAAGAGAAAGTAGAGAAGACCATGCAGCGTTACTTTATTGCACCCGAGCTTTTCCTGGAATCGTCCGTAGCCATAGTCGGAGATGATGCCCACCATTTGAGCCGCGTCATGCGTGCCAAGGCAGGCGATCAAGTCATTGTCAGCGACGGCATGAGCCGCGAGGCGCTGGTCCGCCTTAGAGAGCCGGCAAAGGACAGAGTGGAAGCAGACATTATCGAATGGCTGCCTATGACCCATGAGCCTGCGGTAGAGGTTTGGATAGCGCAAAGCTTGCCCAAGGGCGACAAGATGGAGCTCGTTATTCAAAAAGGGACCGAAATCGGCGCAGACCGGTTTGTTCCCTTCGTATCGGAGAGAACGGTCGTTCAGTTAGATGCGAAAAAAGAAGGAAAACGGATCGAACGCTGGCAAAAAATTGCCAAGGAGGCCGCCGAGCAGGCTCACCGCAACCGGGTGCCCGCTGTAGAGGCGCCTCATTCATGGAAGCAGCTGCTGCAGCTGATCCCGCAAATGGATGCGGCCTGGATCTGCTATGAGAAGGAATCGGGAATTGCATTCAAAGAACAAATCCAAGAAGCTTTGTCCAAGAGCAAAGCGTTTCGTATAGATTCAGCCGATGGTGAAGGAACAGGCAATTTGGGCCAGCGATTGAAGCTGATGCTTGTCATTGGCCCTGAAGGCGGCTTTACCGAGCAGGAAGTGCAAGCGGCGGAAGCGGCGGGATGCCGTTCCGTCAGCTTGGGAAGACGTATATTGCGGACGGAAACGGCAGCAATGGTTGGTCTTACGTGTATTTTGTACGAAACCGGAGAGATGGGAGGATAACGAAGATGCCTACAGTTGCGTTTCATACGTTAGGCTGTAAAGTTAATTTTTACGATACGGAAGCGATTTGGCAGCTGTTCAAGCATGAAGGCTATGAGCAGGTCGATTTCGAGTCAACCGCGGATGTATATGTTATCAACACTTGTACCGTAACGAATACGGGCGATAAGAAGAGCAGGCAGATGATTCGTCGCGCGGTTCGCCGCAACCCGGAAGCGATCATAGCGGTTACAGGCTGCTATGCGCAGACGTCCCCGGCGGAAATTATGGCTATTCCGGGTGTCGATCTTGTTATCGGTACTCAGGATCGTGATAAAATCATTCCTTACGTGCAGCAGCTCGAGAATGAGCGCAAGCCGATTAATGCGGTTCGCAACATCATGAAAACCCGTCAGTTCGAAGAGCTGGACGTTCCCGACTTTGCAGACCGGACAAGAGCGTTTTTGAAAATCCAGGAGGGCTGCAATAACTTCTGTACGTTCTGTATCATTCCTTGGTCCCGCGGCTTGATGAGAAGCCGGGAACCGGAGAGTGTTCTGAAGCAGGCCCGGATGCTTGTGGATGCCGGTTATCAGGAAATTGTTCTGACAGGTATTCATACCGGCGGGTATGGGGAAGATATGGAGAACTACAGCTTGGCGAAGCTTCTCTGGGATCTGGATAAAGTGGACGGGCTGAAGCGTATTCGGATCAGCTCGATCGAGGCAAGCCAGATTACGGACGAGGTGCTGGAGGCTCTGCAGGGCTCGGATAAAATGTGCCGTCATCTGCATATTCCGCTCCAGGCGGGACATGACGCCGTGCTGGCCAGAATGCGCCGTAAATATACGACGGCCGAGTTCGGTAGCAAAATTGAGAAAATCCATAAGATTATGCCCGGCGTGGCTATTACGACGGATGTTATCGTCGGCTTCCCAGGGGAAACGGACGAAATGTTCCGTGAAGGATATCGTTTCATGGAGCAAATGCAGTTCTCTGAAATGCATGTGTTCCCTTACTCCAAACGCACAGGAACTCCTGCGGCGCGGATGGAGGATCAGATTGACGAGGAAATCAAAAATGCACGTGTTCACGAGCTGATCGATTTGTCCGAACGGATGCAGCTGGCCTATGCCAAGCAATTTGTCGGCCAAGTCCTTGAGGTGATTCCGGAGCGCGCTCATAAAGGGGAGGCTAACAGCGGCCTCATTATGGGATATTCCGATAACTACATTCAGCTTGTGTTTGAAGGCAGCGAAGATTGGATCGGCAGCGTATGTAAGGTGAAGGTAACGGAAGCGGGCGTGAATGAGTCCCGCGGACAGCTGCTGCGTCTTCCTGAAATGTCTCGCGCTTTGATCGTGTAGGGCAGCAATAAGCAAGGATTTCATTCCGGTTCCAGGGTGAAATCCTTGTTCTTTCTCAACTAAACGGAAAGGGTGGGCCGCATGAAAGAAATATCTGCTGGAGGGGTTGTATTCCGGAAAAACGGAAATGAAATGTATGTACAAATGATTCAGGATCGCTATGGCAAGATTACGCTTCCCAAAGGGAAAATGGAGCCTGGAGAAACCGTCGAACAAACGGCACTTAGGGAAATTTTGGAAGAAACGGGTATTGTCGGAGCGATTGTGGAGCCCATAGAGACGATCAAATATCAGTTTACGATGTCGGGTGTAGGTCTGGTCGATAAAGAGGTTCATTACTTTCTGGTCGAGGCGACCGGCGGTACGCTGCAAGCCCAGGTTGAAGAGATTCGGGGCGTCGAATGGCTGCATCCCTTGGAGGCATGGCATCAGCAGACGCATTCCGGGTACGGCAATAACGATAGCGTTTTGAAAAAGGCTTTGCATACTCTCGGGTACGAAGTGAACTAAACCGTTAAGAGGAGCCCATGGTTTTGTATGGTGCTCCATTTCTATTAGATCCTTCGCCCGCTTTAAATACATAACAATACACAGGCAAGTAAGTATAGAAGTTTCATTAGGAGGAACGGCTACATTGGCATCTATTTTTTTAAACAAAAAAAGAAAAAAACGGCTTGAAGCGGGGCATCCCTGGATTTTTAAAACGGAAGTCGAGCGGTTCGAGGGCGAAGCGGAGCCAGGGCAGCTGGTCGATGTATACACTCATGCGGGACAATATGGAGCCACCGGCTATTGGAACCCCGCCTCGCAAATTGTGGTCCGAGTCGTTTCTTATGAGCCGATAGCGGAGATGACGCATGAATTTTTCGCCGAACGGTTTCGCCGCTGTCTGGAGCACCGAGACCGCTTCCTGCAGGGGGCTCGTTCCTACAGGCTCGTTTACGGAGAAGCGGACTTTTTGCCGGGACTCATCGTCGACCGTTTCGAGGATGTGCTGGTCGTTCAAATATTGACCCTTGGCATGGATCGGGTTCGCGATGCTATTGTATCTGCGCTGGTAGAGGTTGTTCGTCCTACCGGCATCTATGAACGAAGCGATGTGTCGGTACGAGGGCTGGAAGGACTGGAAGAGCGGACGGGACTGCTGTACGGAGAATGTCCGCAGCATGTTCGCATTACAGAAAATGGGCTGCTGATGGATATTGATATCATGCAGGGACAGAAAACCGGCTATTTCTTCGACCAAAGGGAAAACCGCGCCGCTATAGCACCGCTGATGCTTGGATGGGGCAAACGGAGCGGGATTGCGCTCCAAGAGGTTGTCGGGGAAGACGGAGCCGGACAAGGAGTTATGGCTCCGTTCAATGCCAACGGTAAGCAGGTGTCCTTCCCTTACTGGGATGGCGCGACAGTGCTGGAATGCTTCTCCCATACGGGAAGCTTTACTTTGAATGCGTGCAAATATGGGGCCAAGAAGGTTACCTGCCTCGATATTTCCGAGCATGCAATTGAGAGTGCTAGAACGAATGTCAAGCTGAACGGCTTTGAGGACCGTGTTGAATTTGTCGTTGCAGATGCTTTCGAATATTTGCGTGAGCAGGTTAGAGGGCTGGATCAGCGTACAGAGCGCAGCCAGGCCGACAAGAAGAAGGTAGATACCTCACAGCCTATCCAGGCGAAGGGCAGGACATGGGATGTCGTCATTCTTGATCCTCCGGCATTTGCCAAAACGAGAAGCGCTGTGGAAGGCGCATGCAGAGGATATAAGGACATCAACCTTCATGGAATGAAGCTGGTCAATGAAGGAGGCTATCTCGTTACTGCGAGCTGCTCCTATCATATGAAGCCGGAATTGTTCCTGGAAACGATTCATGCAGCAGCCGTCGACGCTAAAAAAATATTGCGTTTAATCGAGTTCCGCGGCGCCGGTAAGGATCATCCGCGTATCCTGGGTGTCGATGAAGGGCATTACCTCAAATTCGCGATATTTGAAGTACGCAGCAAGTAAGAAAATAAGTAGTCGAATCCTTTAATGAAGCAGCGGTGAACAGGAGCTCTACCTTCCTGGATATCCGCTGTTTTTTGTTTAACCTTAGAGGATGCAGCCGAATCAGGCTGTTAGTTGAAGCAAATGGGCTTGAAATTGAAGCTTGCCGAACTTATAATGGTAATGATAATTATTCTCAAATTAAGACTTGCTTTGGACCGGCACAGAAAAGGTGGGACTCGATAATGAATCAATTAATCGATATAAAGATGCCCTTATGGGAAGCTATTAAAGACCGTCGCAGCGTAGGTAAAGTGAAGCAGGACCCAGTAGATAAGCAGCTGATAGAGACTTTGCTGGAAGCTGCGAACTGGGCCCCTAGCCACCATGCTACGGAACCATGGCGTTTCTTCGTCATGACGGGCGGAGGGAGACAGGCTCTGGCCGATGCGTATGCCGATATTGCGGCTGAAGCGGCTCCGCATGCTTCCGATGAGGAACTGCAAGCATTGAGACGCAAAGCGGGAGATAAAGCCTTCCGGGCTCCCGTGGTGATTGCGATTGCCGTATCGCCTTCAACAGCACCGAAGGTCAATCGAATGGAGGAATTTGCCGCAGCGCATTCCGCGGTTCAGAACATGCTTTTGACTGCACATGCCCTTGGTCTCGGAGCTATATGGCGTTCAGGTGAGCCTGCTTACCATCCGAGAATGAAGCAGGTGTTCGGCTTGAACGAATCGGAAGCGGTCGTCGGATTGATCTATATCGGGTATCCCGATATGCAGCAGCTGCCGGGCAAACGAAAGCCCGCGGCTGATAAAACCGTGTGGATGACAGAGTAAATAAGTTCTCATTCACAAGACAAAGCTCCCTTTGGCTGGAAGCGGAAAAAACTTTCTGCCGAAAGGGGCTTTTTTTGACATTCCTGCAGCTGTCTTATCTGCCAAACTGAGGTTTCAGATATTCATATGAGACTCAATAATTCACATTGATCTGCCCTCTGTCAGAGCTTACTATTATGGTAATAGCTGCAGGAGGGATGAAGAATTGAAGGTTCATTATCGATTTGCGCTTCATGAGGAAGAGACAAGCTCCGATTCGATTCCGCTTCAGGAATCGGCGGCTTACGATGCGGTTAAAGGCTACGGGTATGCAAAAGCGGTCAAGCCGTCTAAAAACGAGGATCTGAGGGATTCCTGGGCAGGGGACTACTTTGCCAAGCCTGTACCGACGCTGCTTGTGGATGTTCCCTATGGAGCCTACAGGGTATCCGTAACCCTGGGGAGCTGGGAGGCACCTTCGTCGACGACCGTCAAGGCGGGATTAGGGAGACTCATGCTTGATAACGTTAGAACGGAATCCGGTCAAATCGAGCGGTCGACATTTGCAGTGCTAGTAGAGGATGGTCAGCTGAAGCTTGCGGTTTCGGGAGAGGCGCCAAGCGTAAGAGCGATCGAAATCGAAAGCGCGCCTCGACTGCCTACCTTATTTCTGGCGGGAGATTCTACAGTCACGGATCAGCCGTCCGGACAATATCCGTACGCCGGCTGGGGGCAAATGCTGGGCAAGTTTCTGGGCCCGGAAATCGCCATATCCAATCACGCGCGGTCCGGAAGAAGCTCCAAGAGCTTTATTACGGAAAACCGGCTGAATAATATTTGGAATAAAATAAAGCCCTCCGATTATTTGCTGATCCAGTTCGCGCACAATGACGAGAAGGACAATGAGGGCGGGACGAAGCCCTTTACCACATACCAGCAATATTTAAAGGAATATATAGATGGAGCCCGCGAGCGGGGAGCCTTCCCCGTACTGGTAGCGCCGATGCACAGACGTTTCTTTGAGGAAAATCACTGTATCCGCAACACCCATGGCGAGTACATTGAGGCGATGCGTCAGCTTGCCGTACGTGAGGGAGTTCCCTTTTTGGATTTAGCGGCCAAGAGCAAGCAATTATTCGAGCGGCTGGGTGAGGAAGCGACCAAGGAAATTTTTATGTGGGCCGACCCCGGAACATGGGCTAATCTGCCTGAGGGAGCTCAAGACAATACCCATTTTTGCGAATACGGCGGAATTGAAATAGCCCGGCTCGTTGTGGAGTGTATCCGGGAAGCCGGTGTATCCCCGCTGATGACGTATTTACGAACCTGATTCTCCGAATCATAGAAATGTTTAAACTCTGGAACCGGAACGCGTTTGCGCCCGGTTTTTTTGTATTATAGGCGATGAAGCGCCGTCTATCGCAAGGAGGGTCCGGTTACGACCAAAAGGCTTAAGCGAATGGGGTGTACTCCCGGGCGCATCTTTTTCAGTCACCATGGATAAGAACGAATGTTCTAAGTTCCCATGGTATGATATACTAATCCAAAACATCCCTTTCCCACGATTCTTTATTTTTTGGTAGAATAGTAGAGTTAGGGAGTTATTTACAGAGGTTGGATAAGCACAGGTTTTACCATCGTTGAGGGGGAAGCGATATGGCGATCCGTTTTGTTCTCGGGAGATCCGGAAGCGGAAAAAGCGACTATTGTTTGCGAAATATAAAAGAAAAGCTGATCGAAGCGCCGAGCGGGAGGCCGATCATTCTGCTGGTTCCGGAGCAGGCAACGTTTCAGGCGGAATATGCGCTGGTCTCTGCACCCGAGCTTGGAGGCACGCTTCGCGCCCAGGTGCTCAGCTTTAGAAGGCTGGCATGGCGCGTCATGCAGGAAGCGGGAGGGACGGCAAGGCTGCCGATAGACGAAACAGGCAAAAAGCTGCTTCTTCATAAAATTATACATAGGCAAAAAGACCGTTTGAAGCTGTTCTCCACTACAGCGGATCAAATGGGTTTCATAGAAAAAATAAACGACTTGTTCAAGGAATTCAAAAGGTACTGTGTGACGTCGGAAGGCTTGTCGCAATTCCTGGAGAGCCCTTCGATGCAAAATCAGACACTGTCAATGAAGGAAAAGCTGCACGATCTTCAGCTTCTATTCGGAGAGTTCGAGCAGGAGCTGTCACGAACCTACCTGGATGGCGAAGATTATTTGACGCTGCTCGCATCACAGCTGTCGCAATCCGAGTACGTGCGCGATGCCGAATGCTGGATCGACGGCTTCCACGGCTTCACTCCCCAGGAATTTGCAGTCATTGAAAGCTTGGCTTCCGTATGCAGTGAAGTGACAATGACACTTTGTCTTAATAGGGAGTACCGCCTTGGCGAGAAGCCTCATGATCTGGATTTGTTTCATCCGACGGCGAGAACCATGCTCCAGCTGCTGGAGAGGATGGATAGGCTGCAGATTCCCGTTCGGGAAAGCATCCTGCTGAATGCGAGTCCGCCGGTTCGTTTTATGGAAAATCCTATGCTGGCTTACATGGAGCAAGCTTTTGAGCATCGGGTGAAGAAGCCCTACAACAGTCCCTTTAAGTCTGCTGCGGAAGGCATTCGTCTGACCGCTGCCGTAAACCGCAGAGCGGAGGTTGAGGGGGCGGCGCGCGATATTCTTAAGCTGGTCCGGGAGGAAGGGGCTCGTTTCCGAGATATTACCGTAACCGTAAGGAACGCGGAAGTCTACGGAGACCTGTTCTCCTCTACATTCGCCGACTTCGGCATTCCTTATTTTTTCGATCAGAAGAGAACGGTGATGCACCATCCGCTGGTGGAGCTGATTCGTTCGTCGCTGGAGGTTATTCTCCATTATTGGAAGTATGATGCCGTATTCCGCTGCGTCAAAACGGATTTCTTTTTGCCGCTCGGCAATGACGATACGGGGATCCAGTTGGATCGCCATGCGATGGACCAGCTCGAGAATTATGTGCTGGCCTTCGGGATTCAAGGAGCGCGGTGGTTCGACGGCAAGCCGTGGACTTATTCGCTGCGCGCCAGTCTTGAGCAGCCGGAGGCAACTGCAAGTGAAGCCGAAGCGGCCTTTTTACATAAAATGAATGTTTGCCGCAGCAGGGTCGCCGAACCGCTGTATGCGTTTCAGGAACAAATGAAGCGCAGCCGGACGGTTCAGGAGAAGGTAAAAGCGCTCTATGAGCTGCTGGTTCAGCTTCAGGTGCCGCAAAGGCTCGAGAGCTGGAGCCAGAGAGCCATTCGCGACGGAAAGCCGGAAAAAGCCCGTGAGCACTCCCAAGTATGGGACCGGATCATCGACATGTTCGATCAACTGGTAGAGCTTCTTGGGGAGGAAGAGGCGTCAACCGAGACGTTTGCAGCTCTTCTCGAAACGGGAATGGAAAGCATTAAGCTAGGGCTGGTGCCGCCGTCGCTCGATCAGGTTTTGATCGGAAGCATGGACCGGACGCGGACCGGTAACGTGAAGCATGTCTTTGTGCTTGGCGTCAATGAGGGCGTCATCCCGTCCAAAATGAAAGAAGACAGCGTGCTGAGCGAGCCCGAGAGGGAGAAGCTGACCGATCTCGGCTTACCGATGGCGGAGGGCAGCCGCAGAAAGCTGCTGGACGAGCAATTCCTTATTTATTGCTCCTTCTGTACGCCTTCCCAGTGCTTATGGCTCAGTTATCCGCTGGCCGATGAAGAAGGCAAGATGCTGCTTCCTTCCGAAATCATCCGGCATATGAAACGTATGTTCCCAGGGGTGAAGGAGCGATTGCTTATGAGCGAGCCTACGGCCGGCATGGGCTTAAATGAGCAGCTCGATTATATAGCGAGTCCCGGCAACGCCTTGTCCTATCTTATCGTCCAGCTGAAGCAGTGGATGAAAGGAGAGCCGATGCCGGAGCTTTGGTGGTCCGTATATAATTGGTTCGTCCGTCAGCCAGGCTGGGGAGCCCGTCTGGGCTTGACCCTGAAGTCGCTCCAGTACACGAATGAAGCGCTGCCTCTCAGTCCTGCAACGAGCCGTTTATTGTACGGCGAGCATGTGCTGACCAGCGTATCCAGAATGGAACGGTTCGTCGCCTGCCCCTTCTCCCAGTTCGCCTCACACGGTCTGCGTCTGCAGGAGAGGCGGATCTATCGCCTTCAAGCCCCGGATATCGGTCAGCTGTTCCATGCGGCGCTCAGCTTGTTTGCGGAGCAGGTGGCTCAGGATGGCGGGGACTGGGGAAGTCTGACAGCCGAGGAATGCATGGTCAAAGCCGGCAGCGTGGTCGATTTGCTGGCTCCAAGACTGCAAAGCGAGATCCTGTTCAGCTCCAAGCGCAATCATTATATTGCACGCAAGCTGAAGCAAATTATCGGGCGTTCGGCCTGGATGCTCGGCGAGCATGCGAAATACGGACAATTCCAGCCTATTGGACTCGAAATCGGTTTTGGCTCGGACCAGGCCATTCCACCGCTTACATATCAACTCGATAACGGGATCCGAATGGATGTGAGAGGACGTATTGACCGTGTGGATCGGGCGGATACGGAACAGGGTACGCTGCTGCGTGTAATTGATTATAAATCGAGTGCAACGGCGCTCCATCTGGCAGAGGTTTATTACGGCTTGTCGCTGCAGATGCTTACTTACCTGGATGTCATTATGACTCATGCCAAAGAATGGCTCGGAACGGAGGCCAAGCCTGCCGGAGTGCTGTATTTCCATGTACATAACCCGCTTCTCCAGACACAGAACCGGATTTCAGCGGAGAGAGCGGAGGAAGAGATCCGCAAAAAGTTCAAGATGAGAGGGCTCATACGCGCAGATGCCGAAACGGCACGGCTGATGGATGCTGCGCTGGCGGATTCCAGCGGCCATTCCCAGCTGATCCCCGTCGCACTCAAAAATGACGGCAGCTTCTACAAATCATCCTCGGTAGCGGACGACACTCAATGGACTCTGATGCGCAATTATGTCCGTAAAACGATCAAGGACATAGGCTCTTCCATGACAGGCGGGATCGTAGGGATTCAGCCGTACCGTATGGGGACGGAGGTCGCCTGCACGTTCTGCTCGTTTAGACCCGTATGCCAGTTCGATCCGCAGTTTGAGGCCAATGAGCACAGGGTGCTGCCGCCGATGGGCAAAGACCGTGCACTGGATATGATGAAGGAGCGGATGGAAGCCGCGGAAGCTTCACCGCAGGTCATTCCGTTCCGGCCGGCAAGGGCTCTGAAGAAGCAGAGCTCTTCACTCTTAGCGATCACCGATGAGAATGCGTCCAAGCCGGATTTGCCGCAGACGGATGATATGATTGACCTGACGGGAGGAATAACGAATGATCAACAAGATACCTAAGCCGGAAGGAGCTTCATGGACGGACGACCAATGGGATGCGATTTCGATCCACGGCCATGACATGCTGGTGGCTGCCGCAGCCGGATCCGGTAAAACGGCTGTTCTGGTTGAACGCATTATTCGACGGATTTCCAACGAGCATGATCCGGTAGATGTGGACAGGCTGCTCGTTGCGACCTTTACGAATGCAGCGGCCGCCGAAATGAGGCATAGAATCAGTGAGGCTCTGGAAAAAACGTTGGAACGTCATCCCGAATCGGATCATGTCCGCAAACAGCTGGCTCTGATCGGAAGAGCCTCCATCACTACGCTTCATTCCTTTTGTTTGGAGGTCATTCAGACTCATTACCAAAAGATTGCGCTCGATCCCGGATTCCGAATCGCCAACGAGACGGAGAGCGAATTGATGAGGCAGGATCTGATCGAGGAGCTGTTTGAGGAACGATACGAGGAGGCTTCCGAGGACAGTAACTTTTGGAGGCTTGCCGAATGGTTCAGCGGAGACAAGAGTGATGATGCCCTCTACAGATTGGTTCAGCGTCTATATGATGAATCGCGAAGCCATCCCAAGCCGTCGCAATGGCTTCAAGAGATGGCCTCGATGTTCGAAAGAACCGAAGGAACACCGAACCCATGGCTGCCAAGCTTGCTTGCTTCCGTCCGATTGGAGCTTGAAGGAATCGCATCTGTATTGAAGGAAGCAGTGCGCATTGCCGAACAGCCCGGGGGGCCCGCTCCTTATTTGCTTAATTTGAAGGAGGATCTGGAGGCTGTTGCTTATTTGCAGCAGGTGGCGGCCTATTCTTGGGAGCATTTGTATGATTCCTTCCAGGGAACCTCATTCGGCAAGCTGAAGCCTTGCAAGGGGGACCAGTACGATAAAGAGCTTCAAGAGCAGGTCAAGGAGCTCAGAAACAAAGCGAAGGACCAATTGTCGGGCATCGGGGCCGAGCTGTTCGGGCGGACTCCGGAGCAGTATGACGAGGAGCTCAGGATTATGGCTCCATTGATGCAAACACTCATAGAGCTGGTCATGGAGTTCGGGCGCAGGTACCAGCAGGCCAAAAAAGCCAAAGGGCTTGTCGATTTCGGTGATTTGGAGCATTACTGCCTGCAAATCTTATCGGAGGATGATGGGGAGTCCGAAGAGCTGAAGCCTTCACAGGTCGCACTCAGCTATCAGGAGCACTTCGTTGAAGTGCTGCTGGATGAATATCAGGATACGAACCGGGTACAGGAATCGATTGTAGCCTTGATATCGAGAACAGCCCCCGGGAATCGCTTTATGGTAGGCGATGTGAAGCAGAGCATTTACCGCTTTCGCCTGGCGGAGCCCGGATTGTTTCTCGAGAAATACAAGAGCTACCGGAACGATGGCACGGAGCCGGGGCAGCGCATCGATCTGGCGCAAAATTTCCGGAGCCGGCTGTCTGTCGTTCACGGAGTCAATTACATCTTCAAGCAGCTGATGGGCGAAACCGTCGGAGAAATTGCTTATGATGATAAAGCTGAGCTGAAGTACGGGGCTGCTTATTATCCGGAATGGGATACGGCCAGCAATGGACCGGAAGCCGCCGAATTGATTCTGATCGACCGTTCGGAGACGGAAGACAATAATACAGCAGCAGATGCTCCTTCCCAGGAAGGGAACGAGGCTGACGAGAGCACAGGAAGCGGGGAAGCCGCCGATCCGGCTCTGGAGGGTAAGGAGCTTGAAAACGTCCAGCTGGAGGCGCGTGCTATTGCCGCACAAATTCATAAGCTGCTCGGTACGAACGGAGAACAAGCCTTTCAGGTGTATGACAAAGCCACCGGCGGCAAACGAGACATTACCTATAGGGATATGGTGATTTTGCTCAGGGCGACCCAACAGTGGTCTCCGGTTCTCATTGAGGAGCTTCGGCAGCAGGGAATCCCGGCATATGCCGAATTAAATTCGGGATATTTCTCGGCAACGGAGGTAGAGGTGCTGCTGTCGCTGCTTAAGCTGATTGATAATCCTTATCAGGACATCCCGCTGGCTGCAGTGCTTCGCTCTCCGATCGTCCAGCTCTCCACGGAGCAGCTGGCCCAGATAAGGATAGCCGGCAAATACTCGGCGTTTTACGATGCAGTCAGAGCCTATGGCAAAGCTCCCTCGGAGCTTATGGAGTCCGGTGAAGACGCAGTCTGCCAGGAGAATGAATCGGAGAATGAGGACAATACGATCGATGATGCAGCGTGGAAGGAAGTTGCAGCCGGCCGTTCTGATGGTTGGGAACCGTTCGAAGTCTTGCCTGCCGGGGCAGATGCCGAATCGGATGCCAGGGACAAGGTGCAGCGGTTTTTAAAGCGGCTTCGCTCCTGGAGGGAAGAGGCAAAGGAAGGCTCACTTTCTGATTTGATCTGGAATATCTACAGGGAAACCGGGTTTTATGATTTTGTCGGGGGCTTGCCGGGAGGGCAGCAGCGCCAGGCGAATTTGCGCGCGTTATATGACAGGGCCAGGCAGTATGAAGCCACTTCGTTCAGAGGCTTATTTCGTTTCTTGCGCTTTATCGAACGGATGAGGGACGGAGGCGGTGATCTGGGTACAGCCCGCGCTCTGGGTGAGCAGGAAGATGTAGTCCGGATCATGTCCATACATAAAAGTAAAGGCTTGGAGTTCCCCGTCGTATTTGTAGCCGGTATGGCCAAGCGGTTTAACCAAAGGGATCTGACGGATACGTTTATGGTGCATAAGGACCTGGGCTTCGGACCGAAATGGATGGACCTGGAAGCAAGAATCAGCTACCCAACCCTGCCATGGCTGGCGATTCGCAGAAAAATGCGGATGGAAATGCTTGCAGAGGAAATGCGAGTCTTGTATGTAGCGTTGACAAGAGCCCGTGAGAAGCTTTATCTGCTGGCAACCGTAAAAGGGACGGATAAGCTTCTTCAGAGCTGGGCTAATGTATTGGAGCATGACGAGCCATTATTGCCAGACGATATGGTAGCGCGGGCGAAATGCTATTTGGATTGGATCGGCCCCGCTTTAATGCGTCATCCTGACGGCAGACAGCTCAGGGATCAGGCGGGAGCCGGATACCGCCTACCCGCTTTCATGGCGGAGGAGCTGTCCAAATGGCTGGTCCATTGGGTAAGACCCGATATGTTCACGGCTTTGGAGGAGGCGGCTGTAAGCTTTGAGCTGTCGGAGGAACGGAAGCAGGCTGTTTTCCGGCTGGAGCCTGTAACCGGGGAGGACGGGACCGAGTGCCTGTTTGAATCCCATATCGAAGAACGGCTGTCCTGGTCATATGAATTTGCCAAGTCCTCCTCGCTGCTGTCGAAAACATCCGTAACGGAATTAAAACGGCTTTCCGAGCATCACAAGCTGCTGGAGCTCGTATCTGAGGAAGCGCCTGCCGGAGTATCCGAAGTTCTGGGTCAGCAGGAGCCAAAAAGTGTGTATCAGCCTGCGATCGTGCGTCGGCCCCGTTTCATGGAGCAGTCGAAGTTGAATGCGGCCGAGAGAGGAACGGTATTCCATTCGGTTATGCAGCATATGCCGATCCATTTCACACCGTCGGTAGAGGTGGTCAAGGAAACTTTGGCGATGATGGTGCACAAGGAGCTGCTTACGGAGACTCAAAAAGAGGTCGTTGACGCTGAAGTTATCGTCTCGTTCTTCCGTAGCGACCTTGGACAGCGTCTTTTGCAATCGAAGGCTGTGCACAGGGAGGTGCCGTTCAGCTACGGGCTGCCTGCAAGGGAAGTCTATAGCGGAACGGATGCGGCTTCCTCCGAAGAAACGATTCTGCTGCAAGGGGTTATTGATTGCGTGTTCGAGGAAGCGGACGGGCTCGTGCTTCTTGATTATAAAACAGACCGGTTAAAGGGCCAGGGAGAAAAATCGCTGCAGGCGGTTCGTGACCGCTATCAGCTTCAATTGGACTTGTACGCCCAGGCGATCTCCAGGATATGGAGAAGGCCGGTAACCGGGAAATATATCTTTTTGTTTGACGGGGCTCACATTTTGGAGTTGTAAAACCTTATGCGAGTTTGGACTTTGTTTAGGATACAGTCAGGCATACATGCCGGAAGGGAGGGGCTTCGATGCGGATATTGCATACGGCTGATTGGCATTTTGGACGGCAGCTGGAAGGAAGGAGCCGGTTGGAGGAGCAGGAAGCCTTCGTAGAGGAGCTGTCACAGCTGGTGAAGGATCAATCGATTGACCTGGTGCTGATCGCAGGCGACGTATATGATTCCGTCAATCCGCCGGCTGCGGCGGAGCAGTTGTTTTACGACGCGTTGGCCCGGCTGGCAGACAACGGCAATAGGCCAGTTGCCGTTATTGCAGGCAACCACGATCATCCGGACCGTTTGGCTGCGGCGGCCCCTTTGGCGCAAAAGCTGGGAGTTCGGCTCGCAGGGTTGCCTGAGGACCGGATCGAGCGTATTGATATTGCAAGAACAGGGGAGCAGGCTTGCTTATTTTCATTGCCTTATCCTTCGGAATCGCGTCTTAAGGAGCTGCTATCCGAGCAGGTGGAGGAAGAGCTGCTGAGGGCAGCATACTCGGACCGGGTCAAATATATTGCGGCACAGCAGGCGAAGCATTACAGGAACGATACGGTCAATCTGCTGATGAGCCATATTTATGTCCTTGGCGGTGCGGAGAGCGAATCGGAACGGCCCATCCAGGTAGGAGGCGCCTATACGGTAGATACGGCGGCGCTGGCTGTCGGTGCGCAGTATGTCGCACTCGGTCATCTGCATAGACCGCAGACGATTAAAGCTCCATCGCTAATGCGGTACAGCGGATCGCCTTTGGCGTATAGCTTCTCGGAAGCGGGACAGGCCAAATCGGTCACGGTGCTGGACGTGAAGCCGGGTGAAGCGCCAAAGCTGGAGGAGCTGTTCTTGACCAGCGGCCGACCGCTAACGCGTTGGAGAGCGGAAGACGGCTTGGCTCAGGTGCATGCGTGGCTGGAGGAAGGAAAGGACGCGAGGGCCTGGATTGATCTGGAAATCCATATGTCCGAGGCGATGTCGATGGAGCAAATCCATTTGCTGCGCAAGGCTCACGAAGGGATTGTCAATATACGCCCGATCTATCCGGAGATGGAAGCGGCAGCGGCATCTTCTGTTTCAATGCGCAGTATGCCGATGGATGAGCTGTTCCGCCGTTACTATGCGAGACAAACAGGCGGAGCCGAGCCGGAGGCTGAGCTGGTGAAGCTGTTTATGGAGCTGTTGGAGGCTCCGCAGGGATAAGACGAAAGGAGGTTAACATTTTTGAGGCCGATATACCTTCAAATGGCAGGCTTACAGAGCTACCGCGAGGTACAGGAGATTGATTTTACGGCGCTATGCGATGCGGGCGTGTTCGGGATTTTCGGACCGACGGGTAGCGGCAAATCGACCATTCTCGATGCCATGACCTTGGCGTTGTTCGGCAAGGTGGAGAGGGCGGCGAACGGGACGCAGGGCATTATGAACCATGCGGAGCAGGCTCTCAGCGTCTCGTTTACGTTCGAACTGGGGCATGCTTCCGGGGCGCAGCGCTACAGAGTAGACCGCCAATTCAAGAGAGGCGGGGAGGTTTCCGTTAACAATACCGTAAGCCGGCTTATCCGCTATCAGGATGGGGAGACGGTCGTCCTGGCGGATAAAGCGGGAGAAGTCAATCAGCAGGTCCAGGATATTTTGGGCTTGTCGATGCAGGACTTCACGAGAGCGGTTGTGCTTCCGCAAGGCAAATTTGCGGAGTTTCTCGCATTAAAGGGCAGCGAACGGAGACAAATGCTGCAGCGGTTGTTTCATCTGGAGCCGTATGGCGACCAGCTGAGCGCCAAGACAGCCGCCCGCTATAAGGAAACGGATATAGCGATCAAGGAGATCACCGCCGAGCAGCAGGGGCTCGGCGATGCGTCGCAGCCGGCGCTGGATGCCGCGGCGGCCGCGCTTGAAGCGGCAGCGCAGGCTGCACAGCGGCTGCGCGAGCAGCTTGCCGCCTGCGAGGCGCGCGCAGCCGAGCAGCGCCGCGTGCGCGAGCTGCAGCAGGAGCTCGCGGCCGTGCGCGTGCAGCGCGAGCAGCACGCCGCCCGCGCGCCGCACGTGCTCGCGCTGCAGGCGCAGCTCGCCCGCGCCGCGCAAGCGGAGCTCGCGCAGCCGTACGCGCGGCAGCGCGAGCAGGCGCTGGCGCGGCTGGCCCGCGAGCGCGACGCGGCTGCGGCAGCCGAAGCGGCGCTGCAGAGCGCGCAGGCCGCGCTGGAGCAAGCGCAGGCCGCGCATGCCGCCGCGCGAGAGGCGCTCGCCGCGCAGGAGGCGCCGCTGCTGCTGCGGCTCGACAAGCTGCAGCAGGCGCAGGCGCTCGCGGCAGAGCTGGAGCAGCAGCGCGAAGCGCTCGCCAGGCTCGCTGCGCAGGACGCGCAGACGGAGGCTGCTCTTGCCGAAGCGCGCGAGCAGCTTCTGCGGGAGCAGGAGCTTCGCGACAAGGCCGTCAAGCGCCAAGCTGACCTGAAGGCGGAGCTTGCGCTGGTGGAGGTGCCGAGCGGGATCCGGGAGCGCCTGCAGGAGGCGCTGCAGGAGAAGCGGACGATCGAGCAATGGCGTCAGCAGCTTGAAGAGCAGCGTGCGGAGCGCGAGCGCCACGAGGCCGGGCTGCAAGCTATCGCGCAGGAGCAAGCTGAGTTACAAAGCAAAGAGAGCCAATGGGGACAAGACTTGTCTGCCTGGCTTCAGGATATGTCCGAGATCTACTCGGCAGTAAGCGGTCATGAGGATAGCCTGACCGGGATTGCGGAGGCTATCCCGGGATTAATCGGCGATTTCAAGGCTGCGGGACGCGAAGCCGAGCTGAAAGCCATGGCGGCTGCATTAGCCGCCAAGCTGGAGAGCGGAGATCCATGCCCGGTATGCGGTTCGACGCATCATCCGGCTCCCAATTCGCTTCACGAGCATGAGGCGGAGACAGGCTCTGATACCGAGGCCGCGATTGCCCGGCTTGAGCACTTGCTGCTTCAAGCGAGGCAGCAGCAGCTGGCGGCAAGCCAGCTGAGTTTGAGCTTGAACCATGTCGTTCAGCAGTGGAGGTCCATGCTTCCGCAGCTGCAGGTGAATGAAACGTTGGCCGAAGCGGCTGCAGCCATCGAGGCATGGGAACTGCGATCCGAACGGGAACGGTCCTACACGGTGGTCGATCGATCTGCGGCTGAGCAGCAGCTGAAGGAGGATTTTCAGCAGGCCGAGAACGGTCTGACGGAGGCTAACAAGCAATATCAGCTGCTGCAGAAGAGGCTTCAGGAGCTGCTGCAGCTCAGGGGAAGCCTGGATCGGATGAGCGGAGAGCTGCGTTCCAAGCAGCAGACCTTACATACACTGGCGGCTGGGGTCCGGCAAAAAACGGAGAAGCTCCAGCAAACCGTCAGCGAATTGACGGATTCATGGAAACGCAAGTTTTCCGATATCGATTATGAGCAAGTCGAAGCAGCTGCAGAGCGCCAACGCAAGAGCCTGCAGCAGGCGGAGGACATCCGCCAGCGGCTGGACAAGAGCGTAGGCTTTATAGACGAAAAGCTGCTTGCGATCAGCGGGATTCAGCAGCGAATGAACGAGCTGGACCGCCAGAGCGTTCAATGGAAGACGGAATGGAAAAGCGTCCATCAGCAGGTGGAGGAGAAAGCCGCTAAGCTGACGGAATGGGCAGGCAGCGGGGACATTCAATCCCAAATGGAGGCTGCTTCCAAGCAACTGGATGGACTAAGGCTTGCCAATGATCGGACGAAGCTGGAACATGAGTCGTCCCAGTTGGCCGGACAGCAAGCCGCACAAGCCTATGCAGCGGCCTGCAAGGCGGTCCAGAACGCGGCGGAGCAGGCGGAGCAAGCGGAGGAGGAGTGGAAGCGTCAAGGCGCTCTGCATAGCTTTGCTTCACCGGAGGAAGTCATCTCCGCATTAATTTCCGACGATAACAAGCAAGCCTGGAGCGCGGAGGTAGAAGCCTACAGCAAGCTGGAGCATCAGCTCAGGACTCAGGAAGCCCAATTGGCCGGGCTGCTGGCCGGACGCAGCATTACAGAGGAGCAGTGGGCAGCGATGGAGTCCGAGCTTGCCGAATGCAAGCGGCTCGATGAAGCAGCGCTTCAGGCTAAGGCAAAGGCAGAACGGGACTGGGAATCGATCCAAGCCAAGCACGCAAGGTGGAGCGAGCTGGAATCCAGGCGGTTGGTCAAGCAGAGCGAGCTGACGCTGCTCAGCAAGCTGCAGTCGGTGCTGCGGGGCAATGCCTTCGTCGAATTTTTGGCTGAAGAGCAGCTGATGCAGGTAAGCCGTGCGGCATCCGAGCGTCTGGGACAGCTCACACGGCAAAAGTATGCCATTGAAGTCGATTCCTCCGGCGGCTTTATCATTCGGGACGACTCTAATGGAGGCGTGAAGAGACCGGTTTCCACGTTATCTGGCGGAGAAACCTTCCTCACATCGTTATCGTTAGCCCTGGCCTTATCTGCACAAATCCAGCTGAAGGGGCAATATCCTCTGGAATTTTTCTTCCTCGACGAAGGATTCGGCACGTTGGATCAGGATTTGCTGGAGACGGTCATTGTTGCGCTGGAGAAGCTGCATTACGATAAGCTGACGGTAGGGGTCATCAGCCACGTTCCCGAGCTTCGTGCCCGTCTACCGCGCCGGCTGGTCGTACAGCCTGCTGAGCCCGGAGGCAAAGGAAGCAGCGTCTATTTAGAAACCTTATAGGCATTTATACGTAAATAGATTCATTATGGATAAAATCGACGGTCCACTCGCAGCCGGTTACAGGCAGCGAGAGAGGGGAGAAGAACATGGCTGCTGCTACACCTAAAGTAATAACCCGTTGGATCAAAGGCTTGCTTGCGTTAACGATGGCTTGCGGCTTGTGGCTGGGAGCATCCCCGGCGCATGCCGACCCGATATGGGATCGCTGGAAGGCTGCTGAAGCCGCCGTGAACGCCGGCCGCCCGGAAGAAGCGGTGCCCCATTGGGAGTTTTTGGTTGATCACTATGCATCCATCGAGGATTGGCAGAGTGCCGCGCTGTTCAGCGGCAAGCTGGACGAATATTTTGACAGCATCCGCGATTATGACAATGCCATTCGCTATTATGAGCTGGAAAATCAATATTGGCTCTTATACGGCAAGGATTGGGGAGCCGTCGACCTTCAACGCGCCGAGCAGATAAGGACGATTCTGGACGTTTACATGTCCACGGACGATACGGAGCTTTTGCGGCAGCAGGGGGCTCCGAAGAACGGCAAGCTGGCCAAATTCGAGCCGGAGTACGGTATGTATATCGGCATGTACTCCGAGCAGGACCCTGCGATGCAAAATCAGTTCACCAAATCGAAATCCCTGTACGGGAAAAATCATGCCCTGTACTTGGCATACGCACAGGTAGGGAATCCTTTTCCCCAGCAGTATGCCGTAAGAGCCAAGGAAGCGGGAGCGGCCTTGCAGATCGCATGGGAGCCATCCAAGGGGCTCGATTCGGTCCAGGATGACGCCTACCTGCGTCAATGGGCGCGCGCAGCCAAAGCGTCCGGCATCCCTATTTTCCTTCGCTATGCCAGCGAGATGAACGGAGATTGGGTCGTGTGGCATGGCGATCCGGCGAAGTATATAGAAAAGTTCCGTCTTGTCCATGATGTGATGGCCGAAGAAGCCCCTAATGTGGCCATGGTTTGGAGTCCCGGTGATGTTCCGGCCTACTCGATGGATGTCTATTATCCAGGGGATGATTATGTGGATTGGGTCGGTGTCAGTATGTATACGGAGCCGTATGAGAACGGCGACCCCAAGCAGGCGAATATGCAAGCAACGAGTCCGATCGAGAGGCTGGATTACCTGTATAAGACTTATTCGGACCGGAAGCCTCTCATGATCAGTGAAACGGCTGTTTCCCACTATGCCCACATTCCGCAAGAATCGTTTACGGATTACGGTCTGCTGAATTTGCAACGGTTATATGAGATCATGCCGCTTAAGTACCCGCGATTGAAGTCCATCACCTATTTTAATGTGGATCTGAAAAACCGCGAATCGCAGAATAACTATTTGCTCGGAGCCAACGAGCAGATGAAAAGCTTGTACAGCCGGATGATCGCCTCCCCGTTTTATTTATCCAAGGTGGAGCAGGGAGCCAAGCCATCGGACGGCATCGGCCATGTGAAGCTGGGAGGTTCTGACAACACCTTCGCGGTCAAAACGAAAATCACGCCTTGGGTCAAAATTCCCGATATTTATATCGGAAAAATCGAATATTCGATCAACGGGGAGATCATTGAATCCCAGACGAACCCTCCTTTCGGGATCGAACTGAGTGCCGGGCAAGTCGCTGAAGGATCGAATCTTCAGCTCACGGTATACAATCGAAGCGGAACGAAGGTCGCATCCAAATCGTTTGCCTTATCCTCCCAGGTTACCGTTGAATTGAACGGGCAGCGGCAGCAGTACGAGCAGCCGCCTGTAATCCGGGACGGTAATACATTGGTGCCGCTAAGGGCTATCTTCGAAGCGATGGGTGCTGACGTGACTTGGGATGAGAAGACGCAGACGGCGGCAGGACGCAAAGGGGATATAACAATCTCTCTGAAAATTGGGGATCGGCAAGCCTGGAAAAACGGGCAGGCCGTTCAGCTGGAAGCAGCAGCACAGCTGGTTAACGGCTACACGATGGCGCCTGCCCGATTTATCGGTGAGGCGTTCGGAGGACAGCTTAGCTGGGATGGGGCAACTCGAACCGTAACAATTAAATCCTCAGGGGCTAAGACCGCCTTTCATAATCCTTCCATAGAGCAAAAGCCTAAGGAAACACAACAACCCGATTCTGTTCAAGAATCGGGTTGGTTTTCCAAGCTGCTATGGACTGCGGGGCTCATTGTCCAAGCCGCGCTTTCTTTTATCGGTCAAATGATAGCCTCTATATTTTAGCCGGCACTTTTAAATCCTCAATAATCGATTTCGCAACCAGCCGCGCACTTGAAAATGCTCTCTCCGCCAGCTCGCCTTTTCCGACACAACCATCTCCGCAGAAATAAAACGGTACATGATCCAAACGAGTAGGCAGCAGCTCGTTCGTTACGATGTTTTTCACGCTGGCTACCATCGCTTTTTTGGAAACACGCTTCACTGCGGTTTCATCCCGCCAGCCTGGGTAGTAATGATCGAACAGGTCTTCCATTTGCTTCGTTTTCTTTTCCAAATAATCTTTACGCTCCTGTTCGTCCGCGAAGCTGTCGCTTAAGTAGGCAATCCCTTGCAGCAGCTGACCGCCTTCAGGAACCAACGTATGGTCCGTTGCCGATACGTCGCTGATGAACAGCTTATTGTCCATATCGCTAATGTAGGAGAATGGACTGGCTACGACGCGTTTCAGGCCGATATCGTACACCATAACCTCGGTTGCGGTATTGTTTTCGTAAGGAGCCAGGAACGGTTCCCAAGGTGTGCCTTTGAGAAGCTTGCATGTTTGCTGAACAGGCATCGCGAAGATGACGCGATCGAAGCTCTCTTCACGGTTTTTCGTTTTCAACTGGTATTTACGATCCGCATATTGAATGGACTCAACGCCTTCCTGGAGCGCCAATTCCCAGCGGCCGGAAATTTCGATTTTTTGCCGCAGCTGATTTGTAATAACGGCCCAGCTTCCCAATATATAGTTTACCGGACGGCTGGACAGGAACAGGTTATGGTAATATTCGCTGATGACCGCACCTGGAACCTTGCGGGCTTCCTCCGGAGTAATAAAGAAGTTGGAGCACACTAGATGTTCCCACAGCTCCTTGACATCCTCGTCGGCATCGGAATGAGCCAGATAGTCGCCTAGCGTTTCATAATTTTTAACATTGTGGATATGGGCAATAATCGCGGTGATTTCCCCAACGAAGCGCACCTTTTGCATCGTGTTTAATAGTTCGGTCCGCATCAGGTTGACGAAATCGAGTGGAGCAGGCGTTAATTGATCGTGCTTCGCATACATAACTCTGCGTTTGTCCACCTGCTTGGAGCTGAAGGAAAGACCAAGCTCACGCTCCATCGTTGAAATTTCATGACGATCGATACCATAGATGGCATGGGCTCCATAATTTAAGGTGAAGCCTGCTTTCTCGTACGTGAACGCGCGGCCGCCCAGCTGCGGACTTCTCTCGAATAAGACGCCTTCGACTCCAGGCTGCTCCGACAAATAAGCGGCTGCCGTCAAGCCGGCCAATCCGCCTCCAATAATTGCGATTCTCATCTTCTTTTCCTCCTTAGCGCTATGCGCAAGCCATGCCGCTTCCGGCCCTGCTTGCCTCGTTTCTACCGAGATGGATGATTCTTGTTGTTCCAAACGTAGACCTGACCAAACCCACGCCAGGTTGCTGCGCATTAAATCAGGTAAGTCCATTTCCTCTTGAGAGCACCACATCCACAACGTTCCTCTGTATGCGGTAATGAGCAGCCTAACTTTATTCGCCTCTGGAAGCCAATAAAGCAGCCGATCGTACAGCAGCTGAAATTGTTCGTCTTCAATGTTTTTGACCGACTCATTTTGCAGTGACAAGGCGATTAAACTGCGTACCAGCCTGGGATAAGCCTGAATATTCGACGCCAAGTCTAAAAAGAGTCTGTTTATATGTCCTTCCAAGGATTGGACTTGGGACGGTTTCTTTACGGCCCATTCGCTGATTGTATGGATTTGCTTGCGGTAAATTTCCCGCAAAATCTCATCCTTCCCTTTAAAATAATGATAAAAGGTTCCTTTTGACGTGTTCGTAGCCGCGATGATGTCATCTACGGAAACTTGCTCATAGCCATGCTCTATGAACAATCGAAGGGCAACCTCAATCATGTATTCCCGCTTCTTTCTCGTTGCCGATCGCATCAACCGGTTCATTCCGACCCACCTCACAAGTCTTTTCGGCTTCATTATACCTAAAATTAGACTGTGAGTCTATAAGTGAAAAAGCCTATGAAATGAATGGTTTGAACTTTTAGTTTGCGCTGTGGAAGGGAGACTTTATGTACATCAAAAAACAATTGAAAAACAGGATGAACTGTGATAATTTATTTGAGAATGATTATCAATATCTATTGTTTTTCATAAACGATATAAGGAGATGTCCTATTATAATGATGACCCGTAATGTTGTTTCAGCAATTCTCCTCTCCTCTACCTTAGTATTTACCGGATGCGGAGCTAATAAAGCGAGCGTGCAGCCTTCCCCGGCGCCAGCAGCTAACAATACGTCTTACCAAGCAGCTCCTGCTTCAGACAGTGCAGCCTTGAAGTCTGAAGTGGAACAGTACCGCAAATTTGTGATCGAGCAGTGCGATTTATTCGTCAAGCAAACCGGCGATTTTGTCGCTGCGGTGAAAGCCGGAGATTTGGCGAAAAGCCAGGCGCTGTATGCACCTGCACGGATGTACTATGAGAGAATCGAGCCGATTGCCGAGGCGTTAGGTGATCTTGACCCGGATATTGATGCCCGCGAGGATGACGTAGACCCGAAGGAATGGAAAGGATTCCACAAGCTTGAAAAAGCACTGTGGCAGGACAAGACGACCAAAGGTCAAGAGGAAGCCGCCGACGAGCTGCTCAAAAACAGCAAGCTGTTAAGAGCAAAGGTAGAAACGGTGGAAATCGACGCCAATATGCTGGTTACCGGGGCAGTAGAGCTGCTTAATGAGGTATCGGCAACCAAAGTAACCGGAGAGGAAGAACGTTATTCCCATACGGACTTGTATGACTTTGCAGCGAATGTGGAAAGCGCTAGTAAAATATTTGAAATCTTGAAGCCGGAGCTTCAGAAAAAAGATGCGGCCTTAGCTAAAACCATCGATGACCGGTTTAAAGAGCTAACATCTCTGCTTGTCCCGTACAAAAAGGATAACGGTTATATATTGTATACCGAGCTTAAGCCCGACGAAGTGAAGAAGCTGAGCCAATCTATTGATGCCTTGGCTGAGCCGCTTTCCAATATGGGCAAATTGTTGGGAGCGTAGCCCGATGGAAGACATGACGAAGCAGGATCAGGAACATTTACCCGACAGTAAGTCAACGGTAAGCCGGAGGGATATTCTTAAAATGGCGGGAGCGGGAGGAATCGGACTGCTGCTCGGTTCCGTCGGCGTTGGTGTCGGAGGCTTGCTAACCGGAACCGGGAAGGCTTCCAAATCAGCTTCCGCAGCTACGGACAGAAGTCAGTCCACCATCCCTTTTTATGATCAATACCAAGCGGGGATCTTAACTCCTGCACAAAATTTCCTTTGCTTTGCCGCCTTCGATTTAACAACCAAACAGGCCTCCGAAGTAACGAAGCTGTTTCGGGCTTGGACCGAGGCTTCGGCAAATATGGCAGAGGGACGAATGGTCGGCTCTCATAATGACCAGCCGAGTCTTCCTCCCGAAGATACGGGGGAAGCGGTTGGGCTGAATGCCAATCAGCTGACGATTACTTTTGGCGTGGGGCCTTCGATGTTCGACGAAAGATTCGGATTGGCATCAAAACGTCCGGAAGCGTTCGTGGATTTCCCGAAATTTGCGGGCGAACGATTACGCGAAGAGTGGTGCGGCGGTGACATTGGCGTTCAAGTCTGTGCGGATGACATGCAGGTGGCATTTCACGCTATTCGCAATTTAGCCCGTATAGCTCGCGGGACGGCTGTGCTGAGATGGACGCAGGAAGGGTTTCAGCGGTCGGCGACGGCGACCAACATCCAAGAAACCCCAAGAAATCTCCTAGGCTTTAAAGACGGGACGGGAAATCCGGACGTACGGGATAGCAAGCTGATGAATGATCTGGTCTGGGTGCAACCGTCCGATGGACCATCTTGGATGCAAAATGGCACTTATATGGCGGTGCGGCGTATTCGTATGCGTATCGAGGTTTGGGATCGTTCTACCCTTAGCGATCAAGAAGCTACGTTCGGACGTTATCGGAGCAGCGGGGCTCCTCTGGGCCAGAGCAACGAATTTGATCCCCTGCGGCTGGATGCTAAAAACGCGGACGGAAAGCCCGTAATTCCCGCAAATGCTCACGTACGGCTAGCTCATGGCGAAAATAAAGAAAAAATATTACGGCGTTCCTATTCTTACTCCAGCGGCATCGACAAACAGACAGGTCAATTGGACGCAGGGCTCTTTTTTATTTGCTTCAATCGTGATCCGCGGAAACAATTTATTCCGATTCAGCAGCGTTTGGCCAAGAATGATGCACTCAATGAGTATATTTTTCATATGGGAAGCGCTTCGTTCGCCTGTTTTCCGGGCGTCCGTCAAGGAGGGTATATTGGAGAAGGTTTATTATGAACAGTAATGGAATACCGCTTGAGAGGACGGAGAACTAATGAGGCAAAGACAAGTCAATAGGAAGAAATGGGTCGGTTGGTTAATGATCGCCGTCCTTCTTCTCATTCCGTTTGCCGGGAAAGGATGGGCAGCTGAGTCGGACGCGGCTCTTGAGAAGCTGATGCCTCTTGTAGGCGGAGCGCTGGTGGAATCCGGAGATCGGCAATGGGGGGAAGCAGCCAAGGAATTGGACCTTTTTGAAGAACAGTGGAAGCAGCTTCAGGCTCCCAAGTCAGCTCTATACGATAATGTAGCTTCTGCACTGACAGAAGCGAAGCAAGCTCTAAAGGATGCGGCGAACAAGCCGGATGCTGTATACCCTGCAGTATCCAAGCTGGCTAAAGCGACGGGGGGCTATGTAGCCGATCTGGAAAAGACGGCGGATAAAGGCGATGGCAAGAAAGCGGCGAAGACCTTACTGCCCATCCTTCAGCAATGCTTGACTGAAATCGGCCATAATGACTGGGCTAAAGCGCAAAGCAGCTTCAAGCAATTCACCAGCCTATGGGCCAAAGCGGAAAATGCGATCCGTGCGGACAATGACCAAATATACGGTCAGATCGAAACAAAAACAACGATGGCCAGAGTTGCCGTGCAAGCAGATCCTCCAAGATCTGATGCTGCAGCGGCAGGCATTCAAGATTTAATTCAAACTGT
Source organism: Paenibacillus vulneris (assembly GCF_039543185.1). NCBI lineage: Bacteria > Bacillati > Bacillota > Bacilli > Caryophanales > Paenibacillaceae > Paenibacillus > Paenibacillus vulneris. The sequence goes on along the minus strand of NZ_BAABJG010000022.1, from coordinate 232,149 downwards.
CAACGACTACGTCAACGGTTCCTTATCCGTATCTTCGCCGGCATCGGGCAAACAGAGCGTCGCGGACGGATTGGTGATCCTGAATAAGGCTGCAGCTGGCATCAGCTCGGGTAATGCGACGGAAGCGGCCGCACAAATGCAGAGCTTCATTACTTTATGGCCGTCTGTTGAAGGCGCCGTTCGAACCAAAGCACCTGAACTGTATACTAAGGTAGAGAATGAAATGACGGAGGCTTTGAGCAGGCTGCTGTCCAATCCGCCGCAGATAGCAGAAGCCGGCTCCATCATTCAAACGATGCAGCAGGAGCTTTCGCCATTTGCCGGGCAAACCAGTTATTCAGCCTGGGATGCCGGACTCGTTTTGCTTCGTGAAGGCGTCGAAGCTTTATTAGTGCTTGCGGCCCTGGCAGCTTTTCTTCATAAAACGGGCAATGCCGCCAAGCAAAAATGGATTTGGTGCGGAGCGGCGGCAGGGTTACTGCTAAGCGGCGGCTTGGCAATTCTGCTAAACTACATGATCGCTAATGTCGCTGCCGGCAGCACACGCGAAATGCTGGAGGGCATTACCGGACTCGTTTCTGTCCTGTTAATGCTGACGGTCGGCGTCTGGCTGCATAAAAAGTCGCAGGTCCATGCGTGGAACCGTTACATTGAGAAGCAAGTCGGTGTTGCGCTGGCGACCGGCAATCTGTGGTCTTTATTCGTTGTATCCTGCCTATCGATACTTCGCGAGGGTGCCGAAACGACCATCTTTTACATCGGCATGGCTCCGGCCATCCAACCTGGACAGCTGCTTGCGGGCATTGCAGGGGCCATTCTGCTGTTAGCTATTCTTGGCTATATCATAGTAAAGGGCAGCATAAAGCTTCCGGTCCGTGCATTCTTCCTCGCAGCTACCGTTTTGATTTATTATCTAGTTATCAAATTTCTCGGGGAAAGCATTCACTCTCTTCAAGTGGCGGGGAAACTCTCCTCGCATGTGCCAGGTTTTATTCCATCCTGGGGCTGGCTTGGGGTATATCCGACATGGGAGACAGCAGCACCGCAGTTATTGGTTCTTGCCTTTATCCTGTATCAGGCCGTCCGTCTCGGCCGCAAGAGGGGAGAGGACCCCAATCCGCTGGGTTCGAATCCGGCATAACGAGTCTTACAGCCGCTTTAAAGAGCTGCTGTCCAAAATCTTCAAGAAACTTTGCAAATTCTTTGTATGCAGAGTTTCTTTTTTGCTGAAAATTAGGTATAGTATTATAGGTAAAAATGAAACGGTCATAGTTTAAGTAGCTGGGAGGACAACCCGTCATGGAATGTATTTTTTGTAAAATTGTAGAGGGAACGATTCCTTCCAAAAAGGTGTATGAAAACGAGCATGTCGTGGCATTTCACGATATTCAGCCTGCTGCTCCGGTACATATCTTGATTATACCCAAGAAACACATCGCAACCATGAACGATGTTGAACCCGGCGACTGGGGTTTGATCGGAGAAATTCATCGTGCCGCCCAAGAAATTGCCAAGCAGGAAGGTGTGGCGGATAGCGGTTATCGTCTCATTAATAACTGCGGCAAGGACGGAGGACAAGTTGTTTTTCATATTCATTATCACCTGCTTGCAGGTGAAAAATTAGGCCCGCTCAACGCTAAGTAAAGAATCTTATTCCTTAGGTTGACACCTAGTTTATGTATACCATATAATGAAATTTGATGAACGCTTTTTTCGTCTTGGACGGTCTGTTCGGAGGGAGGGAAAACTGGTGTCAGAAACTCGAGTTCGCAAAAATGAAACTATAGATGCTGCACTTCGCCGCTTTAAGCGCTCCATCGCAAAAGATGGCGTACTAGCGGAGGTTAAAAAACGCAAGCATTATGAGAAGCCAAGTGTGAAACGCAAGAAGAAATCAGAGGCTGCTCGTAAGAGAAAGTTCTAGGAGGCTTAATCGATGAGCTTAAGCGATAGATTAAACGAAGATATGAAGCTTGCGATGAAGAGCCAGGACAAGTTCAAACTAACCGTAATCCGTATGGTTCGTGCAGCTATCAAGAATATTGAGATAGATCAGCGTAAAACCTTAGATGACCAGGAAGTACTTGATGTTCTGAGTCGCGAGATCAAACAGCGCAAAGATTCCCTCCAAGAATTTGAAAAGGCCGGTCGTGATGATTTGGCCGAAACCGTTAAGGCAGAGATAGAAATTCTGATGGAGTACTTACCGCAACAGTTATCTGAGGAAGAAGTAAAAGCCATTGTACAGCAGACCATCCAAGAAGTGGGTGCTTCTTCTAAAGCGGATATGGGAAAAGTCATGGGTGCTTTAATGCCTAAGGTGAAAGGACGGGCTGATGGCAAGATTGTCAATCAAGCCGTTCAACAACTATTATCATAGTATGACGAGAGACACTCCTGTTACAGGGGTGTCTTTTTCTTTTTGGGAATTGCAGCTGGAAAAAGTGAGGAAAATTTTGCAAGTTTGAATCGAATCGGCTATGCTTTACGTAAGGAATGTATGTGATTTGGAAAATGGTTGAAGGAGGTCATTCAGATGTTGAACGCTAAGCCTGGATCATGGCTGGCAAGATCCTGTTTGCTGCTGCTCTTGGCGTTTCTCTTGCTGCTGCCATTGGGAACTGCATTCGCCGTTGACAGCAATCCGGCTTCTGGTTCGTCATCGGTTGCAAAGTCTGCCCCGGTCGCAGTCATTCCGGTACATCAGACGATTGAGACCGGTCTGCAAAAGTTTCTTGAGCGGGCTATGAAAGAAGCTGAAGACTCGCGGGCCATGTTCATTATTCTCGATATTGATACGCTGGGAGGCAGGGTAGATTCCGCTGAGGATATTGGGGAGATGATTCGCAACAGCAAGGTGCCGACAATAGCCTATGTTCATGGAAGGGCTGTATCTGCTGGCAGCTACATTGCCTTAAATGCAAGCAAAATCGTCATGGAGCCAGGCAGCACGATGGGTGCGGCGGCTGTTGTGGATGCTTCCGGAGCGGAGGTCGGCAATGTAAAAGTGATCGCCCATTGGGCAAGCCAGATGCGTTCCGCAGCGGAACTAAGAGGGCGTGATCCGCAGATTGCCGAAGCGATGGTGGATAAAAATGCCGGAGTTGAAATGAAAGCGATCAACCGGACGGTACCCAAGGGGCAGCTCGTTTCGTTGACCGCTGACGAAGCGCTGAAGGTAGGGTATGCGGAAAGCATAGGCAATAATTTGGATGAGGTTATCCGGTTTATCGGAGCTGCCGACCATCCGGTTCTGCATTTGGAGCCTACTGCAGCGGAATCGTTCTCGCGCTTTTTAACGCAGCCTAGCATATCCATTTTGCTGCTGTTTATCGGAATTGCAGGCGTAGCCATCGAGCTGTTCGTTCCCGGGTTTGGATTGCCAGGAATTATAGGGCTTCTTGGATTTGGTCTTTATTTCTTCGGACATTATATTGTCGGATTTGCGGGGGTGGAGGATATCGCTCTCTTCATCATCGGGGTGGTGCTCCTGATCATTGAGATCTTCGTATCCAGCTTCGGGATTTTGGGGATACTCGGCATCGCCTGTCTATTCAGCGGCGTCGTCATGGCTGCCTACAATACCAAGCAGGCTGCGCTTCATTTATCCGTAGCCTTTGTTCTTGCCGTTATTGTCGTAGCGATTGTCGTCCGAATCTTTAAGCATAGGGGAGTATGGAATCGTTTTATCCTGCGGGAGGAACTGACCAAGGAGAAAGGCTATACACCGACGGTAGAACGTACGGATCTGCTGGGCAAAACCGGCACTTCTATCACGCCCCTTCGTCCGTCGGGTACGATTTATGTCGGAGATGAACGCGTCGATGTCGTGACTTCCGGGGAGTTCATCCCGCTGAATAAGCAGGTCGTCATCGTTCAAGTAGAAGGATCCCGGGTAGTGGTTCGGGAGGTTAATGAAGTCCTGCACTAACGAAGTGCCCTGTGTCAAAGCCAGTTGCTGGCGCAAAAAAACTCTAAGCAACTGCTTACGAAGCCAGTTTTTTGCTGGCGCAAAAAACTCTGAGGAGGTTCAAACATGAACTCTATCGTTTTCGTATTGTTAATAGCAGCGATAATTATTATAGCGCTGTCCGTGTTTTTAAGCTTTTTTCCGATCATGCTATGGATTTCCGCGTTAGCATCCGGCGTGCGCATCGGGATTATTACCCTTGTGGCTATGCGCCTTCGCCGCGTAATACCAAGCCGTATCGTAAATCCAATGATCAAGGCGACCAAGGCGGGAATTGACGTCACGATCAATCAGCTGGAAAGCCACTTCCTTGCTGGAGGTAACGTAGACCGGGTTGTCAATGCATTAATTGCGGCCCATCGTGCCAATATTCACCTCGAGTTCGAACGCGCGGCAGCTATCGATTTGGCCGGCCGTGACGTGCTTCAAGCGGTTCAAATGAGCGTTAACCCTCGAGTCATCGAAACGCCTACGGTGTCTGCCGTAGCCAAGGACGGGATTGAAGTCAAAGTTATTGCAAGAGTTACCGTGCGCGCGAACATCGATCGCCTGGTCGGGGGCGCCGGGGAGGAAACGATCATCGCCCGTGTCGGCGAAGGAATTGTAACGACCGTAGGTTCGTCGAATTCCCATAAAGACGTGCTTGAGAATCCGGATCTGATTTCGAGAACGGTACTGGGCAAGGGACTTGATGCCGGTACGGCTTTTGAAATATTGTCCATTGATATTGCCGATGTGGACGTCGGTAAAAATATCGGTGCCCATCTGCAAACCGAACAGGCGGAGGCAGACAAGCGAATCGCCCAGGCGAAAGCGGAGGAGCGCCGTGCAATGGCTGTTGCTCACGAGCAGGAGATGAAGGCTAAGGTCGTTGAAATGAAAGCCAAGGTGGTTGAATCCGAATCGCAAGTGCCGCTGGCGATGGCGGAGGCGCTTCGCAGCGGACAGATGGGCGTAATGGATTATATGAATTTGAAGAATATCGACGCCGATACGCAAATGCGCTCCTCCTTGGGAAAAATGAATGACGGCGGCAAGCAAGATGACCGGGAATAACGCCTCCGGTATGAACCGCCAAAGGAGCGTGCTTACATGAAGCTCATCCAGCTCATTCTCAACAACTGGTTTTTAGTGGTCATTGCTTTTATTGTTTTGAGCAATATCGGCAAGATGTTCAAGTCCAAAACGCAGAATGATCCCGACAAACCGGCCGCTCCGAAGCAAGGAATGCCTCCGTTTGCCGGAGGAGGGGCCGCTGGCACCGGATGGGGGAGAACGAGAAAGCAAACGGTCACACAAAATAAAGACGTTAAACCGCGTTCTGAACCATCTGGGAGACCTGTGAATCCACAGCTCCAGGAACAGCCGAAACCGGCTCCTGCGGCCTCTGAAGGCCCGGAAACGACGGATTACTGGAATAACTCTCCTCTGGAACATAGCAGGAAGACAGCGTCCGGATCCGCCAACCGGTCCTCCCGGCAGCCTTTTACATCCGAAAAGCCTATAACACCGGGCCAGCCGTCAGCAGAACAGTTGGCTCAAGGGATCATCTGGGCTGAAATTCTTGGCCCTCCCAGAGCCAAGAAGCCGTTCCGTAAGTAATAAAATAAGCTCCGAAGCACCGTTTTCCAACCCGAAGTTGGAGCGGTGCTTTTTTTGTATGGGAGCTACTATGCTCCGAAAGGATATGCCGCCGATCCTAGGAAAGCGAAAGGATATCTCCTTAAAAGTTCCGCCTCTCTTCATAATCTGCTGATTTCCAGCATATGGTGTAAATAGCCTGTGCTTATATAAGGGCGGTAAATAGAGCCGCAATGCAAAAGGATCACAACTCTGAGGGGGAATCGTATGCGCAGTCTGACTCGTAAATTCAACCAAATCACCGCCAAGCTGCTGGACCTTCCCCAGGACGTTGTTCTGGATCTTCCCCGAATGACTCTTATTGGCAACATGCAGCTCTATATAGAAAATCACCGGGGCGTCTTGCATTTTTCCAACGAGCTGATGCGATTGGCGCTGAACAAAGGAAGCCTGGAGGTTCGCGGTAAGCAGCTGGTGATCCGGGCTATTTTAACCGAGGAAGTCTTTATTGAAGGGGTTATAGAAGACGTCAAATTTATCCCGTAAAGAGGTGTCTGACAGTGAAATCATCTTTTCTCTTATCGCTGCGCGGTTATGTGCTGATTGAAATCAGGGGCGGACAGCTTGAAAGGCTGATCAATGCTTTGTCTGAAAAGAAGATGTCGGTTTGGGACATCCGGATAGTGGACGAGACACATGCCGAAATGTTTATCGTTGTGAAGGATTATTTCCGACTTCGTCCGCTCTTGAAGGAGACAGGCTGCCGGGTGCATGTCCGCACGAGGCATGGCCTTCCTTTTTTGTTGGACAAACTAGAGAAAAGAAAAATATTTGCTATTGGCATCATCGGTTTCGTCATCGGGTTGTACATGCTGTCCTCTGTCATCTGGCAGGTCCGGGTGGAAGGCAATGAGCTGATCAGTACGCAGCAGGTGCTTGAAGCAGCCAAGGAGCAAGGCATTTACAAGCTGCAATGGAAATACAGACTGAAAAACCCCGATGTCATGTCAAGAGCGATGCAAAGCAAGCTGCCAGGAACCGCATGGGTCGGAGTGGAGGTCCATGGCACCCATATTATTATCAAAGTGGTCGAGGCCACGGTGCCCGATAAGCAGCCGCTGCTTAATCCTAGACATTTGGTCGCATCCAAAAGCGGGATGGTGACTTACATATTGGCGGAAAAAGGAAGGCCGCTTGTCAAGGCGAATACGTATGTGAAAAAAGGGGACATCCTCATATCCGGTATTCTGGGGGACGAGGTCAACCGCCAGACTGTGGTGGCATCCGGAGAGGTCAGGGGATTGGTATGGTATTCGCCCAAGGTGGAGGTTCCTTTGGTTCAGCAGTATAAAGTATATACCGGAGAGGTGAAGGAGCGTTCCTATCTGGTCTTCGGCAATCGCGCGCTGCAGCTGACGGGATACGGAAAGACGGGGTTCGAGCAATTTGAAACGATTCCGGAGAGAAAAACGCTGCAAATCGGAACGTACAATTTGCCGATCGGCTGGCTGAATGAGAAGGTCATGCAGGTCCATGTGATGGAGAAATCATTGGATCCGCAGGTTGCCAGGGCACTGGGGATTGAAGAGGCAAAGAAGGAAATTTTGGCGTCGGCTGGACCAGATGCCAAGGTCGTCAATGAAAAAATTTTGCATGAAAAGACGGAGAATGGTAAAGTTTATATGGAAGTACATTTGGAAGTAGAAGAATCTATCACTCAAGAGCAACCTATTATTCCATAACGTGTTCGCTTGAAGGAGAAGAGGCCTGTTGATCGACAATGCACGTATTGTGAAAGTATCACTGAAAAACACGGCGGAGGGATTGGCTTTGTTTGGTCCGCAGGACAAGTTTCTGCATCTGATCGAGCAGCAAACCGATGCCAGAATTCAATCGCGCGAGGAAGAAATCGTTATCCAGGGGCCGGCAGCCGAAACGGAATCGCTGCAGCAGCTGTTTGAAGTGCTGCTTGAGCTAGTTCGCAATAATTACATCTTAAGCGAACGGGATATTCATTATGCGCTGGAGCTGTCCAAGCAGATGAAAGCGGACCAGCTGCTGGATCTGTTCAAGGGAGAAATAGCTACAACGCACAAAGGAAAGCCGATCCGTGTCAAAACGATTGGGCAGAAGCAGTATGTATCGACCATTAAGCAAAAGGATATTGTCTTCGGAATCGGACCTGCGGGTACAGGAAAAACCTATATTGCCGTCGTGCTGGCCGTTTCGGCGTTGAAGGAAGGCAAGGTCAAACGAATCGTTCTAACGCGTCCTGCGGTAGAAGCCGGCGAAAGCCTTGGTTTTTTGCCGGGGGATCTGCAAGAAAAGGTTGACCCTTACTTACGTCCATTGTATGATGCTCTTAATGACGTGCTGGGCCCTGAGCAGGTGATTAAGTCGCTCGAAAGAGGGCTTATTGAAATCGCTCCGCTCGCCTATATGCGCGGCAGAACGCTGGATGATTCCTTTATTATTTTGGACGAAGCGCAGAATACGACTCCCGAGCAGATGAAGATGTTTTTGACCCGTCTCGGGTTTGGCTCGAAGATGGTCATTACAGGGGATGTAACCCAGATCGACCTGCCAAGAGGGAAGTCGTCCGGTTTGGTGGAAGCGCACCGCATTTTAAGACAGATCGAGGAAATCGGATTTATCGAGTTTGCCGAAGCGGATGTCGTCAGACACTCATTGGTTCAGAGGATTATTGTTGCTTACCAAGAGGATAAAGAAAAATAGCTCGTTTCATGAAAACTATAGTGGGAGAGCTGTGAAAGGGATGACCTTTCGAGATGAAGAACCAGGTTTCAATCCAGGGCAAGTTCCATTACAAGCTTGCCGGCTGGAAATACAGCGCCCTTGTGCGCTTTCTTCTGTTTTTAGTGCTAACGGTCATGTTTTATATGGCTTTAATGGGGAAATTGATCCCGCAAACGTACGACATTCAAGTAGGATCTACGGCGGAAAAGGATATTCTGGCCCCCCGGGCCATTGAGAATGCTATTGCAACCGAGCAGGCTAAGGAGGATGCGGCGCAAAAGGTACAGCCCGTGTACCGCATCGTCGGACTGAAGAACGAAATTCTGATGGAAGCGATATTCGAGAAGCTGCAGCAGATTAATGCCGATACCGAAGTTACGCTCGGAGATAAAGTCAATATTTTCAAAACGGTGATCCCGAATCTTATCGACGATCACGTGGAAAAACAGATCAAGACCTATACGGACAGCGGCCAGTATAACGAGATGCTGCTTCAGGAAATGCGCAAAATAATACGCGAGCAGCAGTATCGCATTCCCGAAGAGACGTATTACAAGATGCCTCGCGTGTCCAAGGAAGATCTTACGGCCATGGAGCCGGTGGCCAAAGATATTGCAACCAGGCTGATGAACGATCAGATTATGGACGCGCAGACCGCAAGAGCGAAAGTCGCCGAGCTGGTGAACACGTCAACCCTGACCAAAAGCACATCGAGGGAGATGGTGCTGGAGCTCGTCCGGGCTTCCATTACCCCTAACAAGTTTTTTGATCAAAAGGGAACCGATGAAGCTAAAGGCCATGCGCGTGATAATGTGAAACCGGTGTTCATTAATAAAAACGAGGTCCTTGTCAAAAAGGGCGCCGTGATTACCGAGGAAATCTATCAGCGGCTGAGCAGCCTGGAAATGCTGAAGGACGAGTCCAGCTACTGGCCCAAAATAGGACTGCTGCTGCTGGTCGTGCTGTTCGGTCTCGTAATCTTTATGTTCGTCAAACAGAGTACGTTGGCCGTGAGTCATAATAATGTCCAGCTGCTGATGCTTGTTCTTATTTTTCTTATTAATATTTTGGGAATGAAGCTGTTTTCCCTTGTTCAAAATTTGGATTATCCGTACATCGGGTTTCTTGCTCCTACGGCTATGGGAGCTATGCTGATAACGATTTTGCTGGATGTGAACCTGGCATTTGTTGCAACCGTTGTATTCAGCGTTATGGCGAGTGTGATCTTTAACACGGACCATCTCCAGCCGTTTGATTTCCGGTACGGGCTGCTGACACTCGCTACCTCGTTCGCGGCGATCTTCTCGATCCAGCGGGCAAGCCAAAGGGCATCCGTCCTGAAAGCGGGCATGATCGTCTCGCTGCTCGGAATAGCACTTATTGGCTCCCTTCTGTTGATCGACGATCATGAGACAAAGAAGGGCATGCTGTTCGCCCTTTCGTTCGTCGTAGGCGGCGGCTTGCTCACAGCCGTTTTCGTCATCGGGCTGCTGCCGTTCTTCGAGGCTGCATTCGGCATCTTGTCACCACTTAAGCTGGTGGAGCTGTCGAACCCGAATCATCCGCTGCTGCGCAAGCTGCTGACGGAGACGCCGGGGACCTACCATCACAGCATTATGGTCGGCAATCTGGCCGAAGCGGCTGCCGTATCCATCGGAGCGGACGGACTCTTGTGCAGAGTCGGCGCTTACTATCATGATATCGGCAAGACCAAGCGCCCGAATTACTTTATCGAGAACCAGAACCATATGGAAAATCCGCATGACAAGATGGACCCCGCATTAAGTAAATCCATCATCGTCGCCCACGCCAGGGACGGGGTGGAGATGTTGAAGGAGTACAACATTCCCAAGCCGATTCGGGACGTTGCCGAACAGCATCATGGAACAACGCTGCTGCAATATTTCTATCACAAGGCCAAGAAGCTCGCAGAGGCGAGTAACGATCCGAAGCCGGTGGAAGAAGAGGATTTCCGGTATCCCGGACCGAAAGCTCAATCCAAGGAAGCCGCTATCGTAGGGATTGCGGATTCACTGGAGGCGGCGGTGCGGTCGCTCCGCAACCCGACCCTGGAGCAAATTGACAGCATGGTCCGCAAAATCATTAAAAACCGTCTCGACGACGGTCAATTTAACGAATGCGACTTGACGATAAAAGAGCTGGATCAAGTAGCCAAAACTTTGAACGAAACGCTGCTTGGCATCTTTCATTCGAGAATTGAATACCCGAGCGATCTTCCGGGGACGAATCAGAATGAAGAGGCTAAGCAGGTGAAAAGGAGCTAGACGTATGAGTCTGCGATTGGAATGGAACAACGAGCAAGAGGAATTCGCTATCTCGGATGAGCTGATTGCGAAGCTTCGCGAGCTATTGGTGCTTGCAGGCCAATCCGAGAATGTGACGGACGGAGAGGTAGCTTTAACCTTCGTCGATGATGCAGAAATTCAGCGTTTGAATAAAGAGTACCGCAATCTTGACAAGCCGACGGATGTGCTTTCCTTCGCCATGCAGGAAATGGGCGACGATGAGATCGAGATCATATTCGATGAAGAGGATTTCTCGGAGAGCGATCTGGAGGACGTCAAACGGCTCGATGAAGAGACCGATTCGGCAGAAGCCGAAGAAGAGGAATTCGAGGAACCGCTTGGCGACATCATCATTTCCGTGCCCAGAGCCATCGCACAAAGCGAGGAATATGGTCATTCCGTAGAACGGGAGCTTGGATTTTTATTCGTCCATGGCTTCCTTCATCTCATCGGTTATGACCATCAAAGCGAGGAAGAAGAGAAAGTGATGTTTGGAAAGCAGGAGCACATTTTGCAGCAGGCGGGTCTTGTCCGGTGAGACCGAAGGTGAAGTGGCATAGAAGCTTTCGGTTCGCGTATGAAGGAGTGAAATATGCCTTATCTACGCAGCGCAATATGAAGTTTCACTTTTTTGCCGCTTTCGTCGTGCTGCTGATGGCCTTGTTCTTCCATCTGCATAAGCTGGAAATTTTGTTTCTGCTGTTGGCCGTGACGCTGATGATCGTTACGGAGCTTATTAATACGGCAATAGAAAAAACGGTCGATCTTGCCATGCCGGACCGTCATCCGCTGGCCAAAATAGCCAAGGATGTGGCCGCAGCCTCCGTACTGGTGTCTGCGGCTTTTGCCGCTATTGTAGGCATGGTCGTTTTTTACGAGCCGATCGACCGGTTGTTCCGCGAAGCCAAGAACGTAGAGGGGCATGCATTATCGGCTGGCTCCATATGGATCCTGTTATGTCTGGTTATGCTGACGGTTATTGTTGTGGAAACAAGATTTTCACGCAGAGGGAGCTGGGTCCAGCCTAGTCTGTTGTCGGCGGTTGCTTTCGCCATTGCCACCTTTATTACCTGTTATACCAACGTTACTTTTATAGCGCTTCTGGCGTATTTACTGGCTATTGTGGTTATGATGGTATTATACGATAAGCGCGGCAGAGGCTTTGCTTCGCTGCTGCTGGGAGCTGTTATCGGAGGGTTTGTGTCTGCTCTTGCTTACTATTTGATGAATATATAACATTCCATTTCTCGGACGGGGATGATACCTATGGATCGACAAGCTTTGGTAGCCTTGGCGAAGCAGGCCATGGAGAAAGCCTATGTGCCCTATTCGCATTTCAAAGTCGGCAGCGCACTGCTGGATCAGCAGGGACGGGTGCATCTTGGCTGCAATGTGGAGAATGCGGCCTACGGCCCGACGAACTGTGCGGAAAGAACTGCATTGTTCCGCGCCATAGCCGATGGAGAGGCGCCGCGTTCCTTCCAGGCCATAGCGGTTATAGGAGATACGCCTGGACCTATTACTCCTTGCGGCGTATGCCGTCAAGTTCTAATCGAGCTTTGCCCTCCCGATATGCCAGTCTATATGGCTAACCTGCGTGGAGAGATTCAAGAAACGACCGTTGCCCAGCTGCTGCCCGGGGCATTTACAATGAATGATCTTAATGGAGGAACTTAATCGAATGACATCAGCATCCAGCAAAAAAGCGTTTAAATCCGGCTTTGTAGCCATTATCGGCCGCCCTAACGTAGGAAAATCGACCTTGATGAACCAGGTTATAGGGCAGAAGATCGCCATCATGTCTGACAAGCCGCAAACAACCAGAAATAAAATTCATGGTGTGTACACGACCAATGATTCGCAAATTGTATTCCTGGATACTCCCGGCATTCACAAGCCGCAATCCAAGCTGGGCGATTATATGATGAAAATAGCGGAGAGCTCGCTTAGCGAAGTCGACGCCGTTCTTTTCCTTATCGATGTAGTGGAAGGAATCGGCGGAGGAGACCGCTTTATTATCGAAAACCTGAAAAGAATCAAAACGCCTGTCATTCTAGTTATGAATAAAATCGATCAGGTGCAGCCGGAGGAGCTTCTGCCGGTCATTACGGAATACAAGGACCTGTATCCTTTCGCCGAGATCGTGCCGATATCGGCCAAGCAGGGCAATAACGTTAATACACTGCTGGAGCAGATAGTCAAATATTTGCCGGAAGGCCCTCAATATTATCCGGCCGATCAAGTGACGGACCATCCGGAGCAGTTTGTCTGCGCGGAGCTGATCCGGGAGAAAATATTGCATTTGACCCGGGAGGAAGTGCCGCACTCCATTGCCGTGGCCATCGAGGACATGAAGGTGGAGGAGAACGGCGTCGTACATATCTCGGCGGTCATTTATGTGGAGAGAGATTCGCAAAAGGGGATCATTATCGGGAAAAAGGGTGCTTTGTTGAAGGAAGTCGGTCAAAAGGCGCGGCAGGACATTGAAGCGCTGCTCGGCTCCAAAACCTTTCTGGAGCTGTGGGTGAAGGTCAAGAAGGACTGGCGCAATCAAGAGCGCGTTCTGCGCGATCTTGGCTTCCGCAACGAATAAGCTCTTCATGCCAGTTATTACTTGGGATACTTCCGGCCATTTCGTATCATCCTAATCTTGTAGGCAAGAACAGTCCATCTAATGTCTTTGATTACAACGTCAAGCGTTCCTTGGAAAGCTCTTAGGAGAGGGGATTGATACGCACATGAGAGATTTTTCGTGGAAGTATTTTTCAATGACCGGTGATGTGGATGCTTATCTGCTTTACAAAGAGATGGACAGTGAGAGGCGCGCTTCTGAAGAAAATCCGGAGGAAGATGTTACAGAATTAACGGACGAGATTCAGTAGCTGTCTACATGGTGCTTTGGGGGAAGGACGGACGATGCAATACAGAGTGCAAGGGATTGTCATTCGAAGCATGGATTATGGGGAAGGCAACAAAATCATTACTTTGTTTTCACGCGAAATGGGTAAAGTGGCTGTCATTGTTAGAGGAGCTAAAAAGGTAAAAAGCCGCTATGCCTCCGTCGCCCAGCTTTTTACGAGCGGAGATTATTTATTCTTCAGGTCCGGCCAGCTAGGAACCTTGAATCATGCAGAAATCCTGGATTCCCATCATCGAATCCGGGAGGACTTACATAAAGCGGCTTATGCGTCCTACATGGCGGAGCTGACCGATCGGATGATGGCCGATCAGGAAGCTAACGCTTTTTTGTTTGAACAGCTGAAAGCTGCGTTGGCGGGTCTGGAAGCGGATAAAGATATGCAGATCATCGGCTTTATGTATGAAATGAAAATTTGGATGCAGGCCGGTTATATGCCCGAGCTGGACGCCTGTGTTTCCTGCAGATCGACGGAGGGAGAAATGCGGTTCAGCGCAGGCTTAGGGGGGATCTTATGCGGGCGATGCAGAAGCAAGGACCCGCAAGCCGTGCTGATGACTTCCGGCACGTGGAGACTGATGCGGCTGTTTGCCCAGATGGATATTCGGCGCTTGGGAGAAATCGACGTAAAGCCCCAAACCAAAGAAGCGCTGAAGCAGCTGATGAGGACCTATTATGATACTCATATCGGCCTCAATCTGAAATCCCGAAATTTTCTTGAACAGATGGAGAAATACGGTGTTTAAGCTTTGACATTTTTATTTGCGTTTGATAATATAATATATTAACATTAAAGGCGACTTCTCGTCCTGCCAAGTCTTTCCTAGACTTTGCGGCGGGAATTTTTTGTTAGAAGGGAGAAATAGCTGGAATTTCCTTCGCAGCCGAATGCAGCAAGCTGATGCTGCAGCAACGTGAAACATTTATACCTTACATACGTATTATTAGTAGCTTGTCTTAAGAAAGCAGGTGCAGTAGTGGCGGAACAAACGAATCCTATTATCTATGTAGCTTCAGACTCAGCAGGAGAAACGGGTGAAGCGGTAGTCCGGGCGGCGACGGTTCAGTTTTATCCCCAGCAGGTGGATATGCGCATCGTACCGTTTTTGGAGAACAGGGCAGGAATCGATAAGCTGGTGCAGACCGCGAAGCAAAGAGACGGCATTATTGTGTTTACTCTGGTTATACCTGAATTACGCGATTATTTGGTGGAGCAGGCGATCCGCTATCAGCTTCCTTACATCGATTTGCTGGGGCCGATTATTGGTTCTTTGGAAAAAAAGCTTCAGCAGGAATCGCGGCACCAGCCCGGCATGATTCATCCGTTGGATGAGGATTATTTCAAGAAGGTAGAGGCCGTCGAATTCGCCGTAAAATATGACGATGGCCGGGATTTCAATGGGGTTCTGCAGGCGGATATCGTACTGGTCGGGGTATCCCGAACCTCGAAGACGCCTTTGTCCATGTATCTTGCGCACAAAAAGTTCAAGGTGGCCAACGTTCCGCTTGTGCCGGAAATTCAACCTCCCGAGCAGCTGTTTACCATTTCCAAGAAAAAAATCGTCGGCCTCCGCATCGATCCTGTGAAGCTCAATATGATTCGCACGGAGCGGTTGAAGATGCTGGGACTTCCGCAGAACGCGACCTACGCCAATGTGGAACGAATCCATAAGGAGCTCGAATATGCGAACCAAATTATGAAGAAGCTCGATTGTACCGTAATCGATGTCTCCAATAAAGCGGTGGAAGAAACAGCGAGCCTGATCATCGATATGTTTCAAGGACGGTAAGTCATTTTTTCGCGAAATCGTGCAGGATTTTTTATTTATTCATCGTATATAATATTACGGTGGTACTTCAGTAGGAATTCGGTGGGACTTGACTATGCCGTTTAAAATTATTGTGGATGCCGATGCATGTCCGGTTAAGTCGGAAATCGTCAAAGCCGCCTCGCAGTTTAATGTCGAAGTTATGATGGTCGCCTCATTCGATCATCGCCTGGCTCCCATGGAGGGAGTGCAGATCGTTCAAGTCGATCGTTCCGATCAATCCGTTGATTTGTATATAGCGAACCGAATTTCGCCTGGTGACATTCTGATTACTCAGGATTTTGGTTTGGCTGCTTTAGCTTTGGGTAAAAAAGCTCTAGCGTTATCGAATCGCGGGCAGCAGTACAATGACCGGACGATTGATTTTTTATTGGATCGCAGGCATGAGC
Organism: Paenibacillus vulneris; assembly: GCF_039543185.1. Taxonomy (NCBI): domain Bacteria; kingdom Bacillati; phylum Bacillota; class Bacilli; order Caryophanales; family Paenibacillaceae; genus Paenibacillus; species Paenibacillus vulneris. The sequence goes on along the minus strand of NZ_BAABJG010000022.1, from coordinate 216,400 downwards.
AGGCGAAGCAGCGCCGGGGAGGCAAGCACTCCAAAGGGCCGAAACCGTTTACCGACGAGGATCGACATTTTTTTCTACATTCTTTGACAAAAGTTTTGCAGGACTTGCAGGAGATTCGCAACCTGTAGCGAATAGTATTACGTGTTAATTTGATTGAAGGTGGATAGGATGAGTAACGGACGCATTCCGGAAGAAATCATCGAAACAGTCCTCAAGCATCATGATGTTGTGGATGTCGTTGGCCGTTATGTGCATTTAAGCAAGCAAGGGCACTATATGAAAGGACTTTGTCCCTTTCATTCGGAAAAGACGCCGTCGTTTACCGTTACACCTGAAAAGCAAATTTATCATTGCTTCGGCTGTGGGGCCGGAGGCGGTGTCATTCAGTTTTTGATGGCGATGGAGGGGTATTCCTTTGCGGAGGCAGTCAGCCAATTGGCCAAAGAAGCCAATCTGGATATCGGCCTCGATGCTATAGCGGACCAGCGTCGCGAGCAAAATCCTGAGAAAACCAAGCTGCTTGAAGCCTATGAGCTTGCCGGTAAGCTGTATCAGTATATTTTGAAAAATACTGAGCAAGGCAAACAGGCGATGCAATATCTACGATCGCGGGGTCTGAACGACAAACAGATAGAAACGTTCGGAATCGGCTACGCTCCCACTCCATGGGATACGCTGACACAGCTCTTGGAGCGGAGGCAGTTCTCTCTGCCCTTAATGGAAAAAGGGGGACTGATTTCAGCCAGGCAGGAAAATCAGGGATATTTCGATAAATTCCGCGACCGAATTATATTTCCGATTCATGACTGGAAGGGAAACATCATTGCGTTTGCGGGAAGAGCGATGGGTGACGCACAGCCCAAATATTTGAACAGTCCCGAATCCATGCTGTTTCACAAGAGCCGAAGCCTCTATAATATGCATCTGGCAAGGCCTAATATTCGAAAGCATCAGCAATTGGTGTTGTTCGAGGGCTATATGGATGTCATTAAGGCTTGGGAGGCCGGGGTCGTCAACGGTGTCGCCACGATGGGAACCGCGTTGACCAGCGAGCACGCGGATATCATCCGCAAGCAGGCGGATCAGGTCATTGTTGCATATGACGGAGATTCCGCAGGTCAAGCAGCAGCCTATAAGAGCATTCCGATTCTGGAGAAGGCGGGTCTGCTCGTCAAGGTCGCCATCATTCCAAACGGTCAAGATCCAGACGAATACATTGCCAGCAACGGTTCTGAACGATTTGTACGGGAAGTGATTGAAGCTGCCGTACCGTCGATCAAATATAAACTTCTTTATTTTCGCAAAAATTTCAAACTGCAGGAGGATGGAGAAAAGCTGCGTTATGTTCAGCAAGCTTTGAAAATTATTGCTGAAATTCCTTCGCCAATCGAACGAGAGCATTATGTAAGGGAGCTGTCAACCGAATTCCATTATTCCTACGAATTTACATTACAAACCTTGAATGAAATTCGACTCCAAGCGGAAAAAAACAACAAGTTCGGGGATAATAAAGATAAACCGTGGAATAATGTTATGAATGACGGAGCACCGCGTCAGCCAAATCCCTCATTATATCTTGCTTATCATAATGCGGAGCGTCAGCTCTTGGCTATCATGATGTACGATCGGGAAGTGACGCACTACGTGGAACGGGAGCTAGGTGACCAATTTAACGTAGATGCGCACGCGGCGCTGGCTGCTTATTTGTACGCCTATTATGCACAAGGGTATGAGCCTAATGCGAGCAGCTTCATTGCCATGCTTCAAGAAGCGGAGCTGGAGAGCTTGGCCAGTTCCATAGCAATGATGGGCAATTCTCACGGGGTCAACAATCAAGTCATTGATGATTACATCCGAGAAATAAAAAAATATCCGCAGCAGCAATTAATTAAGCGAAAAAGAGAAGAAATGATTCGCGCAGAACGTTCAGGGGACATAACACGGGCTGCACAAATAGGTATTGAGATTATATCCCTAGAAAAGCAATTGAAATCATCTTAAGCGTGAGAAGCGACAAGATGTCTCTAGGGAGGAGGGAGTTGGATTATGGCGAACGATCAACATACGGAGATAGAGACTGAGTTGACGTTAGAGCAAGTTAAGGAACAGCTGATTGAGCAGGGCAAGAAGCGTTCCTCTTTAACCTACAAAGATATTATGGAGAAGCTGGCTCCCTTTGACCAGGATCCGGAGCAAATCGACGAGTTTTTTGAACATCTGTCGGAGTTGGGGATCGATGTAGGCAACGAATCGGATGAGGATCATGAGCATGGACAGGATCAGGAGCATGACGATTTCCACTTTGACGATGACTTGTCGCTACCGCCAGGTATCAAAATTAACGATCCGGTACGTATGTACTTGAAGGAGATCGGCAGAGTTCCATTGCTGTCGGCAGAGGATGAGATTGATCTTGCCAAGCGTATCGAATTGGGAGACGAGGAAGCCAAGCGCCGTCTGGCCGAAGCCAACCTGCGTCTCGTTGTCAGCATTGCCAAAAGATACGTGGGAAGAGGGATGCTGTTCCTCGACCTTATCCAGGAAGGTAACATGGGATTGATCAAAGCGGTTGAGAAATTCGACCACGACAAAGGCTTCAAGTTCAGTACGTATGCGACCTGGTGGATTCGTCAAGCGATTACCCGCGCGATTGCGGACCAGGCAAGAACGATCCGTATTCCGGTGCATATGGTTGAGACGATTAACAAGCTGATTCGTGTATCGCGGCAGCTTCTTCAAGAGCTTGGACGTGAGCCTATGCCTGAGGAAATCGCTAAGGAAATGGATCTCAGCACCGATAAGGTCCGTGAAATTATGAAGATTGCTCAGGAGCCGGTATCGCTGGAAACGCCAATCGGAGAGGAAGACGATTCTCACCTGGGTGATTTTATCGAGGATCAGGAAGCGTTGGCTCCTGCAGATGCGGCTGCTTATGAATTATTGAAGGAACAGCTCGAGGATGTGCTTGATACGTTAACTGAACGTGAAGAAAACGTACTCCGGCTTCGTTTCGGCTTGGATGACGGGCGTACACGCACACTGGAGGAAGTCGGCAAGGTGTTCGGAGTTACCCGTGAGCGGATTCGCCAAATCGAAGCGAAAGCGCTGCGTAAGCTGAGACATCCTAGCCGCAGCAAACGATTGAAAGATTTTCTTGAATAAACAGCTTGAACCCTACGACCTTTCTGCACTTGCTGCAGTTAGGTCTAATTTTTTGTTTCACCTCAACCGATAAATGAACAAGTAGCAATTAGCAAATAGGTCGTTAAAGAGGTGAAAGCATTAGTATGGATGATAAAAGAAAAATAATTATTCGTGAAATCGAACAATGGCGCAAAAGCAAGCTGCTGCCTGAACATTATTGTGATTTTTTATTAAACCTCTATTTGGAGGAAGGAACAAATCAAGCTTCTGGCAAAACATCGTTCCTGGGGATTACGCCTAACGCGATAAAAAACAGTAATTGGAAAATATGGGTTCTTCTCTTCGGCTTCATCGCCGTTATTTCTTTAACTGCTCTTAATTTTACCGCTTTTAATTTACCAATGCAAATTGGGGTTTCCTTAACCTTCCTTTTTCTATGCTACGCGACAGGAAGCCTGCAGAAAGACAAAGAGCCGCTTAGAGCGCAAATCTTGTTCGGGATGGCCTCGCTCTTCCTGCTCTTTATTGGCGTGTATTTGTTCCGATTGTATCATATTTATGAATCGGTGCTTGTCGTAGGCTACGTTGTTCTGTGCAGTCTCATATGGCTGCTTACGGGTCTATTGTCCCGTTTCCTGCTTTTTCAACTAAGCGGCTGGGTCGCACTTGTTTTCTGCTATGGCTGGCTGCTGCATTATCAGCTGGATTCCATCAATTGGGTAACTCTGGAGCTAAGCTGGGTGCCTCTCAGTCTGCTGTTTGGCTGGCTCGGATGGCTCCTGCATCAGAAAACGAAGCAAACAAGCACAGTCTTCCTTATGCTGAGCTGTATCGTTTGGTTTATGCCTGAATTATATGGTATGCTGTATGCCGAACAGTATGGGCCTCAAGCGGTACAATTGGCCCTGGTAGGCAAAATATTTCTAGAAGCAAGCGTATTGTTTACATTTAGAAAAAAATGGACTGAGTGGGTTGCATAATATGTTAAAATTATCAAAACGACTGGAATGGATAGCGAAGCAGGTACCTGCCGGGAGCAGTCTGGCCGATATTGGCTCCGACCACGCTCTGCTTCCCAGCTTTTTGGCGCTTCAAGGGCGCATTGTGAAAGGGATTGCGGGAGAAGTAAATCCGGGTCCTTTCCAGGCAGCTTCCAAGCAAATTCGTGAATCCCGACTGGAAGAAATAGTAGACGTACGTCTCGGGGATGGATTGGCGGTCATTTCAGCAGGCGAAGTCGAGGTAATAACTATAGCCGGCATGGGAGGCGCCTTGATTGCGAGTATTCTGGAGGCGGGTAAAGAGAAACTGGCCGGTGTAAAGCGTCTCGTTCTTCAGCCGAATGTCGGGGAAGCCAACGTTCGCAGCTGGCTGCTGGAGCATCACTGGGTTCTAACGGATGAGCTTATTTTGGAGGAGGATGGCAAAATATACGAAATTCTCGTAGCCGAGCCGTCCGGGCAAGCTGAGGTTAGCAATGAGGAGCTGTATCAGACTCGCACCCTCCATGGAGGCGTTACTATGGACCGCGAGCAGCTAATAAAAATGGGTCCTTATTTGATACGGCAGCCTTCTGTGGTATGGTTCCAGAAATGGGAGCAGGAATTAGGCAAGCTGGAGATGATACGACGTCAGCTGGCTTTGTCTGAAGCAGCGGAGTCGCGGTCCAAAGAAAAGGACCTGGAGCTGGAAATGAAACGAATCAAGGAGGTTATGGCATGCTTGCAAAAGGACAAAACGTCATCCAATTGATGGAGGAGCTTGCACCCAAACATTATGCCGTACCCGATGATAAGATAGGCTTGCAATTGGGTACTCTGAACAAAGAGATCACCAATGTTCTGGTGGCTTTGGACGTGATCGACGAGGTAGTCGATGAGGCCATTCGTCTGCAGGCCAATTTGATTATTGCTCATCATGCGATTATTTTCAGACCTTTGGCCCATCTCCAGACGGATTCTCCTGCAGGAAAGCTGTATGAGAAGCTGATCAAAAACGATATTGCCGTATATATCGCCCATACGAATTTGGATGTAGCGGAGGGCGGGGTCAACGATTTGATGGCAGAGGCGTTAGGGTTACAGGGTTTGTCTCCGCTTGAGGATATCCATACGGACAAGCTGAAGAAGCTCGTCGTGTTCATCCCGGAGGATCACGTGGACAAAGTGCGGCAGGCCCTGTTCCAAGCCGGTGCAGGCTGGATCGGACAATACAGCCACTGCAGCTTCAATATCGAGGGGACCGGTACCTTCGTTCCGGAAGAGGGGAGCGACCCCTTTATAGGCAAGCAAGGGAAGCTGGAAGAAGTGCGGGAGGTCCGACTTGAAACCATTATTCCGCAAAGCATCGAGCGCAAAGCGATCCAAGCTATGCTGAAATCACATCCTTACGAAGAAGTGGCGTATGACTTGTATCAATTGGATTTAAAAGGCCGGACCTTCGGTTTAGGCCGTGTCGGCAAGCTGGACGATGCCGTAACGCTGCAGGAGCTGTGTGAGAAGGTGAAGCAGGCCTATGATGTTCCTGCGGTACGTGTTGTAGGTGATCCTGCCCGTTCCGTACGTAAAATCGCGGTACTGGGCGGCTCAGGCAGCCGCTATGTGCGCCATGCTCTGTTTGCGGGAGCCGACGTATTGATTACCGGCGATATCGACTACCATACGGCGCATGATGCCTTGGCCGCGGGGCTTGCTATTATAGACCCGGGTCATAATGTAGAGAAGATAATGAAGCAGGGGGTTGCCGATTACCTGCGTAAAAAGCTGCAGGATAAAAAATCGGAAACCGGTGTCTTCGCATCGGAAATTCATACGGAGCCGTTCCGTTTTGTCTAAATAACCATTAACGGGCTTCAAATATGCAGCTTTTTGCATGTGATAACGTCATTTGGCTCAAATGGAAACAACACGACAGTTGTTTTTTATTCGAAATCGCAGTATACTAGCAAATGCACATCAGGAAAGCTTGACAGACAATCGCTGGTGAGAAATCACGAGAGGAAAGTCCGGGCTCCGCAGGGCAGAATGCTGGATAACGTCCAGTCAGCGCGAGCTGAAGGCTAGTGCCACAGAAATGGACCGCCGATGGCGGAGGGCTTGCCCTTCGCACAGGCAAGGGTGGAACCGTGGTGTAAGAGACCACGAGGAGATATGGTGACATATGTCCTGGTAAACCCCATTTGGAGCAAGACCTAATGGAACGCACATCTTTTCGAAGATAGTCCTTGCCCGGGACGCGTTCGGGTTGGTCGCTTGAGCCAAGCAGCAATGTTTGGCCTAGATAGATGATTGTCGCTTCAACGGTGGGAGGGTGGTACCCGTTACGACCACTGGAAGTACAGAACCCGGCTTACGGCAAGCTTTCCTGGAACCGACAAAAACCGCCCTTGCAGGCGGTTTTTGTGCGTTGGTACTTATTTATTGGTAATAATCGATTAGCGAAGGATTATCTCCATCCGAGGCGCTCCAGAAGTCTCTGTGCCCAATCGGACCGGGCGGGAGCCGCTTCGGGTGGTTTGGTTTCTGTGTGATTTTGCGGTTTTTGCATGGTTTGCGGATTTTTATTGCCTTGAGCTTTGTTCAAAGCGGCAACGACATCAATCAATCCGTATCCGTAGTAAGGGTCCTTTCCTTTAGGTCCGATATCTTGCGCGGTATCCCGCATAATCTGCATAACCTCTGTGTTTTTCAATTGCGGATTTACAGATCGGATCAAGGCAGCCAGTGCAGTGACATGCGGACTTGCCATGGAGGTGCCGGATAAAGCAGCATATTGATTATGCGGATAGGTGCTCGCGATGCTGACGCCAGGCGCGGCAACGTCAATATAATCCCCGTAGTTAGAGAAGGATGCTTTATTTTTATTGGCATCTGTAGCGGCTACGGCAAATACCTCTGGGTATGCCGCCGGGAAGCCGGGAGTCGCTGTGTTATCATTGCCGCTCGCGGCAATCAGGACAACATCATGATCGTAAGCATACTTGATGGCGTCATGCAGGAAATTGGCTTGAGCGTAATTGCCAAGGCTCATATTGATGACTTTGGCTCCGTGATCGGTAGCCCAGATGATTCCTTGCGCGACGGAGTACGTGCTGCCCGCACCGCTTTGGTCCAATACTTTGACCGGCATAATGCGGTTATACCAGCTCATTCCGGCTACTCCCAGATGGTTGTTGACGATAGCGCCGACGACTCCGGCAACATGGGTTCCGTGGCCTACGTCGTCTGCTGGGGGAGCATCGCTATTGACTACGTTATATCCGGAGATCAACTGGTCTTTCAAATCCGGGTGATTCAAATCCACTCCGGTATCCACGATAGCCACTTTGACGTCCTGAGATCCTTTGGATATAGCCCAGCCGGATTCCGTATCGATAAGAGGCAGGTTCCATTGATATCGCTGATATAAGGAGTCGTTAGGCTTGAAATTGGTATTGTCAGAAGCATGGGAGCCGTTCTCTTTAACCGCGTCAACAGCTTCACTATTGGTTAAATATAAAAAATGCGGCTCTGCATATGCGACATTCCACTTTTGAAAGTAGTCCATCAATTGCTTGGCTTCCAACTTACGGGATTCGAAGACATATGTGTAACCAACCTTACGGTAATGGGTCGTGCCTATATCCGCTTCGATCTTGGCTAAATCTGCGCTGGAGGGCTCCTGCTTGAATCGGACGACGACCTGATTCACATGATAATGGCTTGTCCCTTCGTTTTCTTCCGGATGGTTCACTTTAACATCCTGCAATGTCCTGGAATCCACCGATTCAATCTTATAGTGATTGTCAGCCGGATAGGTCACAATTCGCAGGTTTTTGAGCTGATGGTCCTCCACCTGCTTTAATATGGTTTGCTTGACGACTCCAATCATGGCCGAATCGGAGCTTTTGGAAGGTACGCCAAGAACAAAATAAGGTTCGCCCTGATGCTGAAAAGGCGAGGATTGGTAGCTTTCTCCCCGATCCGTATGCTCCTTCGCTTTCTTCAATTCCGGCTCGGCGAGTGAACGAAGAGCATCATCCATTTGGCCTGCCTGCAAGCTGCGGTCGAGAGGCTCGTTCTTGGTTGCCCAATACAGCTTAAGCATATGAGGATGTTCCTGCTGCAGGGTTGTAAGACCGGTTTGCTTCTTATCCGCGGATTGATGCTCGGCTTGGCTAAGGATACGCCCAAGCTCCAGGCTGCATTGCGAACGGCATAAATCGTCCGTCAGCTTCATATCCTGCGACAGGGTAGCTTGTTTCACTTTGATCTCCTCAGCGGGAGACAAATTTGCAATACGGGGTGCACCTTCGTTACGGGGAAACAGGAGCGCACCAAAGGCAAGCAATAATGCAAAAGACAAGGCGTATTTCCACATCGGACTGACTCCTTTTCCTTGATGATACCGTTAGAGTCTCCGTATGAAGAATAGATTACAACCGGAAATCATCTCCTCGTTTTTTGCCAATAGTTATTTTTCGTATTACTTTTAGCTACATTTTGTGGTAGGATGAAGAGAAGATATTATGATTATTTATCAGCATGTTTTGTTTCAAATACAGGAGGTCTTGACTTATGGCGATGTTTAATGTGAAAAATTTATGTGAAACGACTAAATCCAAGCTAAGCGATGCCATCACGAAAATGGAAACTTTCTTGAACGATCATTCCTTGCAAAAGCTGAATTCTGAAATGGATCCAACAATGGAGGAATTTTATAAGGGGTACTTATCCGACACTCGCCATCTACTTGTTTTCTGCGAAGTGGCTTATGAGAAGCTTGGCGTAAGCTTGAGACGTCCTACGTTTAATGTGGAGTATGCTGAGAAAGTATTGTATGAGGTGTACCACAGCTGCGTCAATAATTTCTTCTATCCTAAAAATGAATGCTATTCTGAGGATGGACGATACGCTTACACGGGACAAGATGCGATCCGCTTCCGCAAAAAGCCGGTTCGGGCCGTTCGTGACCTGACTATCGAGCTGTCCAAAATTTTTGAGACGCTTCGTGAAGACTTGGCTTATTATGAAACGGATTATATTACGCAAAAGCGCATGCAGGGCGAACGCGTATAAATAGACCAACTTGGAAATACTTACTAGAGATGCTTAATGCATCTCTTTTTGTTTAGAGAGGGGGTACGCTTGTGGCCGTTACTATGCATGAATTGGCTGCAATCAGCAAACAGATCATCCGGTTTAACCAACATCCTAGCGGGAGTTACGTAGCATGTCCTTTATTTTCCCATTATACGTTCAGCTGGCTAAGGGACGGCAGTTTTATTGCTTATTCGATGGATATAGCCGGGGACAGGGAAGGCTCTGCGAAGTTTCATGATTGGGTGAATCAAGTGCTGACGCGGCTTAAGGATCGTGTGGAAGCCTTGCTGCAAAAGCATCAAAGGGGCGAGCCTATTGCTCAGCACGAATTTTTACATACAAGATACCACCTCGATGGCCGTGACGATGAACACTCGGAGTGGGGGCATTTTCAATTGGACGGTTACGGAGCCTGGTTATGGGGGCTTGCGTGGCATTGGAACCAATCGGGACTGACCTCGGTACCGGAATCGTTCCGGACCAGCGTAGAACTAACTATACGGTATTTGAGCGCATTCTGGATGCAGCCGAATTTTGATTGCTGGGAGGAACGCAACGATCAAATTCATGCCTCTACGCTTGCCTGCATATATGGCGGTTTAACCTCGATGAGACCCTATATCAATGACCCTTCCATCGATGAGGTTACCGGGTCCATCCGCAAGTTTTTGTTAGAGCATTGTGTTGACCGGCAAACGGGCAGCTTTGTAAAAAGCATTCGTCCGGCAGACAACGGTCAATATGAGGTCAGTTATGCCGGTGTGGATGCGAGTCTGATGTGGCTTTGTGAGCCATTTCAAGTATTTTCGGTAGATCATCCGATAATGTCTGCTACCCTGGATAAACTTAGGACGGATTTAAAAAGCGATCAAAGCGGAGTCCGAAGATATGCAGGGGATGAATATTATGGCGGCGGCGAGTGGATTCTGCTCACAGCCTGGTATGGCTGGATCGAATATAAGGCTGGCAGACGTGAGCAGGCGGAGGCTGCACTCGAATGGATTGTGCGGCAAGCTGATGCATTGGGACGCTTGCCGGAGCAGGTTCCACATGCTCCGACAGATATTTACAAGCAATGGGTGGAACGTTGGGGGACCCCGGCTACTCCATTGTTATGGTCCCATGCGATGTATCTTGTGCTATATTCCCAGCTATACGGATAGTATAGCGCCCCCCCTTCTTCGGGCACATTGAGGAGGGGGTGATATGGATGCCAGACGTAAGATGCAGTGTTTCCAACTGTAATTTCTGGGCAGAAGGGAATCAGTGCGCAGCCAAATCCATCATGATTGAGATCGACAAACACGCCAACGACCAGTATGACTCCGAATTCGCTCAAGACTTCGACGATCATCAAGACCGTGCGGGAAGTGTCCGCAGCACCTGCTGCCACACGTTTCAGCCGAAGAAGAAGTAGTCTTAGCTACGATCAGGCAGATCGGAGGGATAACCTATGACTGACCATAGGAAGCGGGGGCGAGCAAGGGCACAGGCCAAGTCCAGGCATGATTCCATGAAGCGGATGCCGAAGCCTTACACGTTTAAAGATTCGGATGAGTATGCTGCCGAAATTTCGTCTACTTTCGGTCCTCCCGTTCAGGCTCCTGTTCATACAAGGGAGTCATCCAAACGGAAAATGGAGTCGGCAACGGATGTGGGGGCCGAAGCCCGCGGCCAAAGCCGCTGGTTAGGGTATACGGCGCTAGCTGCGGCTATCTTGTCAATGTTTATGTTTCCGGTAACGCTCGGCACAGCCGCCATTGTTATAGGGGGCCTGTCGTACATGCGGGGGATTCGGGCATTAGGGGTTTGGTCCGTCATCCTTGGGCTTATTTCATTGGCCGGTTATTTTTTGCTGCTGCCTCTTTATTCTTAACGGGTATTTTATCATTTCATCATGGCAGGTTTATTACCAAGCACGGGGTATGGATATCCTGTGCTTTTTTATGTTTACCTAAGCTTTGAAACAACGTAACCATAGGTTTCTGACAATTAGTGCAAAAAGAACTGGATGGCAAGTCCAAAACAGTGTACAATAGGGGGTGAAACTGGGAATAGGGAGCATATAACAGAAATGAACATTGACCCTAGAACGATTAAGGAATTGCTTCAGCTTCAGATCTTAAGCAAATCAAGCTTGTTATCTTCGAGTGCGCAGACTGCGACGGAAGACGATACCAATTTCTCGGAAATCCTGAACAGTCTGTTATCCTCATCGGCATCGAGCTCCGATAGACCGTTGGCGGCAGCTGGGACGATCGCTTCTTCCGGTTCGTTGCAGCCTTTTCGGAACAGTTATGTTCCTGTTATGCCTTATGGGGCATATGCTTCCGTACAGAAGCCGGGCAGCATGAAATCAGCCGGAGATCTTGAAGCTTTAATAGAAAGTGCAAGCCGTAAGCACAGCGTTCAATCCAGCTTGGTCAAAGCGGTCATTGATACGGAATCCTCTTTTAATCCGCGGGCGGTTTCCGGAGCTGGAGCCAAAGGCTTAATGCAGCTTATGGATGGCACCAGCAGGGGATTAGGGGTAACGAACCCGTTTGATCCAGCCCAAAATATTAATGGCGGAACCCAGTATCTGGCCGGTTTGCTCCAGAAGTACAATGGGAACCGCGGTGTTGCACTAGCTGCTTATAATGCGGGTCCGGGACGAATAGACCGTTTAGGAATTACGAACGATCAAGAGCTGAAGTCCAAGATGCATTTATTGCCGAGCGAAACCCAAGCTTATGTAGGCAAGGTGCTGCGACTGCAGCGTGATTATGAAGCTTAACTGCGGCAATATACCAAGACCTACTGCAAGCGCCCTGTTCTTGGAAGGGGCTTAAGCTGGGTCTTATTTTTATGATAAGGAGGGATATGGCATGCTGTATTTGGATTATGCGGCGACGACGCCTCCTTATGACGAAGTCGTCGATACGATGGCTGAGATCATGAAGAAGTATTTCGGCAACCCTTCTTCCCTGCATCGCATCGGTATGGAGGCGGAGCAGCTGATCCGGCAATCCAGGGCCGTAATAGCCAAGTGCTTGAATGTGCTTCCTGACGAAATCCGCTTTACTTCCGGAGGAACGGAAAGCAACAATTTGGCTATTCAAGGGACTGTAAGCAAGTTCAGGCACCGCGGCAACCATATAATAACCAGCGTCATCGAGCATGCATCCGTCTACGAGACATTTCAGCAGCTAGAGCATCAAGGCTTCCGGGTTACCTATTTGCCCGTTGATGAGACCGGATGTGTCCGTATGGATCATTTGGAGCAGGCTTTGACGGACGATACGATTCTAGTCAGCATTATGGCCGTCAATAACGAGATGGGACGAATACAGCCGATTTCGGAAATAGGGGAGCTCTTAAGAAGCTATCCTAAAGCGGTCTTTCACGTTGACGCCGTTCAAGCGGTCGGCAAGCTGCCGATAGACCCGGTCAAACAGCGAATCGATCTGTTTTCTTGTTCTGCACATAAGCTTCGCGGCCCCAAGGGTATAGGGTTCCTCTATTGCCGGCAAGGACTGGAGCTTACACCTTTGCTTTGGGGAGGCGGACAGGAAGCGGGGATCCGGTCGGGAACGGAGAATGTTCCTGCCGTGGTCGGAATGGCTAAAGCCGTGCGGATCGCTTATGATCACCGCGAAACGTTTTTCGAGCATACCTCCAAACTGCGTGAAAGGTTTGTTTCGGCGATTCAAGCCATTCCGGAGCTTAAGCTGAGCGGATCCGAGCGCGCAGAGGATATGGCGCCCCATATCGTTCATTTTTCTTTTCCGGGTATGAAGTCGGAGGTTCTAGTTCATGCTTTAGAACAGCATCAGATCTATGTTTCGACCCGATCTGCATGCTCGTCGGGAGCTGAGCTGCCCAGCCGGGTGCTTCATGCTATGGGATATGACGATGCAAGAGCGGCGCATGGAATCCGGCTTAGCTACTCGCTGGACCAGAGGATGGAGGATGCGGAATTTTTTGGCCGGGCATTGCGTGAGGTTGTAGAAAAATTAAAGCCGACAATGACAACTCAGAGCAGACGGAGGTAGCTATGGCACCGGATTTGATAGTTCTCCGCCTCGGGGAACTTGTGTTAAAAGGAAAAAACAGGCACCGTTTTGAAAAAACGGTCTACGAGCAAATTAGAAAAAAGCTGCAGCCCTATGATCGCTTAACGTTTCAGCGCGATTTTGGAAGAGTATACATTACGCTAAATGGCGAGCCGTATGAGGAGATAGCTCTTCGCTTGAAAACAATACTGGGGCTGACTTCGTTCAGTCCAGTCTTTACGGCTCCTCTGGAGCTTGAAGCCGTTCAATCCGTCGCGTTAGAAGCTATGCTCAAGATCGGACGGGTGCCGGACAGCTTTAAAGTATCGGTAAGACGTGTGAATAAAAGCTTTCCGTATGATTCTCAAGAAATGAATCAACGGGTTAGCGCTGCTGTGCTGCGCGCTATACCTGGTCTCAAGGTCGATGTCCATCGTCCTGAAGTGGAGCTGAAGGTGGAGCTCCGAGAAGAGCGGGCGCTTATTTATTCCCAGGTAGAAGCTGGGGCAGGAGGGTTCCCGGTCGGTACGAACGGGAAGGCGATGCTCATGCTTTCGGGAGGCATAGACAGCCCGGTGGCCGGGTTCCTCGCGATGCGACAGGGCTTGAGGATCGAAGCGGTTCATTTTCACAGCTACCCTTATACCTCCGAGCGATCCCAGCAAAAAGTAAAGGATCTGGTCGGCAAGCTATCGGAATATGGAGGCGATATCAAGCTTCATCTCGTTCCCTTCACCGATCTGCAAACCCGGGTTCATCAGTCATATAACCAAAACCTTCTGATTACTATATTAAGACGGGCTATGTTTCGTATTACGGAGAAGCTTGCCGAAGCTAATGAGGCCATGGCTATCGTTACGGGAGAAAGCCTCGGGCAAGTGGCGAGCCAAACACTCGCCAGCATGAACGTAATCGGCAGAGCAGTGGACCTGCCAGTTATTCAGCCTTTGATTTGTATGGAGAAGCAGCAAATCATTGACATTGCGGAGACGATCGATACGTTTGCTATTTCGATCCAGCCTCATGAAGATTGCTGTACGCTCTTTCTTCCGCCGTCGCCGAGCACCAATCCGAATTTGCGGGTAGTTATGAGCATCGAGAAGCAAATGGCATGGCTGGAGGAGGAAATGGACCGCGCGGCGCAAATGACGGAAACCGTCTGGATTCATGCAGGGCAGGAGTCCAAATTCTCAAGCTTTTTCTAAATGATTGCGAAACGGGATGCCGAATGCAGCGTATGAAGTGGAATGGACTATATGGATAGCGAATTTGGAGGTTAGAAGCGCATGTTAGAATGGTTCCTGCTTTTCTTGCAGATTATGTTAATCAATATCGTATTAAGCGGCGATAACGCGGTTGTTATTGCTTTGGCCAGTAAAAATCTGCCGTTAAGTCAACGAAAAAAAGCGATCTGGTGGGGGGCTTTCGGGGCAATAGGCTTACGCCTTATTCTTACCGTTATAGCCGTTTACATATTGCAGGTGCCTTATCTGCAGGCGGCTGGCTCGCTCCTGCTGATCTGGATTGCCATCAAGCTGCTCATAGATGATGACGGTCATGCAAATGTGAAGGAAGCTTCCACACTTGGCAAAGCGGTTTGGACTATTATTGTTGCCGATTTCGTCATGAGTCTGGATAATGTGCTTGCTATTGCGGCAAAAGCCAATAACGACATCGCCGTTATTATTTTGGGTATCGGGTTGAGCGTTCCCATTATTATTTGGGGCAGCACATTGGTTATGAACCTGCTGACGAAGTTTCCTATTCTTGTCTTCCTTGGGGCTGGTATTCTCGGCTATACGGCCGGAGAGATGTTTGTGAAAGACAAATCGGTTTCCGACTTGCTGCTTTCAAACATTCCGCACTGGATTATCCCGGTTGCGGGCGTAATTATCGTTATCGGTGCCGGCGTCCTGAAAAAACTGTCGGGAAGACCGAAGCCGCACCATTCCTAACATGAATGTAAAAAGGATGTAAATGGCATGTTAATCTTGTCGTTTTGCCTTGCCTTTTTTACTATTTGCACGTATAATAAACGTAAATGTCAAGCGTCGGCGCTTATGTCCGACGCTTGTTTTGTGGAACGGGCCCCGGCTGCTCTAAACATAGAGCAAGGTAACAGGGTCAAATTTAGGAGAGGTAAGGGAAAACATGCATTCAAGAGATAAAATACGCAACATTGCGATTATTGCTCACGTCGATCATGGTAAAACGACTTTGGTAGACAAATTGCTTCAACAATCAGGTACATTCCGCGAACACGAGACGGTTCAAGAACGTGCGATGGACTCCAATGATTTGGAGAGAGAACGCGGTATTACGATTTTGGCGAAGAATACAGCGATCAATTATAAAGACTACCTTATTAACATCGTAGATACTCCAGGGCATGCCGACTTCGGCGGTGAAGTGGAACGTATTATGAAGATGGTTGACGGAGTTTTGCTGGTAGTCGATGCATTTGAAGGCACCATGCCGCAAACGAAATTCGTACTGCGCAAAGCTTTGGAACAAAACCTCACACCTATTGTTATCGTGAATAAAATTGACCGTCCTAACGCACGTCCGGCTGAAGTAGTCGATGAAGTGCTGGATCTGTTCATCGAGCTAGGAGCTAACGACGATCAATTGGATTTCCCGGTTGTTTATGCATCGGCTTTGATGGGGACCTCCAGTCTGGATTCCGATCCATCCAAGCAAGACGACAATATGCAGGCTATTTATGAGACTGTCGTCAGCCATATTCCGGCCCCTACAGAGAACGTGGAAGAACCGCTGCAATTTTTGGTGACCTTGATGGACTACAACGAGTACTTGGGACGTATTGCAATCGGACGTGTCAACCGTGGTGTTGTAAAGCAAGGACAACCGGTAGCGGTTATTAATCGTGACGGCGTTACGAAGCAGTCGCGGATCGAGAAGCTCTTCGGTTTCCAAGGTCTTAAGCGGATCGAGATTGAAGAAGCGGGAGCGGGGGATATTGTCGCTATCTCGGGGATTAAGGACATCAACATCGGAGAGACCATTGCAGATCCCGCTCATCCTGAGGCGCTGCCTGTATTGAAGATTGATGAGCCAACCCTGCAAATGACATTCCTTGTAAACAACAGTCCATTCGCAGGACGCGAAGGAAAATGGGTTACCTCCAGAAAGCTGCGCGAGCGTCTGTTCAAAGAGCTTGAGACCGATGTCAGCTTGCGCGTTGAGGAAACGGATAGCCCGGATGCTTTTATCGTATCGGGCCGCGGTGAGCTGCATCTTGGCATCTTGATCGAGAATATGCGCCGTGAAGGCTTCGAGCTTCAGGTATCCAAGCCGGAAGTTATTATCAAGGTCATTGACGGGCAAAAAATGGAGCCGTTGGAGCGTCTGATTATTGACGTGCCTGAAGAAAGCATGGGTGCGGTAATGGAAAGCCTCGGGACCCGCAAAGCCGAGATGGTTAACATGATCAATAACGGTAACGGCAATGTGCGTCTGGAATTCCTGATTCCTGCCCGCGGCTTGATCGGATACCGTACGTACTTCCTGACCTTGACTCGCGGTTACGGCATTATGAACCATGCGTTTGACAGCTACGGACCTTATTACGGTTCCGGAGTAGGCGGACGCCATGAAGGCGTGCTGGTATCCAGCGAGACAGGAACTTCGACCTTATATGGTATGCTGTCGGTTGAAGACCGCGGTATCCTGTTCTTAGAACCAGGCACTGAGGTGTACGAAGGCATGATCGTCGGCGAACATAATCGTGATACCGACATTATTGTTAACATCTGTAAAGAAAAGCAATTGACAAATATCCGCTCTGCCGGTAAGGACGATACGGTGAAAATGAAAACTCCTCGTATCTACTCGCTGGAACAAGCGCTGGAATATTTGAACGACGACGAGTATTGTGAAATTACTCCAAAGTCGATCCGTCTGCGCAAAAAAATATTGAACAAGAGCGAACGCGAGCGTGCTGAGAAGCACCGCAAGATGGCTGAAGCTAACGCTTAAATTTATGGGAGAAAGCTCTGATGATTCAGAGCTGAGTCTGTCGAGAAACCTAGTTTTGCGCGAACTTTGCTAAATATGGAGGTGGGGTATTCCTCGGAAGAGTTTACGTCCGCCTTTGAAACCCGTGAAAATACCACTAAATCTGATCCCTTTCACGGGTTTCAACAGCGGCTGGAGGGGCATACCCCACCGTAGTATATTAGCAATAGTTCAAGCCTTATAGGTTTCTCGACAATCTGAGCTCTGATGATTCAGAGCTTTCTTTTTACCAAATAAAGATCTTTTCAAAAGTGTTTATGCTTGCTTGCTGTCGTTTTTGGTCTTACCATTGTCCTAGATAGGGCGTATCTCACCTGAAGGAGGTTATATCATCAATGACCGAATGGTTTCGTGAGCATCCCGTTATTACATACTTGATTATCCTGGTATTAATCAGCTACGTGTACAACAAAGTATTCAAGGTACGCAGACTTCCCATTCTCAAAGAAGCGATCGTCTACCTGATGCTCGCTATCGGCGCCGGTATGCTGCTATTGTTCCAGCTTGGAGCACTTCCAATCGTGCTGTGCCTAGCCGTTGCTGTAGGCTTGATGTTTCTTGTCAGAATTCGTTATTTCATTGAAGGACGCACTAAAAAACAGCAGCCGGAAGAGCAGTAACGAAAGCGGGTGAACATGTGAAAAGCTATTGGCTGGCACCGTTGATGATGGATGGAGCTTCCTGCTTACTGTTACCCGAACGCTTTGAACTGGCTCCTGTAGAAAACAGAGAGCGTTTTCTTCAGCTGATGAAGTCTGTTCATCCGCGGCTGCTCGTGCCTTTTAAGTCCAACCTGCTGCTTAGTGAAGAAGCGGAGATCCGATGCGGAGTAGACGAGCTGCCGTTCCGGCTGGATTCAGGAGATCCTGTCTTGTTTACCCCCGACCGTCTGGAGCTTTCTCACTGTGCACATGCCTATATCGATAAGCGCCCTGCAGGAGCTGAGTTGGATGTCATGCTATCCCAGGCCGAGGAGCTGCTTGACCACGTGGGTGTGGACGAACCGATTCTGGAGTGGCTGCATAGAATGAAGAAATGGAATGCGCAGGGTTACACCATCCTGCTGCTTGTCTAGCTCAGGGCATACCTGCGGAAAGCCACTAGATTATGCTTACGAAGCCGGCTTTCCTGCGGAAAGCCCTAGGTAACGCTTACGAAGCAGGCTTTCCTGCGGAAAGCCCTAGGTAACGCTTACGAAGCAGGCTTTCCTGCGGAAAGCCCTTAGGTCACCGAGAAACCCGTCATATACAAAATGTGGAGGTGGCAGGTGAGGTATTCCCCGGAGGAGCAATAGCGTCCGCCTTTGTTCTCGGAAAATACCCGCTGACAACATATACAATCCATATTTTCCGAGAACAACAGCGGCCGGAGGGGAATATTTCACCGAGATACCATAGCATTTTGCAAATGGATAGGTTTCTCAACAGACTCAGGTTTGCAATGCAAAGCCCTCAGGATACGCTTACGAAGTAGGCTTTCCTGCGGAAAGCCCTTAGGAGGATGCCCATGAAACTAGAGGACGCGTTATTTAACTGGCTGCAAATGAAGATTGTATCCGAAGCTAGGCCCGACGACAAGGCAGCGGAGGAGACGAGGCTTTTTTTTGAAGAAATATTGCGGGAGGATCACGCCGTTTCGGAGCTTGAAACTCAAGATGACGAGGAACGGATTCACATCGTTTGCAAAGTTAACGGAGCTCCCAATAAGCTCTTCTTCGATAAGGATTATGCCGAACAGCTGCTCCATGACATTAATTCCAATCCTAAGTACAATCAATGACATATAAAAGGGACACACTCGATAAAATAAATTAATACCGTTTGAAAGGAGTGTCCCCCTATCATAGAGCTACATAACCGGTTCATCCTTGCAGCAGCTACGCCAGTCTGTGGTTGCCAAGCAGTACCTGTGTTATAATAAAGCCAGATATAGATCATTTTAACAATGGACACAGGAGGGGAAATCATGGCGGAAACGATCACTGTTCTCCCGCAGCAGCTAATTGATGCTATGCAGAAAGATACGTTCGCCCTGCTAAGTACCATTGATTTCGAATCGGGATCTCCCAGCATGAATGCCGTTTCCTGGCTTTATGCCAAAGATTCGGAAACGATTCGCTTTGCTATCGATCAGCGTTCGAGAATTGTAACGAACCTGCGGCAAAATGAATTGGTCAATGTAACCTACATTGGCGAAGGGTCCGTTCATGCCATTTACGGCAAAGCGCGTCAAGTAACCGAGACACTGGAGGGTGTGCCTTTCAAGCTGGCATGCTACGATATCGACATTACCGCGGTACGTGACGCGATGTTCTATGGCTCGCGGATTTCCGTCGCGCCCGAATTTGAAAAAACCTATGATAAGCGCGCAGCCGAGAAGCTGGATGCGCAAGTTTTTGATGCTATGAAAAAAGCCTAGAATGGTTATTCTAGGCTTTTTCCCCATATGATTTTTCTTCATCCTACATCTGTTTATTCGGCATTTGAGGCTCTGTACTCTGAGGAGGTGAAATCGGCTCTACTTCTCGGGGAACTTGCGGCATAATACGTCCGATAATCTCCGCCATTTCTTGTGCAAAACCACTTATCGGTTTGCCGTTAACAACGCTATCTCTGATTTTCCCGATTCTTGCGGCCAGATCCATATCGGCTGTTACAATGGCATCTACACCGTAAGGATCTTTCTTTAAAGCTTCCGCAACCGATAGCTTGATGGTTCCCACTTTGGAACGGTCCATTTCCGGAGGCAAATTGATCCCAACGACCGCCGTGTTTCCAAAAACGACGCATTTGGCGCCTTCGACCAGCGGCACGCTGGTGGCGATTTGCTCCAAACGTTCGGAGACGGCCCGGGAATCGACGATTTCTTTTTTCTGAGGTGCTGTTTGCTTCACTTGTACATGTCGATTCACATCATTAGTCGGGGAAGCTCCATTCTTAGGTGATTGGTTACAACCTACCAATACTGACAACAACACAACACAGTAGACAAACACTCTCATCATCGATCGTTCCTTTCTATCCCTTAATTGCTTTGGTTAGTTTGTCCTTACTAGTCGATTCCTATGTATAACGGCAACCAAACACCAGCCTGGGAGGGGACTCAAATGAGTAAAATTTTTGTATTGGATACCAATGTGCTTTTACAGGATCCTAACGCAATCTTTGCTTTTGAGGATAACGAGGTGGTCATTCCCGCCATTGTCTTGGAGGAGATCGATTCTAAGAAACGCAATGCGGATGAGCTGGGGCGCAATGCAAGACAAATCTCCCGGATGATGGACAGCTTGCGGTCCCAAGGCAGGTTATATGAGGGGATTGAGCTCCCCAATGGCGGTCAGCTGAAGGTAGAATTAAATCATCGCAGCTTTGCCAAGCTGCAGGAAGTATTCGCCGAAGGAACCAATGACAACCGGATTTTGGCAGTCGCTCTGAACTATCATCTGGAAGAGCAGGAGAAGGAGGACCCCAAGCCGGTTATAATGGTCAGCAAGGATACGCTGGTCCGGATCAAAGCGGATGTCCTCGGTTTAACCGCGCAGGATTATTTGTCGGACCGGATTGTGAATATGCCGGATATGTACATGGGGTATTTAACTATTCATGCCCATCCGTCGGTCATCGACGAGTTTTACACCTACCGGTATTTAAGCGTAAACTCTTTAAATCTGGCGTATCCGCTTCATCCGCATGAGTTTGTTATTTTGAGAGACGAGATGGGGACCTCCAAGTCGGCGCTTCTTAAGGTCAATTCGGATGGGAAGAAGCTGGAGCCGCTGTTTCTGAGCAACGATCCGATCTGGGGGATTGCCGCGCGCAATGCGCAGCAAAGAATGGCATTGGAGCTTCTGCTGAATGACGAAATCCCGATCGTCACGTTGACAGGCAAAGCGGGTACGGGGAAAACGCTGCTGACGCTGGCGGCCGGCTTGTTGAAAGTGGAGGACGAGAGGAAATACAAGAAATTGCTGATTGCCAGACCTGTAGTCCCTATGGGCAAGGATATCGGGTACCTCCCCGGGGAGAAGGAGGAGAAGCTGCGGCCCTGGATGCAGCCGATCTATGACAATCTGGAATTTTTATTCGATACGAAAAAACCGGGCGATATCGACAAAGTATTGGCCGGACTAGGCAGTATTCAAGTGGAAGCCTTGACCTATATTCGCGGGCGCTCCATACCGGGGCAATTTATCATCATAGATGAAGCGCAAAATTTATCCAAGCATGAGATCAAGACCATCGTGTCGAGGGTGGGAGAGGGCAGTAAAATCGTTCTCCTGGGCGATCCCGAGCAAATAGACCATCCGTACCTGGATGCCTCAAGCAACGGGCTTACGTACGTCGTAGAGCGGTTTAAAGGCCAACAGATCAGCGGACATATCACTCTGGAGCGCGGTGAGCGCTCACACCTGGCTCAGCTTGCGGCAGATTTGCTTTAACCTGTAACCCAATAAAGCGCAGTGTAAGGCTTCTTATGACAAGCCGTACTCTGCGCTTTTTTCATTGATAATGAAGATGTTGTGGGGCCCGTTTGCTTACGGATCCAGCTGAATGAAATTGACAGTGCAGCGGTACGCACGCGCGATCCCGCTCATCAGCTCGTCCGATTGGCAATCCGTTATGAAGAGGGTGTTCTTGCCATCTTCGCATACGGCTAACAAGTGCTCCTCCATCTGCTGCCGGGCAGGAGCAGGCTCCGCCAAAGGGTCCTCTGCTTCAAGGGTGAAGAGGCAGACGTTATCCTGATAGACATAGGCATGTCCCGAACGGCTGACAAAGCCGTAGTCGGTAAATGCAGGCTCAGGGGAGGCAGGCTCGGGGAGAAGCAGCAGATCCAGCTCATCAAAGGGGATTTTGTACTGCTTCATAATGCCGTAAGCATGCTCCCTGTCCCCGGGTGTGGAGAAGATAAGCAGCTCCTTGTCACGGTCAAACGGAGGCGACTTTTCAGCCAATGCTTTAATGATTTGTGCGTAAAAGCCCGGGAGCTTCCCTTCCGGCAGCTCCATGCTTAATCCATATTTCCGTATCGGTTTCATTCGAAGCTCCTTTCGGTTAGACAGACCTGTCCTTACAGCGCAAGCTTCAGCATAATGCTAAGCTTTCCTTCCTCCAGCCGAACATCGGTCACTTGCAGGAAAGAAGCGATGGCTTGCGGATAAATGCCAAAATCAAAGTCCTGAACCATAGATTCGATGGTCGACTGGGGCAGGTCGAAGCCGTTGAATTGCAGCTGCTCTAGATGAAATCGGATATATTTGCCCTTCAGCGTTTCTTTGGCCGCCAGCTCATATGATCCCTTGATCATAACCTCCATATCCTCTTGTTTCCCCTTGGCTATTACTTTTGAATCGGCAAACAGGAAATGTAAATTTTGAAATAAAGGATTTTTGGAGCGGAGGAAGGCATTAAGCTCTTCATCTGTAATTTGAAACGTATATTGAAAGCCGTTCATGATAAGATGATTGCTTTTGCCGCCATTCGTATCATTGATGATTTCGGGAAGCTGATTCATCGCTTGCGCCAGCGCACGGAAATAGGTTTTGAACAAAGGAACGCCCTTGTCCTGCCATTGTACGGTGAGCTTGGTAATTTCCTGTATGACCGCGGTAGAGGAAGCCTGCTTGGCCAATCCTTCGTCAAGCTGCTTTTGCAGCTGAACCTGCTGCTCTCTTTGGGCGATATAACGAGCCTTGGATTGCTCCAGGGCTGTCTGGGATTCAAGCAGCGAGGCGGTAAGCCTCTGCAGCTCCTTCTGGCTGTTCAAATACCGATGAAGCGTTTCGTGATCACTCATGATAATCATTTGCAAATATTCAAAGGTCGACAGGGCATCCTTGAAGGATTGGACGGAAAACAGCAGCATCCATAAGGAGTCGCGGTCCCCCATATAATAAGCACGGAGCACTTTGCCGGCATGCTGTCGGGTCTCTTGGGAACGGGCTTGCTGTTGGATGAGCTGCTGCCCCGTGCTGTCAATTTGCTGCTGAAGCTTTTTTTGCTGCTCCTCGATTCGGGCCAATTCCTGATCGATTTCATAGACGGTCAGCCCTTTTTGCAAAAGCTGTTTGGTTTCCTCATTGGGCGCCGCCAGAGCCGCCGAGGAATAAAAGGACAGGCAAAGACAAAGGGACAGCAGGATGCAGGCTGCTTGCGAAAAGTGCCTCATCGGCATAGGCTTCCTTTCTGGATCTAATCCATACTAGATTATCACAACTTTATGAGAAAAAGGATAAAAAAATACTTCTTCCCGAAAGAAGAAGTAGAATAATGCATCGCAAAATTTAAGGTTTAGCGGTATTCGCGGGCTTCACCAAGCGGAGCAGGTCCTCCAATGATTTGACCTTAGCCGGTGTTTCCATAGTAAACGCAGGATTGGTATTGATATCAGATATCGAATAAGTCCATAATACATGGTTTTCATTAGTGCTGTTCCCCGCGGTAAAGGTCAAATTCCACTGCTGCTCCCGGATAAATCCGTTTTGGTCCATAGACAGGGTAATCGTGCCGGGGGCTTTGATTTTCAGCTGGCCAAGGCTTGCAGACCAGGCCTTCATGGAAGCTTCGGATGCCAAACCGTTGGTTTTAACAATTTCGAGCAGGCCGGGAATGACCGATTTGCTCATGTATTCTGTGACAGCCTGCTCATTCTTCTTGTTAATATCCAGCGTAATGCGTTTGGCAGGTGTTCCGTCCGGCAAAGTGCCAGAGTCTTTGGGAGCCTGCAGCCATTCGGGATCTACGTCCTTAAACAGCTGCTGGGTGAGGCTCGCCGTCAATTGCCCGGTGTTTTTCAAAGGATCCTTACCAGCGTCAGAAGCTTGCTTGTTCTGAACAGGAAGCATCATATATTCGTCGGGCTTATTTAATGGTGGCATCTGGAAAAACAATTTGCTATCTTTAATGAGAACAGGAACGCTGATCGGTGAGCCTCCGGCGGGCGTTACCGTAAGATTCGTTTCCATACGGGCCGGCTCAAGCGCAGTAACCCCTTTGTAATCAATCTTGCTCTCCTTCATTAAGGAGAATAAAGATACGGTCAGCGGGTTGGCTTGTCCTAGCAGCGAAGAATCGGCATGCAGCTCGATAGCCCCTTCGAACTGATAGCTGGCAATGTCTTGCTGCTTGGTAACAGCTTGCAATAAATCCTGCTTCAGCTGCTTATGATCCGTACAGCCTGCGAGGATGATCATTGTGGACAACAGTAACAGTAAAGTAACAGAGATGAAATGCTTGCGGTAGGCTTGCAAAAGGGTGGCTCCTTCCAACTTGAATTCAAGAAACAGAAACAACCTTCATTATATCGACTATGGTTCATTTTGTCTTTAGTGATTAAGATGTATGTTTTTACTATGCTGTGAACATGGCACATGGCGACATGACAGGGGGATCAAAATGGCAGGGAATCAGGCGCTTATCGAAGTAATTAAACAACGGATCGGACAAAGTCCGGCAGGGGCTATCCGCTTTTACGACTATATGGAGCTGTGCTTATATCATCCGGAATACGGTTACTATATGAATGGGAAAAGCAAAATTGGACGTGACGGAGACTTTTATACCAGCTCTTCCATTGGTGGTTTGATGGGAGAGATACTGGCGCGCTATATTGCCTCTCAAACGAAAGAATTAGGCCCTGAGAGGCCCTTGAATATAGTGGAATGGGGCGGAGGTACCGGAAGACTTGCAAGGCTGTTATTGGACGAGCTGGAGCGTACAGCGCCGGACCTTTACCGCCGAGTCCGATATATTTGCGTAGAAAGAAGCCTGCACCACCGTATGCTTCAAGCGGAGGAATGTAAGGACCATATACGGCAGATCAGCTGGTTAAGCGAAGCGGAATGGATCGAAGGTGGCCCATGGACAGATACTATCGTCTTGTCTAATGAGCTTCCGGATGCGTTTGCCGTTCACCGCATGGAGTTCAGGAATGGAGAGCCGCACGAAATTTATGTGGAATGGGATGAACCATCCAGTGCTTTCCGTGAGAGATTAATGAGACTCGAGGACCCGGTGTTACTGCGTGTAATTGAACGCCAGCAGATCAGCTTTCTGGAAGGCCAGCGATGGGAAATCAATAGCGGCGCGGCCGCGTGGATGCGGAGCATCGGCAGTTCGCTAGGGAGCGGACAAGTGATTACGGTGGATTATGGAGATGAGACAAGGGAGCTGATTGCCCCTCATAGAATGAATGGCACCTTCATCTGCTACAGAAGTCATAGTGCCTCCGACGATCCCTATACGTATCCCGGCGAGCAGGATATGACGTCACACGTGGATTTTACGGCTTTGGCGGAGGCGGGAGAGACCGTCGGGCTCCGGGTACAAAGCTACATGACGCAGAAGCAATTTCTGGTGGAGAACGGAATTCTTGATTTGCTGCAGGATCATGCCTCAACAGATCCGTTCAGTCCTGTGGCTCGAAGGAACCGGGCGATCCGGCAGCTGCTGCTAAGCGATCAGATGAGCGAGCTGTTCAAGGTGCTGATTCAAAAAAAAGGTGAGCTGCCATAAGGCAGCTCACCTTTTTTTCCCTGACTAGATGGACATTTTGAAAAATGACCAATACGTAAAGCCGGTAAATGAAAGAATCATGTACCCCCAAAAAAGCAATATGTAGGTACGTTCGGATAGTTTCAAATACCCTAGCAGTACGAAGATTGCCGTTTGAGCAAAAAAGAGCAACGCCATCGGAATCATATCACCGGCTAACGCCATCAAACCAATGACCAGCGTCCAGAATCCAAGAACGCGAAACATGCGATCCATTCTGCTTCCCCCTTAGAGTTATGTAGAAAGTTCTGCCATTTTAGCATATTTTCTCACTTCGGCACTTTACTATTAGACATTATAACTGCTGCGTCAATGCCTGTAAACGTCCAATCGGTGACGAAATTAAAAACAATTTTATCGCTTGCATGCCTAGGTTACCCTAATCCGCACAAAAACATGTATGAGTCCATTAAAAAATGGCAATACAAAATAGTAGAAAAAGATTCTATGAACTCTACTATGGGCATAGAGATGAAGTAACGCAACATTCCACGTCTTACTTTCGATAGATGCATGGATGATTGATACCCAGGGGTTAGGAGGACTGCTTTTGTATGACAGCTATAAGACAAGATGCTTGGAGCGATGAAGATGATTTGATATTGGCGGAGGTGACACTGCGTCATATCCGCGAAGGAAGTACACAGCTAACCGCTTTTGAGGAAGTCGGCGAAAAAATAGGAAGAACGGCAGCGGCCTGCGGCTTTCGTTGGAATAGTTTCGTAAGGAAAAAATACGAGGCTGCTATTCAGATAGCTAAGTCGCAGCGGCAAAAGCGCAATCAGCAGAAAAAACATTCGGCTTACGCGGCTGTATCCAACAACACCGCTGTATTGGACCATGCTCATTCGGAGCAAGTGAAGCCCAGCGATGCGTTTGTGGAAGAGTCTATCTCTATCGATGCCGTCATACGTTTTTTGCGTCAATGGAAAGGCACTTATCAAGAAATGTCGCGGCATATTCGTCATCTCGAGAAAGAATTAAGCGAGAAACAGGATGAGCTGGACCGCCTGCGGAGCGAGAATGATATTTTGAATAAGCAGGTTAACGAAGTCGAGACCGATTATCGGGTCGTTAATGACGACTACAAAGCGCTCATACAAATTATGGATCGTGCCCGTAAGCTGGCATTTCTCGTAGAGGAGGAAGACGAGAACAAGCCGCGGTTCAAAATGGATGCTAACGGTAATCTGGAAAGAATAGAATAAGCATAGCCCTGCAGGCATTTGGCTTGCAGGGCTTTTGTTTGCTAATATGGAAGGAAAAGGTTTACCTGGGGGAGAGAAGCGAAATGAAAGTCAGAATCATAGGAGCGGGAGCGCTTGGAATGCTGTTTGCTGCCTCTCTCGCTCGATCGGGCGCCGTACATATCGAATTGGTTACGCATAGCCGTGAGCAAAGTGAGAGAGTTTCCGCAGAAGGGCTTCGCCTGCTAACCAAGAGCTCAGAATCAGGACAGCAAGACATTAGAGTCCGTCCTTTTGTGATCGCTGAGGAAGAGTTGATTAGCAGTCCAGACAGCCTTCCAGCTCCTGACTGGATCTTCTTGATGGTGAAGCAAACGGCGGTGACGGAACGGCTTGCCCGTACAATCGCAGATCAGATGAAGCCGGAGACCCGGCTGTTATGTTTTCAAAACGGGATCGGGCATACGGATATTTTAGCTCAATGCATACCTGAGAATCGGTTATGGCTGGCTGTAACAACAGAAGGGGCGCTCCGGCATCATTCCGTATGCGTAGAGCATACGGGGAGCGGGGAAACCTGGATCGGGCCGCTCATTAATGACGCAAGCCAGGACAGGCATTTGGAAAAAAATCTGCAAAAGATGTTCCAGGATGCAGGATTCAGTGTATCTTTGTCGAACAAAATCACTAGTAAAGTTTGGAATAAACTGTTGATGAATTCCGTTATTAACCCGTTGACGGCTATTCTGCAGGTACCCAATGGGATGCTGTTACAGTTGCCTGCCGCCCAAGGACTGATGCGCGCTTTATATGAAGAGGGCCTTGAGCTGGCGGCCCGGCTCGAGATTGAGCTGGCGGAAGATTTGTGGGAGCAGCTGTTGAAGGTGTGTGAGCGAACGGCAGCCAATCAATCCTCGATGCTTCAGGATATTCGGGCCCGCAGGCTCACGGAGCTGGACTCCATTACAGGAGGCCTGCTTGCCCAAGCGAAGCAAGCAGGTCTCACGCTGCCAACCCATCATACGGTATACCAATTGGTGAGGTCGATAGAACAGCAATGGGGAAAAAATATAGGCAAAGCAGGTGATCCGCTATGAACGGATTCTTGGATTGGTTGCAGACTGTGTATACTTTTTTGGCATTGGTTCCGTTTGTTTCCTTTATAGCTTCATGGGGGATTGTGTATGCAATATCCCGCGATAAGAAGAAAGCGACCTATGCAGCTATCGATGTTACGACCTTATTTTTGATTGGTTCCGTGTCGGTAATGACGCGGAGCTTATTCCAGTCTGGGCTCGGCCTCTGGCTGGTTGTTCTGTTGTTCTTAATTGCCGGGGGTCTGCTTGGCAATATGCAAAATCGGCTGAAAGGCAAAATCAATCCTGTCAAAATTGCGCGTACCTTGTTAAGGCTTGGATTTGTTGTATTGTCGGCATGCTACGTACTGCTTTTATTTATTGGCATAGGCAAGTATATAGCGGCAAGCTAAGGCCTTGCGAGACTACGGGGTTTTGGCTGTCAGCAAACGCGATGGAAGCTTATAACCTGATAATGAAGGGGGTGTCCTGGGTAACTTTATATTTATTTTTTCGCAGTTTCGTCCATTTCCCGCAAAACCCTGATAAAAGCAATGACATGCTTAATTTCCACAGAAGAAAGCGATTTCCCGTCAACGGTTAAAGTGACCTGATTCAGCTCCATCAACTCGATTGGTTCCTTCCTCTGCTTCTCCGGCTTGTCATTAGGGTCATCAACCCTGCCTAATAAATAATCCACTGAAGTTCCATAAAGATCTGCCAGCATCTTTGTAGCCTCGAGGGACGGTTCGCGATAACCTGACTCATAGCCTGCGTAGGTGCTCTTTGCAATTCCAAGCCGATCTGCAATATATTGCAACGACCACCGTTTACTTTTTCTCAGTTCGGTTAATCTATCTAAGAACATTGCCTTTATCCCCCTTATTCCAAATCCCATTATAACATCAGAAACTGGATACTCAAGACATAAGTTCGCGAATCGCGTAAATATCGCTTGATTTATCGTTTTTTGACGAATATAATAAGCAAGGAAAGTCGCAAAAAGCGTACGATTTGACTATCTGAGGTGCAACGATGAAAAAATTGCTTTTATTGGCAACCGGGGGAACTATTACCGCCGTCCAAGGCGAGGAAGGTTTGGCCCCTGGGATGGATGCTGAAGAGCTGGTCAGCTTTTTACAGGCGAAAGACCAGAGTGTTCAGTTGGAAAGCAAGCTGTTAATGAATATTGACAGTACGAATATGCAGCCTGAATCTTGGGTGGAAATTGCCAAGGCTGTGTATGAAAACTATCCGCACTACGACGGTTTTGTAATCACGCATGGGACCGACACGATGGCATATACTTCTGCGGCTCTGTCTTATATGCTGCAAAATCTTAGCAAACCGGTAGTTATTACAGGCTCTCAGATCCCTATCAATTACAAGAAAACGGATGCGAAAAAAAATGTAATGGACGCTATTCGATTCGCTTGTGAGGACACGGGCGGAGTGTTTCTTGTATTTGACGGCCGGGTAATCCGGGGAACACGGGCTGTGAAGATCAGAACGAAAAGTTACGATGCCTTTGAGAGCATCAACCATCCGTACGTGGCATACATTAACGAGTCCGAAATCAAGTACGTCAACGCCAAGCCGGCAAAGAGCAGCAGGAAGCTGAAGCTTGACGCATCGTTATGCCCGGACGTGTTTTTGTTAAAGCTTCTGCCGGGTACTAAGCCGGAATTGTTCAGTCAGTTGAAACCCCTTTATAAAGGCGTCATTATTGAGAGTTTTGGCAATGGGGGGATTCCTTTCCAAGGCAGGGACTTGCTGCCCAAGGTAAGAGAGTTAATCTCTTCGGGGATTGCCGTGGTTATATCCACTCAATGCTTGGAAGAGGGAGAAGATCTGAACTTGTATGAGGTCGGCCGTAAGGTCGCTCAAGATAAAATCATTTTATCCGGCGATATGAACACGGAAGCTATCGTTCCAAAATTGATGTGGGCATTAGGGAAAACGGACGATCTGGATGAGGTAAAGAACATTATGGAGAAGCCCATCAATCACGATACCTCGCTGTAGTGTTCGCGGATTGCGAATCCAATGGAGGATACCTATGGTATAAACGCAGCATTGGAGGAAATAATAATCGCGATGTTAACCCGATAGTAGACCCATCTATCAGGAACCTAGTACAAGGCTCCTGATCCGCGTATTTAACAAATAATACCAATATTGGACATTACCAGTATATTCTGCTAGAGAAAATTGACCTTTGGTCGTATAATTTTATATTGGTAACGGTTTCACGAAGAGATTATTTTACTATTTAAACTATTTACTTTTCTCAATAATTCATTTATCATTCTTGTGTGTAAACTTAAGGTTAGGTTATCTGACATAACTTTGAGTTACCATATAATTACATATTAAACAAGGGAGGAACGATTATGAAGTTGAACAAACTTCTCGTGTTGGCGACGGTTACTGCCATGCTGGGTACAGCAGTAGGATGCTCGACGGACAATACGAAAAACCAAGCTGGGGGAACAGATACAAAAGCTCCGGCGCAAGAATTCAGAATTAACTTGTCTGCGGAACCGCCAGCATTGGATAGCTCTATTGCTACAACGAATCCGACATTTACGATTTTGAATGCCATTAACGAGGGATTGTATCGTCTGGACAAGGATGGAAAGCCTCAACCGGCTCTAGCTAAAGACATGCCGAACATTTCTCCTGACGGCTTGGTATACACAATTACTTTGCGTGATGGTTTGACTTGGGCGGATGGAACGCCTTTGAAAGCAAGCGACTTTGAGTATGCTTACAAACGTACGCTGGACCCTACAACTAAAGCGAAATATGCTTCTATGCTTTCATGGATCAAAGGCGGAGCGGCCTTGACAAAAGCTAAGCCTGAAGAGATTGAAGCGAAAAAGGCGGAAGTAGGCGTTCAAGCTAAGGATGATAAGACGCTGGTCATTACTTTGGAAAAACCGGTCGCTTTCTTTACAGACCAACTCTCGATGCCGTTATTCTTCCCTCAAAAGCCTGATTTTGTTAAAGCGCAAGGAGATAAGTACGGTGCTGATGCAGATAAAGTTATCGGTGCCGGACCGTTCAAGCTGGAAAAATGGGATCATGAACAGCAATTGACGCTGGTTAAGAACGACAAATATTGGGATGCAGCGAACGTGAAATTGAACAAGGTCACGGTTAACGTTGTAAAAGACGCCAATACGTCCCTGAACATGTTTGAAACAAACCAAGTTGACTTGACTGAATTAAAAGGCGATCAATTCAAAATGTACGAAGGTAAGCCGGAATTGACGCTCAAAAAAGAATTCGTTTCGTCCTATGTGATGTTCCAGGTGAAAAAAGTACCGGCATTTGCTAACGCAAAGGTGCGTCAAGCGCTTGGTATGGCTATTGACCGTAAAGCGTTGAACGAAACCGTTCTGGGCGGAGCATCCATTCCTTCCACTGGCCTGGTACCAGGAACTGTTAGTGACGGTAACAAGCAAGAGTTCCGTAAAGTAGCGGGCGATACGCAGCCGGCCTTTGATCCTGCAAAAGCTAAAGCCTTGCTGGCTGAAGGCTTGAAAGAACTGAATATGACCTCGCTGCCTCCATTCAAGCTGACATCTGACGATACAGATAGCTCCAAGAAAACCATCGAGTTCATTCAAGCTCAATGGAAGCAAAATCTGGGAGTAGATGTTACTGGTGAGCCGTTGCCGTTCGCGCTTCGCGTGAAAAATATGCAGGAAGGCAACTTTGATACTTTGATCGGTCTGTGGGGCGCGGATTATAACGATCCAATGACGTTCCTCGACATGTGGGTATCAGATAACAAATCTTTCAACTATATGGGATATAGCAATCCGGTGTATGATGAATTAGTAAAAGGTGCAGATAAAGAAGTTGATTTGGCTAAACGTTCCAAAATGCTTATTGATGCAGAGAAAACATTGATGAACGACATGCCGTTGAGCCCTCTTTATTTCCGTACAAGACCTTATGCTAAAAAGGTGAATGTCGACGGACTGATCCTTCCGGCTATGTCGAAAGAATGGGAATTGAAATGGGTATCCATTAAGTAAGAACGCGAGCAACCAAGTTATACGTTCGTCATAGGGCCGTTCTGCAGCCGTTTGGAACGGCCCTTTCTTATTGGCGAGCTGCCCGATTGAGCTGTCTAAAGTGGAAAGATGCGGAACTGTTTCGCAAACATAGTCTTGGCTTTACTACGTCTATGCTTGCGAAGCAGTTCGGCTCCATAGAAATACGGCCCAACTGTTTGGTGGACTACCATTAACCGCAATCCTGCGGTTGCAAGTCTTTTATGGGGTGCGTGACCAGCGCATTTCTTTAACAAAGTACAGGAGGTGTAATATGCTTCGCTACACGTTACGTCGTTTAGTCTATATGGTGGTTACCCTGTGGCTGATCATTACGTTCACCTTTGTGCTGATGAAAAATTTGCCGGGTGATCCGTTCGGTGAAGACTCATTAAAACTTACTGCTGAGCAGAAGCAACTTTTATATGCACAATATGGGTTGGACAAACCGTTGTGGGAGCAGTATTTGAAGTATCTTAATAATGTTATTCATGGAGATTTGGGGGTTTCTTACGCCTTTCCAACCCGTAAAGTAACAGAAATCATCGCACAAGGCTTTCCTGCATCCCTCGAATTGGGTCTGTGGGCGTTATGTATCGCTATCGTAGTTGGACTTATCCTGGGTATTATTGCTTCCCTTAATCACAATAAAGGCTGGGACATCGGCGCGATGTTTACAGCTGTCGTAGGGATTTCGATTCCGTCCTTTGTTCTTGCACCGTTGCTTTCTTATTTTATCGGGGTTAAGCTGGGCTGGCTTCCTGCAGGGATGTGGACCGGAGCTTCCAGTCGTATACTGCCCGCCATCTCCTTGTCGTTCGGGACCATCGCCATTCTGGCTCGTTTGATGCGGACGTCCATGCTGGACGTATTAAGTCTCGATTATGTGAAAACGGCGAAGGCGAAAGGCTTGTCCCAAAGAGCCATTGTGGTTCGCCATACACTTCGAAACGCAATTTTGCCGGTTGTCACCGTACTGGGTCCGGTGTTCGTTAACTTGATCACAGGTACGCTGGTTGTCGAGCAAATCTTCGTTGTACCTGGACTTGGTAAGCACTTTGTTCAGTCGATTTATTCTAATGACTATACGATGATTACCGGATTGACGATTTTTTATTCATTCCTCTTAGTGGTTGTTTTATTCCTGACCGATATTTTGTACGGTTTGGTTGACCCGCGTATTCGTCTGACCAAGGGAGGTTCCAAATGATGCAGCAAATTTCGAAAGACATGTTTGAGCCGGCACCTACAGGAACAGCCCATGGCGATGTAATCGTACGGCCGTCCATGACGTACTGGCAGGATGCCTGGAGAAGACTGAAGAAGAACAAGCTGGCCATGTTCGGCCTTATTACCCTTATAGTATTAGCCATTTTATCGATTTTTGGTCCTATTTTTTCGCACCACGATTATGCAACGCAAAACTATGATATCAAGAACCTGAAGCCATCCGCCGAGCACTGGTTCGGCACCGACGATTTCGGACGGGATCTATGGGTCCGCGTATGGTGGGGCACTAGAATTTCCTTGGCTATCGGACTTTGTGCCGCTTTGCTGGATTTGGTGTTCGGGGTGCTGTACGGCGGGATTTCCGCTTATTACGGCGGACGCGTCGATGATATTATGCAGCGTATCATTGAAATTGTATACTCCATTCCGTTTCTGTTGATCTCGATCCTGCTGATCGTTGTCATTGGTCCGGGATTTAAAACGATTATTATTGCTTACGCGATTACAGGCTGGGTTCCTATGGCCCGTCTGGTACGCGGACAGATCCTTACGCTTAAGGAGCAGGAATACGTTCTTGCGGCAAGAACATTGGGCGCGGGCGGCGCACGGATTATTTTGAAGCACTTGGTGCCTAACGCATTAGGCTTGATTATCGTACAAATTACGTTTATCGTTCCGTCGGCTATTTTTACCGAGGCATTCTTGAGCTTCATCGGTTTGGGTATCCGAGTTCCACTGGCGTCGTTAGGAGCATTGCTGTCTGACGGTGCAGGCGCGATTCGTTTGTACCCGCATCGTATTGTTTTCCCGACTATCGTTTTTAGCTTGATCTTGATGAGCTTTAACCTGCTCGGCGACGGCTTGCGTGATGCGCTTGATCCGAAGATGAGAAAATAACGCCGATAAATGGGGAACAGGCTGTTCCCCAAAAAGCTTTATGCTTATATTAACGCAAGCAGGAGGTGCCAATAATGAGTCAAAATATATTAGAGGTCAAGGATCTCAAGGTATCCTTTCGCACTTATGCCGGGGAAGTTCAGGCGGTACGCGGTGTTTCATTCGAATTGAAAAAGGGCGAGGTGCTGGCGATCGTCGGAGAGTCCGGATGCGGAAAATCCGTTACGGCGCAAACGATCATGAGACTGATTCCGTCGCCTCCAAGCGTCATTAAGGGCGGATCGATTTTGTTTGACGGCAAAACGGAAGTTACCCTATGTACAGATAAAGAAATGGAAAAAATTCGCGGTTCGGAGATGGGTATGATTTTCCAGGACCCGATGACTTCCTTGAACCCTACCATGACCATAGGCAAGCAGATTACGGAAGGCTTGATTAAGCATCATAATATATCGAAAGACGAAGCTAACAAAAAAGCGGTTGAAATATTAAAAATGGTAGGAATTTCCAACCCGGAAGGCCGCATTTATCAGTACCCGCATGAATTTTCCGGCGGTATGCGTCAGCGGGTTATGATTGCCATCGCTCTGGCATGCAGTCCGAAGCTGCTGATTGCGGATGAACCGACAACTGCCTTGGACGTAACCATTCAAGCGCAAATCATCGATTTGATGAAAACCTTGTCTGAAAAGACAGAAGCTTCTATTATAGTAATAACACATGACTTGGGTGTTGTTGCGGAAATGGCTCAGCGCGTTATCGTAATGTACGCCGGCAAGGTCGTCGAGCAGGGAACGGTAGACGAGTTGTTCTACAATCCTCAGCATCCGTATACGTGGGGACTTCTGCGTTCGGTGCCTCGTCTGGATCAGGATGCCGACAGCGAGCTTATTCCTATTCCGGGAACGCCTCCCGATTTGTTCGCTCCACCCAAAGGATGTGCCTTTGCAGCTCGTTGTCCTTATGCTATGAAAGCTTGTCTGGAAATCGATCCGGAGCATACAAAGCTAACTGACACCCATTCGGCTGCCTGTTGGCTGCTTCACCCCGATGCTCCGAAGGTAGAGCGTCCTGTAGAAGTGGGAGGTGGAATGCGATGAGCAAGGATACTATATTGGAAGTGCGCAATCTGCAGAAGCATTTTCAAGTCGGCGGCGGAAAAATATTGAAGGCAGTCGACAATCTTAACTTTTCTGTGAAGCGCGGGGAAACGTTCGGTCTGGTAGGGGAGTCCGGCTGCGGTAAATCGACCGCGGGCCGCACGATCATTAATTTGTATGATGCTACCGGAGGAGAAGTTATTTTTAACGGCGAGAACGTTCATAAAATGCGCGGACGCAAGCTGAATGAATTTCGCCGCCAGATGCAAATGGTGTTCCAGGATCCTTATGCTTCCCTGAATCCGCGTATGACGGTCGGAAACATCATTGCTGAGGGCGTAGATATTCATGGGTTGTATTCCGGCGCCAAACGGAAAGAACGGGTGTTCGAGCTGCTTGACGCCGTAGGTTTGAACTCGGAGCATGCCAGCCGGTTCCCTCACGAATTTTCCGGCGGACAGCGCCAGCGTATCGGTATCGCGAGAGCCTTGGCGATCGAGCCTCAATTTATTATTGCGGACGAGCCGATCTCCGCATTGGACGTTTCTGTGCAGGCGCAGGTGGTCAACCTGTTCAAGAAGCTGCAAAAGGAGCACGGCCTTACCTATTTATTCATTGCCCACGATCTGGCGATGGTAAAGCATATATCCGACCGAATCGGCGTGATGTATTTGGGTAAGCTGGTCGAGGTCACTACCTCCGATGAGCTGTACGCCAAGCCGCTGCACCCTTATACGGAATCACTGCTTTCCGCCATCCCGATTCCGGATCCGGAAGTAGAGCGCACTCGGGAACGCATTATTCTCGAGGGAGAGATTCCAAGCCCATTGAACCCGCCGAGCGGCTGCCCGTTCCGGACCCGCTGTCCGAAGGCGATGCCGGAATGCGCGGCTTCGATGCCGGAATTCAAGCAAGTAGAGCCTAATCATTATGTAGCTTGCCATTTGTATTAATGGAATATCATGAGAGCCGGGTTGTTCGGGACGTCGTCCTTGAACTGCCTGGCTTTCTGTTTGGCTGCTGTTTTTCTCTTTTGACGATTGTGCCAATCATGTGTACAATCAAAGAGGTACATATAAATCATTGTAAAGTGAGGCGGCTGCCTTGTTGAAAGTAGAATCAATTCATTGGAAATCCAGCCAGCCTATCACGGAGGATTATGTTCACCAATTTGACAAGGTAAGCACCTTGTTCGATTATAATCCATGGGATGGCTCATCATGGGCTGCAAGAGCGGAGTGGCTGGATCACGGACGTCAATCCGCAGCTGATCGCGGACAAATCGCCGATGTGCTATCCGCCTTCAATGCCCGGCTGCATAACGCTCCTGAGGCGATGCATGCCATAGAGCAGCTTCGCGATGAACGAACGCTTTGCATCGCAGGTGGCCAACAGGCCGGCTTATTCACTGGCCCGGCGCTGGTGATCTACAAGGCAGTAACCTTGATCCGCTCCGCGCGGCTTGCTTCCGAACGGCTGGGACGCCCTGTAGTGCCCGTCTTCTGGATCGCAGGGGAAGATCACGATTTCGACGAGGTCAATCATATCTATGCTTTGTCGCAAGATCTGCAATTGAACAAAATCAAGGTTAGTTCTGCGAGCGAGAAGCGCAGCTCGGTCAGCCGGCTGGATATTTCCGCCGGGCAATGGGAGGAGGCGCTGCAGCAGCTCGATGCGTCCTTGATCCCTACCGAATTTAAGGCTTCCTGGATGGACGCTCTTCAGACCATAGCGGCCAGTTCATCGACGCTGGTTGATTTCTTCGGTCAGCTGATGGCTAAGCTGTTCGGTTCCTACGGTCTTGTGCTGCTGGATTCAGACGATCCTGCGCTGCGCCGGGTCGAAGCGCCTATGTTCCGCCGGCTGCTGGAGCAGCAGGCGCCTTTGCATGCGGCGTACCTTCAAGGAAAGCAGCGTGTGAATGAGCTTGGCTACGCCTCTCAGGTGGAGATGCATGAGCGGGGGGCGAATTTGTTCATTTTCGATGAAGATGAACGCATTCTGCTGTATGCTTCGGAGGAAGATCCGCAGCTGTTTACAGACCGTAAACAGGAAAGACGGTATTCTCTGAGTCAGCTGCTGGACTGGACAGAGACGGCGCCGGAGCGGTTCAGCAACAATGTCCTGACCAGGCCTCTGATGCAGGACTATGTCCTGCCGGTGCTGGGGACGGTGCTCGGGCCGGGCGAAATTGCTTATTGGGGATTGACGCGCGATGCATTCCATTACGCGGGGATGAAGATGCCGATTGTCATTCCACGCGTGGAAGTGACATTAATGGAAGGAATTGTCCAGAAAAACATGACGAAATACGGCTTGTCCTTGGATGATGTGCTGTACCGGCTTGAGGAGAAGCAGCAGCAATGGCTGAAGGAGCAGGACAGCCTGAAGCTCGAGGAGCGATTCGAACAAGTGAGGGTTCAGTTCAAAGAAAGCTATCAGCCGTTAGTTGAGCTCATTTCCGGAGTGAATCCGGGCCTTGGGAAGCTGGGGGAGACGAATATGGCCAAGATTTTGGAGCAAATCGGATTTCTGGAGCATAAGGCTGCCGATGCGGTTCGTTCCCAATTCGACGCTTCGCTCCGTCAGTTCCAGCGGATCGGGCTATCCGTGCTTCCTCTGGGGAAACCGCAGGAGAGGGTCTATAATATAATGTCTTATCTCAATAAATACGGAACCGAGTGGTTATATGAGCTTGTAGACGGCGAGCTGGAGCTCGACGGACTGCATAAGGTATGCTATCTATAAAGCGAAGCGGGTCTGCACTGGCCTTAGCTTTGATTTATATAAAGACATCATGAGTGGCAACCGATCTATACCAATGGCTGAAGCCTATAAACAAGATTTGGAGGATGATATATGAATACGAAAGAGCGCAGCATTATTAAGGACATTGCATTGGCCCCGGAAGGCCACTTGAAAATCGACTGGGTGAATGCCCACATGCCGGTATTGAACCGGATCCGCGAGCAATTTGAGAAAGAGCAGCCTTTTAAAGGCTTGAAGGTTGCGATCTCTTTGCACCTTGAAGCCAAAACCGCTTATCTGGCTAAAGTGGTTCAAGCCGGAGGCGCTGACGTTACCATTTGCGGAAGCAACCCGCTCTCGACACAGGATGACGTATGTGCGGCTCTTGTGGAAGACGGCATCACTGTATTCGCCAAGTACAATCCTGAGCCTCAGGAGTACAAGGAATTGTTGATCAAAACCCTGGAAACCGAACCGGACCTGATCATTGACGACGGCGGCGACCTTGTATCCATTCTGCACTCCGAGCGTAAGGATCTGCTCAAGAACGTTCGCGGCGGCGCCGAAGAAACGACGACGGGCATTCTGCGTTTGAAAGCTATGGAAAAAGACGGCCAATTGCAGTTCCCGATGGTTGCAGTTAATGATGCCTATTGCAAATATTTGTTCGACAACCGCTACGGAACCGGTCAATCCGTCTGGGATGGCATTAACCGTACAACTAACCTGGTTGTTGCAGGCAAGACGGTCGTCGTTGTAGGCTACGGCTGGTGCGGTAAAGGGGTGGCTATGCGGGCTAAAGGTCTTGGCGCCAATGTAGTCGTAACCGAAATCGATGCCATTAAAGCGGTTGAAGCCTATATGGACGGATTTGCTGTTATGTCCATGAAGGAAGCGGCCAAGATTGGGGATTTCTTCGTTACGGTTACGGGTAACCGCGATGTCATCCGCGGAGAGCACTACGAAGTGATGAAGGATGGAGCGATTCTATCGAACGCCGGCCACTTTGATGTAGAAGTGAACAAACCTGAGCTGGATGCGCTGTCTGTATCCAAGCGTACGGTTCGCCGCAACATTGAAGAGTATACGTTGAAGGATGGACGCAAGTTCTACCTGATCGCCGAAGGCCGTCTGGTGAACCTGGCTGCAGGAGACGGTCATCCGGCGGAAATTATGGATATGACCTTCGCGCTGCAAGCCATGTCTCTGAAATATGTGAATGACAATTACAAGCAAATCGGTCAAAAGGTCGTTAACGTGCCTTACGAGCTTGATGAGCAAGTAGCCCGTTTCAAACTGGAATCCATGGGCGTTTCCATCGATACGTTGTCTGAAGAGCAAAAATCTTATTTGGACAGCTGGACCGAGCATTAATGAAAGGTGAAGCCTTCCCTTATGGGAAGGCTTTTTAACTATATGAATATCGGCCCCCACAAAGTGAAAACATGGCCTCACTTCGCGGGAAATTAGCAGACTAGGAGACAACACACCCGCAAAGGCGGTTGGTTTTCACATACGAATACTAAAAAATGCATCACTCCCAAATTTATGCAACAAACTCACGATTCTCCTCGTTTATAAAGTATCGCCGGTTGCGGCGTATATAGGAAGATTCCATAGGGGGGATCGTGTATGAGGGTTAAGGGGGATAGAGTACCGGCAATATCGAAGCACGGTTGGAAAAAATGGGCAATAGCCGCTTTGCTGGCTGTCGTCCTAACAGGCTGCGGAGCCGCAGATCAGAGCAAAAGCTCGGAATATTCTGCGGGGGCAAGTGATAGTGCCAAATCCATCAAAACGGATTCGAATCAAAGCTCAGCTTTAGCTGTGTCGGGCGCCGAGGGTAACAGGGCGGAACCACAGGCTGCCTCCGTGCCTGCCCAGGCACCTGACAGCTACAACGGAACCAGCCTCACGTCGGTTGATGCGCCGGACCGCAAAATCATTTACAGAGCCAGCATGACCATGCAGGTAGACAAGTACGAGGAGTTCCAGCAGTTAATCGAAGATGCCGTGAGGCAATCGGGTGGCTACGTGCTCCAGTTCAACCAGAGCGAGACGGCTTATGAGAAAAGCGGGAATTTCGTCATCAAGGTCCCGGCGAATGGCTTCAGCTCCTTGCTGAATCAATTGGAGAAGATTCACCCCACATCCCAAAAAAGCGTGCAGGGACAGGACGTGTCGGAGGAATATGTGGATTTGACAGCCCGGTTAAATGCGAAGCAGGTTGTGGAGAAGCGTTTGGTCGCCTTTATGGAGAAAGCTTCGAAAACCGACGAGCTGCTTGCTTTCTCCAATGAGCTTGGTAAGGTGCAGGAGGAGATTGAGCGCATCAAAGGGAGAATGAGATATTTGGAGCAAAATGTTTCTTATTCCACTATTGAGCTTCGATTGGTTCAAAAGATGGGCTCTGCGGCTGTCATCAAAGGCCAGGAAGGCGGGCCGCTGGTTCAAAGGGCTGCCTCGGCATGGAGCGGCAGCACCGCCGTACTGTCCGTCATTCTTCAGTGGATCGTCATTGTGGCCGCGGCCGTATTGCCTGTAGCCATCGTGCTGGCTGTCATCCTGATCCCCACCCTGCTCGTTCGTAGGTCGAGAAAGAAGAAACAGCTCGAATTAAGAAAAAAACTGACGGAAGAAAACCGAGAATCCATTCAAATTTCGTCGAACGATGAAGAAGGGCCGGAAGCCTAAGATGAAAATATTTTGTGAAATCCTGCTCTGTAGCAGGATTTTTTGTTTTTGTGGAGAAAACTAACTATACAAGTGGTGGAAAGTGGGGTAAAGTGGTGGAAAGGGGTGAGGGTTGACATGTTCATGGGCGAATACCAGCACAGCATCGATGATAAAGGACGCATGATCGTGCCGGCTAAATTTCGCGAAGCCCTTGGACCCTCATTCATCGTAACCCGCGGCTTGGACCAATGCTTGTTCGTTTACCCCAGGGAAGAGTGGAGTGTACTGGAGCAGAAGTTGAAGGCTCTGCCCTTAATGAAATCGGACGCGCGCGCATTTACGCGGTTTTTCTTTTCCGGAGCTACGGAATGTGAGCTCGATAAGCAGGGAAGGATGAATTTGCCTAACAATCTTATTGAGCACGCCAAATTGGAAAAGGACTGCGTCGTCATCGGTGTTTCTAATCGGGTCGAGATTTGGAGCAAGCAAATGTGGGAATCCTATGCCCAACAATCGGAAGAATCGTTCAACGAAATTGCCGAGAAGCTTGTGGATTTTAACTTTGATTTATAAATACCGAATGACCTATACAGGAGGATTATGCATCATGTTTCATCACATCACCGTTTTGAAGGAAGAAGCCGTTGAAGGTTTGGAAATAAGGCCGGACGGCGTATATGTTGACTGTACTTTGGGAGGAGCAGGGCACAGCTCAGCAATCGCTTCTCAATTGAATGATCAGGGCCTGCTCATTGCATTTGACCAGGACGATGCGGCGCTGGAGAATGCGAAGACCAAGCTGGCTCCCTATATGGATAAAGTAAAGCTGGTTAGAAGCAATTTTCGCGAGATCGAGAATCAGCTTCGTCATATTCCAAGGGCTGTGAAAGACGGGATTCCACAAGTGGACGGAATCTTGTTCGATCTGGGAGTGTCATCGCCGCAGCTGGACGAAGCCGATAGAGGCTTCAGCTATAACCATGATGCGGAGCTTGATATGAGAATGGACCGGACGACGGACCTTACGGCCAAGGAAATCGTCAATGAATGGCCGGAGCAGGAAATTGCCCGTATTTTATTCGAATATGGGGAAGAGAAGTTTGCACGGCGCATAGCCGCTGTGATTGCAGCAGCAAGAAGCAAGGGTGTTATCGAAACGACGGGACAGCTGGTGGAGCTGATCAAGGAAGGCATTCCCGCCGCAGCCCGCCGCAGCGGACCGCATCCGGCCAAACGAAGCTTCCAGGCATTGCGCATTGCCGTTAATGATGAGCTGGGGGCATTCGAGGAGGCGCTGGAGCAATCCATTCGCTGTCTGGCACCGGGTGGACGCGTAGCGGTTATTACGTTCCACTCGCTGGAGGATCGGATTTGTAAGCAAACCTTTGCCAAGTATGTTGAACGCTGCACATGCCCGCCGGATTTTCCGCTATGTGTTTGCGGCAGCAAAGGAATCGTCAAGCT
Source organism: Paenibacillus vulneris (assembly GCF_039543185.1). Classification (NCBI taxonomy): domain Bacteria; kingdom Bacillati; phylum Bacillota; class Bacilli; order Caryophanales; family Paenibacillaceae; genus Paenibacillus; species Paenibacillus vulneris. The sequence continues at coordinate 174,107 of NZ_BAABJG010000022.1, read as the reverse complement.
GGTTAACCGTAAGCCTATTGAAGCCGGCAAGGTAGAGCTGGAAGCCAATCCAAGAGCCCGTTCGGCTAAGCTGCGGATCGCTGAGAAACTATAAATTAGTTCAAGTCTATTATTTTGCAAGCGGCGAAGGAGGAGAACCTATATGCCTGCATACATTCATGGGAATTTGGCTGTCGAGCAGAAGTCGGGTCAAAAGGTGAATGTCAAGGAAACGAAAAAAATCGTTTACCGGAGTAAATCGCTTCCAGTCCAAGAGAAGCTGTTGTATCTTTTTACCGTTCTTGTATGCGTAGCCGTCGCCAGCCTGATTATTTGGCGTTATGCGCAAATTTATGAGATGAACACAAGAATCATGAAGCTCGAGAGTGATATTCAAATGCTGCAGGCGGAAAATAACGTGCTCAAGCGTACGATAGACAAGCTTTCCAGTCCGGACCGTTTAAGAGAAGAAGCGAAAAAATGGGGGATGGTGCCGACGGATGAAAAGCAAATCAGCAAGGTAGCTCGGCAAAACACCGAAAGCACCTCTGGCGCAACGGCTGCCAACCAGAAAAAAACGGAAACCCCGTAATCATCTGACTGGGAGAGATGAATGATGAACAAAAAAACGAAGCTGAGATCATTGTTAATCGGGGGGGGATTTACCCTCCTTTTTGTTGCTATTGTAGGCCGATTATATTGGGTCCAAATCGTTGACGGCAAGGTGCTGCTTGCTGAAGCGCAGAAAAAGTGGGCGGCGGAGGAAGACATCCGTCCGGTTCGCGGCATGATCTTTGACCGCAACGGCAATGTACTGGCGGAGGATGCCCCTGCCTATACCGTTGCCTTGAATCCGAAGATCATACAAACCAAAGGCATTCAAACGGCAGTAACCAAAGGGCTGGCAGCCATATTGAAAACATCGGATGATCCCGCGGCTGTGGCTGAATTAGAAGACAAGATAAGGAAGATCGTGACCAAAGAATATCCGACTGCACAATATCCCCAAGTGGAGCTTCGCAATGAAGGCTGGAAGATAGACGCAGAGGTCGCTGAACAAATCAAACAATTGTCGGAGGAGCTGAAGAAGCAGGGGGGAAAGCCTTACTCAAGCGGTATTACGCTCATAGAAGAACAGAAACGCTTCTATCCTGGAGGGAAGCTGGCCGCTCACCTGCTGGGCTACGACAATAAAGAAGGAAAGCCTGTTATGGGTCTGGAGCTCTCGTTAGATAAGGAATTGAAGGGGATTCCGGGACACCGTTCCTATGAAAAGGACCTGCACGGGGTCGAGCTGCCGGACGCGAAAGTCAATTATGTGCCTGCGGTCGACGGCAATAACGTAAAGCTGACTATAGACAAAAATATTCAGTATTATGTAGAAAGTGCATTGGAGAAGGTGTATAACCAATACCATCCAAATAGCATAACGGCCATCGCGGCCGATCCGAAAACGATGGAAATACTTGGAATGGCAAGTTTTCCGAACTTTAACCCGAACAAATATTGGGAATCCAAGCAGCAGGATTTCTTCAACAATGCGGTAGCTTCACAATATGAGCCGGGTTCTACCTTTAAGATCGTTACATTAGCTGCATCGGTGGAGGAAGGGAAGTTCAACCCGAACGATACGTTTCAGTCCGGCTCCATTGCGGTTCCGGGGAATAGGCTTCATGACCATAATATCGTCGGTTGGGGTCCGATTACCTATTTAGAGGGCTTGAAACGATCCAGTAACGTTGCTTTTGTTAAACTGGGGTATGAGAAGCTTGGAACAGATCTTCTGAGACAGTACATATTAAAATTCGGTTTTGGGGCTAAAACGGGTATCGACATAGCCGGTGAGGTCAAAGGTGTCGTGAATATGAAAAACCCGGTAGAGTTCGCTACGGCTACTTACGGTCAGGGTCCCATCACCACCACGTCTATCCAGCAAACCGCTGCCTACGGGGCAATCGCCAATGGTGGCAAGCTGATGTGGCCTCATGTTGTTAAAGAGATCTATAATCCTCGTACCAAAGAGGTCGTTCAATCGTTTGAGCCGAAATTCGTGAGGCAGGTAGTTTCCGAATCGACGGCCAAGCAGGTAAGTGAGCTGCTGGAGCAGGTCGTAAGCGACCAAAAAATCGGAACGGGGAAAAAAGCGGCAATCGAAGGATATCGTGTCGCAGGCAAGACGGGAACGGCCAACGTGGTTGAGCCGGGCGGCAAAGGGTATTCTCCTAATAAATGGGTTATTTCTTTTATCGGCTTTGCTCCGGTGGAGGACCCGAAAATTTTGGTCAGCATTATTGCAGACCAGCCTGATTTGGGCGGTAACTACCATCTGGGTAGTGATGTAGCTCCTCCGGCTTTTAAGGAGATTGTAGCGCAAACGCTGCGTTACATGGGTGTTCCTTCTTCTTCGCAGCAGCAAAAAGCCGCAGAAAAAGAAGTGAAGACAACGACGCTGCCGGACTTGGTCGGCATGACGCTGGAGCAGGCCAGAACCGCACTCAATAAATATGACGTTGTTGTGGAGGCTATTGGCAAAGGAGCTAAAATTACGTCCCAATCTCCAGCGCCTGGTACAGAAATCGGCTCCACCCAACGAATTTATGTAACGATGCAGGAGAATGGCGATTCTGCCGTACCTGATTTAACGGGCAAATCGTTGAGGGATGCGCTCGAAGTGTGTACTTTTATCAAGGCCAAATGTCAATCCTCTGGCGAAGGGTATGTCGCTTCGCAAACCGTGTCGACGGAAGGGGATACCAAAGTCGTTACTTTGCAGCTCAAGCCATATAACGAATTGCTGCAAACGCCGATTAACGACTCCGGCGGGACCAAGTCCGATAAGAAGGATACAGGCAAAACAGCCGATCCTTCGAAAGGAAACGAAGCCTCAGGCAAAAAAGTTGCCCAGTCGGGCCGGTAAGCTTGTTCTATCCTCAGGTTGTCCCGAATAGTCTGGATATGAAACAATCTAGACAACCTTTCGGGAGGGGATAGATCGGTCATGAGGGCATCGAACGTAACGGTACGTCGTCGGCTGTTTGCCGCTTTAATTGTAGGAACTATACTGTTTGCCGCATTGATTGTAAGGCTGGGATACGTCCAGTTATGGATGGGGCCGGAATTATCCGAGATGGCTGAGAAGCTGTGGCGCCGGGAAATCCCGTTCGAAGCCAAACGGGGGGAGATATGGGATCGCAATGGAGTACAGCTGGCTTATAATATCAGCTCTCCTACGATTTATGCCATCCCTGCCCAAATCAAAGACGCGAAGGCTGCGGCTGCGCAGCTGGCGTCCCAGCTGCAGGTAACCGAGGATTCCATCTATAAACTGATTACGAAGAAGCAATCCAGTGTCCGGATACAGCCTGCAGGCCGTAAAATTACGCTGGAAAAGGCCAACGAGATTAGCCAACTGCAAATCCCGGGCATTGTGGTCGCCGAGGACAATAAACGGTATTATCCGTTCGGCGGCCTTGCGGCCCATATTCTTGGGTTCACGGATATTTATAATAAAGGATTGACGGGCATAGAATTAAAGTATGACAAATTGCTCACAGGTCTTAAAGGGAGCATTGCTTATTTATCGGACGCAGCAGGACGTCTCATGCCCAATTCCTCCGAGGAATATGTAAAGCCGCGGGACGGCTTGAATTTGCAGCTCACTATCGACAATCATTTGCAGTCCGTTCTAGAACGCGAGCTGGATCAGGCGATGGTGAGGTATCAGGCTAACGACGCAATCGCTATCATGATGGATCCGAATAACGGCGAAATTTTGGCTATGGGAGCGAGGCCGGGCTTTAATCCGGGGAGCTTCAGAGATTTCCCGAAGGAAAGCTATGATCGCAATCTTCCGATCTGGATGACGTATGAGCCCGGCTCCACCTTCAAAATCATTACTTTGGCTGCCGCCCTGGAAGAGAAGAAGGTCAATTTGAACGAACCTTTCTTCGATCCAGGCTCCATTAAAGTGGCGGGTGCAAATCTGCGCTGCTGGAAGCGCGGAGGGCACGGAAGCGAGACGTTCCTGCAGGTGGTCGAGAACTCCTGCAACCCCGGCTTTGTCACCATGGGGCAGCGTTTGGGCAAGGAGACGCTGTTTAACTATATTACGAATTTCGGCTTCGGGAAAAAAACAGGAATCGATCTGAATGGGGAAGAGAACGGAATCTTGTTCAAACCCTCGAAGGTAGGACCGGTTGAGCTTGCAACGACCTCGTTCGGTCAAGGGGTGTCGGTTACGCCGATTCAGCAGATTACGGCCGTGTCGGCAGCCATTAACGGAGGGAAGCTTTTTAAGCCCCACGTAGCGAAGGCTTGGTACAGCCCGGAGACCGGAGAATTGGTAGCGAAGGAGCAGCCGGAGCTTGTTCGTCAGGTGATCTCGGAAGCAACCTCCAAGCAGGTTAGGGAAACGTTAGAGAGCGTCGTAGCGAATGGTACAGGTCGTAACGCCTTCATAGAAGGGTATCGTGTCGGCGGCAAGACAGGTACGGCCCAGAAGGTAGTGAACGGCAGGTATTCCGCTACAGAGCATATTGTCTCCTTTATCGGCTTTGCTCCTGCGGATGATCCGAAGGTTGTCGTCTATGCAGCCGTCGATAACCCGCAGGGTGTGCAATTCGGCGGACTTATCGCCGCGCCGCTTGTCAAAAACATCATGGAGGACGCGCTCCATTATATGAATGTGTCTCCGCGCAAGGATCAGCTTAACCGCAAATATGTTTATGGGGATACGAAGACAGTGGAGGTTCCCAGTTTGATAGGGATGAGTATTACGGATATTTACGAGGATATGAACTCGGATTTCCTGCTGGCCAAATCCGGCACAGGAAGCTATGTTGTCAATCAGGTTCCCAAAGCGGGGGCCAAGGTGGAGCAAGGCTCAACCATTCGCATCTATTTGTCGGACACCGCGCCCAGCCCGGATTCTCCAAAATAACATTTTCTATGAAAATGAAAATTTGGGCTTTTCATCGGAGCGTTTTTTGTCCATAATAGATACCATGTGTAAAAAACGGAGGGGGACTCATGCAGCTAAAGGAACTGGCTTCTCAGTTAGCAGTAAGCCATATTTTGGGTGACAGCGAGACGGTGTTTACCGGGATTCAGACCGATTCTCGCAAGGTGCAGCCCGGTGATTTGTTCCTGTGCATTTCCGGCTTGGTAACAGACGGTCATGAATATGCAGCAAAAGCCGTAGAAATGGGAGCTGCGGCTCTGGTTGTAGAGCATGATGTCGATGTGGATGTACCGAAGCTTGTTGTTAAGGACAGCCGGTTTGCTATGGCAGTCATAGCCAATCATTTCTATCAATATCCCAGCCGTCAGATGAAAGTGATCGGAGTCACCGGCACTAACGGTAAGACGACCAGCACGTATTTGATCGAAGCGATACTTAGCGATCAGGGGTTCCGCACTGGACTGATGGGAACGATCAAGATGAAAATCGGTTCTACGGTGACCGGGATGGAGCGTACGACGCTGGAAGCCGTTGATCTGCAAAAAAACCTGCGGCTTATGGCCGACGCCGGCACCGATTACTGCATTATGGAAGTATCCAGCCATGCGCTTGACTTGGGCCGGGTCAAAGGCTGCAGCTTTCGCACCGGCATTTTTACGAACCTGACGCAGGATCATTTGGACTACCACGAAACGATGGAGCAGTATAAAGCGGCCAAAGGACTTTTGTTCTCCCGGCTCGGCAACGACTTTTCGGATGATCCCGACGAGCACCGCTTCGCCGTCCTGAACGTGGACGACGCTGCTTCGGAGTATTATTCCAAGCTGACCTCCGCACAGGTCATAACGTATGGGATCGATCATAACGCCGACGTGCGGGCCGAGCAAATCGAGATCACGTCCAAAGGCACACGCTTCCGCTGCGTAACCTTCCGCGGCACGGCGGATATCCAAATGAAGCTGGTCGGTAAATTCAACGTGTATAATGCGCTGGCTGCCATAACAGCCGCTTTATTGGAAGGAATTCCTCTTGAGGGCGTGAAAAAAAGCCTGGAGGCGATCGAATCCGTGGATGGGCGTATGGAAATCGTCAACGCAGGGCAGCCGTTTCTTGTGCTGGTCGATTATGCACATACACCGGATGGTCTGGAGAATGCACTCTCCACGATCAAGCAGTTTGCCAAAGGCCAGGTTTACTGCGTGTTTGGCTGCGGCGGGGACCGGGACCGGACGAAACGCCCGTTAATGGGCAAAGTAACGGCGGCGTACAGCGATTATGTGTATGTAACCTCCGATAACCCGCGTACCGAGGATCCGGAACGAATACTGCAGGATATCGTACCGGGTATTGTAGAGGCGGGTCTGCATGAGGACCGATACGAATTGGTCACCGAACGGCGGGAAGCTATTCAAAAAGCCGTTGCTCGGGCAACCCCTGACGATGTAGTATTGATTGCGGGGAAAGGGCATGAAACCTATCAGGAAATCATGGGAGTCAAGCATGATTTTGATGACCGTGAGGTCGCCAAAGAAGCAATAAGGGGACGATACCATGATTAAACGTACATTAAAGCAGATAGCCGACATGGCGGGAGGCACTCTCGCATATGGTGACGATAATCTTGTGATAAAGGGCGTGTCCAAGGATACGCGCACGCTGCAGGAAGGCAACTTGTATGTGCCTTTAATCGGAGAATCGTTCGACGGGCATCAATTCGCTCTTGATGCTATGTCCAAAGGAGCGGCGGCAACGCTGTGGCAGAACGATCACGATAATCGTCCGGAAGGTGTTCCGTTAATCCTGGTGGATGATACGCTAAAGGCACTTCAGCAGCTCGCCAAAGCGTACCGCTTGCAGCTGCCTGTCCGCATAGTAGGGATCACCGGCAGCAACGGGAAAACAACGACGAAGGACATGACCGCTTCCGTATTGTCCGCTTCTTATAAGGTGCATAAGACATTGGGCAACTACAATAACCATATCGGTCTTCCTTTGACGCTGCTGCAGCTCGAAGAGGACACGGAGGTCGCCGTTCTCGAAATGGGAATGAGCGGCCGGGGGGAAATCCGTTTCTTGTCGGAAATGGCCGAACCGGAGATTGTAGTGATTACGAATATCGGCGAGGCGCATCTGCTCCAGCTCGGAAGCCGGGAAGAGATCGCAAGGGCGAAGACGGAAATTTTGGCCGGTTTGCAGCAGGACGGGACGCTCGTCTACAATGGCGACGAGCCATTGATAGAGAAGGTGCTTCCTGAGCTGAAAGCAGAAGGCGGAATGAAAGCGACAAGGGTTCATCACGTTCGTTTTGGCGCCAACAAGGACAATGACTTGTATCCTTCCGATACCCGGATGGATGCAGCCGGAACGCATTTTCGCATTGAACGTTTCGATGGCGTGTCCTTCTATATACCACTCCTGGGATTCCATAACGTAGTAAACGCTCTGGCAGCTATTGCCGTGGGGATTCATTTTGCCATACCTGCCGCCAAGATCGCGGAAGGCTTGAGAGCCTCCGTTATGACTGGCATGCGAATTGAAATGCTTAAGGCACCTTCGGGGCTTACCATCTTAAACGATGCTTATAATGCAAGTCCTACTTCTATGAAAGCGGCGCTCTCCCTTCTGGAGGAGCTTCAAGGCTATCGGCGGAAGATCGTGGTTCTTGGCGATATGCTGGAGCTCGGGGAACGGGAAGAGGACTTTCACAGAGAGATCGGCCGTCAGTTGAATCCGGCAACCATCGATAGAGTATACGTATTCGGCAAGCTGGCGCAGTTGATATCGGAAGAGGCTGCCACACGATATCCGGCAGGACGCGTTCATACATTCGAGGATAAGAGTCAGATGGCGCAAGCCGTCGCTGCATACGCGGCACCGGAAGACGTCGTATTGGTCAAGGGCTCACGCGGCATGAAGCTGGAGCAGGTCGTAACGCTGCTCCAACAAGTCAAGTAGAATCATAGGCAACAACAGGGTATTTTTCCGTCATATAGGTTTGATGATGCTTACGATGTAACTTTCCTACGGAAAGTTTTAGGGGGACTTAATTGTGGATTTTAACGTGGTCATGATCACTTTGGGGGCAGCGTTCCTGCTTGCCGTCATTATGGGACCATTGGGCATACCTCTGCTCAGGAGGTTGAAATTTGGACAGCAAATCCGTACGGACGGACCGCAGGGTCATTTGAAAAAAGCGGGAACGCCCACCATGGGAGGCACGATCATCCTGTTCGCTCTGGCGCTGGCGGTGCTGCGTTTTGCCGATAAGAGCATGGAAATGGTCATTCTGCTGGTCGCTTCCCTCGGTTACGGATTAGTTGGATTTATGGATGATTATATTAAAATCTTGCTGAAGCGTTCACTAGGCTTAACAGCCAAACAAAAGCTGCTCGGTCAGCTGATCGTATCGGTGATCGTCTGTATCCTGCTTGCCAAAATCGGCCACAGCACAGATGTTCGTATTCCCTTTATCGATTATACGATCCCGATGGGCTGGCTGTATTACCCATTTGTCGTCGTTATGATGCTGGGGACGTCCAATGCGGTGAATTTTACCGACGGCTTGGACGGCTTGCTGGCGGGGACAAGTGCAGTAGCATTTGGGGCATATGCTATTATTGCATTAAATAATACGATGCCTGATGTAGCGGTATTCTCTGCTGCCATGGTAGGAGCTGTGCTGGGCTTTCTCGTTTTCAATGCCCATCCGGCCAAGGTGTTCATGGGGGATACGGGGTCGCTTGGTATCGGCGGAGGTCTTGCCGTAGTAGCCATATTGACCAAAGCGGAAATTCTTCTTGTACTGATTGGCGGGGTTTTCGTAGTCGAAGTGCTTTCGGTCATCATTCAGGTCGTCTCCTTCAAAACAAGGGGCAAACGCGTATTTAAAATGAGCCCGATTCATCATCATTTTGAGCTGGTTGGCTGGTCCGAATGGCGTGTTGTCATCACCTTCTGGGCAACAGGCATCGTTTTGGCGGGAATCGGACTATTCGTAAACGAGGTGTTGTAGCATATGAAGCATCCACAAGCATATCAGAACGAACAAGTGGTCATTATAGGTTTGGCTCGCAGCGGCGTCGCTGTAGCCAAGCTGTTCCATGAGCTGGGAGCCGTCGTCACGGTTAACGATAAAAAGGAACGCGACTTATGCCCTGAGGCCGATGAACTTACGGCTCTGGGTATTTCTGTTATTTGCGGGGGCCATCCGTCCGGGCTGATTCACGAAGGCGTGAAGCTTGTCGTGAAAAACCCGGGGATCCCCTATACGATCGAGCCGATTCAAAAAGCGCTGGAGCTGGGCATAGAAATCGTTACCGAGGTCGAGGTTGCCTACCATGTATGCAAAGCGCCGATGGTTTGTATAACCGGCTCCAACGGAAAGACGACAACCACCACATGGATTGGGCTCATGCTGGATAAAGCAGGGTTAAAGCCTATTGTGGCAGGCAATATAGGTCGTGCCTTAACCGAAGCGGCTTTGGAGGCCGGCCCCGACAACCATATGGTAGTCGAGCTGAGCAGCTTTCAGCTGAAGGGCACTACGGACTTCAGGCCTCAAGTGGCTTGCCTGTTAAATGTGTATGAAACCCATCTGGACTACCATGGAACAATGGAGGACTACATAGCTTCAAAAGTCAAGCTGTTCGCTAACCAGACCGCTGAAGATACAGCCGTGCTGAACTGGGACAATCCTGTATGCCGTCGAGTGGCCCAGGAAGTCAAAGCTTCCGTCTTTCCTTTTTCGACCAAGGAGGAGCTGTCCTATGGCGTTTTCGTTCAGCCGTCCTTCTCCGATGACGTGCCTGATGCTGAGCGCAGTATTGTCTACCGTGACGCTCAAGGAAAGACCCATCGTATCGTAGGGGTGAAAGAGCTGGGGATTTTCGGGAGCTTTAACGTAGAGAACGCGGCTGCAGCGGCTTGTGCCGCATTAACGTTCGGCGTGTCTATCGAAATCATCGCTGAGGTTTTGAAGGAGTTCAAGGGAGTGGAGCATCGGTTAGAGCACGTAGCAACGCTCAACGGGGTTCTGTATTTTAACAATTCCAAAGCTACGAATCCTACGGCAACGATAAAAACGATAGAATCCTTCGAGCAGGACGTTATCCTTATCGCCGGAGGTCTGGAGCGGGGCATGGATTATATGGACCTGCTGCCCGTATTCCAAACCAGGGTCAAGGGATTGGTCGCCATTGGTCAAACCAAAGAGAAAATAAGTCATGTCGCCAAGCTTGCAGGCATGAGTCAAATCAAATTGGTCGATACTGCTAACAGTGTGCAGGACACGGTGACCGAAGCGGTTCGACAGGCTGCGGCGATGGCTAAGGCGGGAGATGTGGTTCTATTATCTCCGGCGTGCGCCAGCTGGGACATGTTTCCTTCCTACGAGGAAAGGGGAAGAATGTTTAGGCAGTCCGTGCATACCCTTTAAAGAGGGGGGTATACAAGCCTACCCTACCATTTTATAAGGTAAGAGGTGGCATGCATGGCAAAAGCGCGGTCTGCACCGGATGTAACAATGTTGGTATGTACGATGATGCTCTTGGCTATCGGCGTGGTAATGGTGTACAGCGCCAGCGCCGTACTGGCGTTTCATGAGTTTGGAGACTGGTACTATTATTTGAAAAGACAGCTTCTATTTGCCGTTCTCGGGATAGCAGCCATGATATTTACAATGAATGTAGATTATCTGGTCTGGAAGAAGTACGCCAAAATCGGCCTTATCATCTGCTTTGCCCTTCTGGTGATTGTGCTGATTCCAGGCATAGGCGTTATTCGCGGGGGAGCCCGCAGCTGGCTCGGGATCGGATCATTCGGTATTCAGCCGTCCGAATTTATGAAAATGGGCATGATCTTATTTCTATCCAAAATGCTGTCCGAGCAGCAGAGTAAAATTACGCTGTTTACGAAGGGACTTATGCCTCCTCTGGGGTTAGTGGGCTTGGCCTTCGGCCTCATCATGCTTCAGCCCGATCTGGGGACGGGTGCGGTGCTCGTAGGGGCCTCTCTTCTCATTATTTATGCGGCAGGCGCTAGATTGCTCCATTTATCGTATTTAGGCATGGTAGGTGTCGCCGGGTTTGTCGGGCTTGTCATCGCCGCTCCGTACCGCTTAAAGCGGATAACGGCATTCCTCGATCCCTGGCAGGACCCGCTGGGCGCCGGATACCAAGCCATACAATCGCTGTATGCCATCGGCCCGGGAGGACTAGTCGGATTAGGGCTTGGGATGAGCCGGCAAAAATACAGCTATCTTCCCGAGCCGCAGACGGATTTTATTTTCTCTATTATTGCGGAGGAGCTTGGCTTCATTGGGGGCTCTTTTGTTCTTATTTTGTTTATGCTGTTGGTTTGGCGCGGTATGCGGACTGCGATTACTGCTCCCGATACGTTCGGCAGCCTGCTGGCAACGGGCATTGTCGGCATGATTGCCGTTCAGGTTGTGATTAACATCGGGGTCGTCATCGGCATGTTCCCGGTTACGGGCATTACGCTGCCGCTAATTAGTGCAGGCGGTTCATCACTGACTCTGATGCTAACCTCTATCGGCATCCTATTAAATATTTCCCGCTATGCGAGGTGAACGGCTTGAAAACTATCGTCTTTACAGGAGGCGGTTCGGCAGGACATGTCACTCCTAACCTCGCGCTCATTTCAAGATTGAAAAAGCAGGGTTGGGACATTCAATATATCGGTTCCAAGCAGGGAATCGAAAAAGACATCATTCAGCATGCCGGAATTCCCTATCATTCTATCTCATCAGGCAAGCTGCGGCGATACTTTGATTTGAAAAATATAAAGGACCCTTTCAGGGTGATTAAGGGTGTTGGAGACGCCTATAGGCTGCTTCGCAAGCTTAAGCCGTCCATTGTGTTCTCCAAGGGCGGATTCGTCTCCGTTCCAGTCATTGTGGCAAGCTGGTTGAACCGGATCCCGGTTATCTGCCACGAGTCGGATATTACTCCAGGGCTGGCCAACAAAATATCGGTTCCTTTCGCCAATCAAATCTGCGTTAACTTTCCCGAAGCGCTTAAATACATCAAAAGCGGTAAAGGCATATGCACAGGCTTGCCGATACGCGAGCAGATCCTGCAAGGAAAAGCCCATCGGGGCCTGGATCTGTGTGATTTTCACAAGCAAAAGCCCGTCCTTCTTGTCATGGGTGGAAGCCTTGGCGCACAAAAAATCAACAGCGCGGTTCGTGATTCGCTTGATACATTACTGGAGCATTATCAGATCGTCCACATTTGCGGCAAAGGCCAAACGGATGAAGCCTACGCCAAACGCAGGGGTTACAAGCAGTTTGAATATATCAATGAGGAATTGGCCGATATATTGGCTATGACGGATCTTGTGGTATCCCGTGCGGGCGCTACGTCGATCTTCGAGTTTCTGTCATTAGGCAAGCCGATGCTGTTGATTCCGCTGACCAAGCAGGCAAGCCGGGGTGACCAGCTGTTGAATGCGGCTTCGTTTCAAAAGAAAGGCTATGCGGAAGTGCTGTACGAAGAGAATTTGACTCCGGAATCCTTAATAGAAGGGATTCATGGCGTGTACGCTAACCGGGAAAGGATGGCGGCCCACATTAGATCCACCGAACAAAACAGCGCCACGGATACCATTATCCGGCTGATAGAAGAAACATGTCTAAAATAATGCGGCTCCTGCAGTTTGAAGAAACTGTCTGGGCGATTGTCACACTATTACCGATTTTACATAAACTACACTATAACCGTGACAGACACCCGAGCTTTTACGATGATAGGGCCGGCGTTCAAGCGAGATGATCCAATAGTGTTTAATCTGTTGTTCATCGTTACGATAGCGCTGTGCCCCAAAACGGATGCCCTGGAGTTCTGTGAAGGAGGTTTTCCCATGCAACAGGTCATATCACAATTGCTGAGCGGAGCATACGGAGAATGCTTGCTGAATGAACCGCTCGCGCCTCATACCACTTGGAAGATCGGCGGGCCGGCCGATGTGCTGCTTATCCCTGAGACGAAGGAGCAGCTGGTCGAAGCCGTCAAGCTGCTGCATCGGCACCAGACGTCCTGGACCGTTCTCGGACGCGGCTCCAACATGCTGGTTGCGGATAAAGGAATACGCGGCATCGTCCTCAAGCTTGGCCCGTCTATGGAGACACTGCGGTTTGAAGGCGATATTGCCTATGCCGGAGGAGCTTATTCCCTGATTAAGCTGTCCGTCATGGCCAGCAAGGAAGGTTTGACCGGATTCGAGTTTGCCGGAGGCATTCCGGGAACGGTGGGAGGCGCCGTCTATATGAACGCCGGGGCTCACGGGTCCGATGTGTCACGCATATTGTTAAGAGCTGAAGTGCTGCTCCCGACAGGAGAATTGGTAACGATGCAGCAGGCCGATTTCGAGTATGATTATCGTCATTCTTTATTGCAGAAGGAACCGGGGATCGTCACCGAGGCTGTATTCCAGCTGCAGTACGGCAACAAAAAAGAAATTACAGAGACTACGGCAGCCTACAAAGAAAGACGTTTACGGACTCAACCACTGCAATTGGCTACTTGTGGAAGTGTGTTCCGGAATCCGGAAGGACATTATGCCGCAAAGCTGATTGAGGAAGCGGGATTGAAGGGGTACAAAGTCGGAGGGGCCGAAGTTTCACCGCTGCATGCCAATTTCATCGTCAACACCGGGAAAGCGACAGCTCAGGACGTGCTCACTCTCATCGAACAGGTACAGCGTATCGTTTTTGAAAAGAACGGCATTAAGCTTGTGCCCGAGGTATTGGTGGTGGGTGAGCGGTAAATCGGAGGTGGGACTTTGGAAAAGTTGGTTATCGAAGGCGGGAGACCTCTATCGGGAGCCATCAAGATTCATGGTGCAAAAAATGCGGCGCTGCCCATATTGGCGGCGGGCATGATGGCGGAGGGGACGATTGAAATCAGCAACGTGCCTGACCTGTCGGATATTCAAGTGATGCTGGGCATTTTACAAGCATTAGGCTGCCGAACCGATCATCATGAAGATACGGTAACCGTCGATACATCCACTGCGAACTCGCATCACATTCCCGAAAGCCTGATGAGTCAAATGAGATCCTCCATTTTCTTGATGGGGCCGTTGTTGGCGCGCTTTGGCCGGGTTCAAGTCTATCAGCCGGGCGGATGTGCCATAGGAGAAAGGAAAATAGATTTACATTTGAGCGGTCTTACGGCGCTCGGAGCTGAAATTGAAGAAACCGCTAATACGATTGTCTGTACGGCCAAAGAGCTGCGAGGAGCCGAGATCGTGCTGGACTTCCCCAGCGTCGGAGCAACAGAGAATATTATGATGGCCGCAGCAATGGCCAGAGGCATGACTACGATTTCGAATGCCGCCAGGGAGCCGGAAATACAAGATTTGCAAAATTTCTTGAATGCCATGGGCGCCAAAATTATAGGAGCGGGTACGGATACCATCACGATAGAAGGGGTATCGAATTTAACTCCATGCGCATATCGCATTATTCCGGACCGTATTGTTGCAGGCACGATGATGATCGCCGCAGCGGTAACGAGAGGGAATGTAACATTGGAAAATGTATGTCCCGCTCACTTGACGTCTGCGATTCACGTGCTCAAGCGCGCAGGTGTTCAAATAGGCATTCACGGTGATATAATAAACGTAAGCTGCTTAGCGAGACCTAAATCGGTGGAACGTATTGTCACATCGCCTCATCCGTCATTCCCTACGGATTTGCAATCCCAGATTATGGTATTGTTATCTTTGGCGGATGGACTCAGCATTGTGAAAGAAACGGTTTTTGAAGGAAGATTCAAGCATGTTGATGAGCTTTCCCGCATGGGTGCGGATATACGATTGGACTTGAACTCGGCATTCATCAAAGGTGTGCCCCGGTTGTACGGTGCCACGGTGGAAGCAACGGATTTGCGGGCGGGCGCAGCCCTTGTCATTGCCGGCCTTGCCGCTCAAGGAACTACGGTGATTGAGCAGATTCATCATATTGACCGGGGTTACGATAGGATTGAGCTCATGCTGTCGCGTCTTGGAGCCAATATTCATCGCGTATCGCCGGTACCTTCCGAATAAGCTCTTATCTTACTTATCTATATATGATTCCTATGACCATTACCGCTGATTTATCCCCTCTTTTTCTAGACGGGGATATCGGCGGTTTACATAGTTCGTTCGATAGTTTGCTTACGAAGTAAGTTTTGCATCCTGCAAAACTCAAAGCATATGCTTACGAAGTAAGGCTTTCCTTCGGAAAGCCGAGTAACGCTTACGAAGTAAGTTTTGCATCCTGCAAAACTCTCAGGAGGGACAACCTTGCAACAAGAACAAAGATTGCCCGTCATCCAAAAGCCCAAAACCAAAAAACGTTCCAGAAGCAGCAAAAGGCTGCTCCTGTTCTTATTCCTCTTCTTCATCACACTGCTGTGCATCCTATTCTTTCAATCGTCCTTAAGCAAAATCTCGGCCATCGAGGTAGAAGGGCAGGAGCTCCTTACAGCGGATGCCATTGAGCAAGCCTCCGGGGTGAAGGCGGGAGATCATTTTTTTGCCGTCTCCTCCTCTAACGTAGAGCAGCAGGTCAAGGCTTTGAAAATGGTAGAATCCGCCACAGTAACCAAGCATTTTCCCGGTGTGATACATATTGAAGTCAAGGAATATCCCCGCGTCGCCTATCAGTTCGGCAATGCGAATCAGCCTGAGGCCATATTGGCCGACGGAAGCGTGATTCCTATGTCCGGAGATTTCAAATTCATTATGGACAAGCCTATACTGACCGGCTGGGGGAACAGCCTGGAACTGAAGCTTCAGCTGTGCAAAGCGTTGGCTTCGGCACCCGAATCTACTTTGACGGATATTTCCGAGATTAAGCCGGATCCATCCAGTTCCTATCCGGATCGAATCAAGATGTATACCCGTTCACAGTTTGAAGTGGTGACTACCATCGGTTATTTGCCGGAGAAGCTGCAATATCTGGATTCTTATATTTCCAATTTGAAGGAAAATAAGGTCAATACGGGTGTCTTAACCTTGCTCGAGGTGGATACCCACGCCCCGTTTGAAGTGGATGGAAATAAAGGCCAAAACCAGAACCAGAACCAGAACCAGAACCAGAACCCGAAAGACAACAAATCTGACAAGAAAACAACATCCAACGCCCAGAGCGGTTCGACCGATTCCAAGAAGGATCCTGTCAAGCCTGCTTCCGGCAAAGAAACGACCCGGAATTGATAGAAAGCTCTACTCAATCTAGGGATTTAATGGTAGAATTAACGTTATGGTATATTTAGCTACAAGTTTGTGTGAAAAAAGTTTGTGAAAAAAGAGGGAAAACCCTAACCGTGTGGAATAAGTACAGAAGCTTTCTTTTCATCAAAGCTTATATCTATTAAGACATAGGAGGTGCCACGGGTTGAGCAGCAATGACATCATTGTTAGTTTGGACATCGGTACATCCAAAGTTCGTGCTATTATTGGGGAAGTCGTTAACGGCGCCATTAATATAATAGGGGTTGGATCTGCCGACTCGGAAGGTATTCGCAAGGGAGCCATTGTCGATATCGATCAGACGGTACAATCGATTCGCAACGCGATCGATCATGCTGAACGTATGGTTGGTATTCAAATAACAGAGGTATACGTTGGGATTTCCGGGAATCATGTAGCTTTGCAATCTAGCCATGGCGTAGTAGCGGTTTCGAATGAGGACCGCGAAATCGGTGACGAGGACATCGAGCGTGTCATTCAGGCAGCTAAGGTCATTCCTCTTGCACCGGAGCGCGAAATTATCGGTGTAGTGCCAAACCAATACTTGGTTGACGGATTGGATGAAATTCACGATCCGCGCAGTATGATAGGCGTTCGTCTTGAAGTGGAAGCCACCATCATCACAGGGGCGAAGACAGCCATACATAATCTGCTCCGCGTAGTGGAAAAAGCAGGAGTTAAGGTTAGCGGGTTAATCCTGATGTCGCTGGCGGCGGGGCATCTGTGCCTGTCCAAGGACGAGAAGGCAATAGGAACCGTCCTGGTGGATATCGGTGCCGGACAGACAACTATCGCGGTATTCGAACAAAACAATCTAGTAGCAACATCTACGTTGCCAATAGGCGGAGAATATATCACGAATGATATTTCGATCGGCTTGCGAACCCAGGTCGATATCGCTGAGAAAATCAAGCTGAAATTCGGCTGTGCGGTTATCGAGCATGCGGCGCCTGATCAAGTATTTAAAGTAAATCGAATTGGCAGTAACGTTGACAAGGAATTCTCGCAGGTAGATTTGGCGAATATCGTCGAACCGCGCGTGCAGGAAATTTTTCATTTGGTTCATTTGGAAGTGCAGCGATTGGGCTTCTCCGAACTGCCGGGAGGCTACGTGCTGACAGGCGGTACGGTTTCTATGCCAGGAATGCTGGCGGTCGCACAGGCAGAATTAGCGACTTCAGTACGAATCGCCGTGCCGGATTTCATCGGCGTACGCGACCCGTCCTATACCAGTGGTGTTGGAATTATTCAATACGCTTTCAAGTATTTACGAATTGCCAAACAAACGAGTGCAGTAAAAAAATCCGTCTCGAATCCAAAAAAATCTACCGCTACCAGCGAACAAAGGCCTTCGGTCATGGAACGTTTTAAAAATTGGTTGAGTGAGTTTATTTAAGGTACACATGACTTTTTAGGCTTAATGAGGGGGAAAATGAAGGCTATGTTTGAATTTGATATGGACATGGAAGGTCTTGCCAAGATAAAGGTTATCGGTGCTGGCGGCGGCGGAAGCAACGCGGTCAACCGAATGATTGACAACGGAGTGAAAGGTGTAGAGTTTATCACCGTTAATACGGATGCCCAGGCGCTTCAGCTATCCAAATCGGATCAGAAGATGCAGATCGGCGACAAGCTGACTCGCGGTCTTGGTGCCGGTGCAAATCCGGAAGTAGGTAAGAAAGCGGCTGAAGAATCGAGAGAGCTGATCTTCAACACGCTGAAAGGCGCTGACATGGTATTCGTCACAGCGGGTATGGGAGGCGGTACAGGAACTGGTGCGGCTCCAGTAATCGCAGAGATTGCTAAAGAATGCGGAGCTTTAACGGTTGGCGTTGTAACCAGACCGTTCACTTTTGAAGGACGTAAGCGTGCTATGCAGGCGGAGCAAGGAATTGCAGCTCTGAAGGAAAAGGTAGATACGCTGATCGTCATTCCGAATGACCGGTTGCTGGAAATTGTCGACAAGAAAACTCCGATGCTCGAAGCTTTCCGTGTTGCGGATAACGTGCTTCGTCAGGGGGTTCAAGGGATTTCCGACTTGATCGCCGTTCCGGGACTAATCAACCTGGACTTTGCGGACGTGAAAACAATCATGACGGAGCGCGGCTCCGCTCTGATGGGAATCGGTGTTGCTACAGGTGAGAATAGAGCAGCCGAAGCCGCCAAAAAGGCTATTCAATCCCCGCTTCTTGAAACCTCGATCGATGGAGCGAGAGGCGTTCTGATGAACATTACGGGTGGAATCAACCTTTCCTTGTATGAAGTGAACGAAGCAGCCGATATCGTAGCTTCAGCTTCCGATTTGGAAGTAAACATGATCTTCGGTGCTGTTATCGACGAGAAATTTAAGGATGAAATTCAAGTTACGGTCATTGCAACAGGATTCGAGCATAAGACTGAGACTCAGCAAGTGCGCAAGCCTGCAAGCAGCAGTTCGCCTTCGAGTGATGCAGCGGCCAATGATAACCGCGGAGGGTTAAACAATCTCCGTCCGTTCGGTGGACAAACCTCCAACGATCAGCTGGATATTCCGACTTTCCTTCGCAATCGCGGCAGAAGTAACTTTGATAAGTAATCTGTTCCGAGGCAATAACTAAATTTCGAATGTAAGAGCCCCTTAACCATTTTGGATGGTTTGAGGGGCTTTTGTTGTTTCTTTAATGCATAGATGGATAGAAAGGAAAGTGTTGACAAGATCATTGATAATCATTATCATTTACAACGGCACTAATTTATTGATAATAATAATCATTATCAATTAAGTGTCTTGTAAAAATATTATCGTGGAGGGATTACCATGTCAAAGATCGTCATGATTTTCGCAAGCATGACAGGCAACACCGAGGCTATAGCGGATGAAATAGCAGAAGGGATACGTGAAGCCGGCGGCGATGTAACGCAAAAATACGTGATGGATTCCAGCGGTAGCGAGCTGCTGCAATACGACTGCATTTTGCTGGGCGCCTATACCTGGGGAGACGGCGAACTGCCAGATGAGTTTCTCGATTTCTATGAGGAGCTTGATGAGCTGGATCTGAGCGGCAAGAAGGCGGCTGTGTTCGGCTCCTGCGATTCCTCCTACGCCGAGTACGGCGCTGCCGTAGACACTCTTACAGCCAAGCTGCAGGAGCTTGGAGCCGAGATTGCGCTGGATGGACTCAAGATTGAGCTATCCCCTTCACAGGCCGAGAAAGAGCTGTGCAGGCAGTATGGAGTGAGGTTTATAGAGAAGCTGAAGGAATAGAACCCGATTCCACCAATTGACAAAAAAAGTACTCCCGGCTCGGCAAGTTTAGACAGACTTTGGAATAAGCTTACTATATACTTGTCTCATCGCATGAATGCTCAACCGATGCAGAGGGTACCGGGAGGTAGGGAAAATGGTAGTATATGTAGATCTCATTTTCCTGGTCAACATGCTGATTGATGCGGTTCTGCTAATGGCTACGACCAAAGTGAGAAGGCTGCAGTTCCGCTGGTGGAGACTGCTCTGTTCCGCTGCTATTGGGGGAGCTTACGTAGTGCTTTTGTTTTTTCCTCCGTTGTCGTTTATGTTCACGTTTGCCGTCAAATTTATATTGTCCCTCATTATGATATTGACCGCATACGGCTATGGCGGGCTTCAGCATTTTTGGCGAAACGTAGGTGCTTTTTACGTTATTAACTTTGTTGCCGCCGGAGCTATCATAGGAGTGCATTATTTCTGGATGTCGTCCGGCGAGGTCATAAACGGTATTTTGTTTACGCAATCCGGAGGTGTGGAGCACAGGCTGCAAATAGGGCTGCTGTTCATCATTGTAGTGCTGTTTCTCTCGATTTGGCTGTTTCGCCATGTCCAGCAAGCCTCCAAACGAAAGGAAGAAATGGCCTCCTATATGGCCAAAGTGGACGTGCATATCGACCAGTTTGAATCCAGCTGCACCGGATTGATCGATACGGGGAATCAGCTGTACGATCCGCTGACGAAAACGCCAGTCATGGTCATGGAGCTGTCCCAATGGGGGGAGAAAATCCCTGAATCTTGGAAAAAACGGATCGAGCGGTCCGAGGTCGATCAGATTGTGAGCGCTATTGGAACTGACGAATTTGAATGGCAGGATCGCTTGCGGCTGGTTCCTTACCGTGGCGTCAACCGCAGTACACAGTTCATGCTTGCAATTAAACCGGATCGCGTAGTCATTACTCATAATGACAAGCAATTTGAAGCTCTTAAGGTTCTGATCGGACTAGATGGAGGCAAATTAAGCGCAGACAATGCGTACCAGGCCATTATTCATCCGAATTTGCTGCACAACGAATAGCTCATGCTTGCCCCGTTCTAGGCTTACAGCTTAGAGAAACCAAACCGCAAACGCTAAGGAGGAACACGATTATGCTCTTGAAGTTGAAGCTCATTCTGCAAATCTATTATTTCCGTCTTTTGCTGTTTCTTGGATTAAAAGGGGAGGAAATCTATTACATAGGCGGAAGTGAAGCGCTGCCGCCTCCACTGACACGCGAAGAGGAAGAATATTTGCTGGAAAAGCTTCCTTCCGGAGATGCGGCCATCCGTGCGATGCTCATAGAAAGAAATTTGCGGCTGGTTGTCTACATAGCCAGGAAGTTTGAGAACACGGGGATCAACATAGAAGATCTTGTGTCCATTGGCGCGATCGGTTTAATCAAAGCGGTCAATACGTTTGATCCGGAGAAAAAAATCAAGCTGGCCACCTACGCATCGCGATGCATTGAAAATGAAATTTTGATGTACTTGCGCCGTAACAGCAAAATTCGTACCGAGGTATCCTTCGATGAGCCGCTAAATATCGATTGGGACGGCAACGAGCTGCTGTTATCCGATGTACTGGGCACCGAGAATGATACGATTTATCGGAACATTGAGGAGCAGGTGGACCGCAAGCTGCTGCATAAGGCGCTGGATAAGCTGACGGAACGCGAGCGCACCATTATGGAGCTTCGATTCGGTCTGCAGGACGGGGAAGAGAAGACGCAGAAGGATGTGGCCGATATGCTGGGCATATCTCAATCCTATATATCGCGCCTGGAGAAACGCATCATTAAAAGGCTGCGCAAAGAGTTTAATAAAATGGTGTAAACTGGAAAAAAGTTTTTTTGAACCGTTTGTAAGCGAATCCGTGCTTGATTTGATTGGTTTTTGAAATGCATCGGACCTTCCCGCAAGGGTACAGGGCAGGGGAAGACAGCGCATAAAAAAGCATCTCGAGGAGATAATTAACAGTAATGTTTCTCCTTGGGAGGTAATCACGGTGACCCGAAACAAAGTCGAGATTTGCGGTGTCGATACTGCAAAGCTACCTGTTCTGACCAACGCGGAAATGCGTGAATTATTCGTTCAGCTTCAAACTAATAATGAACGAACGGCAAGAGAGAAATTGGTAAACGGCAATCTGCGGTTGGTGCTCAGCGTTATCCAGCGGTTTAACAATCGTGGTGAATATGTGGATGATCTGTTTCAAGTAGGCTGTATCGGACTGATGAAAGCAATTGATAACTTTGATTTGAGTCAAAATGTTAAATTTTCTACGTATGCCGTACCGATGATTATCGGTGAAATCCGCCGCTATTTACGCGATAACAATCCGATCCGGGTATCGCGCTCCCTGCGTGATATTGCGTACAAGGCGCTGCAGGTCCGCGATAGCCTGACGAATCAGAACTCACGTGAGCCAACGATTTATGAAATTTCCGAAGCGCTTAACGTGCCTAAGGAAGACGTGGTATTTGCGCTGGATGCCATCCAGGACCCTGTATCGTTATTTGAACCGATCTACCACGACGGAGGAGATCCGATCTACGTGATGGATCAGATCAGCGACGACCGCAACAAGGATGTATCGTGGATTGAAGGCATTGCCCTGCGGGAAGCGATGCGGAAGCTCAATGACCGGGAAAAAATGATCTTGTCCATGCGCTTTTTTGACGGTAAGACCCAAATGGAGGTCGCAGATGAGATTGGTATCTCACAAGCACAAGTATCCCGGTTGGAAAAATCAGCTATTTCACAAATGCAAAAGCATGTGAAAAATTAATTCGCGCTTAGAGCGCCTGACCTTAAAACCAAACTGGACCGACTCATAAAGCAACAAGGAGTGGGTCTTTTTTTCATGAAGAAGGACATTTTGCCCAACTCTCACATATAGTATCTATAAGAGGCAGGAAAAGCGAGGTTATGCGGCAGGTCAAGAATCCATGAGAATACGTGGTGGTTGCAGCGTGAAAATATCGGACTTTCAAACCAAGGACGTTATCAATATTGTGGACGGTAAAAAGCTCGGGCAAATTAGCGACTTGGAGCTGGATCTCCGGCAGGGAAGAATCGAGTCCATCGTTGTGCCGAGCAGCGGCCGATTGTTCGGCTGGTTCGGCGGCTCTACAGATGTCGTGATCCCGTGGAAAAACATTGTAAAAATCGGAATGGATGTCGTGCTGGTGAAGCTGGATGATGTTCGCAGTTACCGGCAGCAGGAGGAAACGGATACGACTGTGTATGAATATAACCGGCAGTATCGGGGATAAATGAACTTCATGGAAAGGCACACGAACGAGAGCATGCCGTTAATCAAGCGGAGCTTATCGGGTAGTGTGCTGTTTTTTCGTTATAGTTTTTTTGAGGTTTTGCCTTATTTTCGTGTATACTGATAGGGAGTGTTTGGTAAACGGATACCGAGAGACGAAGGGAGTCGCAAGGATGGAACCATTTGTGCTGCAAAAAGTGGAGAACGGATGCGAGCTGTTTTTTATCAAGCAATGGATGGATCAGGCAATAGGTTTAACGGCCGGCTTTACTTCCCGTCACGGTGGCGTAAGCAAGAAGGAGTTCAGCAGCCTGAACTGCGGACTTCATGTCATGGATCAGCCAGAGGATGTCATCGTCAATAGGGAACGGCTGGCCGAAGCCTTGAACATAGAGCTGCAAGACAGCACATACGCTGAGCAGGTTCACGGAAACGAGGTTCAGGTTGTGACGCGCGAGCATGCGGGTGCGGGAACATTGTCTAGGGAAGAGGCGATTCAATCCAAGGACGCCTTTATTACGAATGAGCCGGGAATTTTTTTACATGCCTTGTTTGCGGATTGTGTTCCGTTGTTTTTTTTCGACCCGGTCCATCGGGCTGTCGGTTTGGCTCACGCAGGCTGGAAAGGTACCGTTCTGCAGATCGCCCGCAAGACGGTGGAAGCTATGGAACGTCAATATGGGACCAAGGCGGAGAGGCTGCTTGCGGCAATAGGTCCTTCCATCCAAGCCTGCTGCTATGAGGTTGACGATAAGGTGATTTCCCAGATTCAACATACGATGGATGAATTGAATATGGTCAATCAGCAAGGGGAGCAAGCGGCACCTATCTATGAAATCAAGGAAAACGGGAAATATAACTTAAGCTTGCAACAAATGAACCGACAAATTATGATAAAAGCAGGAATTTTGCCGTCACATATCGAAATAAGTAGTTTATGCACGAGCTGCCGCACCGATTTGTTTTTTTCGCACCGCAAGGAAGGCGGGAAGACGGGCAGAATGGCTGCGTGGATCGGCCTGCATGAATAGGTGGATAGGAATTGAGGTGACTTCACGTTTTGCAATTGACGCAAACTATACCATATGTAGAAGACAGAATAGCCCAAGCATGCGCCCGTGCCGGACGTGATCGTAACGAGGTTCAGATTATTGCGGTAACCAAATATGTTTCGCTGGAAACCACGGGAAGGGTGCTTGAGCAGGGGCTCCATCATATCGGGGAAAATCGGTGGCAGGACGCACAGGCCAAATGGGAAGCGTTCGGCCATCAAGGGACCTGGCACTTTATCGGTCATCTGCAGACGAATAAGGTCAAGGATGTCGTGGGGAAATTCGCTTATATCCATTCTCTGGACAGGCTTTCTCTTGCCAAGGAAGTGGATAAAAAGGCAGCCGCTATGGGGATAACGGCCCAATGCTTCATCCAGCTGAATGTTTCCGGGGAGGAGACGAAGTACGGATTGCCTCCGGAAGAGCTGAATGCATTTATCGAGGCGATCCGGGAACTGAAGAACATCCGCATCGTCGGTTTCATGACAATGGCTCCTTATGAGGCTGAGCCGGAAGCGACCCGTCCGGTATTCCGCCGGCTTAGGGAATTGAGGGATGAAATGAATCTCGAGAAAGCGCTCGGCTACGAGGTGCCTCATTTATCGATGGGAATGTCCAACGATTTCGAGATTGCGATTGAAGAAGGAGCGACCTGGGTCCGTTTGGGATCCGTTCTCGTGGGTAAGGAATAACAAGATAAGCTTGCGATGCAAGTTTCACCGTAGGTGAAACTCAGTAAATGCTTACGAAGTAAGTTTCACCTACGGTGAAACTCAGAGAATGCTTACGAAGTTAGTTTCACCTTCGGTGAAACTCAGCAAATGCTTACGAAGTAAGTTTCACCTACGGTGAAACTCTAAGGAGGAGAGGACATGAGCGTCATGAACAAATTCATGAACTTCTTGGGATTACAAGATGAAGAAGAAGTGGTAGAGCGCGAGCGGGTTGTCGAGCAGCAGCCGGAAGAACCTGAAACCAATCCGACCGAAATGCGTAGAAATAAGAATAACGTCGTGAGTATCCATTCGCAAAAAAATGTGAGGGTGATGCTGACCGAGCCCAAATCCTATGATGACACTCAGGAGATTGCCGATTATCTGCGCTCCCGCCGTCCAGTTGTCGTCAATCTGCATTTGGTCCGGCCGGATCAAGCAACACGGATCGTAGACTTTCTTAGCGGTACGGTGTATGCGCTCAACGGCTCGATTTCGAAGATTGGACCTAACATTTTTTTGTGTACGCCGGATACGGTTGAAATTCATGGCTCCATCTCGGAAATACTGGGTCATGACGGGTATTAACATTAACTGAAAACGGGGTGAACAGCTTGTATTCCACGATTGACGGATACATTTACACGCTCATAGAAATTTATACATATATGCTGATCGCCTATGTGCTGCTTTCCTGGCTTCCAAGCGCAAGGGATAGCTTTATTGGTGAGATTTTAGGCAAGCTGTGCGAGCCCTACTTGTCCATCTTCAGACGGTTTATTCCACCTATCGGCGGCATGATCGATATCTCCCCGATTATCGCATTAATCGCTCTTCGTTTCATTGGCGAAGGCATTCGTGCCATTGTGAACTTTTTCGTATAGGTGATGGCATTGAATGTAGATCAAATTTACTCGCATTTCCATCCAGACGAGCACCGGTTTGTAGACAAAGCGGCGGAATGGGTCGAACGCGCTCAGCAGCATTCGGTCAAGCTGACCGATTTCCTGGACCCTCGGCAAGCTTTTATTCTCTCCACCCTGGTGAATCGAACTATGGATGTACAGGTACGCTTCGATGGAGGGCATGAGCATGCGGAGCGGCGGCGGGCACTGGTGGCTCCAGACTATCGTGTCCTTGAGGATGAGGATATGGGGATCAGCCTCATCTCCGTCACATCGCTGGATGATAAGCTGAAGGAGCTCGATCACAGCGATTACATGGGCTCGATTCTGGCTCTTGGCATCAAACGGGACAAAATCGGCGATATCCATGTATCGGATCAGGGCTGCCACTTTTTGGTAGCTGATGAGGTTGCGGATTACATGCGGCTTAACCTGCAGCAGGTTCATCGGGTGCATGTCCAGACGGAGCTCCTGCCGATGGAGAAGCTATTGGTAGCCGATACCAAGCTTGAGGAGATAGGATTGTCGGTTGCATCCTTGCGATTGGATGGCATTGTAAGCGATGTATACCATTTGAGCCGCGCCAAAATCCTAATTCCGATCAAGGCCGGGAGATGTAAGGTGAATTGGAAGCAGGAAGAGGATCCGAGCAAGCCTTTAAGGGCCGGAGACGTCGTTTCCTTGCAAGGCTTCGGACGCTTTAAAGTGCTCGAAATTGAAGGATTAACCAAAAAAGGCAGATTCCGCGTTAAAATCGGCAAATATGTATAGATTGCCGATTTTTTTTATGGAGATTGAAGGAAAATGCAGCCTGCTGTCGAATATAGCAATACGTGTCTGACATAGAACAATTTCGGAATGTTGCAAATATTCAGGAGGTGCAGCAATGGCGTTAACACCGTTGGATATACATAATAAAGAATTTGGCCGTTCTTTCCGCGGTTACGATGAAGATCAGGTCAATGAATTTTTGGATCAAGTGATTAAGGATTACGAGGCGCTGATCCGTGAGAATAAGGATTTGCAGAATCAGTTGGCCGCCATACAAGAAAGGCTCGATCATTTCTCCAATATTGAGGAGACGTTGAGCAAAACGATCATCATAGCACAGGAAGCGGCGGACGAAGTCAAAGCCAATTCTAAGAAGGAAGCGCAGTTGATTATAAAAGAAGCGGAAAAGAACGCGGATCGTATTATCAATGAGTCGTTGGCAAAATCGCGGAAAATTGCGGTTGAAATCGAGGAGTTGAAAAAGCAGGCTTCCATCTACCGCACCCGCTTCCGTACTTTGCTTGAAGCGCAGCTGGAGCTGCTCGGTAAAGAAGACTGGAGCTCACTGGAACGAATGGAGATTGAGCACACCTAGGCCGGTGCCGTCTCCTAAGAAGCTCGGTTGACTCTGTCTTGTATTTTCGTTATACTCCGTAATGAGTAAAACTAAATGACAACCAAAACGATGATTGGGACGAGTACTTTACGTAAGCGTGATCAGCGAGTCGGGATAATGGTGGGAGCCCGGCCTCCGCAGTAATAGGAAAATCACCCATGAGCATCTCTTGAACCCTTAGTAAAGCAGATCGGGTGATTCCGTTACAGATCATAAGAGTGGAGACTAATAGCAGCATATGGTTGTTCTAATGCCAGACTGCATAATGTCTTAATCAGGGTGGTACCGCGAGACTTCTCGTCCCTAGGGGATGAGGGTCTTTTTTTGTTCCCTCGTATCGATCGATTGCGATCCTGCTGAGCCAAGGGCATCTGCAGAGGGCGGCAAACGCCTTTAATCAGCTCTTCTTCATGGATAGACAGAGAGGGTCCTGTTACGAGGCCTATATGATTTTATTGAAGGGATGGAAGCAACAAATGGATTATGGAAAAACATTAAACCTGCTGCAGACGGATTTTCCGATGCGCGGCAATCTGCCTCAGGCGGAGCCGAAAATGCTGGAACGCTGGAACGAAATGGACATTTACCGCAAGGTTCAGGAGAGCCGTAAAGGAAAGCCAAAATTTATTTTGCACGACGGTCCTCCTTATGCCAACGGGGAGATTCATATCGGACATGCCATGAACAAAATTTTGAAGGACATCATTGTCCGCTTCAAAACGATGCAGGGCTATGATGCGCCGTATGTTCCTGGATGGGATACCCATGGGCTGCCTATCGAGCAGGCTATTGCAAACGGCGGCAAAGTAGACCGCAAAAAAATGAGCGTTCATGAATTCCGTGAATATTGTAAGGAATACGCACTGCAATGGGTGGAGAAGCAAAAAAGCCAATTCCAGCGCCTTATGGTTCGTGGTGACTGGGATAATCCGTATATTACCTTGCAGCCGAAATACGAAGCTCAACAAATTCGTGTGTTCGGAGAAATGGTGAATAAAGGGTATATTTATAAAGGCCTGAAGCCGGTTTACTGGTCTCCATCCTCCGAAAGCGCACTGGCAGAGGCAGAGATCGAATATCAGGACAAGACATCCACTTCCATTTATGTAGCCTTCCAGGTGCAGGATGGTAAAGGCAAGCTTCCTGAGGATGCTTCCATTGTCATCTGGACAACGACGCCATGGACGCTTCCCGCTAACTTGGGTATCAGCGTTCATCCTGACTTCGATTATGCGGTTGTGTTGGCTGACGGGAAGAAATATGTCCTTGCAGCGGGTCTTCTGGAGGCTGCCTCCAAAGAAATCGGCTGGACGGATGTACAGGTGCTTTCCCAACTGAAAGGCAGTGAGCTGGAGTTTGTGCTTTGCAAGCATCCATTCTACGACCGTACATCGCTTGTGATGGTGGGCGAGCATGTAACGCTGGATGCCGGTACGGGCTGCGTACATACAGCTCCAGGACACGGGGAAGACGACTTTATCATCGGCCAGCGATACAACCTGGGTGTGCTTTGTCCCGTAGACGATCAAGGTCATTTTACCGCCGAGGCTCCAGGCTTTGAAGGCATGTTCTATGAAAAAGGCGGCAAGCTGGTCACCGAGATGATCCAGGAGTCCGGACATCTGTTGCACATGACGACGATTCAGCATCAGTATCCGCATGACTGGCGGACGAAGAAGCCGGTTATTTTCCGCGCCACGGAGCAATGGTTTGCTTCCGTTGACAAGTTCCGTCAAGAGATGCTCGACGAAATTAAACGGATTCAATGGACACCGAATTGGGGAGAGGTTCGTCTTCATAATATGATCGCGGACCGCGGAGACTGGTGTATTTCCCGCCAGCGTGTATGGGGCGTTCCGATTCCGATTTTCTACTGCCGCAGCTGTAATGAACCTGTTGTTAACAACGATACCATCGAGCACGTTGCTCAAATTTTTGAAAAGGACGGATCCAATGCATGGTTCCAGCTGGATGAGCAAGAGCTGCTGCCGACTGGTACGGTATGTCCGAAATGCGGCCACGACCATTTCCGCAAAGAAACCGATATTATGGACGTGTGGTTCGATTCCGGTTCCAGCCATGTAGCGGTTCTTGAGACGCGTGAAGAGCTGCAATGGCCTGCAGATCTCTATCTGGAGGGCTCTGACCAATACCGCGGATGGTACAATTCTTCCCTTATTACCGGGGTAGCTGTGAAAGGGCAAGCGCCTTACAAAGGCATCCTGAGCCATGGATTTACACTGGACGGCGAAGGCCGCAAAATGTCCAAATCCCTCGGAAATACGGTGGATCCTAACAAAGTATGCGAGAAGCTGGGCGCCGATATTTTGCGACTGTGGGTTTCTTCCGTGGATTATCAATCGGATGTTCGTATCTCCGATAATATTCTGAACCAAATTACGGAGGTTTACCGCAAAATCCGTAACACGCTGCGCTTCCTGCTGGGCAACCTGTACGACTTTAATCCGGGCACGGACCGGGTTGCTGCAGAAAACATGAACGAGCTCGACCGGTTTGCCTCTGCACAGCTTAACCGGATGATCGATCGGGTTATCAAAGCTTATGACTCCTATGAGTTCCATATTGTTTATCAAACCGTTCATCATTTCTGTGCGGTAGAGCTGAGCGCATTCTATCTGGACATCATCAAGGATCGCCTGTATGCCAGCGCACCGGCCGATGCGGGACGCAAAGCGGCACAAACCGTATTATATGACGCTTTAACGGCAATAACTAAATTGATTGCGCCTATTCTGCCTCATACGTCCGAGGAAGTATGGATGCACATTCCTGGGGCAGAGCTGGATAGCGTTCAGTTAAGCGAATTCCCGGAAGTGAACAAGGCATTGTTCGACGCGGCTCTGGAGAGCAAATGGGAGCAATTTATCGGAATTCGCGACGATGTATTGAAGGCTCTCGAGGAAGCGCGCAAGGAGAAAATCATCGGCAACTCGCTTAGTGCCGCCTTACATTTGTACCCGGATGCAGATACCTTCAAGCTGCTTCAAAGCTTCGAGCAGCTGGATCAGCTGTTCATTGTCTCTGCAGTAGCTCTTCATGAGCCTGGTGCGCAAGTGCCGGAAGGAGCTCATTCCTTTAAAGGGCTGTCGGTTCAAGTAGTTGTAGCCGAAGGCGAGAAATGTGAGCGCTGCTGGATTGTTACGCCGGAGGTAGGTCTTGACGAGGAGCATTCCACTCTATGTAAAAGATGTGCCAGTGTGATGAAGCAAACGGCTGGAGTTTAATCTTGGGGAAGGCTTCCGGCAGAAGAGATCTTTTGCCGGAAGCACCTGTTTTCTTAAGGCTTAATAGTAACCTTCGTCCGATACTTCCAGATCGGGCTCCAGGAGTCCTTCGCCTTCACCGTTGTGAAGGTATTCTTGATAAGCGCGGTTTCGTACTACGGTGACATGCTGGCCGTACATATCCGTTGCCAAGAAGCTTTCGAATGATTCTACGTAACCGTCATGCTCGTCTGCCTCGATTTCCATGTCATTGTAATCGTCGGAGACATTGGGATTTTCGGCCATGGCCGGAGTGTTGGATGTTCCCCAGCTTTCAACGATTTGCCATGCGTCTTCGCCGTCAAACTGATTTTGATCGGCCTGAGCGTCCAAGCTGGTCCTGCCGAACGGCGGAGCCAGAAATTCTTCTTCAACAGGACGTCCTTCCGATGCATGAGGATCAGGGACATGCTCAACGCAATAAAGTGTAGTTGGTATAGCCTGCAGCCGCTCGAAAGAAATAGGGGCTCCGCAGGTGTTACAATAGCCATATCGGCCATTATCGATTCGTTCTAATGCTTCCTTCACATCTATAAGATGGCGCTCCCGGTTTTCATGCAAAGCAATATCCTTGCTTCGTTCGAATAACTCTGAACCCAGGTCAGCGGGATGGTTATCGTTGGTGGACAGCTCACCGGTTTGATTTCGAAGCGATTCGCTCAGACCGAAATGCTCGTTAGTCTCCCAATGATCCTCGAGCCATTGCTTTTCTTCCTGCAGTGTTCGCTTTAGTTCTTGCAGCTGTCGGGAATTGATTGCGTTCGGTTGATCCGGCATGGGGCCGCCTCCTTTTTTAGAATCACGTTGCCTCTATTTTTTACGAATAGTGACCTTTTTACATAGGAAAATCATTGTAGTAAAGGAAGCGAACTAAGGAGATGAAACATTGATCTATTACATCTACGCATTGATTGTGCTTCTTTTGGACCAGGCGACGAAATGGCTTATCGTTAACAAATTGCTGATAGGCGAGTCCAGATCGGTCATCGGCGAATTTTTTCAAATTACGTCTCACCGTAACCGCGGCGCTGCGTTCGGCATCTTGCAGAACCAGAGATGGTTTTTTATCGTAATTACGTTAGTGGTCGCTGCCGCTGTCATCTGGTATCTGCAAAAAACGCGCAAGGAAGGCCGCAGGCTGCTGCCGTTTGCGTTAAGCCTCTTGCTGGGCGGAGCTCTAGGCAATTTTATCGACCGCGCTTTGTTCGGTGAAGTGGTTGATTTTCTGCAGTTCCGTTTTCAGTTTAACTGGTTCGGAACGCCTGTAGACTATACGTACCCGATCTTTAATATTGCAGACTCCGCCATTGTTGTAGGGGTTGCACTTATTTTCATTGATTCGCTCATTAGCTGGAGCAAGGAAAGGAGAGGCGCATAATCGACATGTCAGTTTCGGATCAAGAGCAGCTGGAGTCAACGTTGGAATGGATCGCCGGAGCTGAAGACCGGGGAGAGCGGATCGATAAATTCATAACCGAGTCGTTGGAAGAGGATGTGTCTCGCACGCAAGTGCAGCAGTGGATTAAAGACGGGCATCTTACCGTCAATGGAGCCACCGTCAAAGCGAATTATAAAATAGCGGAAGGTGACCGGCTGCTCCTTACTATTCCCGAGCCGGAGGAGCTTAATCTGGAGCCGGAGCCGATTCCGTTGGAGGTCGTCTACGAAGATTCCGATGTCATTGTTGTCAATAAGCCGCGGGGGCTTGTCGTTCATCCTGCACCGGGACATTATTCCGGCACCTTGGTTAATGCGCTGCTGTATCATTGCAAGGATTTATCCGGCATTAACGGAGTCATGAGACCCGGTATCGTACACCGCATCGATAAGGATACTTCCGGACTTTTGATGGCGGCCAAAAATGATTTGGCGCATGTTTCTCTAGCCGCTCAGCTGAAGGAGCATTCCGTCAACCGCAAATATTTGGCCGTTGTCCACGGCAACGTGGCGCACGATAACGGCACCATCGATGCACCTATCGGAAGAGACCCTCATGACCGTAAGCTCTACACGGTGACAGATAAAAACAGCAAGCATGCGGTAACCCATTTTGTCGTGCTGGAAAGATTCGGCGACTTCACCTTGCTGGAGTTAAAGCTGGAGACGGGACGCACCCATCAAATCCGGGTTCACATGAAGTTTATCGGGCATCCGCTGGCAGGAGATCCGGCATATGGGCCGGTCAAAAGCAAGCATGTAGGCATGGACGGACAAGCGCTGCATGCGGCTGTTCTTGGGTTTGTGCATCCGCGGACGGGAGAGCATCTGCAATTTGAGGCAGAGCTCCCTGAAGATATGCAGCATCTGCTGCATGTGCTAAAAAATCGATAAGGACGGATGGAAGATATGGAACATTTGATTAATGCCAAAGTGAAGGACATCCAAATCTCAGGTATCCGTAAAATATCCAATCTGGTGAGTACGTATAAGGATGCGGTCACCTTGACGATCGGCCAGCCAGATTTTCCAACACCCGACCATATTATGCGGGCGGCTAAGGCGGCTATCGATGCGCATAAAACGACGTATACTCCGAATCCCGGAATGATTGAGCTGCGTCAAGCGGCCGCGCAATTCTTAGACCGGAAGTATGGGCTTAAGTACCGTCCGGAAACCGAGGTCATCGTAACGACGGGAGCGAGTCAAGCGCTCGATATTACGCTGCGCACGATTCTTGATGCGGGCAGCGAAGTGATCTTGCCAGGACCTATTTATCCGGGCTATGAGCCCCTCGTTCGCTTATGCGGAGGAGAGCCGGTCTATGTGGATACCCGGGCCAATGGCTTCAAATTAACCGCTGAGCTGCTTGAGCCTCATATTACGGATAAAACAAGATGCATCATATTATGTTATCCTTCCAATCCTACGGGACGGGTGTTGAGTCAGCAGGAGCTGGCGGATATTGCGCGGCTGCTTGAGGATAAATCCATCTTTGTTATCTCGGATGAAATCTACAGCGAGCTCATTTATGATCAGCCTCACTTTTCTCTGGCTGCCTTCCCGGCAATGCGGGAGAAGACGATCGTGATTAACGGCTTGTCGAAATCCCATTCCATGACCGGATGGCGGATCGGCTTCACGTTTGCGCCTGAGTATTTATCGCAGCATATGGTAAAGGTCCACCAGTACAACGTTACCTGCGCAAGCTCCATCAGCCAGTATGCCGCGCTGGAAGCTTTGACCAACGGGATAGATGATGCGCTGCCGATGAAGGAAGAATATATGGTGCGGCGGGATTTCGTATATAACCGGCTCCTCCAAATGGGCTTTGAGCTGGATAAACCGGAAGGAGCATTCTATTTGTTCCCTTCCATTGAACGGTTCAAGCTTACCTCGATGGATTTCACGATGAGGCTCCTTGAGGAACAGCGCGTTGCCGTCGTTCCTGGCGATGCTTTTTCTATCTACGGGGAAGGGTACATCCGAATTTCCTATGCTTATAGCAGGGAAGTGCTCGAGAAAGCGATGGATCGCTTGGAGACTTTTGTCAAGAAGCTATAATATTTAATTATCACCGCGGAAAATCGATCTCCGCGGTTTTTTGCTGTAGGGATAAGCGAATAAGACCAGGAGGCTTATAGGTAAAATAAAGGGGTTGACGCGAAACTAAATGGTTTCGTATAATCATAAGTGAAACCTTTTGGTTTCATAAAATGACCCTGGAGGAATTATAAGATGAGCCAAAATACATTGCCCGATATTCGTCAAACCTTAACCTTGAAAGCCCCTATACAGAAGGTATGGAATGCTGTAGCTACTTCCGATGGTATCGCGGCCTGGTTTATGCCGAATAATTTTCAGCCAATCGAAGGATATGAATTTCATTTAAACGCAGGTCCCTTTGGAGATTCACCCTGCAAGGTAACTGTGATTGATCCCCCGAACCGTCTTTCCTTCCGATGGGGAAAAGACTGGACACTTTCCTTCGAATTGGTTGAGAAGGGTGATCAAACGGAGTTTACCCTCATTCATTCCGGGTGGGATGCGGATAAGGTGACGGAGTTCGGTCAACCGCATACGGCAGTGAGAGAAAATATGGCAGGCGGCTGGAACGGAATCCAGAAGAAGCTGGCAGCCTATGTTGAAGGGTCGCAATGAGCTCTTCATCGCCAAAACACGATGTGTTTCAAGCGATAGCAGATCCTACCCGACGCAAGCTGCTGCAGCTGCTGGTTCAAGAGGAGGAAATGCCGGTTACGGTTATAAGCGGGCATTTTCCTATGAGTAGAACGGCTGTTTCCAAGCATCTGCGGATATTATCGGATGCCGGGCTGGTGAAGGAAAGAAAGGTTGGCCGCGAGACCCGGTACCGTCTGGATACAGAACCGCTTCAGGAGCTCAAGCGATGGCTCAGCTTCTATGAACGCTATTGGGAGAATAAAATGGCGGCATTAAAGCGTTATGTCGAAGCGGATGAATCCGGGGAAAGCGGGGGCTCCCTCGAGTTGGTGGAGGCCAAGAAAGCATTGGAAGACGAATCATCCCTATAAATAAAGGAAGCTCCTTCGCCCGGTTGGGCTGAAGGAGCTTCTTTCATTTAAGAGAGATATTTTTAGTTGGACTGGCTGGATTTCCATGTCACATAGCTCGTAATTGTCTGAATGGCAAGATCTATCGCCTGCTCGTTCGGCTCGATTTTGGCATGATGAAGCCCGTACGGCGTATCTACGCCGAGCCAGAACATGAAGCCGGGGATGGCCTCCAGTAAATAACCGAAATCTTCGCCTGTCATCGCCTCTGTACATTCAATCAGCTGCATCTTGCTCTGTTCTTGTACCCAAGTCATGAACTCGGTCGTAAGCTCCGCATGATTGAAGACTTGACGGTAATTGGCGCCATAATCGATATCCACCTTACAGTTATAAGCCGTTTCCATGCCTGCGGTAAGCGATTCGATCCGTGACTTAATCAAGGTCATGGTCTCGGCAGACAAAGTACGGATGGTCCCTTCCAGACGAGCCTTCTCGGCGATGATGTTCTGCTTCGTTCCGCCGTCGATCTTGCCGATGGTAATGACCGCCGAATCCAGCGGATTTACGTTGCGGGAGATGATTGTCTGCAGCTGGGATACCAGCTGGCAGGCTGCGATAACCATGTCGTTAGCCTGATGCGGATAAGCAGCATGTCCGCCTTTGCCGGTCAAATCAATGAACAGCTCGGACGTATTGGCGAATAAAATTCCGGGTCTGGTCGCAATCGTGCCGACAGGATATTCCGGAGCAACATGCATGGCTATGATTTGATCCGGCATCCATTCCTTGAGCTCCTCGCTCTCGAGCATCGGCTTGGCCCCGCCGGGCCCTTCCTCAGCAGGCTGAAAAATAAACGTGATGTCGTCACGAATCGGATGGTGAACGAAGTGTGTCAATACGCCCAACCCGATGGACATATGGACATCATGACCGCAGGCATGCATAAAGCCTTCATGAATGGACCGGAATTCATACGTTGTGTCTTCTAGTATAGGCAGCCCGTCCATATCGGCGCGATAGCCGAAGCGGCGGACAGGCGCTGTCCCTTTTACATTCACCAGAATGCCGGTACGCCATGTGCGGAGCTCATAGCGGTCCTCAGGAAGGGACTTGATATAGTTGAGCAAGTATTGCTGGGTTTTGAACTCCGCGAAGCCCGGCTCGGGAATTTGATGCAGCTCCCTGCGAATAGCTACAAATGGGCTTGGATTGTCGACAATGCTTCTGCCGGATGCAGACATGGGGCAGCCTCCTTGATCAAGTGTTCGTTATACAAAAAGCCCGGCGAGAATCGCCGAGCCCTTGTCAGGCACATTGGTTTACAGCGTGCGCAGGTCTTGCAAAATTTCGGTTTTGGATTTGGTTTTAGCATCAACGGTTTTGATGACGCGGGCAGGGGCACCGGCAACAACTGTATTTTCCGGAACGTCTACCGTCACGACAGCACCGGCAGCAACGACAGAGCCCTTGCCGATACGAACGCCTTCAAGCACAACAGCGTTGGCGCCGATAAGCACGTCATCCTCGATAACAACCGGTTGAGCTGAAGGAGGCTCGATAACGCCCGCAATGACGGAGCCTGCACCAATGTGGCACATAGCGCCGATTTTGGCACGTCCGCCAACGACAACGTTCATATCGATCATGGTGCCTGCACCGATGGAAGCACCGATATTGATGGAAGCGCCCATCATGATGATTGCATTGTCGCCGATTGCCACTTTATCGCGGATAATCGCGCCCGGCTCGATACGAGCGTTGATGTTCTTCAGATCCAGCATAGGAATCGCGGAGTTGCGGCGGTCATTTTCCACCACGTAATCTTCGATTTTGCCTTGGTTTTCGTCAAGGACGCGTTTTACTTCCGTCCATTCACCGAATAGAACGCCGCTCTTACCGGAGATGAAGGATTTGATTTCTGCTCCGAAATTGATGGATTCCAGATCACCCTTTACATATACTTTCACTGGGGTTTTTTTCGTGCTGGTTTTAATAAAATTAATTACTTCTTCTGTGTTCATTTCTACCATGAAAATTCCAACTCCTTATGTAAAATACCGTGTGCCGGACCAGTGTCGGGCGCAACGAAATCATTCCTTTCCTTTATAGCATACATGAGGGGGTTCTAGCAATGTATCTGTCGACATACATCGACACTCGCTATTGACAACGGCTAATGATCATGAGATAATGCTCGTAACTGAATAGCACCTTTAAGTATCAGTCCCGTGAGGCTGGCAAGGTGAACGAATGGAATGAACGGTAATGGAGACATCTCCGTAGTCTGCGCGTACAGACTTCGTGTGTCCACGGCCGCTTCTATCTCTGTGCACGCAAACCTTGCCTAATAAGCAAGGTTTTTTGTTTTGCCAATCACATCCTGAGCAGGAGGTCGAAGACCTTGGCGGAAGAAAAAGAGCATGTGTTAATGGACGAAACGGGCATGCGCCGCGCGTTAACCCGGATCGCCCACGAAATATTGGAGAGAAATAAAGGCTTCGAAAACTGTATGTTGATCGGAGTCCGCACACGAGGCATTTACCTGGCGAGAAGAATTGCCGAGCGCATCATGGAAATTGAGAACGTACCGGTTCCCATCGGTGAAATCGACGTAACCCGGTACCGGGATGACCGTTCGGGCCGAATGGAACGCGCGGTTCACAAGAGTGACGGCGCTGCATCGGGAATGGATATTCAGAATAAAAAAATTATTTTGTTCGATGATGTTCTCTTCACAGGACGAACGGTCAGAGCGGCCATGGACGCCTTGATGGATCTGGGCAGACCGCAAATGATTCAGCTCGCCGTGCTTGTCGACAGAGGTCATCGCGAGCTGCCGATCCGGCCCGATTATGTCGGAAAGAACATCCCTACCTCGAGGCTTGAATCCATCGAGGTGCTGCTGAAAGAAGTGGATGGCTCGGATCAGGTAGTCATAACGCAATATAGGAGGCAAAACGGATGACACAGTTGAAGGTTGCAGCAGAGAGACATTTGTTAGGCACCAAGGGCATGAGCGCTGAAGATATCACATCCATACTGGATCGAGCCGCATATTGGGAGCAATATCCGGTGAAGCTGGCGAATCACCTGCAAGGCCGTTTTGTAGCCAACATGTTTTTTGAGAACAGTACAAGAACCCGATTCTCATTTGAAGTAGCGGAGAAGAGATTGGGCGCTGAAGTTCTGAACTTCGCGGCGGCCGTTTCAAGCGTACAAAAGGGAGAATCGATTTACGATACCGTTAAAACGCTGGAATCCATGGGCATTGACGCAGGAGTCATCAGGATGAAGCCGAACGGCCTGCTCGCCGAGCTGGCGGAGAAGATTAAAGTGCCGCTGATTAACGCGGGCGACGGCAGCAACGAGCATCCGACCCAGGCTCTGCTGGATCTCTACACGATGCGCAAGCACTTCGGACATCTCAAAGGATTGAATGTATCGATCATCGGAGACATTCAGCACAGCCGCGTAGCGCGCTCGAATCTGTGGGCGCTGCAAACGATGGGTGCCAAAGTGAGCTTGTGCGCACCAGTAAGTATGCAGGCACCTGAACTGGCTGCCTATGCACCTTACGTATCGATGGAACAAGCCATCCAGGCCGATGTAGTGATGATGCTGCGGGTTCAGCTGGAGCGTCACGAAGAGAACACCTTCAAGTCTACAGAGGACTATCGTGAAGCGTACGGATTGACAGTGAAGAGAGAGGCCATGATGCAAAAGCATGCGATCATCATGCATCCGGCCCCGGTAAACCGGAATGTGGAAATCGACGATGAGCTTGTGGAATGTGAGCGTTCCAAAATTTTCGCGCAGATGGGTCACGGTGTACCGATCCGGATGGCGGTCATCGAGAGAGCGTTAAGCTAACATACGATTCATGGAATGCTGCTTGACAGCGAACGGAATCAGCTTGAATCCAATTACTGGACACACTATAGGTACTTACGAAATACAGGGAGGGCATTATGGGAATCTGGATCTTGAACGCTCAAGTCGTTGCTTCCGGTAACGAGCTGGTAAAACAACATATTTTAGTGGAAGGCAATATCATAGAGAAGATCGTTGACGCCGCCGGCGGTCAACCCGATACAGCAGGACACACAGTGATCGATGCGGCTGGTAAGCTGGTTACTCCAGGCTTGATCGATATGCACGTTCACCTTCGTGAGCCTGGCTTCGAACATAAGGAAACCATAGCCTCAGGTACCCGTTCTGCGGCTCGCGGCGGCTATACGACGATTGCCTGCATGCCGAATACTCGTCCGGTAATCGATACGGTGGAGACTGTCAACTATGTGCTGGACAAGGCTGCAACAGAAGGCGTCGTCCGCGTCCTGCCCTACGGCTGCATTACCAAAAACGAGCTCGGCCGCGAGCTGACGGATTTCGAGGCGCTTAAAAAGGCGGGAGTTATCGGTTATACAGACGACGGTGTGGGCGTACAAAGCGCTCAAATGATGAAGGATGCAATGGCGAAGGCCGCTTCTATCGGAATGCCGGTTATCGCTCATTGCGAGGATAATACCCTGGTAGAAGGCGCTTGGGTAAGCGAAGGAGCGTTCTCCAAAAAGCACGGCCTCAAAGGCATCCCTAATGAGTCGGAAGCCATCCACGTCGGCCGCGATGTGCTCTTGGCGGAAGCGACAGGCGTACACTACCATGTGTGCCACGTAAGTACGGAGCAATCGGTTCGCTTGATCCGCCATGCAAAGCAGTTCGGCATCAAGGTGACTGCTGAAGTATGCCCTCACCATCTGCTGCTGTCGGATGAAGATATCCCAGGCATGGACGCCAACTGGAAGATGAATCCTCCGCTGCGTACACCGAGAGATGTTCAAGCGTGTATCGAAGGCTTGCTGGACGGCACGATTGACATTATCGTAACCGACCATGCACCTCACAGCGAAGAGGAAAAAGCCCGCGGCGTCGATCTGGCACCGTTCGGCATTGTAGGCTTCGAGACAGCCTTCCCGCTTCTGTACACCAAATTCGTAGCGACAGGCGAATGGACCTTGCAGTTCCTGGTAGAGAAAATGACGTCCCTTCCGGCACAAGTATTCGGATTGCCTTACGGAACGCTTGAGGTCGGCAAAGAAGCGGATATCGCGATCATTGATCTGGAGACGGAAAAAGAGGTTAGCCCCGAGGAGTTCGCTTCCAAAGGCCGCAACACACCGTTTACCGGCTGGAAGCTGAAAGGCTGGCCGACCTTGACCATGTTCGGAGGCAAGGTAGTTTATACTGAAGCGTAAGCTGAACGGCTGTTGAAAAGATGTTGGAATGGAGGCTTGCCGCCTCCGGTACTTAAAGATTCATATCGTTCACTTTTAACATATAAGGTTCTTTACACTGAGAAGGAGTTGAAGACGATGCAGGCAAGATTGATATTGGAAGACGGTACGATTTTTACCGGGAAAGCATTTGGCAGTGAAGGCGAATCGACAGGTGAGGTCGTTTTTAATACAGGGATTACAGGCTACCAAGAGGTTCTTTCGGACCCTTCGTATTGCGGACAAATCGTTACGATGACCTACCCGCTGATCGGCAACTACGGAATTACACGCGATGATTTCGAATCTATCCGCCCATTCGTTCACGGCTTCGTCGTACGCGAGCATGAAACGGTTCCTAGTAACTGGAGAGCGGAATATTCCGTCGATAGTCTGTTGAAGGAATATGGCATTATCGGAATCAGCGGCGTGGACACACGGATGCTGACCCGCCTTATCCGCCACCATGGGGTTATGAAGGGCTTGCTTACTACTTCCAATAAATCGGCTGCCGAGCTGCTTGAGCAGCTGAAAGCAACTCCGCTGATGACGGACCAAGTGGCTCGCGTATCTACGAAGAGCGTATTCAGCTGCCCGGGTTCTAAAGAACGCGTAGTGGTAGTCGACTTCGGCGCAAAGAGCGGAATCATTCGTGATCTGACTAGCCGAGGCTGCGACGTCGTTGTTGTGCCGCAAGATACTACAGCGGATCAAATCCGCCGGCTGGCACCGGACGGCATTATGCTGTCCAATGGCCCTGGGGACCCGAAAGACGTTCCTCATGCGGCGAAAATGATTTCCGAAATTCTCGGCGAGTTCCCTATCTTCGGCATCTGCCTTGGACACCAATTGCTTGCATTGGCTTGCGGCGCGGATACGGAAAAGCTGAAATTCGGTCATCGCGGCGGCAACCATCCGGTTAAGGATCTCAGTACAAATCGCTGCTACATTACATCTCAGAACCATGGCTATACGGTTAAGGAAGAATCCATCGCCAATACGGAGCTGGAAGTAACACATATCAACAACAACGATCATACTATCGAGGGCTTGAAGCATAAGAAGCATCCTGCCTTCTCGGTACAGTACCATCCGGAAGCGGCACCTGGTCCATATGACTCCAGCTACTTGTTCGATGATTTCGTAGCTATGATTCGTGACTTTAAGGAAGCGAAACCTAAAGTGCCGAGACAAGCGCAAATTTCGGCTGCTTCCAAGCTAGGCGCTCAACCTGCGGGCTCTGCTGCCCCTGCATCGAAAGGAGAACTGCACTATGCCAAAAAATAATAGCTTGAAAAAAATACTCGTTATCGGTTCCGGTCCTATCGTTATCGGTCAAGCGGCAGAGTTCGACTATGCCGGCACACAAGCCTGCCAAGCCTTGAAGGAAGAGGGAATGGAAGTCGTTCTGATCAACAGCAACCCGGCTACGATCATGACCGATACCAACATGGCGGACAAAGTCTACATCGAGCCTATTACACTGGACTTCGTAACTCAAATCATTCGTCAAGAGCGTCCTGACGGTTTGCTGCCTACGCTTGGCGGCCAAACCGGCTTGAATATGGCGGTAGAATTGGCGCGTGCAGGTGTGCTTGAGCGTGAGAACGTGAAGCTGCTCGGTACTCAGCTGACAGCTATCGAAAAAGCGGAGGACCGCGACTTGTTCCGCGATTTAATGAGAGAGCTGGAACAACCGGTTCCAGATAGCACGATCGTAACGACCGTACAAGAGGCAGTTGATTTCGCCAACGAAATCGGGTACCCGATTATCGTCCGTCCGGCTTATACATTGGGCGGTACAGGCGGCGGTATTTGCGCCAACGAAGAGGAGCTGCTGGAGACGGTAGCATCCGGTATTCGCTATAGCCCGATCGGACAATGCTTGATCGAGAAGAGCATCGCCGGCATGAAGGAAGTCGAGTACGAGGTTATGCGCGACGCCAACGATAACTGTATCGTGGTATGTAACATGGAAAACTTCGATCCGGTGGGCGTGCATACGGGCGATAGTATCGTTGTGGCACCAAGCCAAACGCTGTCCGACCGTGAGTATCAAATGCTCCGCTCCGCTTCACTCAAAATTATTCGCGCCTTGAACATCGAAGGCGGATGTAACGTGCAATTCGCGCTGGATCCATTCAGCTATCAATATTATGTTATCGAGGTGAATCCTCGTGTAAGCCGCTCCTCGGCGCTTGCATCCAAAGCAACCGGCTATCCGATTGCCAAGATGGCTGCCAAAATCGCTATCGGCTACACCTTGGATGAAATCATGAACCCAGTAACGGGTCAGACTTACGCTTGCTTCGAGCCGACTCTTGATTACATCGTATCGAAAATTCCTCGCTGGCCGTTCGATAAATTTACAGCGGCAAACCGCAAGCTGGGTACGCAAATGAAAGCGACCGGGGAGGTTATG
The DNA here is from genome assembly GCF_039543185.1 of Paenibacillus vulneris. NCBI lineage: Bacteria > Bacillati > Bacillota > Bacilli > Caryophanales > Paenibacillaceae > Paenibacillus > Paenibacillus vulneris. The sequence goes on along the minus strand of NZ_BAABJG010000022.1, from coordinate 131,865 downwards.
GCTATCGGCCGTACCTTCGAGGAATCGATACACAAAGCGATCCGATCCCTTGAAATCGGCGTTCACCGTCTGTATTTGAAAGAAACGGACCTGCTGGACAAGGAAACACTGGAAGCGCGTCTTGTTAAGCCGGACGACGAGCGTATGTTCCTGATTGCGGAAGCATTCCGCCGCGGTTACACGCTTCAGCAAGTTCAAGACTTGACCAAGATCGACTGGTGGTTCTTGAGCAAGCTGGAAGGACTCATTCAATTCGAAGAGCAGCTGGCTCAGCCTGAATTGACGCAGGAGCTGCTGTATGAAGCCAAGCGCAAAGGCTTTACTGACCGTGCAATTGCCGAAATTCGCAGCAATGCGGATAAAGGGCTGAACTTCACTCAAGAAGCCGACATTCGTGCTTATCGTCTGAGCTTCAATCTGAAGCCGGTTTACAAAATGGTAGATACTTGCGCGGCTGAATTCGAGGCTACAACACCTTACTACTACTCGACTTACGAGACAGAGGATGAAGTGAAGGAAACCTCGAAGCCTAAGGTTGTCGTTCTGGGCTCCGGTCCTATCCGTATCGGACAGGGGATTGAGTTTGACTACTCCACCGTACATGCCGTATGGGCAATTCAAGCGGCAGGGTATGAAGCGGTCATTATTAACAACAACCCGGAGACCGTATCGACAGACTTTAACACTTCCGACCGTCTCTACTTCGAACCGCTGTTCTTCGAAGATGTAATGAACGTTATCGAACGCGAGAATCCAATCGGGGTTATCGTACAATTCGGTGGTCAGACAGCAATCAACCTCGCGGCTCCACTTGCCAAAGCAGGCGTGAAGATCCTGGGTACCGATCTGGAAAACATCGATGCGGCAGAAGACCGCAAGAAGTTCGAAGCGCTGCTGCGCGGCTTGAACATCGCACAGCCTCCAGGCGGCACCGTAACATCGGTTGACCAGGCTGTAGGTATGGCTTCCAAATTCGGATATCCGGTGCTCGTTCGTCCATCCTACGTATTGGGCGGCCGCGCGATGGAAATCGTATATTCCGACCAGGATCTCCTGAACTACATGGAATATGCTGTGAAAATCAATCCGGAGCATCCGGTGTTGATCGACCGTTATATGCTGGGTAAAGAGGTTGAGGTTGACGCGATCTGCGATAAAGAAACCGTCTTGATCCCTGGTATTATGGAACATGTTGAGAGAGCAGGCGTTCACTCCGGTGACTCCATCGCAGTGTATCCGCCGCAATCGATCTCGGAAGAAATCAAGCAGCAAATTATCGATATTACAACGAAAATTGCAAGAGGCTTGCAAGTCGTCGGTCTGGTTAACATTCAGTTCGTCATCTATCAAGACCAAGCCTACGTTATCGAAGTGAATCCGCGTTCTTCCAGAACGGTTCCATTCTTGAGCAAGGTAACGAAGATTCCGATGGCCAACCTGGCAACTCGCGTCATTATGGGCGAAAAGCTTGCCGATCTAGGCTACCAAACCGGCTTATGGCCTGAAGATGAGTATGTATCTGTGAAAGTTCCTGTATTCTCCTTCGCTAAGCTGCGCCGGGTAGATACAACCCTCGGACCTGAGATGAAGTCTACAGGGGAAGTTATGGGACGCGATCATACTTTCGCGAAAGCTCTTTATAAAGGCTTGATTGGCTCCGGAATGAAAATCCCGCCAACCGGCGCTATCATTGCAACCGTAGCGGACAAAGATAAAGAAGAAGCCATTGAGATTTTGACCGGCTTCTACAAGCTGGGTTACAAAATCGTGGCTACAGGCGGCACCGCCAAAGCGCTTGAAGAAGCGGGTCTGCATGTAACGCGTGTGAACAAGCTGAGCGAAGGCTCTCCGAACATTCTGGATTTGATCCGCAATGGCGAAGCACACTTTGTCGTCAACACGTTGACGAAAGGCAAAACGCCTGAACGCGACGGGTTCCGTATCCGCCGTGAAGCGGTTGAGAACGGGATAGTCTGCATGACCTCTCTCGATACGGTAAGAGCGCTGTGGCATATGCTCGAAGCGATCAACTTCCAATCCAGACCGATGCCTGCGCATCACGCATAAATATAATGAAATGATTAGCACAGTGCTCCAGTCACCATGAGGGATGCTGTGCTAATCCCTTGATTAGGCGTCTATAGGCGTCAAAACCAATCGGGAGGCAATTGACGTGCAAGTACAAACGAATGTAGCGGAGAGAATAATGGTTGCGCTGGATTATCCAGGCGCGGCGGAGGCCCGGCAATTGATCGAGGCTTTGAAAGGAATCCCGTGCTATATGAAAGTAGGAATGCAGCTGTTTTATAGCGCTGGACCTGAATTCGTAACCAGCTTGAAGGAGCAGGGCTATAAGGTGTTTCTCGATGTGAAAATGCACGACATTCCCAATACGGTCAAAGGCGGCTCTGAGAGTGTGACAAGGCTGGGAGTCGACATGTTCAACGTCCATGCAGCCGGAGGCAAGCAAATGATGGAGGCGGCTCTTGAAGGCGTAGACAAGGCATTAGGTTCAGGCCATACAACCAAGCCTATCGTGATTGGAGTCACCCAGCTGACCAGCACCAGCCTCACGGTCATGAATGAAGAAATCGGCATTTCAGGCAGTGTGGAGGAGGCTGTGCTTCGATATGCACGGCTGGCTCAAAGCGCAGGGCTTCATGGAGTCGTTGCTTCTCCTTTAGAGGTGATTAGGATTAAAGAAGCATGCGGCAGCGGCTTTATAACCGTAACACCGGGAATACGTCCTGCCGGCGCAGATATGGGCGACCAGACGCGTGTAATGACCCCGCCAGAGGCTTTTGAGCAAGGAACGGACTACATTGTTATCGGTAGACCCATAACGGCTGCAAAAGACCCTAGAGCTGCATTGGAAGCGATCATTCAATCTGTCAGCCAATAAGAATGAATCCATGAATAACCGTCAAAAAGGAGACCTATCTCAATGAGCGCAAATACTATCAAAACGAATACATTACTGGCAGAGCAAATCGCCGATGCTCTTCTCCGCATTCAAGCGGTAACGCTTCGTCCGAATCAGCCGTTCACCTGGGCATCGGGTATGAAATCCCCGATTTATTGCGACAACCGTTTAACGATTTCCTATCCGGAGATTCGCGAGCTGATCGCCGAAGGCTTCATTGCCTTAATCCGTGACAACTTCCCGGATGTCGAAGTGATTGCCGGAGCAGCTACTGGAGGGATTCCGCATGCGGCATGGGTTGCACAAAAGCTGAACCTGCCTATGGTCTACGTAAGGGATAAAGCCAAAGGCCATGGCAAAGAAAACTTGATCGAAGGCGTGATTCGTCCAGGTCAAAAGACGGTCGTTATCGAGGATCTGATTTCTACCGGCGGCAGCTCGCTGAAGGTTGCCCTTGCTGTTAACGAAGCGGGAGCACACACGCAAGGCGTACTGGGGATCTTCTCCTATCAGTTCGAGAAAGCGAAAGAAGCGTTTGAAGGCGCCGGAGTTCCTTTCGAAACGTTGAGCAACTATACGACTTTGGTGGATGTGGCTTTAAGACAAGGCAGCATTCAACAGCAGGATCTTGAGCTCTTGAAGGCATGGCGCTTAAATCCGAGCGAGTATGGGAAACAGGCGTAAAATCCATACATTAAGAAAAACCAAACCTGCAATCTGCTGCCCTAAATGGCAGCGGGTTGAAGGTTTTTTTGTCGTTTCTGGAAAATGATGAGGAGATGCAAAAAAAGCGGCTCATCTCCCAAAAGGGCGAAGCCGCTTATTTTGATAGCATATTATTTTTTCAAAAGCTCCCAACGGTACACGTATTCGAATAAAAATTCGAAGGCTTCCAGGTTCCGCTTCGCCTCGAATGCATTGGCTCCCCATGCATAAATCCCATGCTTCCGCAGCATGATGCCCGGAACACGGGGGACGATAGCATCTTGAACCAGCTCGGCGATTTTAGGAATATCGGCATAGTTAGGAAGGATCGGCACTTCGATCTTCGCGTCTTCCTCCCAGATGTTGAACGCTTTGATAAGCTCTACACCTTCCACGGGAATGGATTTACGCTCCCAGAACAGCTCGGACACCAGGTTATTAAATACGGTATGAACGTGAAAAATAGCTCCGCAGCCGGTCGCTTTATAAATCTCGCAGTGGATCAGCGTCTCTGCGGACGGCTTAAGTCCCGTTGCATCGGTTGGCTGTCCTTTTTCATTTACAAGCAAAAAGTCCGACGGGGTATTAACAGATTTATCTTTACCGCTCGCGGTAATGGCGAAAGTAAAGTTATCCGGAGCAAAATCGCCTACACGGATAGACAGGTTACCGCTTGTAGCCGGAAACCACCCTTTTGCCGCCAAAATTGTTTTGACTTCCTTCAGCTCGGCAAACGCCTGCTGCTTTTCTTCCAATTTCAAGATACCGCTCACTTTCCTTTCAACTCCTCCAGCTGCTTGATAATATCATGAAAATCTTGAAATGCATAATAATTCAGTCCTAAATCCCGGCATAAGTCAATGAGGATCGAGCGGGCAAATACCGTATCGACCAGCTTGGCTCCCTCAAAGTCAGTGACACTGTCCCCGATCAGAATACGGTGGTATTCGTCTGGTGAATATTTGCGGATAATCGCTGTTTTGCACATTCCGCAATCATTATGGCACTGGTCATCGCAGGCATGAGGCCATAAAATTTCAATATGGCTTCCGCTAAAGTCGCTGCCGTTGCAGTAGATATGATCCGTAGGGATCGAGAAGGAGGACAGAACCGGATAGACGAAAAAATCAATGCCCCCGCTGGTAACATAAAACTCGATGCCCTGCTGCTTGCAGTAGTCAAGCAGCTCTTTAAATCCGGGACGAATAACGACGTTGTTGATGGCATAATCGACAACCTCCTGTTTGCGGGAGGTCGGCAGCAAGGCGAACATTTTACCGACACCTTCGCGAATCGAGATCGATTTGGAGAGAACCTGCTCTACCAGCTGATCCCAGCCTGGCGGCTGAAAATGCTTCATGATGGCGACGATATTGTCGTTAACGGTGATGGTGCCGTCAAAATCGCAAAAGATGATCGTTTTATTGCTCATTCTTTAATCCCCCAGGCGTCGATGGCGGCTTGAAGCTCGGGATGGTTCTCCGCATATTGTCTAAGCGGAATTCCGGCTTGGCAGGCGGCTATTGCTTGACGGAAGGCTCGTCCTCCGGCGATAGTTCCCATAGGATGGCCATGAATGCCTCCTCCGGCGTTCACGATCACTTGCTCGCCGAAATCTCTCAGAATGAGAGGCACCAGACCGGGATGGATTCCGGCAGAGGGGACAGGGAAGCTGGTCTTTAAGCTTAATGCACCATTCGAAGAAGAAGCTTCAGAGCTGTATACATAGTCGGATGCTTGCTGAGTGAGCAGCACTTCCTTGATAGCCATATTCTCCTCACGCGGCATGACAACCGATCCGTATGGAGAAGGGAACAGCACAAGGTCGGCTCCTGCCAGACGCATTAGCTTGCCTAAGAGCACGTTTGCAGCAATACCATAATGCGGCGACGGATAAAAAGCCCCTGCCATAGCGGGATGAGCCATAATCGGTACTTTAATGTCCGGATGGCGGCTCAGCTCGCTTAACACATCGAAGCCGTAAGAGAGCACATTGAACAGCAGTGCATTAGCCCCTGCGTCAATAGCTTTCCGCGCTTGATCCAGCAGGCTGAACGTAGGTCCGGTCAGGTTCGTTGCGTAGAGCAGCTTTTGACCGGTTTCGCTTTCTGCTTGTTTGGCAGCTTGAATGCAGGCTTCCACACGCTTTTCAATCGGCGTTAGCGGGTTTTCGAACAAAATTTCGTCATCCTTCACAAGATCGACACCGCTTGCCGCCTGCAAATAAAATTGCTCGCGAAGGGTAGATAAATCGTGACCGATTACGGATTTGAAAATGCTCATTAATAAAGGCCGATCGTGGACACCAAGGAGATCACGAACACCCTGCAGGCCGAATTTAGGACCCGGAAAAGCGGACAGGAAAGCTTCGGAGAAGGACAGGTCGATCAGCTTGATACGGCCGTCCATCGAAAGCTTGCCGAACACGGTTACGAGCAAGGCAGGGATGTCCCGGCTGAAATTGGCATCCGGATAAGCAATGGAGATGTCCGCATAGCGCTCCGATAACGGAGCGTTCGCCCCGGGCTCATGGACCTGGACGTCGATGACTTTTCCAAGATGACGCTCCATTTCGGCTTTTTTGGCTTCGGGCAGGTCCGTCCAGCTGCCGACGGTAAGGCCGACAGCAATCCCTTGCGCTTTTTTTGCGAAATCCGCTTTTTCATCATAGCAGCGGTATGTTGCAACACAGTAAGAATTGGACATGAGGCACACCTACTTTTATTTAGATTGAACGGCTGCAGCCTGAGAGGTTATAGCTTCTCCCAGCTCACCTGCACGCTCAGCGGCGCGCAGCACGGCCTTGGCCACTCCTGAAGAAAAATCGTACTGATCGAGCATCTCAATCGCAGCTTGTGTCGTACCGTTAGGGGAAGTGACCTTGCGGCGCAAATCGGCAGGTTCTTCACCGGTGAGCTTAACCATATTGGCTGCGCCCAAGACTGTCTGAACCGTAAGCTCTCTTGCCGCTTCTGGGGATAGACCTCCCCGGATGCCTCCTTCGATCATGGCTTCCATCATATAGTAAATATAAGCGGGCCCGCTTCCGGATACTCCCGTTACGATATCGAGCTTAGACTCCTCGACGACGGAGACGATACCTGTCGATGCGAACATATCGATCGCCAGCTGCTGCTGCTCTTTCGTCACCTGGGAAGAGAAGCTGATTCCTGTAGCGCCCAGCCCGATCGAGCTGGAGGTATTGGGCATGGTGCGGGCAATAGGTTGACCGGCAGAGCCCAAAATGGCTTCTATCGTTGCAATGGAAAGACCAGCAATGACAGAGACAAGCAGCTGGGAGCGGTTGAGCAGAGGAGCCAGCGCCTTCAGGCCTTCAATGGCATCCTTAGGCTTGAAAGCGACCACGACAACGTCCGCTTCCGAAGTTACCCGGTCTTTGTCTGTAAGTTCAGTAACATAGCTGACTCCGTAGCTTTCGTGAAGCTTCTGAAGGCGCTCCGTATCCTGCCGGTTTATCATGGTGATGCGGGAAGCATCGGCGTCCTTCTGGGAGGTGAGACCGCGAACAATCGCTTCCGCCATAGAGCCTGCACCTACAAAGGTAATTTTAGCGTTGGATAATGACATAGGGAAAGTCTCCTTTTATTAAGGAAGTTAGTAATGATTAGCCGCGAATTTGTCCGCTGCCCTGGATACAGTATTTGCTGGAGGTCAGCTCAGGAAGCCCCATAGGACCGCGTGCATGAAGCTTTTGCGTGCTGATGCCGATCTCCGCTCCGAAGCCGAACTCGAATCCGTCGGTGAATCGGGTTGAAGCATTATGGTAGACAGCGGCGGCGTCTACCTCCTGGAGGAAGCGGGACGCGTGCTCTGCGTTCTCCGTCACGATACATTCGGAATGCTTCGTTCCGTGCAATTGAATATGCTCCAGCGCTTCATCTAGATTACGAACGACGCGAACATTGAGAATATAGTCGTTGTATTCGGTATCCCAATCCTCATCCGAAGCCGCCCTCATACCGGAAACGATCCGCCTTGCGGAATCGCTGCCCCGAAGCTCTACCTTGCTGTTGGCGAATTGCTCCGCAATGGAGGCCAGGTGCTTCTCCGCAAAGCTCTCATGGACAAGCAAGGTTTCCATGGAGTTGCACACGGAAGGGCGCTGTACTTTGGCATTTAGGGCAATATTTAACGCCATATCATATTGTGCGGTTTCGTCTATATAAGTATGACAAATGCCGGCTCCGGTTTCAATGACAGGCACTGTCGCGTTCTTGACGACGTTTTGAATGAGGGAAGCGCCGCCGCGAGGGATCAGCACATCAAGCAGGCCGTTCAGCTTAAGCATTTCGTCAACCGAGGAACGGTTCGGATCGAGAATGAGCTGAATGGCGTCCGCTGGGACATCCGAGCGTTGAAGCGCTTCGTGCATGATCTCAACAATCCGCTTATTGGAATGCAAGGCTGCAGAGCCGCCGCGCAGTACGACGGCATTGCCGGTCTTAAGGCAGAGGCCTGCGGCATCTACGGTAACGTTCGGGCGGGCTTCATAGATGATGCCGATGACGCCGAGAGGAACGCGGATTTTACGAATATGCAGACCATTAGGACGGGTGAATTCATCCAAGACGCTGCCGATAGGATCATCCAGCTCGACGACCTCGCGCAAGCCTTGTGCAATCCCTTCTATTCTCTGCACGTTGAGAGCAATGCGGTCAAGCAGTGACTCGCTGGTTCCGTTAGCTCTGCCTTCACGCAAATCCACCGCATTGGCTTCGATAATGGACGGGGCTTCGGCTACAAGCGCGTCCGCCATTAAAAGCAAGGCGCGGTTTTTCTGCTCTGTTGTTAATATGCTTAGCTTTGGTGCGGCTTGTTTGGCCAGAGTCGCTTTCTGAACGACTTCACTTGCAGTTGCGGATTGAGTTGACATAGTGTTTCCTCCTTATTTATAAAAGTTCATTTTAGGGAAAGTCAGATTTGTTTATGGACGGTCAGCGTGATCCATTCGTCGCGGTGGATTACTTCCATCCGGTGAACCTCGATCCGTTTTTGTACTTCATCGGTGCTAAGACCGGCTACAGCCTGCAGCTGCCAGCTGGCATAGTTGACGACTCCCCGGCCGATCGTTTGCTGCTCGAGATTCACCACCTCCACGACGTCACCCGGGTGGAAGTCCCCGGATACTTCCTTCACACCGGCGGGAAGCAAGCTTTTGCCTCCGATGACAAGCGCGGTCTCTGCTCCCTCATCCACAGTTATGCGTCCCTGCGGCATGGAATGAAACCCGAGCCACTGCTTCTTCATCGGCAGATTATGCTCGCTGGTGACGAAATACGTTCCCTTGCCTTCCTCTTGGATGGCAGCCGCCAGATCGCCTTCGTCCGTGACACGTCCGATAAATACCGGTACGCCACCTCGCATGGCGATTCGTGCCGCTTCGATTTTGGAGCGCATGCCGCCTGTACCGACGGAGGAGCCGGAGCCGCCGGCAATCCGATAGATGTCCTCGCCGATTTCGGTAACGCGATCGAATCTTCTGGCATTCGGGTTGCTGCGGGGATTATCGCTGTACAGACCGTCAATGTCTGTAATGATGACCAACTGGCGGGCACGGACCAGATTCGCTACCAGGGCGGAGAGCATATCGTTGTCCCCGAATTTCAGCTCGTCGACAACTACGGTATCGTTCTCGTTAATGATAGGAATGATGCGATGACGAAGCAGCTCTTCAATGGTCATTGAAGCATTATGGATCCGCTGGCGATTGGAGAAATCAGACCGCGTGAGCAAAATTTGCGCGACTCCGATGCCGTGCGCTGCGAACGCCTCATGATAGGCTTGCATCAGCAGCGCTTGGCCTACCGACGCAGACGCCTGCTTCTCGTGCAGCACCTTCGGCCGGCTTATGTATCCCATCTCGCGAAACCCTGCGGCGACAGCGCCTGAGGTAACGAGCAGTACCTGATAGCCTTGAGCATGAAGCCGCGCCAACTCGGCGGAGAAAAATACGATTTTACTGCGGTTGAGACCTCCTTCGTCGGACGTTAGAGAGCTGCTCCCGATTTTAATGACGATGGTTTGCTGCATGGAATGAATCACTTCTTTCTACCTGAATAAATAATCAAGTGATCAACAACGCTGGAAAAGATAAGAACACAAAAAGCTCCCGTCCTCTAAGGACGGAAGCTTGTCACTTCCGCGGTACCACCTTAATTGATGATAAACATCCAGCTCTGATAGCCTTCTTAACGGCAAGGACAACAGCCGTCCAACTCATCGTTGGCCGTTCCGGGGCGGGTTCGGATAGTGTTCGCGGTAAATTCTCTCAGCCGGTGGAATTTACTCTCTGAGCGCGAAGGGACTTCTTACTATTCCCATCATCACGTTTTTTACTATTCCTTATAGCATAGCATGCTGCAGACCGATTTGTAAAGGTTCGTCCGCTTCCGCTCAGCCGAACAGATTCAGCCTTGCAACACGTTCTACCGCTTCCTGCAGCCGAGCCTCCGGAGTCAGCAAGCCCAGCCGCACGTAGCCTTCGCCGCTTTCGCCGAATCCGATCCCGGGGGCGACGACTATTTTGGCTTCCTCCAGCAGCAGATCGGCAAGAGAAGCGGACGTATGACCCTTCGGTACAGGGAGCCAGGTGAAAAAAGAGCCTTGTGAGCGAGGGGCTTTCCAGCCAATGGCATCCAGTGCCGTATAAAGAGCGTCTCTGCGCCCTTGGTACATGGCAAGAAGATCGCTGACGCAGTCCTGCGGACCCGTCAAAGCGGCAGCAGCGGCTTCTTGAATGCCGCCGAACAGGCTGCAGTAATAATGATCCTGGATCAGGTTGATCAGGCGGACGATTTTCTTATTCCCCAGCGCGAAGCCGACCCGCCAGCCTGCCATATTATAGGTTTTGGAGAGCGTGTAGAACTCGACTCCGACTTCTTTGGCCCCTGGCAGCTGCAGGAAGCTTATCGGCTTCTGCCCGTCGAAGCCTAGTGCGCCGTAGGCGAAGTCGCTTGCAACGACGATTCCGTGTTTGGCCGCAAAGCGGATCGTTTCCTCGTAAAAGGAAGCCGGTGCGTTCACGGCGGTCGGATTATTAGGATAATTGATGAACATCAGCTTGGCCTTGTTCAAATCATCGGCTGGGATGGAGCTGTAATCTGGAAGGAAGGCATTGGATTCGCGAAGCGGCATGAAGGACATGCGCGCTCCGGAGAGAGCGACGCCCGACCAGTAATCAGGGTAGCCCGGGTCCGGCACCAGGCATACATCGCCTGGGTTCAGCAGGCATTGGCTGATTTCGACGAGTCCGGTTTTCCCGCCGAACAGGATCGCTACTTCCGTTTCCGGATCAAGGTCCACTCCGTAATCCTCTTTGTACCGCTGAGCGACGGCCTGCTTTAAAAACAAGAAGCCGTTAAAAGGAGGATAGCGGTGATAAAGCGGATTTTCCGCCGCTTCCTGCAGCTTTTTTACTATATGGGGCGGAGTAGGCTGATCGGGATTGCCTTGTCCGAGATTGATGACATCATGTCCTGCGGCTATTTGCAAATTAGCTTTTCCAACCAGCTTGGCGAAAAATTGTGTAGGCAGCTCCTGCATACGTAGAGCGGGCTGAATGGTAAAGCCGGAAATGTTGGATGAAGAAGCACTCATCTATGGTCACACTCCATGTATTTTTCTGTAGTATAGTCGTTCTACCGAACTAGCATTAATGTATCACGAATCCAAATGCATGTATACAACTCCGATCGGTTCCCTTTCATATTAAGGAGAACCGTGGTAGAATAAGGATATTGGTTTCATTATATAGTATAGAGTTTCATTTGACGGGACAATGGTGAAGGGGGAATAGTGTATGCCGATGAATTTTCACGATCCAGAGCAACGTTCCATGTATACAGGGCGAAAGGCTGACATCAGCTGGGAACAGCTAATGAATGAAGAAGTCAATGTAAAGGGATTTCAAGCTGCGGATATCGGATGCGGTGGAGGCATTTATTCCCAAGCCCTTGTGAGATTGGGTGCCGCATCGGTGATCGGCATCGATTTCTCTATGGCTATGCTGGAAGCAGCGGCTGTTCAATGTGCAGCACATCCCGAAATTCGATTCCAGCTGGGGAAGGCGTGGGAGACTGGGCTCGGGGATGAATCGGTAGAACTGATATTGGAGCGGGCGCTGATCCATCATTTATCGCCCGAGGAGCTGTCGGATGCCTTTCAAGAAGCGTACCGTATCCTGAAGGGAGATGGTACGCTGGTGGTTCAGGACCGAACGCCCGACGATTGCTTGCTTGAGGGCAGCAGAGATCATTTGCGCGGCTATTGGTTCGAGATGTTTCCCAGGTTATCAGATAGGGAGGTTAGCCGAAGATACCGTTCGGAACAAGTTGGGCGAGCCTTGGCATCGGCAGGCTTCACGGAGATCAGGGAGCTTAAGCTATGGGAGTTAAGACGCGCCTATCTACATTTCTCCGATTATTGTGACGATATAAGGAGGCGCACGGGGCGCTCCATCCTGCATGAATTGACGGACGAGGAACTGGTAACTCTCACGCGGTATATTCAGGACATGACCGGTTATCAAGACGGCGAGCCCGTTGAAGAACGGGACCTCTGGACGGTATGGATAGCCGGGAAGCATTGAAGTTCAACCCTTCTTCGACTATGATAGAGGGTAACAGATATGATAAAGGGTGAAGGATGCTATGACACAAAAACGCTGGAACGTTGCACTTCTACAAATGGATGTCGCTATTGGCGAACCGGAGAAAAATTTCGCCAAGCTGGAAACGATGCTTAGTGAAGCTGTAGAAGGCGAGCCTAAGCCGGATGTAATTATTTTTCCTGAAATGTGGAATACCGGCTACGCATTGGAGCAAATTCATGAGCTTGCGGACCCTAATGGAGAGCAGACGGCAGCATTGCTGTCGGAATTCAGCCGCAAGCACGGTGTAAATATTATCGGGGGATCTATTGCCGAGAAAAAGGGCGATGACATCTTTAATACCATCTATGCCTTTGACCGCGAAGGGAAACCGGTTGCGGACTATTCCAAAATTCACTTGTTCCGTTTGATGGACGAGGAAAAATATTTGAAGGAAGGCGGACGTATCGGGCAGCTTCAGTTGGATGGGGTACCTGCCGGCATGATGATCTGCTATGATATTCGTTTTCCGGAGCTGAGCCGCAAGCTGGCGCTTGGAGGAGCACAAATCTTGTTCGTGCCTGCAGAATGGCCTAACCCGCGCCTGCATCACTGGCGTACGTTGTTAACCGCGAGAGCGATCGAGAATCAAATGTTCGTCGTTTCGTGCAATCGTGTCGGAATTAGCGGGACAACCGAATTTTTTGGCCACTCGATGGTCATAGATCCATGGGGCGAGATTCTGGTCGAAGGCGGCGAATCGGAGGCGGTTCTGCGCGCAGAAATCGATCTGGAGCTTGTCAGCCAGGTCCGCAATAAAATTCCGGTGTTCGAGGACCGTCGTCCAGCCCTATATTAATACCTTGTCATTAAGCAGCCGCAAGGCTGCTTTTTCTATTATAGTTAAAGTATCCCGTGGATTTCATGCCATCTTGCTGTAATGTAGATATGAAATGATTCTACTCGGGGTGAGGATACAATGCTGAACTTGCAGCTGCAGCCTGTTTCTTATGAAGAGAAATCCGTTTTGCGGCATATTATGGAGCTCTATCAATATGATATGAGCGAATTTGAAGATAACGTGGATGTGAATTCGCATGGGCTGTACGATTACAAATACATCGATAACTACTGGACAGAGGAAGGACGCTTCGCCTTTTTCGTTAAGGTTGATGGCAAAATGGCTGGCTTTGCGCTGATTCGCGAGCACGAGCCGCTAGCGGACGGGACGCCGAGCTACTCTGTGGCTGAATTCTTCATTATGCGTGCTTATCGGAAAAAGGGGATCGGATTCCGGGCCGCGCAGCAGATCTTCGCCCATTTTCAAGGAAAATGGAGCCTGTCGTATTTGCCGAGAAATACCGTGTCGGAGAAATTTTGGAGAAAAGTGATTGGCAGCTGCTCCCGGGGGGAACGGACGGAGACGATCTTCAGAGGGCTTCCGACATTCGAGTTTTTCACCGGAGATTTCAGGAGGAGTCATCCATGAGGAAAACGGTAATTCAAGAGTGGACTCCGGAATGGGCCGTGCAATATTCCCAAATGGCGGAGATTCTACAGAGAATGTTTGCCGAAGAACTGGTTCGTATTCATCACATTGGCAGCACCTCCATTCCGCCTATCGGCTATGCGAAGCCGATCATTGATATTCTGATTGAAGTCAGGAATCTAGAGAACGTAAGTTTGTTGAATGAAGCTATGCTGGCTGCAGGATTTGAGCCGAAAGGGGAGAACGGGATACCCGGTCGGAGGTATTTTGCAAAAGGCAGGGAGCAAAGAACGCATCACGTTCATGTGTTTGAAGCAGGTCACGCTGCCATCGCGGCCCTTTTGGAGTTTAAGGCTTATATGATGAACCACCCCCAAGAGGCAGCGGAATATGGACAGCTGAAGCTGAAGCTCATGAAGCAATTTCCTGAGAGCGTTCATCTATATCAGGACGGCAAGCAAGCCATGCTGAACAGCCTTGTTCAGAAAGCCTCCATTTGGGCGGCAGAGCAGCGTAAAAACCGTTAATCTCTAATCAGATTCAATGGGCAGCCTGTACTTTATTGCTGGTTGACAACTTCCTTGAAGGTGTCCATGAAAGCTTCTACGGCTTTGGACATGTAACGGCCTTTACGGTAAGCAATAACCAGCGTTCGTGTCGGATGGTGGGACAAGGACAAATAAGCCGGTGCCATGTCGCTCCATGCGCTCCGCGTAATCATGTGAGGGACGAAAGCAATGCCCATGCCCGCGCCGACCAGCGACTGTACGGTTTCGATATTGCTGCTTTCAAACACAATGTTCGGGGTGAAGCCGGCATTAAGGCATAATTCTATGGCGATTTGCCGGAAGCCCTGCCCTTTTTTTAACGCGATAAAAGGCTCGTTCGCCAGCTCTTCAATCTGAACGGTTGGATGGGCGCCTTGGGTTGCCTGGGCAAGCCGATGATGCCGGGGCAGCGCAAGCATGATCTCCTCTTCAATCAGCGGCTCATAGGCCAGGGATTCGTCCATTAACGGGAGAGAGAGCAGGCTGATGTCGATTTGACCGCTGGCGGTGAGATGCTCCAGATTGGCAGTCGTTTCCTCGACCAGCATGATTTCTATTTCCGGGTATCGTGCCTGGAACACGGGAAGAACGAGGGGCAGGACATGAGCGCCCGTTATCGGAAGGCTGCCAACGACCAGCTTGCCCTTGCGCATCTGCGAGATATCCTCCATCTCCCGCTTCAGCTGCTCGACCATGTCGAGGATAGCTTGAGCCTTTTCAACGAATAAGGATCCGGCATAGGTTACCTCGACGGAGTTCGTGGTCCGCTGAAACAACAGGATACCGATTTCTTTTTCCAGTTTCGATAGCTGCTGGCTCAGGGATGGCTGGGCGATATGCAGTTTTTCTGCGGCGCGGGAGAAGTTTTTGTCTATAGCGATTTGCAGCGCATATTGAAGCTGTCTTAATTCCATAGGGAAATACTCCTTTGTGTAATTGATAGTTAATACCTATCAAACATAATTATATTATAGTTGAATACTCCCGCTGATTCAAAGTGATCTTGGGGGTTGCAAATAGATGGGAATCTAGAACTCTTTTAAACAAGCTGCATAAGATATTAGCATCCCATATGATTCACTCCTCAACCTCCCTTTTCGGAGGTCTTTTTTTTGGTCCAAAGAAGGGCTGCCTATTAAAAATGGGGTTTTCCGCGGATAGTAGAAAAAGAGTCCGGCACCTACATAAGCTTCATGCTTCCTTTCTCGATTAATCCATGAAAGGAGCAATCCTAGCTTGTCGAGGTTTCTAGTTGCATTGGGGGATTGAATTATAAGTTTATCCTATCAAGCTTATAGATATTATATCTTGGAACAATGAATAAAGAAATGCTAAACTAAGTGGCATAGATGAATTGATTCGCATTCATGACAATGAGGTGAAACTGATGGCAAAAACAATGTTCGAGAAAATTTGGGACAATCACGTAATTCATCAGGAAGCAGGCAAACCTAGCATTATCTATATCGACCTGCAGCTGGTGCACGAAGTAACGTCTCCGCAAGCTTTTGAAGGGCTTCGCTTGTCCGGCCGCAAAGTGCGCCGTCCGGATTTGACTTTCGCAACGATGGACCACAACGTTCCTACCAAAGACCGTTACAATATTACGGATCCTATCTCCAAGCAGCAAATCGACACATTGTCGCAGAACTGTAAGGATTTCGGCGTAACGCTGTTTGACCTGGACAGCATCGATCAAGGCGTTGTTCACGTTATGGGTCCTGAGCTTGGCTTGACTCATCCTGGTAAGACCATCGTGTGCGGCGACAGCCACACTTCCACTCACGGTGCTTTCGGTGCTTTGGCATTTGGTATCGGTACCAGTGAAGTGGAGCACGTTCTGGCTACTCAATGCTTGCAGCAATCGAAAGCCAAAACGCTGGAAGTTCGCATCAACGGCAAGCTGAACCCTGGTATTACCGCTAAAGACTTGATCTTGGGCGTTATTGCCAAATACGGTACGGACTTTGCTACCGGCTATGTTATCGAGTATACAGGCGAAGCGATCCGCAACCTGTCGATGGAAGAGCGCATGACAGTATGTAACATGTCCATCGAAGCTGGTGCAAGAGCAGGCTTGATCGCACCAGACGAAACCACTTTCAATTACCTGCGCGGACGTGAATACGTTCCTCAAGGCGCTGCTTTCGACGCAGCAGTAGAACAGTGGAAGCAGCTGACTACCGATGAAGGCGCCGTATACGATCGTGTGGTAGAATTCGACGCGGACAGCCTGATTCCGCAAGTAACCTGGGGAACCAGCCCTGGTATGGGTACGGATATTACAGCGCTTGTACCGGATCCTCAAAGCTTCGCAACAGAGAACGAACGTAAAGCCGCTGAAAAAGCGATCGAATATATGGGCATCACTCCAGGTACTCCGATGACGGACTTGGCTGTTGATTATGTATTTATCGGTTCCTGTACGAACGGCCGCATCGAGGACCTTCGCGCTGCTGCCAAAGTAGCTCAAGGACATAAAGTATCCCCGAATGTGACTGCAATCGTAGTTCCGGGCTCCGGACGCGTTAAAATTCAAGCGGAAAAAGAAGGCTTGGATAAAATCTTCACCGAAGCTGGCTTCGAGTGGCGCGATGCGGGCTGCAGCATGTGCTTGGCGATGAACCCGGACGTATTGAAACCAGGTCAACGCTGCGCATCGACATCCAACCGTAACTTTGAAGGCCGCCAAGGCCGCGACGGACGTACGCACCTGGTATCCCCGGCTATGGCCGCTGCCGCAGCAATCAAAGGACATTTCTATGATGTTCGCAAGTGGGATTTCAAAGTGAAGCAAGAAGCTTAATTCAATTTATTTGAGTGAGGAGATAACGACATGGAAGCTTTTAGCAAGCATACAGGCCTCGTAGGTCCGGTTGACCGCGTAAACGTAGATACAGATGCGATTATTCCTAAGCAATTTTTGAAACGGATTGAACGTTCCGGGTTCGGACAATTTCTATTCTTTGAATGGCGTTTTGACAAGCAAGGTGAGGTTATTAAGGAATTCTCCTTGAACCAGCCTCGTTACCAGGGTGCTTCCGTATTGATCTCCCGTGCCAACTTCGGCTGCGGATCTTCCCGTGAGCACGCTCCTTGGGCAATCCAGGATTACGGATTCAAAGTTATCATTGCTCCGTCTTATGCGGACATTTTCTACAACAACTGCTTCAAAAACGGCATCCTTCCGATCAAGCTGAGTGAGGAGCAAGTGGAAGAGCTGTTCCAACGCACGGCTAAGACTGAAGGCTACAAGCTGACAGTGGATCTGGAAAACAAAAAAATTACGGACGACCAAGGTCTGAGCATTGATTTTGACCTGGATGAGCACCGTCGTCAATTCCTGCTGCAAGGCTTGGATGACATCGGCTTGACTCTTCAGCACGCAGATGCAATCGCTGCTTATGAAGAAGCTCATAAAGCACGTCTTGCATATAAATAAGAACGAATCCTTTATAACGGTTTTTGCTCCCATGGGGCAAAAACCGTTTTTTTATTAAAGAGCTCCCGCAAAGCATTTCCAACCAGCTTCGAAGGCAAGGTCCTACTTTATAGGGGCAAGTGGTTGCAGGAGAAGTCGAGTTTCCTATTGTTGATTCCAGGATCCTATGATAACATGGATAAAATTTACTTTTATCCGAGGGGGTTAGAGAGGCTATGAATGTGTACCATTATGACCGTGCTTCCCGTTTCCTTGAGAAGGTGGAGCCTGTTTTGGAAAAACATGAAGCCGTGAACAACCTTCTTCTGGGCCTGCTTCATATGGAAGCTAAGGGGGAGACTGAAGGAAGAGCTGCCCTGGATTCTTACAAGATGGTTGTAGAGGACGGTGATGAACGAATCCGGCTCATTGTACTCATAAATTCCAATAATGCCATCCTGTACGGAGCAGAGCCGTTTAGTCTTGAAGCTGTAAAAGCGGTGGTGGTCGATCTTAGGGCAAGGGGAGCACAGGTACCCGGCGTGATAGGTCCTAACGAGATAGCGAGGAGTTTTGCAGAGGAATGGGCGGAGAGCAATCGTTTGGTGCCGGTCCTTAAGATGAATCAACGAATTTACCAGCTGGATCGGGTGATTCCCGTCAGCGGCAGCAAAGGACGGTTGAGGCTGGCTACCGTACTTGATCAGGAGCTCATAGCAGCCTGGATCAAGCAATTCGCCGATTCCATTCATGAGCGGATCACGACGGAGGAAGCGTCCAACAAGACGGTCGGCTTCATTAGACAAGCAGCCGTCTATCTTTGGGATGATGATGGGGCGGTCAGCATGGCCAAAACAACCCGGCCGACGAAGCACGGCATCGTCTTGAGCAATGTCTATACACCCCCGGAGCACCGGAACAAAGGCTATGCCTCCTCCTGTGTTGCGGCGCTTAGCCAGCGCATGCTGGACGAAGGCTATTCCTTTTGCAGCCTATACACAGACTTGGCGAATCCGACCTCTAACCATATTTATTCTCAAATTGGCTACCATCCTGTCAGGGATTCTGTCATGTACCGTTTCGCCGGAGAGCCTGGCGGCAAACAGGAGTAATAAGGGGGAGCCGCAGCAATGGACACGATGGACACACGAAAAGAAGAAGCACAAATGCTATTAAGCCGATATGGACAGGAGCATCTGCTTCGGTACTACGACGAGCTGGACGATGCGTCCAGACGGAAGCTGATTAGCGGGATCATACAGCTGGACTTGCAGGCCGTCGAGCAGGCATGGCAGCGCTGGAAGGATTCACCGGCGCAATCATTGGCGGGCATGGAATTGGCACCCCTGCAGGCATCAAGCTGGGACGAGTATACTGAGGAGGAGCGTGAGAGGTATGCCTCTGCAGGCTGGAGCCTGCTAGAGCAGGGGAAAGTCGGCGCCATCGTTGTAGCAGGAGGCCAGGGAAGCCGTCTGGGCTATGAAGGACCGAAGGGTGCATATGATATCGGGCTTCCGTCTGGCAAATCGCTGTTCCAGCTCCAGGCCGAACGCTTGATCCATCTGTCGGAAAAAGCGGGGAAGCCTATTGCATGGTATATCATGACAAGTCCGGAAAACCACGAACAGACCGTCCGTTTTTTCGAACAGCATCACTATTTTGGCTATCCCAGGGAACACTGTACGTTTTTCGTACAGGGGGCTATGCCTGCGATAGATGAGCATGGCAAAATCCTGATGTCGGCCAAAGACGAAATATGCCTTGCGCCAAGCGGGAACGGCGATTGCTTCGCAGCCCTTAAGAGAACGGGAGCACTGCTTGACATGAAGCGGCGAGGTCTGGAATGGTTGTTTTACTATAATGTAGATAATGCGCTGGTGAGGGTCGCTGATCCTTTGTTCATTGGGGCTGCTGCAAGCCATCCCTTTCCGGTAGCTGCAAAATCGGTGGATAAGCTGTATCCCGAGGAGCCGGTAGGCATCTTTTGCTATCGTAACGGGCTGCCGTCGGTCGTCGAGTACACGGTTATCCCGGAGGAAGTAATGTATGCGAAGGACGATCAGGGCCGTCTTCTGTACCGTCAGGGTCATATCTCGATTCAGCTGTTTCGCCTTGATTTCATCGAGAAAGCAGCCGACCTGAATCTGCCTTATGAACTGGCCCGCAAAAAAATCCGGCATATCGATGCGTCTGGGGCTCTAATCAATCCGTCGGAGCCGAATGCCTACAAGATGGAATGTTTTGTCTTCGACTTTTACCCGGCAGCCGGCGATATGACGGTTTGGAAGGTTCGGCGTGAGGAGGAATTTGCTCCTGTGAAAAATAGGGAAGGAGATGACAGTCCGGATTCCGCCAGACTTCTCTTGCTTGAGCATCACCGTAAATGGCTGATAGCAGCAGGTGTAACGACAGAAAGATTAGGCGATCGACAGGTAGAAATTTCCCCTTTGGTCTCGTACGCGGGAGAAGGTTTGACACAAGATGTGTTACGGAGCCTCGGGATATGAAAAAAGGCTGATATCAGCCTGATGGGATAGGACGTTATCCTCCTCCATCTGCCGATATGCGGCCTTACTTTCTTGCTACCTGCCCCGGTGCTTGAGCTTCGCTTTCTGCACCTTCAGAGCAAATTTTCTTTCCTTTAATTCCTCTTGCCGGCGCTTGGAATCGCTCTTTCGTTCTAATTTCCGGTGTTCATACTCCATACTCATGACCTGTTGGGCATAGGTGGATGCTCCCCGCTGGCGTATCTCCTGCGCAGCAAGTCGTGACATCCTCTTCGGATTGGTCCGCCGTTCCTCGCGAGGCGAGGTTTGTACGGTTTGGGTTGTTGCATCCAACAGCCGCTGCAAGTCTAGATGGATAAAATCGAGAATCTCAGCTTCCTTCGGCTCTTTGCCGAAAATATGCCTGACGGCCCTCAGACGTTGTTCGTCCTCGGATTCCACGACACCTACCCAGAATTGGAGCTGTTCATCGAAAAAAACGGTTAGCTTCATCTAAGCTTCCCCCTCTATGTGTAGTGCGGAGTGAGGGACATCCCGAGGGGGAAGGTTACTGACACGAGGCAAAAGCCCAGTGCGCCCGGACTACCGACCGGACCGTGTTTTTACACTCCTATGTGCAGTATATAGCAGCAGATCGCCGGTCTTCAAGCAGGAAAATCCCTATCTCGGATCATCCGTGGGCAAGCAGTCATAATGACGGAGTATGCGGATTCGCATCCGGTGAGGAAGGATTCTTCTCTCCCGCAGCCTGCTGCATCCGGAATGCCTTGGGCGAAATTCCGTACTTCTCCCGAAAGACGCGGTGGAAATACGAGTAGCTTCCGAAGCCGGATGTTTCGGCGATTTGTTCCAGCGTCATGTCGGTATAGTTCATTCGCTCGATGGAGGTGGATAAACGAATCTCCAGCGTATATTGAATCATGGTTTTGCCGAAACATTCCTTGAACAAATGCACGGCCCGCGAAACGCTGAGCCCGACGTGCTGGGCGACATCCTCCACCTTGAACGGCAGTATCGCATGCTCCTCGATAAAGCTTTTCATGCGCGAAGCCAGGAACGAGCTTCCGTGCAGAGTCCGCGTTTCCGTGATGGCACGGTCGATGTATAGACAGAGCGCTTTCAGCAAGTAATCGGACAGCTCTTTATTCTCGTCCTCGATCCGTCGCTTCTCCAATATAATTTGCCGCCACAGGGAAAGCAGCCTTTCGGCAGCTGCGATTCTGACCTTCTGCGGTTTTTTGCTTTTTCTCCACCAGGCCTCGAGCCATTCCCCCTTACACATGATGTAATAATCTCCGCTGGAGATCAGCGTTTGCCCGAGCTTATTCGTATGCTCGTCAATTTTCAGGTCATACACGTCACCGGGCTGGTAGAGCAGCAAATCGCCCGTTTCCACTCCCGACATGGTTCCGTTGACCCATGCTTGGCAGAACCCTTCTGTTTGCAGTCGAAACAAGTAATGCTTCATTTTTTCCCTATGTCCGGTCTGGAATTTTTGCGAATGATAGGAGTAGCCGCAAGATAGAATTTGAGACTGCATAGCGGGACACCTTCTTTTTAAAAGTATAGAATTTCTCAAAATTTCGAGGCTCCACGCAAAGTATTTAAACCCGCTCTAAAAGCCAAGGCCCCACTTAGAATGTAAGTGATTATAGCAAAATAGTTCATGTAACAAGCACATCGTTCATAGTCATTATAGGGCATTTAGGATTAAAATAATATCAAATAGATCAATTTTCCTGGAGGATGAGCAAATGAGAAGAATGGGTATTGGCGTACAGCTGTATACGGTTCGCGACGATTTGTCGAAGGATTTCAAAGGAACGCTGCGGCAAGTAGCCGAGCTGGGATATGAAGGGGTCGAATTTGCCGGTTACGGCGGGCTTCCAGCCCAAGAATTGAAGCAGCTGCTGGATGAATTGAACTTGAAGCCTATCGGAGCTCATGTCAGCTTGAATCAAATGCGTGAGGATCTGGATAAAGAAATCGATTACTTGCTTGCTATCGGAGCCGAGTATTTAATTTGTCCTTATGTAGCGGCCGAGGAACGGGAGAATGCGGAAGCGTGGAAAAGCTTGTTTGTTTTCCTGGGTGAAGCGGCCCGCAAGGCTAAAGCTAAAGGATTGAAGTTCGCCTACCACAACCATGCTTTCGAATTTGAGACGAAAATCGAAGGCCAGTATGTATTCGATGCTCTGTATGCTTCCGCGCCGGAGGATATTCTGGTGGAAATGGATGCCGGTTGGGTGCAATATGCCGGTTTGGATACGCTTCAATACATGGCGGACTATACAGGAAGACTGCCGCTGCTTCATCTGAAGGATTTTAAAGGCATGATCAATAACCAGATTAATACGGTAGAGCTGGGCCAAGGGGAAATCGACTTGCCGGCTGTGATTGAAGCGGCTTCCGAAGCAGGAGTGGAGTGGCTGATCGTCGAGCAGGACCGCTGTCAGAATCCGCCTTTGGAAAGCATCGGCACCAGCTTGAAGTGGCTTCAACAAAACTATTTGAACCAATTCTAATAATGAACCATTTCTCCCATTCTAAATTCAAAGGAGCAAGATCGATCATGAGTAAATTGAAAGTTGCCGTAGTAGGCTGCGGCGCGATTTCCGAGCGTAGACATATTCCGGAATATGAGGCGAATCCGAATGTTGAGCTGGTTGCCTTTGTTGATATTATCAAGGAGCGGGCGGACAAATTTGCTGAGAAGCATGGCGCTAAAGCCTATACCGATTACAATGAAATGCTTAATGAAATCAAGCCGGATGCAGTCAGCGTATGTACACCGAATGCACTCCATGCTCCTGTCTCTATTGCAGCGGCGAAAGCTGGAGCCCATGTCCTGGTAGAAAAGCCGATGGCCGTCTCGGAAGAGGAAGGCTTGGCCATGATCGAAGCGGCGCGGAACAACGGGGTTTACCTGATGGTAGGCCATAATCAACGCCTGATGCCGCCTCATATGAAGGCAAAAGAAATTTTGCAGTCAGGCAAGCTGGGTAAGGTGCTCACATTCCGCACCGCCTTCGGTCATCCGGGTCCTGAAGGCTGGAGCGTGGATGGCAAGGAGAGCTGGTTTTTCCGCAAGGAAGAGGCGATCATGGGGGCTATGGGCGACCTGGGCGTTCATAAATCCGATCTGATCCGCTGGCTGCTCGAGGATGAAGTGGCGGAAGTGGCTGCTTTCGTCAGCACTCTTCATAAGGAAGATACCGATGTGGACGATAATGCGACCTGCGTGCTTCGGATGAAAAGCGGCACGATAGGAACGCTGGTGGCCAGCTGGACTTATTACAAGGGCGGCGATAACAGCACGACATTGTGGTGCGAGAACGGGGTTATGAAAATCGGCACTCATGCGGATGATCAGGTCATTGTCGAGCTGTGCAACGGCTCCGTCGAGAAATACAAGGTAGGCGCCATGGCTACTAATGAGAAGCAGACGGCCAGCGGCGTTATCGATGAGTTCGTTCGCTGCATTACGACAAATACGCCTCCAAGCATCTCCGGAGAGGAAGGCCTGAAGTCGCTGAATGTGATTTTGGCTGCTTTTGCCTCGCAAGATACAAAGAAAGTAATAAGCCTTTAAATAATCAAAGGGAATGTTCAAGTCCTGTGCTGCAGCCGCGGCGCAGGGCTTATTTGTTGTGTGCCCCAAGGGGGCTGTACGGTATGCCAGCACTTCACAACAATGCCACAAGAAGTTTTTTCATTTGGGCTTTCAGGGGTGTATAATAAGCTCAAGCAGGTTAAGCGGCCTGTCTTAATTAACCACTGGTTTATAATGAAATATTGCGAATGAAAGCGGTTAAGGGGGGAACGGCATGCATTGCAGCAAAGTCGGAGTTATCGGTGCCGGTACAATGGGCCAAGGCATCGCTGAGATGCTGGCAGCACAAGGAATGGATGTACTATTAATTGACCGTACATACGAGAAGCTGGAGCAGGCTTTGGAGCAGATTGAACTGAGCCTTGATAGACAGCTGGAGAAATGGGCTATCACCACAGCAGAAAAAAAGCTTGTTTTATCCAGAATTCATAAAGATACCGTCATGTACAGTCTTGCGGATTGCGACCTGGTTATCGAATCGATCAGTGAGGATTTGGAGCAGAAGAAAGAGCTGTTTCAGCGCTTGGACGACATATGTCCATCATCGACTATATTGGCGAGCAACACGTCCACGCTAAGCTTAACGGAAATCGCCGCCGCCACGAAGCGGCCGGATCGAGTCATTGGCATCCATTTTCTACACCCTGTATCAAAAATTCGTTTGGTGGAAATTATTAGAGGATTGAAAACGTCGGAAGAAACGTTTTCGTTTACGAAGCAATTTGTTGAAAATACGATCCAAAGAACGGGGATTCAGGTTTATGAATCGCCGGGTTTTGTCACGACCAGGCTGATTTGCGTTTTAATTAATGAAGCCATGCATACGCTGTCGGAACGGGTAGCGAGTGCAGAGGATATTGATACGGCGATGCGAATGGGTTACGATTTCCATTACGGGCCGCTCGAAACAGCGGATCGAATGGGCTTGGACGCTCTGCTGGTAGCCATGGAACGGATGTTCAGGGAATTCGGTGATGTTAAATACCGTCCTGCCGTGATTCTAAAGCAAATGGTACGCGCAGGCCAGCTTGGAGTAAAGACAGGACAAGGCTTCTTCCGTTATGATAAGGATGGTGACCGTCTATGAAGATCCTCGTAATCAATGCAGGCAGCTCCTCGCTTAAATTCCAGCTGTATAATATGGAGAATGAAGAGGTTCTTGCCAAGGGCAAAGTAGAACGCATAGGAATGGATTCCGCTATTGTGTGCTACGAGCCCGCAGGCAGCTCGGAGGTACGTGAAGTATCGGAAATCTTGGAGCATACGACTGCCATCCGCAAGGTGCTTGAGATGATTGCGCATCCCAAGTACGGCGTTCTAGAATCCATTCAGGAGATTCAGGCCGTTGGACACAGGGTTGTCCATGGCGGAGAATCGTTCACAGGCTCAGTGATTGTCGATGAGAATGTGAAACGAGAAATTCGCAATCTGTTCGATCTGGCACCGCTGCATAATCCGGCGCATATGCTCGGCATCAATGCGGTGGAAGCGAATATGCCGGAGGTGACTCAAGTGGTCGCTTTCGATACGGCGTTTCATCAGACGATGCCGCGGGGCTCTTATTTGTATCCCATCCCTATGGTGCTATATAAAAAGCATAAAATCCGCAGATACGGCTTCCATGGCATCTCTCACGCTTATGTAAGCGAAAGAGCCGCCGAGCTGGTGCAAAAGCCGCTTGAGCAGCTTAAGCTGATCTCCTGCCATATCGGTAACGGGGCCAGCTGCACCGCCGTATTGAACGGAAAATCCTTCGATACGAGCATGGGTCTGACACCTCTGGAAGGATTGATGATGGGAACACGCAGCGGTGATATTGATCCGGCGATCGTTCCTTTTGCAATGGGAAAAGAGGACTTGACGCTGAGCGAAGTCAATTCGATGCTGAACAAACATAGCGGACTTATGGCCATTTCGGGTATCAGCAGCGATATGCGGGAAATACTGGATGCTATGAAGGAAGGTGATCGCAACGCTTCGCTCGCCTTCGATATGTATGAGTACCGGTTAAGAAAATACATCGGTTCATACACAGCGGCTATGAACGGAGTGGATGTATTGGTATTCACGGCCGGAGTCGGTGAAAATTCGGCTGCACTGCGTCAGGCTGTATGCCGCAATTTGACGTTCCTCGGACTGGAGCTGGATGAGAAGGCTAATGAGCAGCGTTCCAATGAAGAGCGCATCATCTCTACCGAGCAATCCAGGGTACAGGTTCTTGTAATTCCGACGAACGAAGAGCTGGTTATTGCCCGCGATACGCACCAGCTCCTGTTAAATAGCAGAAATGTAGTATAATGAAATAACGATTCTGTATGTAGGAAGGATGATCCATTGGATGAGCCGAAATTTGTCCATGATTCGTGATGTCGATCAGCATAAAGATGGTACAGTGACGATCGGCTGCTGGCTGCATAATAAGCGTTCAAGCGGTAAAATCCAGTTTTTGCAGCTGCGTGATGGCTCGGGGTTTATACAGGCGGTAGTCGTTAAGAGCGAAGTGCCTGAGGAGGTCTGGGAAACGGCTGGCAAGCTGACGCAAGAAAGCTCGCTGTATGTGACCGGGACGGTACGGGAGGATACCCGCAGCAAGAGCGGCTACGAGCTGACGGTGACCGGAATTGAAATTATCCAGGTGTCCACTGATTATCCGATAACTCCTAAAGAGCATGGTGTCGATTACTTAATGGATCACCGTCATTTGTGGATTCGTTCGCCGCGGCAGCGGGCGATTCTCGTCATACGCGCGCAAATTATCCGCGCAATCCAGCAGTTTTTTGACGAACGGGGCTTTCATCTGGTCGATCCTCCTATCTTGACGCCATCATCATGCGAAGGAACGACGAACCTGTTTCATACGAAATATTTTGATGAGGATGCTTTCCTGACGCAGAGCGGTCAGCTCTACATGGAAGCGGCTGCCATGGCGCTAGGGCGCGTTTATTCCTTTGGTCCTACCTTCCGGGCTGAGAAATCGAAGACAAGACGCCATCTGATCGAGTTCTGGATGATTGAGCCCGAGATGGCTTTTGTTACGCATGAAGAAAATCTGGAGGTCCAGGAGCAATTCGTATCGCATATCATTCAGTCCGTACTGGAGAATTGCGGCAAGGAGCTGGAAGTCCTGGAGCGGGATACGTCGAAGCTCCGGAACATTCAAGCGCCGTTTCCCCGGATTACCTATGACGAGGCCGTCCAATTCCTCAAAGCTAACGGACATGAAATTGAGTGGGGAGAAGACTTCGGCGCTCCTCATGAAACTGCTATCGCGGAGAAGTATGATAAGCCGGTCTTTATCACCCACTATCCTACGGAGATTAAGGCGTTCTATATGAAGCCGGATCCGAACCGTCCGGAGGTCGTGCTCTGCGCCGATATGATCGCTCCGGAGGGTTATGGGGAAATTATCGGGGGCAGTCAGCGTATCGACGATCCCGATCTGATGGAAGAGCGGTTCACGGAGCATCAGCTGTCCAAGGAAGCCTATCAATGGTATCTGGATTTGCGGAAGTACGGATCGGTGCCGCATTCGGGATTCGGGCTGGGACTGGAGCGGACCGTTGCCTGGATTTGCGGATTGGATCACGTGCGTGAGACGATTCCTTTTCCAAGGCTGTTGTACCGTTTGTACCCATAATGCAGAAGTCTTGAGTTAGAATCGGATATAGGATCAAGTATGGGAGAGTGAGGCGGTTCCGATGCGGGACGCTTCACTTTCTCGCTTTCCTTCCGGTACAATAGTTGAAGAACGGATACGTGTTTTTGGCAAGGAGAGGTGATCGGATGAAACAGCAAAGTAAGGAAAACACGGAACTGCTTGCGGCATTTGCGGCCGGCTGGCGGGAAGGCAGCGTAGGAATTCCGTATCTTCTGTTAAAATATTACCATGAGTGGAAGCTGACTGAGGTTGAGGTCATGCTTATGATTCATGTGATGGCATTCATGGAAAGGGAGCGCAAGGATTTCCCAACACTTGAAGAGCTCCAGGCCCGGATGACGGTTCCCGGCGAGAAAGTCATTGCGGCATTGCAAAAGCTGCTGAAGGAAGGACTGCTTTCCATCGACGATAGCGTGGATCCTGTCAGCGGCGTTCAATATGAAAAGTACAATTTCAGTCCGCTGCTGGAGCGTCTTGCGATCTGCTGGTATGAGGAGATGCAGAAGAATAAGAAGCAGGCGGAGCCGGAAGCCCGCAAAGATATATTTTCCATCTTCGAGAAAGAATTCGGCCGTCCTTTGACCCCTATGGAGCTGGAGTCGATTACAGGGTGGATTGATAAAGACAGTTACCCGGAGGAATTGATTCTGGCGGGCTTGAAGGAAGCTGTATTTGCAGGGAAAGTGCATTTCAGATACATTGACCGGATTTTACTGGAATGGAGCCGCAATCGCATTACAACCGTAGAGCAGGCACGGGAGCACTCCCAGAGGTTTCGTTCCATGCGTTAGTTGAAAGGCATATTGGAATATACAAAACCTTCCCAGGGCAGGGAAGGTTTTTTGCTACATTTATAGGATTGAGGTTCACCCCAATATCAGGCTCACAACTCATGCCTCGTATTATAGAGGTTCTCCTATTATTTTAGCCCGATGGTCAGCGTATCCGCTTCGGTTGAGACCTCGGCTTTAAGAATTCGATCGAAGAAGGAAACGGGAACATATAAGGACCCTTCCTCATTGATAAAAGGCGCGGCGCCCAGTGATATGGGGGCCATTTTGTTATAGGTATAAGCGTCTTTACCGACGGTAACCGCTGTCCATTGTGCGCCCTTATTTATTTCAGCCTGCATTTTCTCCGCATTCCATTGCAGCTTGAAGCCCAGGTCTTCAGCGACAGCGCGCAGAGGGGCGAAGGCTGTACCGTTCTCGTCCGTTAACAACGGGAGCTCCTGACCGTTCACCATGAGCTTGGCCGGCTTGGCTTCTTCTTTGCCGGATGAATCCTTTGGAATGGCGACTCGGAACTCCGGTGATCCGGAAGAATAAGGAGCGATTTCATATTGGCTGAACACAATGACGGCATCCCCTTGTTCGATATAGAAGGATTGCGAATCCGAGATTCCTTTAAAGCCATCCTCGAAATATTTTTCCGGCTGCTTGGCGATTTCCGCTTCAATCTGCTTGTTAATCGTTTCTTTGAAATGCTCTCCGAACAGAGAGCTGAGCTCCAATTTTTCCGCCGGATCGCTATTGATGACGTTGTAGTTATCGATTCGCGTCGCTCCATGCGCGCCGCCAGTGTAGGTGTAGGTAATCATTTGAATAGACAGGCGATGATCGCTGCCGTTGCTTCCATCCGATTTGACCTTATATTGAATCATCAGCTCATAAGGCCGCGGGTCAAGCCCAGCCTTCTTGGCTTCCTCAGCATCCTTTTGGGACTGCTCCTTCATGCTCTCCAAATCCTTAGCGGCATGACTTGCAATCTGTTCATTAAGCTCGGCCTGGTATTTCGTATCCTTCATTCCGCTAATAACAGGGACATCCATGTCCACTTTTAATTGATCGAACTGTTGATGAACTGGGGTGGATGTCACTTGAACCGCCTCTTGATTAGACTTTACATCAGGAATAGAAACGGCAAACTCCGGACTTCCTGCCGCGTAAGGAGCAATTTCATATTCACTGAACACGATATAGGCCTTTCCGTCCTTTAAGTAAAAGATTTGATCGTCACTAATGCTTTGGAATGCATCGGGGAAATATTGTTCTGGATTTTTGGTAATTTCTTCTTTAATATGTTTATTAATTACATCTTTGTAACTGGAACCAAACAGGTCGCTTAATGAAATGGCGGCAGCTTGATCGCGGTCCGCTACGTTATAGGTGTCAATACGAGACATGCCGTGCGCTCCCCCTGTATAGAAGTAGCTGGTTACTTTGATCGATAGGGTGTGATTGGCGTTAGTCATGACCTCGTAGCTCGCATCCAGGGAATAGGGTCTGAATTCGTAGCCGTTCTGTTTCGCCTGTTCAGCCCCTTCCTTAGCCTGCGTTCTTATTGCTTCCAGGTCTTTGGCTGCCGTTTCGGCGATTTGGCTGTTCAGCCTGGTTTGATAGGCCGTATCCTTTAACCCGCTAATCAGCGGCAAGTTCAAGCTTGCTGTGATTTCATCCGAATGTTCTTTTTCCGCTTGGGTGTTGACTTGAATTTGTGAATCGGAAATGAGTGCGGCAACAGGAACTGCGGTGATGGCGCCGGCGGCCGGAAGAGCTGCGGCAAGCGTGTGACTTGTGTATGAACCGAACAAGCAGCATCCTGCGATGCCTAATGATAATAGTTTAAAAGGCGTTTTCATAGCAAGTACCTCCTGGATGATTATGGATTGATGTAAATCCTATAGTCATTATAACGGACCTGATTTTTCCATTGGTTACGGAGAGGTTACAATTCTAGCAAATATAGCATGCGGCTATCAATCCTTTTGAATAGAAAGATAGGATGCCGGAGGAAGATATCGTTGATCTGGCTTCAAGTTTTCCCCAGCACAAACCACAGGAAGCCTTGCTATGACTGGATCCGGATTCCGGAATTGGATAAAATGAGAACTTTTTTGAAGACAATTTGTAACTTTTTTGCTTTATCCCTCGTCTATAATTTGGAAGTACTGGTTTTGCTAGATACATAGAATGATTGTCCAGAACAGCTAGGAGGGTCGAAATGCTTGGTTGGCTTCGCCAAAAGAACAAAAATCATCCTGTAAAGGCGGAAGGGGAAGCGGGAGCCGAAGTGCCTTCCACTATGCCGCAGCAGGGATCTGACATCCTGGATAGTCCGTCAGCAGCGGATGAACCGGTCGATCATACAAGTCCGTTATTGACCGTTCAAGGAGTAGAAAGGTCCTTTCCTGTCGGAGGCCAGGAGCTGCATGTGCTTAAGGGAATTCATATGTCGTTGTATCAAAGGCAGCTCGTCATGCTCAAAGGGCGTTCCGGCTCGGGTAAAACGACGCTGTTGAATTTGATCGGAGGCCTGGATCAGCCGAACAAGGGAGAGATCGTCTTTAAGGAATATCCGTTTCACTTATGCAGCGACGACAAGCGGACCCAAATAAGGCGTAAGGAAATAGGATTTATTTTCCAGTCGTTTGCACTGATGCCTCTTCTCTCCGCTTGGGAGAATGTAGAGCTGGGGCTTCGAATGGCGGATGTTCCGCGTTCGGAATGGAAGCAGCGTGTGTCTCACTGCCTGGAGCTGGTCGGGTTAAGTAAGCGGATGCACCATAGGCCCTTTGAGCTTTCCGGCGGTGAACAACAGCGTGTGGCCATAGCCAAAGCTATTGCCCACAGGCCCAGCCTGCTGCTTGCCGACGAGCCGACGGCGGAGCTTGATTCGCAAATGGGGGCTCAGGTCATGGCGGTATTTCGGGAGATTATCCAAACCGAGAAAGTGACCATATGTATGACAACTCATGATCCAACAATTATGGAGGTTGCCGACCGTGTATTTGAGATGGTGGATGGAAAATTTAT
The DNA here is from genome assembly GCF_039543185.1 of Paenibacillus vulneris. Lineage (NCBI taxonomy): Bacteria > Bacillati > Bacillota > Bacilli > Caryophanales > Paenibacillaceae > Paenibacillus > Paenibacillus vulneris. The sequence continues at coordinate 100,578 of NZ_BAABJG010000022.1, read as the reverse complement.
TAACACATAATAGAAAGGCCAAACCTCTTCTTGCATTGTGCATGGCGGCCGTATTGACCGTCAGCTCCGGCTGCTCGCTGCTTCCCAAGGAGGCGGAGGAGGAAACGCTGCCTACCGTCACTCCGCCGAAGCTTTCGAAGAAGCCGGAGTATGTCGTGAAGACCGAAACGCTGGAGACGAAGGTTCGAGGCTCCGGCAAGCTGATGGGAACGAAGGAAGAGGATCTTTATTTCACCGATGAAGAAAGCCGCAGAATTAAAGCCGTTTATGTTAAAAGCGGTGACAAAGTGGAGCAGGGACAGGTCATTGCCGAGCTCGATGTGACGGAGCAGGAAAGCCAGCTAAAGCAAAAGCGGCTTCAGACCCGCAGGGATGAGCTTACGATGATTGAGACCTTGCGAAAAGCGGATGAAATGAGCGCAGAGGATCTCGAAAAGGCTAAAATTGATTTTGAGCTGAAGCGTGAGGATTTAACCAAGCTGGAAAACACTATAGCGAAAGCGAAGCTGACGGCGCCTTACTCAGGAACGATCGTTTCCGTGTATGTTCAGAAAGGCGATACGGCTAAAGCTTACGATGCCATAGCCACTATTGCGGATTTGACGCAGCTGGCCGTTGTGGCAAGCTTGAATAATGAAGACTTGAAGAAGGTCGCCGTCGGTATGGAGGCGATCGTTGATATCAACTCTGCCGGTCAGCACAAGGGAAAAGTTATTCAGCTTCCTAATCCGAGTGCGGATACGAATAATAATAATAACAACAACAACGGTTACTATGGCGGGCAGAACGGAAACAACCAGCAGAAAAAGCCGGATTCCATAGACAATTATATGGTAGTGCAGCTGGATCCGTTTCCTGAAGGCTTGAATCGCGGCACGTTCCTGAGTGTATCCGTCATTACGTCGCGCAAGGAAAATGCAGTAACGATCCCGCTCGCTACGCTACGTTCCTACTCCGGACGCAATTACGTGCAGGTTGTTGATGAGCAAGGGAACAAGAAGGAAGTGGATGTCGAGATCGGCCAGCAAACCCCAACGGATGTAGAGATCCTGAAAGGATTAACGCCGGGGCAGAAAGTAGTGGGTCGCTAATGTCGATGCCTATGCTGCGGTTTTTGTACCGCAAGATGTGGAACACTCGCTGGCTGACGCTAAGCTCTCTGGTCGGGCTGATCATGGCGGTCGCTTTTACTACGAGCATTCCGATGTATTCCGACGGGTCGTTAAAGCGGGTCGTCAGCAAATCGCTGGAAGAAAAAAGCGGCGGTTTGCCCGCAGGCTCCGTACTAATTCGCTATCAGGCTGCAGGGTCGGAACGTGCGGAGCTGGACGCGTTGAAGGATGCAGACCAATACATAACTAACGATATACCCAAAGATATTCAGTTCCCATATCAAGCGTTCGTCAGAAGCTATTCGATCCGCGCTTCCCAGCTGGCGCCTGAAGATCCGGCGAAGGTCGATCCGAGTAAAAAACGGCAGATGACGCTGCTGGCTCAGAATGCCTTGAAGGATCAGGTAGAGCTTAAGCAGGGGCAATGGTTTAGCGAGCAGGTCCAGAACGGCGTCGTAGAAGCCGTCATATTGGAAGAAGCGATGTACCGCAACGATATCCATGTAGGGGACGTGTTCAATTATCCTATTAGCGGCGGCTTGGGTATTGCCCCGGTTAAAGTCAAGGTGGTCGGAACCATCGTACCGAAGAATGACCAGGATCCCTATTGGTTTCAAGGAATGGAGGGGGTCATCAACTCCTTCTTTATGAGTGAAGCGGGGTTTGAGGAGTATATTCTGAAAAACAAAAAAATACCGCTGAACCTGGCCAACTGGTATTATGCCTTTGACTTGAAGGAGATTCAAACGAGCCAGTTATCGCCCTTGGAATCCAAGCTGGAGCGGCTGGATATCATTTTGTACCAGAAACTGAAAAATACACGGGTGGATTTGTCTTTTATTCCTATTCTGCAGGAATTTAAGACACAGAGCCTTCAGCTGCAAATCCTTCTGTTTACCTTGGCAGCTCCCATGATTGCCATGGTATTTTATTACATTGTAATGAACTCGAGGCAGTCTCTGGAGAGGCAGCGCAGCGTCATCGCTGTTCTGCGAAGTAGGGGCGGAAGCACGAAGCAAATTATCGGCATCTACTTGCTGGAGGGGCTGCTGCTTGGGTTAGCGGCGATGATCGTGGGCCCTGTGCTCGGATGGTTTATGGCTAAAAGTATCGGGTCGTCCAGCGGTTTTCTCGCTTTTGTAGACCGTAAGGCCGTTCCGGTCGGGGTGTCACGGGAAGCGCTTCTCTACGGTGCGGCAGCCGTGCTTATTGCACTGCTAGCCAGTGTTATCCCGGCGATCGTCTACGCAAGGGCATCCATTGTAAGCTACAAGCAGAAGCTCGCACGCTCAGACCGCGCACCGTTCTGGCAAAAATGGTTTCTCGATGTTCTTCTCATCGGTCTTGTAGGTTATGGCTATTATTTGTTTGATCAAAGGCAGGTGCTATCCGTCCAGACCGGTCTGACTACGGATCAGCTGCAGGTGCATCCGCTGCTGTTCTTCGTCCCTGCCTTATCGATCATCGCTCTCGGATTGTTCTTCTTGCGTATATTTCCTTGGCTGCTGCGTTTGTGGAACTGGCTTGGCAAGAGATTCCTGCCGGTACCGGTCTATCTGACGCTAACCCAGCTGTCCCGTTCCGCGCAATCCTATTATCCGTTAATGCTGCTGTTGATTCTTACGCTGGGCTTGGGAGTATATAACTCCTCGGCTGCCAGAACGATAGATCTGAACTCGACGGACCGTATTCTGTACAATTATGGCACGGATGTTGTCATACAGGCTGCATGGGATGGAGTCTCAGACGAAATGCCCCAGGATCAATCCAACGGGCAAAACAACGGGAATAACGGAAGCGGATCAGCCGGAGGCAATCAAGGAAACGGCAATAACGGGAACGGAGGGGGCAACCCTAGTCCCGGAGGAGGTTCAGGCGGCGGCAATGGTATGGAGGAGCCTCCACCCAAGCTTCGCTTTGTAGAACCGCCATTCATCATCTTTCAGCAGTTGGAAGGTGTAGAGCATGCGGCTCGTGTCCTGAGAACCAAAGGCAATGTCGTCATGTCAGGCAAAACTCTGGGTCAGGGCATGGTGATGGGGATCGATAATGTGGACTTCTCCAAGGTGTTCTGGTACAGGAAGGATTTGTTCAAAGTACATCCGAATGCGTATTTGAACCTGCTTGGGACTTATGAGCAAGCGGTAATTATTCCTACCTCCTTTGCCGAAAAGCATCATATCAAGGAAGGCGATATCATCAGTATCTCGATCCAGCAGCAGCAGGTCGAATTTGTCGTCGTAGCCACCGTACCTTATTGGCCGAGTCAATATCCGGATCAGATGCCTTTCTTCATTGCGAATCTGGACTACATATACGATCAGGCTCCTATTACCCCTTATGAGGTATGGCTGAAGATGAAGGATGGAGCGAAGGTTGCGCCAATCATGGAGGAGCTGGCGAAAAAACAGATTCAGATTGCCAGCGTAAAGGATGTCCGCAACGAATTAATTACACAGAAGAAGCACCCGGCTCGCGGTGGTGTATTCGGGATATTAAGTCTCGGCTTCCTGGTCTCCGTATTCATCTCGCTGATCGGCTATATTCTCTACTGGTTCTTTAATTTGTCCAGCCGGGTCGTGCAGTTTGGCGTGCTGCGGGCGATGGGGCTGTCACGGCGGCAGCTGACGGGAATGCTCCTGCTCGAGCAAGGGTTTACAGCCGGATTGTCTATCGCACTTGGAATCGGCATCGGGAAGCTGACCAGCTACTTGTTCCTTCCCTTCCTTCAGACGGCAGAAAATGTAAAGATGCAGGTCCCGCCGTTCCAGGTTGTCTTCAATGCCCGTGACACTGATCAGCTGTATGTGGTCGTTGCATTCATGATGTTGACCGGAGCCGGACTGTTGTTCCTGCATATCCGCAGGTTGAGGGTTCATCAAGCCGTCAAGCTCGGAGAGGAGAAATAACGATGATTACATGCGAAGAGCTCGTCAAAATATACAAAACCGACGATATCGAGGTCGTCGCCCTCAAAGGCTTGAACATTTCCGTCGCAGCCGGAGAAATGATGGCCATCATCGGCAACAGCGGCAGCGGCAAATCCACCTTTTTGAACATCCTGGGAGGCCTTGACAGGCCTTCCGCAGGCACGGTTCAGGTTGGAGAATGGAATTTGCTTAAAATTACCGATGAAGAGCTGGTCAAGTATAAGCGCAAAACGGTCGGCTTCATTTGGCAAAACAACGCGCGAAATCTGGTTCCGTACTTAACGGCGCTGGAAAATGTGGAAACACCGATGATGCTGAGCGGAGAATATGACAGAGCCTATGCCAAGCAGCTGCTGGAATGGGTCGGTCTGAAGGACCGGATGAGCAACAAGCTTCAGCAATTATCGGGCGGCGAGCAGCAGCGTGTGGCTATCGCCATTTCGCTTGCTAACAGGCCGTCGCTGCTGTTGGCAGATGAGCCGACCGGTTCAGTAGACACGAAGACATCGGATATGATCATGGATATTTTCCGCAGGCTCAATCGCGAGCTGGGCGTGACTATCGTCATAGTTACTCACGATATGGCGCTTGCTAGCAAGGTGGATCGCGTCGTCGCCATTCGCGACGGGATGACCAGCACGGAATTTATTAAGCGAAATCCGAATCTGGAGCAGGGGCAGACGGAAGCTGCTGCAGGGTTGCAGGCAGCGAATAGCGTCCATGAAGAGTACGTAGTTCTGGATAAGGCAGGGAGACTGCAAATTCCGAAGGCTTATCTGCAGGCCTTACAGATAGATACAAAGGCCTCCATGGAATTCGACGGGGAAAAAATTATTATTAGGCCGCCCAAATCTTTAGATTAGGTCGGAATAAAATCAGTTGTATATGTTTCGATGGCATGACTATATTGTTGGAGGGATTAACCTATGAAACCGTGGATGAAGAAATCATTGCTGTTATCCATCAGCGCCGGTCTTATGGTGCCTACGCTGGCAGCTTGTACCAAGACGAAAGGAGCGGATTCCAATACGGAGAAAGTATTGAGGGTCGCTACCAGCTTCGGTTTCGGTGATGATGAATATTTCCGTCAGCAGTTCACCGAAATTTTTGAATTTGCCAACCCGAATATCAAGATTGAAATTATTCCGACGATGGATGACAGCTATCGCTACGGCGGCAGAATGGATCCGAACAAGAAACCGGTTGATCCGATGGAAAAGCTGAAGGAAGTGATGCAGGGAGATAATCCGCCTGACGTCGTGATGGTCGGTTACGAGCAGCTTAACGACTTAATATCGAACAATTTGCTTACACAGCTGGATCCGATGATAACGAAGGATAAATTCGATATAACCGACATGGTCCCTGCCGTTATTGATGGTCTCAAGAAGACTGGAGACGGGAAGCTGTATGCGTTGGCGCCTACTTTCAGCTCTTCAGCGTTGATTTACAATAAACGTATGTTTGACGAGGCGGGAGTACCGTATCCGAAGGACAAAATGACTTGGGATGAGGTCTTTGACTTGGGCAAGCGGTTAATTAAAGGCGAAGGAGAAAACCGCAAGGCCGGATTCTCTTTCAGCACGCAATCCATGGGCGACCTGTTCTACTCGATGCAGATGTATACAGCGCCTTTACAGCTGAGAATGTTCGATGAGAAGGGCGAGAAGATGACGGTGGACTCCGATCAGTGGGAGAAGATTTGGAAATCGATGCTCAAGCTGAAGCAGGATAAAGTACTGCCGGAACAGCAGGACCCTTCCAAGATGAAAGGACAGATGATGAGCGGAGAAAACTTCAATCCGTTTCAATATGATGATTTTCTGTCTAACCGCGTAGCGATGTCCATCATTAATTACAGTCAATTGAATCAAATTACGAATGCCAATAAAAATGCCGCCAACTTCCCTGGCTACACCCCAATTGACTGGGACGTTGTGACTGTGCCGGTTCATCCGGAGGCCCCGGACGTGGGAGGCTATATCGGAATGAACGGCATCATGGGGATTAATGCCAAGGCTCAAAATGTCGAGGATGCATGGAAATTCATCAAATTCATTAACAGTGAGGATTGGGCACGTCTGAAATCCAACAGCTCCTACAACCTCGTAGCCCGTAAAAAATTCATTAAACCGAAGGATGGCATACAGTTCCATATCGAAGCATTTACTACCCTGACACCGGCCCCTACCCAGGACTATAAAATTTATCAGGAGAAGCCGAGCATTTATCAAGTGCAGGATCTTGGACGCCAGCTGTTTAACGATGTAGTCGATGGAAAACTCCAAGTTCGGGACGCGCTGAAAAAATGGCAGACCGACGGGGACGCCATGCTGCAGCAAATCAAGGAAAATCCTAACGGCCCAATCAACAATGGTACTATGATGAGGGTAGGCTAACCATCCTGGTATTGCATTACGAATCTCAATTCTTCAGGGAGGCTAACAGACATCATGAAAATAAATAAGAAAACGACCCAGATTTTGCTCCTCAGCGCGGCCTTAACCTTAAGTACTGCTGTCCCGGCTTTTGCCGACGATAGCAGTAACCCGCCGGCCAACACATCTAATGTTTTGTCCACCGGGTCAGCTCCGGCATTGGGGCAAGTAAAGGTGACGGCCGACAGCTATTTTGAATTGAAGAATGTTACTATCCTGCCGGAAAAGGGCAGCAAGACGGTTACTTTTACGGTGAGCGTCCATAACGAGGGAAGCAGCGACCTGCTGTTTATCGACTACTGGCCTCACCTGAAGACAAAATCCGGCAACCAAATATCCGTCCGCATTCTGCCGCAGGATAAGGATAAGAACCGGATAACGCCGAAATCCGTTCAGGATATCAGCTTCTATGCCTCTGTGAACGAGAATACGGACCTGACCGACCTGATCTTTGAATTTATCAAATGGGACTTCAGTCAGCCGAATTTTGAACGCAGCATAGGTGAGATTGCCGTACCGGACAACTATTCCGTGGTTACGCCGGTCAATGATTCTCACAACATTAATATGGCGGGCACGGAGGTCAAAACCTCGATTAAAAAAATATTCATGACGAAGAACGAGAAGAATGTGACTCCTACCGTCGTGCTGAATATGGAGAACGTCGGAAACCGTTCTGCGGCCGTGCCTGCATATCAATTTTTAATTCGAACCAAGGAAGGCTACATGTACCCGCTCGACGCCAAGAACATGAAGGACTTGGTTATTAACCCGCAGGTAAAGAAAGAGATCGAAATGACAGGTTCGATTCCGGTCGAGGTCAGTAAGGAAGGATGGCAGCTTGTCATCATTCAGAACGCTTCAGACCTAAAGCTGAATCTGCCTATAGCTTACTTCGAGCTGCCTCAGGTATCGGAGCCTGATAGCGTTGATACCGGGATCGAGTACAAATTTACGAACAAGGAAGGAACCTATACCACCAAGCTGAATTCCCTTCAGCGTCTGCCGTTGGAGGATCAGGACATCTTATCCGCGAATATTACGCTAATGAACCAGGGCGAGAATTCACTGCCCATTCCGGAATTGACCGGCCATTTTCTCCTTGATGATAAGGTGAAGGTAGAGGCCAAGCTGATTCAGACCGACAAGGTAATAGGACTTCCCGTTGGCGGCTCCAGCACCTTCCAATTTATTGGCAAGATGCCTTACACCTATCAATTCTCTACGGTAAAGCTTGTCCTTCAGGAGAAAACCGGAGAGAAGGAAACCGAGGATCTGCTGGAATTCGCCCATCGTTCCGAGCTGATGAACATGCCGTATTACAATGTCGGAGAGACGTACAAGAATATCAATATCGGACGAAACGCAAGCTACCAGGTTCGCAATGTAAAAACCTATGCCGGAGATACAGCCGATATTTTCACGGTTCAGATGGAAGCCGTCAACCTGGAGAAGCGCTATACCGATGTAACGAAGCTGGTGGCGCAATTTAAGACAACGGATGGCTCCGTCTATCCCGCTGCGGTTTCGGAGATCAAGAATAAGATTACCCCGGGAGGAAAAGCGCTGCTTATTTTGTCCAGCACGCTGCCCAAAGGGTTCCCGACCTCGAATATGAATGTAATGATCGGCGAAGCTGTAACCGATAATAAATTCTCGACAAGTAAGGATGCACCAGATGCTTATGTGAATGCCGTCGGCTTCTGGCTTCCTTTGGAGAACTTCGAGGTCAAGGATAATTTATTGGATATCGACCTGCTGCCTTATACGCTTTCTATTAATAAAATTAACACATGGCTCGACCGGGAGAAATTAAAGGTTACCTTCAATTACGAGCTGACCAAGAACTTATTGATGGAAACCAACACGGAAGGGCGCAAGCTGATCATCGGTCTCGAGGATGAGAATGGCAACAAATCGTTCACGCGGGAATTTGATTTCAAGGATTTTGACATGGTTGATGCTTCCGCGAATACGGAGACGAATAAGGATACCAAAATCAGGCTCGGCAAGCGGGATAAATTTGTTATTGAAGAGCAGGACCAGGACCTTATTTTCCATTTAGAAACATTAAAGACGTACAAGCTTAGCGTTTACGATTCCTATCAAGGACAAAAGAAATTGCTCGCTTCCCAAAAAATCGATTGGTTCTCTACAACGGACTAATCCTGAAGTTGAAAACCGCCTATGTCCATGCGTATAAGCATAGCAAGGCGGTTTTTTCTTGTGCCATTAATGGGGCTAGCTTGCCGTTTTGAAGCGATTGTTAAGAGAGAGTTGGACCCATTTATAAATGAATGGTTAAATTTGTCTTGGAAGTATTGACACATTTTTCAAAACGAATTATGTTATTATCGTTAACAACATTCTTAACGATAATAAACAACAGTGAGGAAGAGTGATATGAAACCACCGCATCCGTCTTTTGCTGCCTTGAAGCAAAGCATTAGCAACCATATGTCTCTCTCTTTTGAGGCGGAAGGCTTCAGCCCGTTGGTTGGTAAAATTTTTGCTTTCCTGTTATCTGCTCCTAGGCCTGTAAGCTTGCAGGAAATGGCCGATGAGCTGGGAGTGACTAAAGCGGCAATCAGTGTACAGGTGCGAACGCTTGAAAAGCATATGATGTGCCATAAAATTCCGACAAGCAACGATCGCAAGGATTACTATTTTATCTCCGACGATATCTGCATGACGGCCCTGCAAGCGAACATACAGAAGATGAAGAGAATTCAACAACAAGTAGAACATACACTACATATTTTCGAGCAGCTGGAAGAGATCGGAGAGGATGAGCGGGCATCCCATGATGCATGCAAAAAACGCTTTATTGAAATGCAGGCCATGTACGAAATGTTCTTGAATCGGCTTGACGGACTGGAGGAGGAATGGAGTCAACGAAGGCGGCAAATATTCACTCATTTAGAATAGGGTCTTCATTATGAAAAAAGACCAAAATTTATGAAAAAAAATGAAGGGGTAATGAAAAGCGCCTCGTCTAAAGGTTCAGTTAATGTAATGGAGGAGTAGAGATGAATAAATTAACCCAGTTTTCAATGAAAAACATTACGGCCGTCATCATCATCGTCCTTCTGCTGTTTGGAGGAGGCATTTATGCCGCCACCAGCCTGAAGGTTGAAAGCATGCCGGATATTTCGTTCCCGGTCGTATTGGTTAACACTCAATACACAGCTCCCCCCAAGGACGTTCTGGAGGACGTAACGAAGCCGCTGGAGAAGGCGGTTGCCGGCTTGGAAGGGATGAAGAATCTGACGTCGACATCAAGCGATAACTTCTCATCCATCGTCATCGAGCTTGAACAGGATAAGAAGCCGGAAGACGTCAAGAAGGACGTGGAGAGTCTTATCGCCAACGTCAAGCTTCCACAAGGCTCGGAGAAGCCGAAGGTACAGACATTTGGTTTTGCGTCGCAGCCGGTATACTATTTATCCGCTTATGCATCAAACGGAATGAATCAGGAAGAACTTGATAAAGTCTACAAGGATGTGATTCTTCCGGGATTTAACTCCTTGAAAGGCATCGATCACGTTGATTCTATCGGCAATCAGGAATCAGTGCTTACGATGAAGCTTGACATCAATGCCATCAACAACTATGGTTTGACCCCATCCGGAGTTTCCTCCAGTATTAAAGCCGCATTGCTTACAAGCCCGGCTGGATCCGTTGATTTCAACGGCAACACGCAAATGGTCCGGGTAAGAAGCGATCTGAACTCCATTTATAACCTGGAAAACATGAAAATCACGACGCCGAACGGCGATACCCTGCTGCTTAAGCAAGTAGCTAAAGTCGAGGCGATTACCGAATCGACTTTCTTATCGAGGCTGAACGGACAGCCGGCCATCGGCATTAACTTGTACAAAACGAAAAATGCCAACGCCGTAGAATTCGCAGCCGATGCCGACAAGCTGATGGCGCAGTGGAAAAAGGACTTCCCCAACATTACGTTCCACACCATCTACAATAGTGCTACCGACATTAAAGAATCGGTCAACGGTATGGTTCGCGAAGGCGGATTAGGAGCGATTCTTGCGTCCATTATGATTTTGCTCTTTTTAAGAAATGTACGGATGACCGTTATCGTACTTGTATCGATTCCGCTGTCGATTCTGGTGACCCTGCTCGTTATGGCTCCGCTAGATATTTCGCTTAATATTATGACGCTGGGCGGCATGGCCATTGCTGTCGGGCGTGTCGTGGACGATAGTATCGTTGTTATAGAGAATATTTACAGCCAGCTGCAAAAAGCTCAGGAGCGTAACGAGTCCGTTATTAAGCTGGCAACCTCTCAGGTGGCATCAGCCATTACATCATCGACCATTACGACCGTAGGTGTATTTGGGCCTATTGCCTTCGTCGGCGGGGTGCTCGGAGAAATCTTCCGACCTTTTGCGATAACACTTGTTGTTGCTCTGCTCTCTTCCTTGCTCGTAGCCTTGACTGTCATTCCTATGCTTGCGAAGCTGCTGGTGCTTAGGAGCAAGCAATTCAAGCATCATGACGAGCATCAGATGGGGAAATTTTCGCTTGGCTACAAAAGAATCTTGCTCTGGTCTCTCGGTAACAGGAAAAAAACGATTTTCCTTGCCATTCTGCTGTTCTTTGTCACCATCGCAGGTACCGTACCGTTCTTGGCAGTCTCGTTCATGCCGGAGAGCTCTACGGATAAGCTGATGCAAATTACGATCAAGATGCCCCGTGAAACGACCATCGAAAGCATGGATATGAAAGTAAAGGAAATCGAAGCGAAGCTGCTGGCCTCTAAGGACCCGGCAGGTCAACCTACGTTCGTCTACTTCGATGCATTGATCGGTTATGATCAGGGCGAGGATCGGATTCCGTACCGCAGCTCCATGTTTGCGGAAGCGTCGCCGGCCACGGATGCCAAACAGCTTGTTAAGGATTTGAAGGAAGAGATCTTGTATATGCTGCCTAAAGGCTCCGAGGCGGAGGTTCAGCTTTTGAGCTCAGGCGGGCCGCCATCCGGGGGAGCGGATTTCTCCTATATGCTGAAGGGCGATGATTTGCTCATGCTCTCCAAAGGTGCGGAGCTGGTTAAGGAGAATATGAAGGAGTTCCCGGCCCTTATTGATATTAAAGATTCCTTGAGCGAATCGAAAACGGAAGTGGAAATCAGCGTTGACCAAAATAAAGCGCGCATTTACGGCTTATCCTCGGCTCAAGTTAACGAATCCGTTCACAGCTGGCTGGCCGAAGAGAAGATTGGCGACCTGAAGTTTGATAACACTACATTTAAAACGAAAATTATGCTGGATCCGAACTTCAAAAATTCCATCGACAAAATCGGGCGCTTCCAGATTAAAACGCCAACCGGGGTAACGATCAATTTGAATGAAATAGCCAAGGTTCGGCAAATTGACGCGCCTGTAGCCATAACCAGGGAAATGCAAGAGCAGTATGTAAAGGTTACGGCCAAGATCGATAATGTCGATAAAGCCGGTATCAGCAAGCAAGTAGCCGAAGCACTGAAAACCGTTGACCTGCCTTCCGGTGTAAGAACGGAGGTCAAAGGGGTTTCCGACGACATTCAAGAGAGCTTCAGCCAAATGTTTGTCGCTATGGGAGCATCCATCTTTATTGTCTATTTGGTCATGGTATTGGCCTTTGGCAACGGCAGCGCGCCATTTGCCATTCTATTCTCCTTACCGCTTGCCGCCATCGGCGGTTTGCTAGGGCTATTGGTTACTCACGAATCGGTTAACATCACTTCATTGATTGGTTTTCTGATGCTGATTGGAGTCGTGGTCACCAATGCGATTGTTTTAGTCGATAGAGTGCAGCAGCTTCGTGAAGATGGCTATGAAGTGAAGGAAGCGCTGATTGAAGCAGGGTTGACGCGTCTTCGTCCAATTATTATGACGGCGGGAGCAACGATTATAGCTTTGCTGCCTCTCGGCTTGGGATTGTCCAAAGGAACTTTGATATCGAAAGGCCTCGCCGTAGTTGTTATCGGCGGTTTAACAACGTCTACCTTGCTAACTTTGATTGTCGTGCCTGTCGTTTATATCATGATCGATAATATCAAAAAAAGGTTTGGAAAGATGTTCAGAAAAAACAAAGCCACGTTGGAAGCGAACGCTGCTTCCGGAGCTAATTAATCGGGAACTCGGAAAAGGAGAAGAAGCTAATGAATCCGACATTTGCAAAAACGCTAAAACAAAGCACCAAAGTCATGGGGGCCGTAGTCATCAGCTCGGCACTGATCGCGGGGTGTACTTCCAAGCCTGCGGCTCAGCCCGAGGCAAGTGCAGCTGAAACGAAAATCAAGACCGTTAAAACAGCCAAGATTGAAAAGAAAAAAATCGGAGATCCACTCGAGCAGGTAGCCGACGTGGCCTCTTCCATTCAAGTGGATGTCGTGAACAAGGTTGGCGGCGACATTCTGGAAATATTGAAAAAACGGGGAGACTCGGTAGAAAAGGGCGAGGTTATTTTCCGGATCGATCCTACCGACGTGCAGCTGCAAAAGGAAAGAGCTCAAATCTCGCTAACCGGCAGCCAGCAGCAATTGGTGAAATCCAAGGAGGATTTAGTCAACTCCCGGCAAGAGCTTCAGAACGGGATCACCAAGCTGGAAACCTCAATAAAGGATACTGAGAAAAATTACAGCAAAATGCGCAACGACTACGATATGGGGCTGGTCACCAAGTACCAGCTGGAGCAAATGGAAAGTCAGCTTAACAATCTTAAGCTTGACCTGGAAAACTCCAAAGCAAAGCTGAAAACTTTGGATACGACCAATTCTTTATCCCAGGTGGAGCAGTCGCTGCAATCTTCTGAGCTATCCATCCGGGAAGCGGACCGGACGTTATCCAATATGGAAGTAAAGGCGCCGGTAAGCGGTGTGTTGACGGATCTCCCTATCGAAACAGGAATGACGCTGCAAGCGGGCTTCCGAGCGGCACAGGTTCAGCAGCTTGATCCGATCAAGATTAAAGCGGAGCTGACGGAGGATGCGGCGAACATGATCCGCGGGAAGCAGGAGCTTACCTTCTACGTACCGGGCACGACCGATAAGCAAACAGCCAAGGTGAGCTATTTGGCCGATGTGATGAGCGCTCAGTCCAAATCGTATTCCCTCGAGCTTGAAGTGCCGAATGCGGACCGCAAGCTGAAGCCTGGCATGAAGGCTCAGGTGCTGCTGTCCGAGGAGAAGGACCAAGTGGTTGTTACGGTACCGACCTTGAGCGTTGTACGTGAGGGTGGAGATACCTTCGTATTCGTCTTGGCAGGCGACTCGGTAGAGAAGCGTAAGGTTCAGCTTGGCCGTCTGAACGAGGCGGAGCAGGAAGTGATCTCGGGAGTGAAAGAGGGGGAACAGCTCGTCATCTCCGGGCAGAATCAGTTAAAAGATAAGGAAAAGGTAGAGCTTGCGAAATAATCGCATGAACTGGAGGAGAACCAAGTGAAAATGTACTGGAAAAAGACCGTAACATCCGTCGTCATTACGACCTCGCTAATGACAACAGGCTATACCGCGCTGGCTGCGGAACCCACAGAAACAGCTAATCTGGCGGCTCCGGCTGCTTCTTATACCCTAACCGATGCTTTGAGCGTGGATATCAAGAGTGTATTGAACGAGCATGTACTCGAAGGCACGAGAATCGGCGTTGTCGTTCGCATGAAAAACAACAGCGGAGCCATTACCCGGGTTCCTGAATACGAGCTTCGCGTCAAAACCGCTGACGGAGTCGAGTACACGCTGCAGCCCAGCGCCTCGAACCCTAAGTCTATCCAACCAAGAGCCAACACGGAATTGAGCTACATGTCTGTAATTGACAGGACGGACAACGTGACGCTGTCCGAAGTGAATTGGACCGATGTCGATTATTATGTATATCCGAAAACGGAAACTCTGATTGTAGCAGCTCCGATCGCCGGCCAGTCCTGGAAGGGCAGCGATATGGCGATCACCGATCCGATGGCCGTCAAAAAATGGGGAGAGACCTTCAAAATCGCATCCTTCGAGTCTCCCCTGGTATACACTCCCGTTAGTATTGAGAAGGAAATGACCGATAAAGGAACGGTACAAGTTGTTCAGCTGTTAGTGAAGAATCCGTCGGAGGGAAGGGAGACGCTGCCGGACTTCACATTGGATGGCAAGTCAGACACGCAAGTGTATGCAGGCAAGAGAGTCGAGCAAGGAGACATCGTGCTGGAAGCCAAGGAACAAAAATATATTCATTACGCTATTTCTACCGATAATGACACGGTGCTTTCAAGCATCAACTTGCTGACACCGGAGAAGTTTGCCCAATCCGGAAACGGCGGACAGCCCACTTTGGTCAATTATAACGTCGGAAGGCTGAACATCTTACTGCAGTCTACTGGGGCAGGTACGGCTTATCCGGTTTATCAGATGGGCAGCGCCATGAAATTCGACAGCTTGAGCGATTTGATTCATCCGAACATGCAGGTATCCCTGGTAGAGTTTCATATGGATGCTAATGAAGAAGAGGGCTCAAAGAATGTAACCGCCAAGTTTAAGTTAACTAATAACAGTGATATGCCGATTGCGGTTCCGGAATTCCAGACGGATCTGGTCAGTGCTGACGGCTATACGTATAGCGGTAACCGCCAACTCATTTCAACCAAAAGCGTACTGCCGAACTCCAGCCTGGTTGTCTCTTATTCTTATACACTACCGAATTCAGAGCAGGGTAACGGGCTTGCATTAAAAGTACAGGATACCCAGAAGGCAGCTCCGTACAAAACAACGATTGCGGCTTATAGCGTTGTCCTTCAGCCGGATGAGCCGGAGAATGAATTTAAAGTATACCCATTTGGGGCAAAAGTAACCTACTGGACGATCACGCCTATTTTCAACCGGCTGGGCAATTCGCTAACCTATTCTTACAAAGCTAGATTTGATCTGGAGCTGACCCGCGATGAATCGGTTCAGGTTGATCCAAGCTTTTCCAAGCTGCAGTTTGAGATCTATGATTCTATCGGTCGGTTGATAGGTACAACGACTGGCAAGTTTATCGGTGCGGGAAGACTTGTAACCGGGGAAAATAACATTATTTTCGAATCCACGACCGAGCAGTTTGAACGACCTCTGACGATTCGCGTCTATGAGCTGTTTACTACACAAGCCGGTGAATCCAAACGTTTGCTTGGTGTATTTAAGCAATAATCCATATATCATCAAGGAGGCTGCCTTCGGGCAGCTTGAGTCTGTCGAGAAACCTTGTTTTGCGAGAACTTTGCTAAATATGGAGGTGGGGTATTCCTCGGAAGAGTTTACGTCCGCCTTTGAAACCCGTGAAAATACAACTAAATCTGATCCCTTTCACGGGTTTCAACAGCGGCTGGAGGGGCATACCCCACCGCAGTTTATTAGCAATAGTTCAAGCCTTATAGGTTTCTCGACAATCTGAGGCTGCCTTCGGGCAGCTTCTTTTTTTCTTAGAATATCATTATGAAATATCGGAAAGTTCGCAAGGTGCGTGAATCAGCCCAAAAAATTATCTCCTATATTATGGTTTTGTTGAGTAAATGTGGAGAAATAAAAAGAGGCGGGATGGAAAATAAGCCAATTGATTTTTGGATATGCTATATACTAACACACTGAAATATGAATTAATCGGAGTGAACGAACATGAATTGGGTATATTGGGCTAAGCTGTACGAAAGCAAATTTCAGGCCGGCTGTCTTGCCAAGAGAATGGAAGAGGATTGGTGGATTTACGGCTACGAGTGCCCTCAAGAGGTTGAAGTGTACCGCTCCAAAAAAGGCCGTTTTGGGGTCCGTTACATCGTATAAAATTTTTTGTTATTTTTTTCTTGACAACTCTTCTATCTATATTGTATTATTGAGTTCGTCGCTAAGACAACTAGCCAACTAACGCGGGGTGGAGCAGCCCGGTAGCTCGTCGGGCTCATAACCCGAAGGCCGCAGGTTCAAATCCTGCCCCCGCAACCAAACCCATCTTGTGGGCCCTTAGCTCAGTTGGTTAGAGCGGTCGGCTCATAACCGATTGGTCGGGGGTTCGAGTCCCTCAGGGCCCACCACCATTGCAATTTGATCGTGGTCATCATCATGTTTGCCGGAGTGGCGGAATGGCAGACGCACAGGACTTAAAATCCTGCGGGGGCGACCCCGTACCGGTTCGAGTCCGGTCTTCGGCACCACAATCATTCCATAGCGTACATAACAGTCCCGTATGATTCATGCAGCAGCGTGAACCTTACGGGATTTTTTATTGGAGCAGGCCTTGAACTCGTTCCCCTATAAGGGCTTCCTGGGAAGCCCTTGTTCGCTTAGAGAAAAGCGGATGATCAAATTTTCTCGTTATTGTATTCCATTCTGGTATCCACCTGGATAGTCCACTTGCGCGAATCCAGGTCATAATGAATTTGAGGCTTATCTTTATCATAAAACCAATATTTCCGAATAGGCTTACCAGGCTCTTCAAAAAAATAAAACAAATTAAGATTCCATATGTTATTCTCCACCAATGCGGCCGCCTCCGGCTCTACATCCTCGACTGTAAAGATCCACTCGCCTTCTTTTCCATCGAGAGAGAATGACTTTTGCTTCCCGCTGACATCGAACAGCATACGGCTGCCGATAGCATGCTTAATATAAAAATGAATTTTGGACATCCTCTTGTTCACTCCCCGGCTTTATGACCTTTTTATGGCAAATCGATGAGCAGCAGCGTCGCACCTTGCTCTGTATTCAACGACAGATCGGTTTCATGAGTGATTCTAGCCGCATCCCGGCGGTTCAGATGATTCGACTCGTTAATAGATAAAGAGCCCTCTATCACGAAGATATACGTTCTGCGGTCCGGCTTTTGCCGGAATGTGATCGATTGTCCAGGATCCAGCTCCGATAAATACATCGTTAGATTTTGATGAATGTGTGCGATATGAGGTCCTGATGCGTCCGAAACGATAGGAAGCAGCCGATTTTTCATTAGAGCAGGATCATAGCTCGTCGTTTCGTAAGAAGGCTCTAACTGCCGCTGATTCGGTGTGAACCATATTTGCAGCAGCTCTACTTCCTCATCTCCGGGATTGACTTCCGAATGGATAATGCCGGTCCCCGCCGTCATTCGCTGGATGCCACCGAAGCCGGTGACTGCCTTGTGCCCCGTGCTGTCTTCGTGCTGCAGCTGGCCTCTCAATACAATGGAGACAATCTCCATCTCGCGGTGGGGATGAGCGCCGAAGCCTCGATGTCCTGCAACCACATCGTCATTAAAGACGCAGAGGGGGCCGAATTCGGTATTCTCCGGATCGTAGTAATCTCCGAAGGAGAAGCTGAAATTGCTTTGAAGCCAGCCGTGGTCGGAAGAATAACGGGAATCGGCAGGATGGATTTGTATCATGGGATTCACTCCTTTACAAAATATAGTTGCTTATCTTTAGTATATAGAAAGGGTGGAACAATTTCAATGATTGTCATCCGGTTCTTTTTTCGATAATATGGACCATGATTGATAAAGAATTCCATTGGAAGTGAATGAGGAGGATGTGAATATGGCAAGAACCAAAATGGAGCATGTCGGCGTTATGGTAACCAATTTGGAGTGTTCTATTACTTTTTATCAAGAGATAGTAGGACTGACCTTGAAGGATACGCTGATTCATTCCAATGGCGTAATGAGGCTTGCATTTCTTGGCTTCGGCCAAGCAGGCGAGACGGAGCTGGAGCTGATTGAAGGGTACAATGACGGGCTGCCCGTTGAAGGGAAGGTACATCATATTGCCTTCACTACAGACGATATCGAAGAGGAATTCACGAGAATCCAGTCGCTTGATGTGAAGCTTATCGATTCGGAGATCACTACACTGCCTAACGGCTCGCGGTACTTCTTCTTTCACGGACCTGACGGGGAATGGATCGAATTTTTCCAATCGACAAGATAACAAAGCTTAGGATTCATGTGTGATATACTAAGGAGGCTGGTTTTTCACAAACCGCTAAGCAACCAAGAGGAGTGAAAGACCTTTGTCCAAGCAGGCAAGAGTTGAGGAAATTCAATATTTACGCGGCTTTGCTTTCCTGGCCGTCGTGCTTCAGCATGCGATTGGTCATTACGCTTATTTGCCCGAAACGGGGCTAGATAATGGCGCTGTACTCGGACTGCTGCTTATAGCGGCGAAATTTGCCGTACCGATCTTTATTTTCATTACCGGATTTGTCTTGTTCTATAATTATAGAGACAAGGTCCCCTTTGTTCCTTTCATCCGCAAAAGGTTTAAAGATATCGTGCTGCCTTATTTGATCTGGTCTACCTTGTACGCGATCTTTTTTGGAGATTTGGGTGCCGAATGGCGGGATGTAGGCAAGCGGATTCTGCTTGACTGGGTGACGGGGAAAGCATCGTACCATCTTTGGTACGTTGTCATGAGTATCCAATTGTATCTTTTGTTCCCGCTCCTTCAAAGAGGTGTGCTGCGCATTTGGGAGATAACCAAGCCTTGGATGCTTAGGGCTGGCTTTATTCTGTTATGCCTGGCCTATATCGGCTTGACTACGAAAATAGGTGACATAAGTTCTGCGGCCGAAAGCTGGCATCTTCCGGTTGTTACGCCCTTGTTCACCGAATACGCGGATCGTAATGCATTGTACTTTTTGCTTTATTTTATTATGGGCGCCGCAGCCGGTCTGAATATCCGGTACTGGAAACCATGGATGATGAAAACAAGAATGGTCTGGCTCTCGCTGTACCTTCTTTGCAGTCTGGTATTATTCTACAAGATTGTTCACAGCTTTCCGACCGGCAGCGGCTACGTGATTCAGTACAATGCGACATTGCTGCTTCAGCCTTTTATGGTCGTATTTCTGCTGCTTTCCGTCATAGCCATGTGCATCATGGCGGTTTGGCTGCAGGAAGGGACTAGCGATGCGCTTCGCAGGACATTCCATTATTTGGGCAAGCATTCCTATGGAGCTTATTTGGCTCATGCATTAATGCTTACCTTCGCAACCGGTGCGGCGGATTATATGCTTCCAGGGGGAAATATTTCGATAAGGACCGTAGCGGCCTTCCTTCTATGCGCATTCTTATCGGTGCTGACAGCGGTGGTGTTGAGCAAGCTGCCTATCGGCCGATGGCTGGTTGGGGCCCCCTCTCCCCGCAAGAAGATAGCCTAAGCTGCCGCTTTTCCAGTAACATTCGCAAAAGCCGAGTCTTCGTCAGAAGGTTTCGGCTTTTGTTATATACTTTTTGATTTGTGCAGCTTGCTGACAGTTGGGATTTATAGCATCCATGCAACATTTACCATTGCATAAGCCAAGTCCTCTCAGGATATAATGGAACATATGTTCTGTATGGAGGGATGGCAGGTTGTTCAAGGAGCTTAAAAGGTATGCAGGCCGACATGTGCACATCATCTACTGGGATCGGAAGGGAGCTATGACCCAGCGCCGGATTTGGATTCAAACGGTTGACGACATGCTGCTGCGTGCTTATTGCTGTGAGCGGCAAGCGCCAAGGGTTTTTGCCGTGAATCGTGTATTGGCGGTTTTCCCCGCTTATGGAGAAGCTGTTTCATCTAGAAAATAATAAGCGCTGCCGTGCTTTATGCGGGTACAATCCGGCTTCCGCCTACATAGTATACATCAACCCTAGTGTTGAGGTGATCGCTATGAGTGGCAAAAAAGTCAAAAAGAAAAACACTCCCGTTTCAAGCATTGATAAAAACAAGTTCAATATGAAAATCGTTACCTCTGATGTGTGCAGCCGATGCAGAAAATGCGAACGCGGACTCCGTTACCTGGAAAAAATGTTTCAGCCAGGCGCAATTGGAAAAGGAGTTCCCTGTATTTTAACGAAAGGTAAGGCATATGTCTGAACAGTACAGGTGAGGGGGTCCGTAAACTGCGGACCTTTTTTTGGTTTTTGGAGAAATAGGGAGTACGTGTAGCAGCTTACTTGGTAGAATCCGGTCCCGCTTTGATAGGATCGAAGTCTATTTTTTTCTTACATATATTGACTGCGAACAAATGTTTGGTATAATAGAAATAGAACAAGCGTTCCTATTAATGAGAGGGGTGTATGCTATGAATTCGAAAAAAGTTAGATTTATTGAACGAGACTATTACAGAACGTTGATGGTTAACAACAGCAGCTATTTAAGCGATAGTCAGATCGACAAAATCCTTGACGCAGCCGGCACGCAATGGGCAGATCTCACTTTTAAATTTTTCGATGACGGTTCCTTAACCATCATTGACAATGATACGGATCAGCATATCCCTCTCAAAGAGTTGAAGGGAGCCGCTTATGATTTTTATGTAAGGCAAAGAATATCCATGATACGTACGAATCTGGAGAACAAAATTCTGCAGTCTGCTTGATGGCTAGGTTTAACGGCAGGATGCTGCTTCATCATATAAGTCCCTTTTCTTTGTCCGTTTAAATACGTTATAGTTATGGGAAACGATGTAATCAGGGAGAAGGGTTGCAGAATGACGACAGAGTTCAGCATCAAATTGAAGCAGCTGAGGATGCAGCAAGACATCTCATTACGTAAGCTGGGGGAGAAAGCGGGTGTAAGCTACTCTATTATCAATTCAATTGAGAACGGGAGATTTCAGCCGACTCGGGAGACGGTAATCGCAGTAGCTAAGGCTTTGCGTTATGAACCGGTCACTGATCTCCTGGTTCTTGCGGGTTACCAGGACGAACTATAAGTAGGTCATTGTGACTACGAAATTCGACAAAAACTTCCAAACTCCAGTATAATAGTAGCAGATAGAGAGAGGAGAGACTTCCTATGTTACTAATTTGGAATGTTATAGGCTTGATTTTATTAGGTGCACTTCTATACTTATCCCTTAAAACACTTCTGCAAAAGGTGGATTAGACGAACAAGATGCAGCAAGATCAGCATAGGCCAATATGTAAAACGGAAGATCAGGAAACCTTAAGACTTAACAGATTGATGCGCGAAATCAAAAAAATAATAAATCATAAACAAGAACAGAGCATCATAAAGAGGTATATTCGTTACAGGAGGAAGCCAAAGACGAAACCACAGGGATGGTCATAGACCGCTGTTTATATGCTCTATATAGATGATTCATGGGAAAGTATGTGTTCGAATGAATGCGGTGAAGGGTTCACTAGCATTCTTTTTTATATCTTAGTTGCTAAAAGATACTTTTTGAAATGGAAAAATAATGATAATATTGTAAGAATATAGAGAAATGGTGTATAAGCGGATAAGGGACCTTTCCGAGTGGTAGATGAGAGCATTCCAATTCCTGCATGGTCAGAGAGGTGTAGTAGATTGAGAATGGCGTTTACTGTGGATGTTGAGGATTGGTTTTGCAGCCCGGAGTTATCCCTAGATGAATGGGAACGTTACGAAATCAGGTTGGAACGGCCGCTTCATCACATATTAGACCTGATGGAAGAGCGGAGTGCCCACGGCACTTTTTTTGTATTGGGCTGGATAGCCGAGAAAAGGCCGGATCTGGTGAAGGAAATCGCTCGAAGAGGCCATGAGATCGCATCGCACGGGTACTCCCACCGTCTGGTATACCATCAATCGGCCGATGAGTTCCGAGAGGATATCCGGAAGTCCAAGCACATATTGGAGCATATCACTGGCGAGCAGGTCCTTGGGTATCGGGCACCTTGCTTCTCTATAACGGAAGCGGCTTTGGATATATTATCGGAGGAGGGCTTTGTCTACGACTCCAGTATCATTCCGAATACACTGAACACCTCTTATTCCAAATTTAATTTAGCCCCATCCTTGCTGACTCCTTTCCGGATAAAACGGAATCTATGGGAAGTTCCGATGCCTGTTTTACCTGTGGGCAGGCTTAACATCCCGTGGGGCGGCGGAGGCTATTTTCGAATCTACCCCTATTGTCTCTTCTATAGCGGGGCCCGATCGATTATCAAAACAAACGGTTCGTTTATTTATTACACGCATCCGTATGATCTCGATGAGGGTCAACCGCAAATTTTCAATTCATCCTGGATTAACAGCCTCAGGAGATATTACGGTTTAAAAAATACGGCAAACAAAATAAGGCGCCTGCTATCTCATTTCACGTGTACCTCGATCCGCGAATATCATCCTGTCATTTTCGAGAGGAAGTAAACCGTTGTGGATATGAAAGCGCAAATTCTGCTGAACAATGGACTGCTGCGTAGTGTAGCCTCTATTTATGCCTGGCAGGAAGGATTACAGCTTAACGGAACATCCGGTTTGCTTGAAGAAAACAAGCAAGTTCTCTTGGCTCATCGGATTGTATCGGAAGATTTGAAGCTATTGGACAAGCGATTCGGCTACACTTGTTATGAGCATTACCGTCAGAACCTCGAGCCGGAATATTTTGATACCTTGTTAATGAAGGAATCGATACATCGTGAATCCATATTAGATCTTTGCTGTGGAGGAGGCGCGACCATTCGGGCGCTGCTTAATCATGAGCCGCGGATCATCTATGGAATAGATTCAGATGCGGAGCAGCTGCAGCTGCTTCAATCAGTCTACAGCTCCATGAGGGGGATGAATACCCAGCTTGTCACCAAGGTGTCCGATGCACATAGCATTCCGCTCGATAATGAGTGCGTTGATATGGCAGTCTGCCGGGTTGCCTTGCATTATTTGAATGAAAATCTTGTGCTGACCGACATTTACCGCATCCTTCGCCCGCATGGAAAGCTGTTTTTGCTTGTTCATGGAATCGGCTATATCTATCATTACTTGTTTACTAGAAAAAGGATTTTTAGCAAACAGATGATTCACTTTCTCTATAATCATGGGGTACGACGCAACCCTATATCACACTCCCTAAATCAACGTTCGAGCGCAAAGGTGCTCACCATTCGTCAGGTAAAACGGCTCCTTGCCGATTCGGGATTTGTGAATGTGCAGGCTTACACGCACAGCAGCATGATGATATTAGGGAAGCTTCCCGTATATTTCGCCGTTGTTGCTGAGAAGTCAAGGACGAAAGATACGAGATGATAAGAGATGAAGGAGAGATAATCTGTGGCAGAGCGTGTTGAATTAGTGAAACCGACGGCAGATTGGCAAAACGAATACATGGAGTTTTATCTCGAATGGAAGCGCAGCGGGGAACATATGGTTCCGTGGGTTATAAGTAAGGATCCTTCCGATTTTCAGGGGATGCTGCGATCCCTTCAAGATAATGAGAAAGGCGATAACTTGCCCGAACACTGGGTCCCGGATTCTACCTATTGGCTGGTTACCGAATCCCAAAAAATCGTAGGAGCAGTGAACATCAGGCATCGCTTGACGGATAAGCTTCTTCAATCCGGCGGCCATATCGGATATGGCATTCGTCCATCCGAACGGCGTAAGGGATATGCAACAAAGCTGTTGTCGTTAGCGCTGAATAAAGCAAAGGATTTAGGGATTCAGAAGGTTCTAGTTGTCTGCGATGCTTGGAATATAGGGTCGGAGAAAACGATTCTATATAACGGCGGGATCGAGGATTCGAGCTATACAGAGGAAGACGGCAATATAATCAAGCGATTTTGGATTGAAGTATGAGCAGAGCGGGGTTACTAGTCGTTCTAAATGGTTTGTGTTATAGCCATTTCTACATTCAGATGGGGTTAAATGCTTTTGAAGTGTCCTATCCTTTCCTGGAGGGTGGGCACTCTTTTTCTTTTAATTAAATGATTCCCAATATTTTTTTAGGAACTCTTCGTGGTTTACCTTGCATTACAAGACTAATAAAGTTATACTAACTACATCATTATCATGTAATGCAAGATATTTTACAGTTATATATCTTGTATTGCAAGCTACCGGAGAGGGGGGGAGATATTTGTCATCAACAACACAAATGCTAAAGGGTATTATTGATGGATGTATACTGGCGATTATTGGAAAAAAAGAGGTGTATGGATATGAATTGGCAGAGGAATTGGGCAATTGTGGGTTTGAGTCCTTTAGTGAAGGGACCATTTATCCATTGTTGATGCGGATGCAAAGGGAAGAATTAGTTACATCAACACTAAAAAATTCAACAGCCGGACCAAAAAGAAAATATTACTCACTAACAACTAAGGGTGAGCAGGAATTGAAAAATTTCGTGGAACGTTGGACCGCGCTGCAGAACAATGTTAACAGAGTATTAGATTATGGGTCAGATACAAAGTTTGCAAAAGGAGATGAGATGGTTGAAGAATGAATTACAGCTTTCTAAAAAGAGCCGAGATTTCTTAGAAAACTTACGGCTATACTTATTTTCGAGTGGAAAAAATTCCGATGAAATCGAAGATATTGTAACAGAGTTAGAAATCCATTTATCAGAAGCCGAAAAAAATGGTAAACCCATCGAAAAAATTATTGGTAAATCACCGAAAGAGTATATGAAGATGGTTTCTAATGAAATGACCCTTGACTACCGAACATGGTTCAAATACATTTGCATCATCGTTTTCGGGTCGTTTTCATTTACGGTTTTCCCTGATTTATTAGAAGGCAACCTTTCTTATTCCGTCTTGGAAATTTTCGGGCATATTGTAATTGGCATTATATTTATTGCTTCTATTTTCACTGGATTTAAATATATTGCTTCAGTTCATCTATCTATCAAAAAGCAGGGAATGATCATATTCGGTATAGGGATACTGCCAATCGTTCTGTTTATTGGTTTAATCTACCTAAATAGAGCCATCGACACTCCCGTCATTCATTTTGGCCATACGGGGAGCTTGATTATCGGCGTAATCACAGCACTGTTGATAGTAGGCGTATCCATTTGGGCAAAATCATGGACTCTAATCATTATCATGGCATTGTTAACATTGCCAGATTATTTACTTAATCTAACGCCACTTCAAAATGAAACTCAACTCATCATAAGTACGATTATAACCTTTGGTGGAATTGCCATTTACCTTTGGATATTATCTAAATCGGAAAAAAGTAGATGAGGATTGAAATCTGTAACTACAGACTCGTGGAAACTTAAATCAAACCCTTATTTTCATTATAATTTCCACGAGTGTTTTCGATAGCTATTATCATTTATATTTTGATGAACGTATTATAGAAATTAAACATAGTAAAATAACTATTGGGGAAATGATGTAGATTGTTGTCTGGGTAACGCTTGTGTCATTTGGACTAACGGTAATCAAAAGAATGACACTTGTTATTATGGTTAAAAAACTGGTTATATTGTCACTTTTCATTTAATCAACACCTTTCTTTTAAAGGGGAGATGCCATTGTTGGATAAAGAATTACTATTTACTCTTGATAGAGTTCCAAAAGGTCAAAAAGACATCATAAAAAATCAATACATTGAAAAATTCTTCTCAACAAATGGTGAGTATTACGAAAATTATGTAAATGTCGGTGATGGATATTACCTTTGGTGCTGTTTTAAACAGCAAGGCCAGATTTATACTTTCTCCGTCGAAGAGTTTGGAATTGAAATGGATCGTACGGCCGCAAAAGATGTGTTCCTGTTCTGGGATCACCACATACTACCGGATCTTATGGATTTGGGGCGGAAGGAGTTGTTCACTTGTTCAAGGCAATTTTTAATTGATAATGTAAAAGCTTTTCCGCGTGATTTTTACGTATTTGATAATACTTTAGAGTGGACAATCATTATGACTCACGAGTATCAGAATGAAACAGCGGATGGAGATAATGGGTTCGTCATAAACCAAAATGAGGAGCAAAATAAAAATAGACAGCAAGAAACCCCTTAATTAATAAGGGGCTTCGCTATACATCGTTATGACCTGTGCTGGGTTCGAACCAGCGACCCCTACCCTGTCAAGATAGTGCTCTCCCGCTGAGCTAACAAGTCTTATTAAGTTCGTCACCTCATCAGCGACAAGTATTAATATACCAAGATATTGGGTCCATGTCAACGGTTTGCATAAAAAAATATGAAAAGTTTACTTTACGGGTTTGTGATGAAGATTGCAGCACGCAATCCGATACCTTATGCTATAATATTAGGATATCAACCTAGTGAAAGAAGGTACAGGATGAGGGAGTTTCAACGGTCATTTCAACCTATTCAATTGCAAATGCAGCAGGAGCCGCTCCAAGACGAATCCATCGATTGGGGAAGCAAGGAATGGGGTACTCACCGGTTTCATATTCGCCAGCTGGTGACTCATGCCGTCGATCAGCTGCAGGTGAAGGATAAGGCGGTTGTACTCGGGGCGGGGACTCACGGGGATGTTGATTTACCTGAGCTCGCCAATCAATTTATGCAGGTTTTGGTGCTTGACACGGAGTCCAATGCTCTGGAAGATATTATAGAGTCGAGCGGCGGATTATTATCTGGTAAAATGAAGTCTGTTACCCATGTAGACTATACTTGCTTGGATCAGGTGCAGTTCTACGAGACTTGGGAAGAAATGCTGTTGAACCAAGCTCCCGCCGCTGAGATGGCGGCTTATATAAAAGATTGTTCGTTTCGAGTCCGACATCGCGAGGCCTTCCCGCAATGGAAGAAGAGCTTCGCTCTTGTTGTGTCATCCTCAGTACATACGCAGCTGTTTTATATTCATGCGCTGACCCAATTTGCGGGGTACGCCGATCAATATGAAGAAGCGGATGTTCGTCTGGTGATCGAGGCGTTAGCGTATCTTCGCGACAGTCTCGTCACGGATTATAACAAGCTGTTAAGCACGCTGCTGAAGCCGGGCGGCAGGCTGGTGATGTGGTCGGATATGATTCGGCTGGACGAGCATAATGAAGCATTGCTTGAGACCTTGTACCAATTGAAAACAGAGGAAGAGCGGCTTCGCTTTTTGTTCCAGGCCTTCGGTCAGTATGGTATGGAAGCGGCCGTCCTCGGCTTGAAGGATCTTCATGATCAATTGCTGCCGGATCACCGTTTGTTTAAGTGTTGGGTTTGGATGTCAGATCAGGATAAGAAATATATTACGGCCGGCTTTTCCGGTACGTTTCGCGGATAATCTCATTACATCAGGGTAAGGCATAATAACAAGGAGCAGGTTCCATGAAAAATGATATAGAAGGCATCGTTACGGAAGTTTTGGAGAACTATTTTGAAGACAGCCAGTGGAGGGTTGAGGCGAAGGAAAGCGGCGTCAACAACACGACCCGGTTCGTGTACACTCCAATGGGCGCATTTGTATTACGAATTTATGAAAACCATGAAGATATGAATAAAATTATCTATGAGAGCACTGTATTGCAGCAGCTTCAAAGGGTAAAGCTATCCTATCGCGTACCGAAGCCGGTTGCTACTATCAAAGGAATGCCCTATGTAGTTACGGTGTCAGGCAAAATAGCCGTCTTATTCGAATATATCGAAGGCGAACGGGCCGATTTAGCCGATCCCGGACATGCAGAGGCGATAGGCAGGGCTATGGGGGAATTGACGGATGCACTGTCTCGAATCCAGCTGGATGTAGACGCAGCATACGAGCCTTATTACGAGCTCTATGAGGTCCACCCGCTGGTGAAGAAGGACAGGCTGGATGCCTGGATGAAAGAGATGAGTGAAGGACCGTATCACAATGAAATCCAGCTGTTAAGCGGAGGGATAGACCGTTTACTCAATAATATTCCAGGGTTATGCCGCTTGCCGGTCCAATTGACGCATTCCGATATCGTTGCGGGCAACGTGCTAATCCATGACGGCGAAATATCCGGCGTACTGGATTTTGAATTTGTCACCCCGGATCTTCGTGCCATGGACGCGGCTGTATTTCTGTGCGAGCTGATCCGCCAGCAGGAAGCGAATGGCTGGAGCTTGGTAGAGGCTTTCATCGCAGGCTACGGCCAAGCGGCCCGCTTGAATGAGGATGAGATTGAAGCTTTGCCGCAGTTGATTTTGCTGCGCAGTATGGTGCTCTGCATCCATTTCCTTGGAAGACATTGGGACGGTATCGATGAGGAGCAGGTTATCGGCCGTTATTTAACCGAGCTGAGTCAAGTATATGCATGGCTGGAGCAAAATAAAGAACAGCTGATGGACCTTTGCCGGGCACAATGGGGGTGATTGGATGAAGAAGCTGTACAGCCAGATGTCGCCGGGAGAGCTTGATGCGGAGCTGGCGGACATTCTGGAAGCGCTGGCCAAGGCTGAGTTTCCAAGCCAGAAGGAGCTTTTAGAACGCAAATATTACACTGCCAAATCGTATTTGCTGGACCCGTCGGATTTTCAGCCTGGCACATATCATGTTGAGGGGTTCGAGGAGCCCTTCGAGCTGGAATATATCAACGGAATGATGGGCTGGGGCAAAATGGGAAGTGACCCGGAGGCCAGCTTTCCTATCTCGATGCTGACCCGGGCCTAAATCCGGCACATATCTTTGGGACAATTCTCGCATTGACATACGTTTTTCAAATATTCGATATTTTCAATAACCATATAGCCGTTATCCACGGACAGGATGCCTAGCTTCTTAAGGTCGCTGAGCATGCGGTTGACACTTTCGCGGGTTGCGCCGATCATATCGGCCAGCTCGCTATTGGTCAATTTCTTCGTGATCAAAATTTGGCTGCCGCTGCTTTGTCCGTAAGAGTTGCTCAAGCGGATTAACGTCGAGCATAGCGCCCCGGGCTTTCCGAACATCATCAGGTCACGAAACTTTGTTTGTGTCATCCGATGCATAAGTCCCATCCATTTCATAAATTCAATGGATAGATCTCCATGCTGCCACAGCAGTGTCTCCAGGTCCTTTTGCTGAATAATCCCGATCATGCTGTCTTCCATGACCTCCGCATTAAAACTATGAACCGATTGATGGAAAGGGTCCAGCTGACCGAATAAATCTCCATCCCCGTACATGTATAGAATAAAGCTTTTCCCCTCATCGCTTGTTTTCGTAATTTTGACCCGTCCCTGAATCATGAAATATAGCTTATCCGCAGGATCGCCTTCCCAGAACAAATACGAACCCGAAGTCACCTTCTGTTCATACATGATGTCCTTCAGCTTTTGCAGGTTTTCCTTAGAAAAACAGTCGGTATTATGAACGCCGTCCACCATAAGAGAACAGTGCAGCATGTAATTTTCCTCCTTGCCCTATCGCACGTTACCCGCATGTTGTATAGGACTTAGTTTATTAAACCAATCCCTCTTGGAGCACGCGGGAGGTGTCTCGCCGATAAGGTTTTTCTTTTGCTTTAACCATATCGGATTCATCTCACAGGCGATGTGACAAAAATCACGCTTTTCCTGAAAAAGCGCCCAATTCTGTGATATTTGTAACATGCAGAGGCGTCCCCGGCTTGATATAGTTATAAATAGCAACAGGCAGGGGATTTCAGCTTTGCAGGAAAGGATGTGAAAGACACATGCTGAGCGGAGTCATACTGGCCGGAGGAGAGAAAGGAGTAGCGAGGTCGCTGCGTCTCGTCGGCGGTGAAGCTTTCATTGAATGCCAGATTCGCGAAATGCAAAAGGTGTGCCAGGAAATCATAGTTGTAACTAACGAACCGAGGAGGCTGCTCCCAGTGGTTCCGCGGTCCATCCGGATTTTGACGGACTATTATCCCGGGTTCGGTGTATTGAGCGGTATGCATGCCGCCTTTGCATTAAGCAAGTACGACGATTTATGGGTCATAGGAAGCCATGCTCCCTATGTGTATTCTTCAAGCTCCATTCTCCGGTTGTCGGAAACAAAGCAGCGGCAGTCCGTTCAAGCGGTCCTGCCGGTCATGGAGGAGAAGCCCGAAGCGCTCGGAGGCGTGTACAGCAGAAGCTGCCTGGACGTCATCACGGAGCTGATCAGGCAGGAGGAGAGCGGGGTTATAGAGCTGCTTCAGCGTATTTCTTGGATAGGGATAAAGCTTACCGATTGGCGTATATGGGATTCTTATGTACCAACCAACCCTAATCCCTGTACGAATTAAGGTTCGGCTGGTGAGTAGAAGTAATAGGGGTCACATTCTGCAAATATCCGGAGGGCAATCGGGGCACTGGACAATAGAACGCAAGTAAGCAAGATCGGTAATGACAAGGTGACCGTCCATATAGGTGATGGCGCCTTGCTCCTGATATGCGCTCAGCATACGGCTGACCCCTTCTCTAGTCGTTCCCATCAGGTTGGCCAGCTCGGTTTTGGTCATCTTTAATTGAATACGAATGCCTGCCTCGCACGGCTCGCCGTAAGAATTGCTCATACGTATCAGTGTGGAAGCCAGTGCGCCGTTCTTGCCATACAGCATCAGATCGCGGAACTTGGACTGCGAGGTTCGATGAAGCAATCCCATCCATTTCATGAATTCTACCGCGAAGCTCCCGCTGCCCGCAACCAGCTCTTCCAGAGCATCGCTCGATATCAACCCGATTTCGCTGTCCTGCATCATTTCTGCACTGCAGCTAAACTGCGCCTCTCCGTTGCCTATCTCCATATAAAAATCCCCGGGTTGAAGCAGCTGTAAAATAAGCTCTTGACCGTCCTTAGTGACTTTATACACCTTCACCAACCCATGCTTGATGTAAAAGCAAGAGCGTGCCGACTCACCTTCCCAAAACAGGTGATTTCCGGATTTTTTATGTTCAAATGCCAGCCGCTGCTCCAGCTGCTTGAAATTAGCTGCGGATAAATAGTCGGCAATTTGTGTATGAGCATTCATTCTCATGGACATCGTCAGATCAAACCTTTCTGCGTAGGTCGTAGTTCTATTGTATCGGAATTAAATCCAATAACCTACAAAAACTTTATACAATATTCATATTATTTGTGCTAAGATGATGTTAAAGGAATATTGAAAGCGTTGTCATTTGATGTAGGACGGTGTTGCTTTTTATGGGCAAAAAGGTAGCTGCATTCTGGATTTGGCTTGGTTTATGTATGGCATATTCCTGCATCATTTTAGCTCAAGATAAAGAGCCGGCATTTACCTATATAAGTCCGGAAGGGATTCGCTTTCAAAGCTACAGCACGAAGTGGGATTTGGATAAATTGAAGGGATTGTATGAAATGCTGCTTCATTGTGAGCATGGGGAGGAATTGGCAGAGCTGAAGCAGGTCGCCCTTTATCCGGATCGAAGTGTAGGCAAGAGCGGCTACAGAGTGGGCTATTACAATATAAAAAACAAAAGTATTGATCTGTACGAAGTCGATGCGCTGCCTATTGAACGGACGCTGATTCATGAGTACGGACATCATTTTACTTATTATTGGCTGCAGAAGAAGGAAGGCATCTATCCTTCCCAGTTGACGGAAGCATCCCAATGGTCACAAATCCGCCGGCTGGATGGTTTTCCTATCCGGTGGGCGGGAACTACTTTACCCTACAGCCATAAATGGGACCCGGAAGAAATTATGGCGGAAGATTATGTATTGCTCTTCGGTATCGACTCCAGAC
Organism: Paenibacillus vulneris; assembly: GCF_039543185.1. Lineage (NCBI taxonomy): Bacteria > Bacillati > Bacillota > Bacilli > Caryophanales > Paenibacillaceae > Paenibacillus > Paenibacillus vulneris. Next base: position 68,779 of record NZ_BAABJG010000022.1, on the reverse strand, counting down.
CTCTTCCTGACAGACCTAGCGATGTTGTGAATTGGTTGCGGCACGAGAATGATTACATTCCATCCGTGCTGTCCATTCCGGCTGTGCGAAGTTATTGGCAGACCGCGGCGGGACTTCCGCCAAAGCCGGCATTGAAAATGCCTGTTCTTCAACAGTGGGAGCTGGTAAAGGATGAAACGCCGGACGAAGCCGGCCCCAAAATTCATGTTGCGTTCTCCTCGGCCGCGCCGTCTAATGAGCATAAGCTCATGTATGGCATTCGCATCATGGGCTTCGGTGAGCAGGGAGGGATTCCTGTCAGCATAACAACAGGGCTCGAAGCAGAAGGCAGGGGACAAGTGGAAGCCAGCCTGGATATGCGGCCTTTGACACAGGAGCTCCAAACATTTTATCTCCATATTCAAGTATGGGCCTTGGAGCCGGAGAGCAAACAGATCATGTATACCCCTTATTATATGAATTGGTTCTCATTTGATACGGAGACCGGGACGCTGAAGCCGATGACACTCCCGCTGGATAAACAAGGCCTTCGCACTATGCTGAAGAACGAAGGGATGGAGAGCTGGCCGCTTGTTCTTATGTATTTGAACGGAAAGCCTTATAATGCCGTACGGAAGTACCAAGAAAGCGGCGTCGACTATATTCCTCTAAGATTATTTTCTGATGGGGATGACGCTAACCAGCCATTGAACAGCGATGGCAGGCCGCTGGACGTTCAGTTTCAACAGCGATCGGTGAAGGTTCAAATGAATCAGGACGAAGCCTGGATTGACGGCAAGAGTGTTAAGCTTGGACATTTTATCAAAAAGCTGGGGTCGGAGCCCGTTGTAGCCGTCAGTGAGCTGCCACAGCTCTTCGGCGTGGTCATTCAATGGGAGGGAGACGGCAGCGGAAGCATTGTTCAAATGGATACACCTTAGGATGTATAGAACGCCCCAAGATACAAAATGCTATGCTTGAGGTGATACGATGAACCGTGCTTTAACTACGGCTCTGCTCTCCGTCGGCTTGGCCCAGCTGGCCAAGGTTCCGCTCGCATACCAGCAGACAGGCAGGCTGGACTGGTCGAATTTGCTCAGAACCGGAGGAATGCCAAGCTCACACTCCGCTGGTGTAGCCGCATTAGCCTCCTATGTCGCCTTAAAACGAGGAGTAACCTCTATCCATTTCGCAACAGCCAGCATGCTCGGCCTTATTGTTATGTTTGATGCAATGGGAATTCGAAGACAAGCGGGAATTATTGCGACGGAAGTGAACGATTTGGGAGATACCGTTGCTCTAATGGCAGAGAAGGACCCGTCCTTAGGGCATGAGAAGCGGGAGAAACAGCTGGAGGAAAGGCTTGGCCATATCCCGCAAGAGGTGCTTGGAGGAGCGCTGATGGGCACCTTTATCGGGGCGGGCAGCTTTTTGCTGGAAAAGCCGGCGCGGAAACGCAAATTATTTATTCCATGGTTTGATTAAATCAACGAACCCTGTATGGTCATCATGACCGGTACAGGGTTCATTCTTTGCTACATGGAGCTTCTATTCCCGCTAAGGCTCATCTGAGGAGAGGCGTCCGGATGACTCAGCGGCACCGTGATCGTAAATTTGGTCCCTTTACCGATTTGGCTTTCCACTTCCATCGTGCCTTCGTGGTCCTGCACAATTTTATGGCAGATGGATAATCCCAGGCCCGTACCGGATTCTTTGGTTGTATAGAAGGGAAGGAATATTTGGTCCAGCTCGTGCTCGGGAATGCCTTGGCCGGTATCGGATATTTCTATGACGGCATGATCCTTGTCCTTAGTAAGGCGAATTCGCACAAGTCCTTCATCAGGCATGGCTTCGAAAGCGTTTTTTATCAGATTCAGCAGCAGCTGCAGCATTTTATCCTGATCCATCAGCATCATAAGCGGCTCGGAGGATGATTCAAAATCGATATGATGCCCCAGCCGGGATGTTTCCGAGTCCAGCAGGGAGATGACCCTTTGGATGCAATCCTTAATCGAATGGACTTTGAACTGCGTAGCATGCGGCTTGGAAAACTGAAGGAATTCGGCCGTCAGCATACTCATGCGTGTAATTTCATCCATAATTAAATCATACCACGGTTTAATATTATAATTATCCGATTTTGATATTTGCAGGAAACCCTTAATAGTCGTAAGAGGGTTTCGGATTTCATGGGCCATGCCCGAGGCTAGCTCTCCGACGACACGCAGCTTTTCGGAACGAAGCATATGCTCCTCGCGTTTTAACCAGGACTCTCTTTTCATAGTATACAGATTGCGCTCTGCTATAAAAAACAAATCATCCTTGGATGCACCGTCATCGGGGTAAAATGCCATACCGTAGTTAATCTCGATCCCCGTAAGCTTAGGGAATTCCGAGGCCATTAATTGCGAGATATTATTCTGCGTATGGCCGGTATCACTATAATCCAGAACGATAGCAAATTCGTCGCCTCCATAGCGGGAGATAACGAGGGCTTCGGGAAACATAATCCTCAACAGCTGAGCCACCTGCTTCAGTATCCGGTTCACTCCATGAAAACCGTTGATCGTATTGAGTGATTTCAAGTCCTTGCAGTCGATCAGCACAAGCGCTACGGACTTGTGAATTTGCACCAGATGCTCCAGCTGGCGGTGGCATTCCTCATAGTTGTACAGCCCGGTTAAAGCGTCGTGGGTGCTTAGGTGCTTTTTCTCATTGTCCAGCTGCAGCGTTTGGTTCTCAATGACATGCAAGTACCTTTTAAACAAATAGCCTACAATCAGGCAGCTGCACGCGCAAAATAGCAAAATAAACAACCGGTAGCTTGTAAATGGCATATACATACATGCGATAAGCACGTATCCGGCAGTATAGATGATAGTGACGGGAGTTGCGAACTGTGGGTTTTTGATGGAGTGCATCGATTTACAGATTTGAACGATATAGAGCGGTAAGATTAAATCCATTTGGCTTATCCAGTGAAAAAGCATAACCAGACCCATCTGGAGGATAGGAGATCCTTTAAGCTTGTTCTCGGCAAGATGGGCAGCCAGGTAAGCTATGGCACCTATAATTAGCAGCCAAGGATGATCCGTTATGTCAAATCCAATGGAGGAAGCGCAAATAACGGCAGTGTAGGCAATCAGAATCCAATGATAGCTCATGCTTTCATACTCCTTATCATAATTTAGGAATGAAAGGGTATTAATGGAATTCTCTGTGAAGCGTTCAAATCCTTCCGTGTAAATCGGAATTATCCGGCTGTTTAATAAAAACTTTTGATTGCTATCCTAGTAACCAAGGGCAAGTGGTTGAGGAAGCCCCCAACGGTTTTAAGGGGTAAACGTTTTCATGTGCATGGACAAAGAGCGTACATTCGGCTAAATGGCCGATGTCCTTCGTATACCCCAATATTGATCTGTACGGTGAAGTGGATCATGATAAAAACCTGACCTTCATAGGAGGTCAGGTTTTCTCATGATAGGCAGCAGCCATTAAGAAGCCGGTAAGACATCGCCTATCATAGTTTGAACATCCTCTCGATCCGTCACACTTAATCGAAATCGTAGCGTTTATGTTGTTCGATGAAGGACATCTCACCTGTCTTGCCTCTATATTGCTCCATAGTATCGTCGTAATGCATCAAGTATACGCTGCGCTGAATGTGGGAAGGCAGAGTAAGCAGCTCTTCGAGGCACGCATGCACAAGACCGGGAGATGATAGCTGGCAGTCATGCAAAATATACTTGCATCTTTGATTCTCATATAAACTCATTAGAAGGGAAGGATTGAACGTCGTATCGGCGCTGAAAAAGACAGTATCGTTCAAAAGCACAGAATAGCTTGGTTTATCAGGTATATGTATAGAACGGATGATCTCAATGACTAATCCCGGCGAGAGATGAATCGGAGAGGCTTCGTCCAAAGCGACAACGTCGAAATAATCCTGCAGGCTGGTTAAGCCTTCAGCTGCATTCTCAAGGCCTCCTCTCAGGGAGTGGTCCCATAAGGCTTCAAGAACTTTGTCGGGCACGAACAGCTTGATTTTTCGCTTGAATTCATATTTAAACCGAAAAGCGAATTCTTCGAGACCTCCAACGTGATCCGCATGAATATGGGTGATAAGCAGGGCGTCAATCTGGTCTATATCGATATCCAGAGCATGCAGTGCTCTAGGTGCTGTCGCTCCGCAATCGATTAATAAGACGAACCCGTTACAGGTTACCAGAGCATTATTGTTAAAATATTTTTTTGAAAAAGCACTTCCCGTGCCGATCATCTGAATTTGCAGGCTCACAAACGATCCTCCACTCGTGGTTCCGTAGCACTTAAGTCATTTTTAAATCTACCATGTCTTTGAACCTATTTACAAGAGAAATTTGACAAGCTTATTTTGATTTCATTTGTTCTAGGATATAAGAGTCCAGCTTTTGACTGATGGCTAACACATCCGGATGACCGAAATTGTACTGGTGCTTCACTACAACTTGCGCCAAGTGCCTCTTGAGAGCCTCAATTTCCTCTTCCAGCCGACTTGGGTCTGATGACATGCTACCATCTCCATATGACAGATTAGGATTGCGATAATTGCAATATACCACGTTTAGTATGGAAAACAAAGCAGTGTTCAATTTCCCGGGGAAGCGCAAAAATCGTCAAAAGCTTGCATGGAGTGATCCGGACAGGCTGCAGATAACTGCAGAATTGGCGTATTTTGTATGAAGGCGGGAAGAAAATTGGTTATTATTACTATATCTAGTCTATCGGAAAAACATTTTTTTTGTTTAATAAGGAAATGAGCGCAACTCTTTCCACCGATCGGAGTATAAGCATATAGAACAAAGTACAAGACACGATGGAGGTTGCTGGAATGTTTAAAGTACCGCGGATGCTAACGCTGGTGCTCTCTTTATCACTCTTCGGAGCAACGGGGGCTATGGCCAGTTCAATATGGGGCGACTATGAGGGCTTCAGCAAGATCAAATTGGTAGTGAATGATGTGGAAAAGCAGTTCAAAGATAACGAGACTCCGGCCTTTTTGATTAAAGGCAATGCGGTTTTGCCGGTTCGCGCTTTATCCGACTCGCTGCAATCGCTAGTTCGTTGGGACGACACTACCAAGACCGTATCCGTCTTTAAGCCTAACGTTCATATGTTCGTAGCGGAAAAAGTGAACGACGATTACTCGGTAAAGTCTCCGTTTGGACGGGTGCCAAAGGGGAAAAAGATTGATTTTGCCGTCTTTGCTCAAGTGGACAGCTTGAAGACGCCATTTTACTCTTTCAAAATTTCCATAGTAACACCTAGCGGTAAAGAAGCGGTGCCGGCCCACGAGAAAATCGTCAACGGGCAAAAGGAAAACTTCTGGTACCCGTGGCCGTTCTCGGTTTCTTTCAACGAGGCGGGGGATTACAAGATCAAATTCTCCATCAAGCTGGATGAAGACGGAGAGTACACGGACGTTTCCGAGAAGGTCATCGTATCCGAGTAAAGGAAACCCGAAGGCCAAGCTGCCTTACATTGACCTCAACCTACGAAACGTGTTACCATACGAGGGATGACTAATTTAGATGAAATGAGGTTTTCCCATGAGCGATCACATACACGATGAGAACTGTGATCATGACCACGATCACGAAGACGATATTTTTATCGTAACAGATAAAGACGGCGTTGAGCATGAAATGGTTATGGTATATACGTTTGAGGCAAGCGACCAGCCTTATGCAGTCTTGCTGGACCGCAATGATCCGGAAGCGGACGGGGTTATTTTCCGAATCGAGGAAGAAGATGACGAGGCTTATCTCGCCAGCATCGAGGACGAGGAAGAATGGGACCGCGTGGTTCAGATTTACAATCAGATTATTGAAGAGCAAGCAAACGAATAATGAGCAAAACCTTCTTGCCGAAGCAAGAAGGTTTTTTAACATTGTAGTGTTTATGAAATTGGAAAGGAAGCCTTGCCGTTTTACATGAATCCACTCAAAGCAGCCTCCCCAGTTCATGAGGGGAGCTTTACACACAGTCACGCTAGGACGGGAATTACTTGCGCGGATTGAAGTACATAATACGTCCATTGAATAGATGAAGCTCGGCTTTCCAAAGCTTGGCTAAATATTTACAAAACTCGTTGCCCTTGGATTTGTCCCCATGCGTACAATCGTCTGGAAGAACGACTTGAATATAGTGCCGTTCCTGATCCGTATGCTGGTCTTTGCCTGACCCCATGACGATATATTTGTACAAGGCGTTCTTGCCTTTGAGGTAAAACCATTTGCCCTCGCCTTCGGGCTTGGACTCTATGCTGTACGGGAAACCGGCATCTTCATAATCCCACCCCAGCTGCTTGCCGGTGAGATTCAGCTGCTCTTTGTAATGCAGCAATTGATCTTTCAATTCATCCAAAGTTACGGAAGAAACGGTGGAGCCTTCTACAAACTTTATATAAGCGCTTTGAGCCATAACCGATACACCTGCCTGTAAGATGGACTGGAAAGGGTTTCACAATCATAATAAGACCATCATAGCATTTCAAGGTTGGATTGACAATATGATCAAGCATTGTATCATTATGGAGAAACTATCAACATGTTAGAAGCAGGGAGAGGAGACCGCAGGAATGAAACGATTTGAAGGCTATTTGCTGGTAAGCGATATGGACGGTACTTTATTGGACAGCAGCAAATCAATTAGTGAAGAAAATAGGAGTGCGATCGAACGATTCGTTGCAGAAGGCGGACTCTTTACATTAGCAACAGGAAGAATTGCAGGCTCGGTAAAGCGCTTCGCCGATGTTCTGCCTATTGGTGCGCCGGCCATATTATATAACGGCTCCGTGATTTACGATTTCTCGACGGACAAGGTCGTCTGGCAGCGTACGCTGGACAGAACCGTGATGCCGGTGCTGGAGCAGGTTATGCGGCAATTTCCTGAGATTGGCGTAGAGGTGTACTGCGGCAGCGATCCGTTCTTTCTTCGCGAGAACCGAATGACAGAGCATCATCGGCGAATGGAGAATTTCAGGAGACCGTTGACTGAAGACATGCATCAGCTGACAGATCCATGGTTGAAGGTACTTCTTGCTTGGGAGCCGGAGCATCTGGATGAGGTGGAAAGCTATGTTCAGCAATTCAGCGACCATTTTACCTGGGTGCGGTCTGACGACAAATACCTGGAAATATTACCGGCAGAAACGACCAAGGGTCATGCCTTGGAAGAGCTTATAAGCATGACGGGAATCGAACGTTCTCGCTGTATTGCGATGGGAGACCATTTAAATGATCTGGAGATGCTTCGCAGAGCAGGGGTCGGCGTTGCCGTAGCCAATGCGCATCCATCGCTTGTGGAAGTAAGCAATCGGTCCTGCAAGCATCATAATGAGCATGCCGTCGCAGATGTGATCGAATGGCTGGAATCTCAAGTGTAAGGACGGGATATAAAGGAAGGGAACACGACGTCATGGCCGTGTTCCCTTCTGTCTTTATTAGCATTAGAAAATCGCTTGAGTTTCTACTATGACCTTTACATTCTGAATGCTTCTGTCTTCCGGGCCCTTGACCGGAAGGCCTACTTCCACATGCTCGGTAATGTAATCGATCAAATCCTGAGAGATAACCTCACCCGGCAGCAAAATCGGAATTCCAGGAGGGTATACGTAGATAAATTCCGCAATGATCCGGTCAGCAGACTCCTTGAAAGGAACGACTTCCGTATCGCCGTAGAACGCATCCCGCGGCGTTAAGGTGAGCTGAGGAATTTTCGGGATTTTGATGACCAGCTCGTTGACTTCCCTTATATTATAATTTTGTTTGGAAAGCTCTCTTAGCGCGGTCAGCAATATATCGACGTTGTCTTGGGTATCTCCGGGAGTGATGAGACACAAGATGTTATATAAATCGCTTAGCTCGACTTCAATATTGTAATGCTCACGAAGCCAGTTCTCCGCATCATAACCGGTGATGCCCAAGTGCCTAACATGGATGTTCACTTTGGTCGGGTCATAGTCATAGGTTGCTTCCGTACCGAGAATTTCTTCCCCAAAGCAGCTAAGCCCCGGAATTTCATTAATCGATTTGCGGGCATATTGCGCCAATTCGATCGCGTGGTCGGCAAGAGCCTTACCGTTCAAAGCCAAATGGCGGCGGGCCGCATCGAGCGAAGCCAGCAGGACGTACGAGGTCGAAGTCGTAGTCAGCATGCTGATGATGGTTTTGGCACGGCGCACATTGACCCGGCCTTCCTTGATATTAAGAACGGAGCTTTGCGTCATCGAGCCGCCCAGCTTATGAACGCTGGTTGCAGCCATATCAGCCCCTGCGCTCATAGCAGACATAGGCAGCTTGTCGTTAAAATGAATCAGTACTCCATGAGCCTCGTCTACCAATACGGGTATATTGTAGCTGTGAACGAGATCGACGATCTCCTTCAGGTTGGCGCACACGCCATAATATGTTGGATTGATGACGAGAACGGCTTTGGCATCAGGATGCTTCTCAAGAGCCCGTTTAACGGAGCGGGTAGTAATTCCATGATCGATTCCCAGGTTTTCATCACGGACGGGTGAAATAAAGACAGGCTTGGCTCCTGCGAAAATGATCGCGGACATAATGGACTTATGTACGTTCCGCGGTACAATGATTTTGTCTCCCTGAGAGCAGACGGTTAAGATCATTGTCATGATGGCGCCGCTCGTACCTTGAACGGAAAAGAACGTATAATCGGCACCAAAAGCGTCGGCGGCAAGCTTCTGGGCTTCCTCAATGACACCGGTCGGCTGATGCAGATCATCCAGTGGTGCTATATTGATAAGGTCGATGGACAGGGCGTTGTCTCCGATAAAATGCCGGAACTCCGGGTCCATCCCGACTCCTTTTTTATGGCCTGGAATATGGAATTGAACGGGGTTATGCTCTGCGTGCTGCTTTAACGCAGTAAAAAGAGGAGTACGTTGATGATCCACTGTCATGCCTACCTTTCATAGTAAAATAAATACGGGAAGAGGTCCGGTATGGGACCCCAACTAAGTTATACTAAACCATAATGGGATAGGGATGCAAGAGGATTTTTTGATGTGTGGAGGAGCATCCGAAGATGGAAGGGATTTCAGGAAGCGGAAGGGCAAAGAACATGCATCCTCCGGCGGTTTTGTCCAAATTGTTAATCTTCGCTGAGAAGATTTCCCTATGGAAAAAAGTTATGATACCATAGCAGTATAACTATATATTGGGGGGCAATGGATAACACTATGAAAAAACAGCTGGCCATCATTATGGTACTGCTGATGACGATATTTATCGGCTTCGGCATCATCATTCCGGTGCTTCCCGATGCGGTGACAAGCTCTGGAGCTAGCAGCTTTCATTTAGGCATGCTGCTGTCGATCTACTCCTTGGCTTCCTTTCTCATGTCGCCCATTTGGGGCAGCATCTCGGACCGGATCGGCAGAAGGCCGCTAATTATGATCGGAACGCTGGGATTCAGCGTGAGCTTTCTTATATTCGGGCTGGCGGACGGCAATTTGCTGCTGATGTATGTGTCCCGCATTCTGGGCGGGCTGTTCTCCGGAGCGGCAACCGCATGCGCTGTAGCTTATGTGGCTGATATTACGACGGAAGAGAACCGTACCAAGGGCATGGGGCTTGTCGGCATGTCCATCGGGCTTGGCTTTATTTTCGGCCCTGCGGTGGGCGGGATCTTAAGCCACTGGGGCTATCAGGTTCCCTTCTTCTCTTCCTCCATCCTGGCATTGCTGACCTTCCTGTTTGCCTTGGTCATGCTGCCGGAATCCTTAAGCGAAGAGAAGCGGCGCAAGCCGCAAGCAGGAGAGGCCAAGCCTTCGCGCTGGTCGGCCTTTGTCGGCTCGCTCAAATATTTATATGTGCTGTCCTTCTTCGTTTCATTCACGCTGGCCGGGCTTGAAGCGACGCTGCTCTTGTTCGAAAAGGACAAGATAGGAGCTTCTTCGCTTGACCTGGGCATCATGTTCGCGGTGAGCGGCGTTGTTGGGGCATTGATTCAGGGCGGGGTCGTGCGAAGATTCATTAAAAGAGGCGATGAGGCGCGCGTCGTTGGGCTCGGCTTGATCTTGTCCGCCATCGGCTTCGTGCTGATCTTATTCTCGAGCAGCCTGGTGACCGCTTCCATCTACCTGTCGGTATTCGGCGCAGGAAATGCATTGATTCGTCCTTGTGTGACTTCGCTGATCACCCAGAAAACGAAGGTCGGACAGGGGGTTGCTTCCGGACTCAGCTCCTCTATGGACAGCTTGGGCCGCATCACAGGACCTCTGCTAGGAGCTGGAATCTATCAGTACAGCATGAACCTTCCGTTCTACACGGGGGCAATTTTGTCTGTGGCAGCGCTGTATTTGCTTTACCGGTTCATGGTTATTGACAAGGAAACCGCTTCGCTCGGACAAAGAGCTTAAGCTTCATAACGCGTGGAAAGCCGCAGGCGCTTCAAGGGAGCGACTGCGGCTTTCTTTTGCATTATAGGCTTTCTTTAGCATAAAAGGATGGGTTCCATGCAATCCCCCTGAATCGAACCTCTGTAGCATGGTTCACGTAAAACTAGGTTTTTAACAATCTGGCCCCACAATGTGGGGTTATTTTGTTATGCAGCAGGATGGAGCAGCCGGTAAATGACGGCGACGGCCTCGGCGCGAGTCATTTTCTGGTCGGGACGGAACGTTCCGTCCTCGTATCCGTCAAATAGGTGCGCTTCCTGAACCGCACTAATAGCCTCTCCAGCCCAATAATCGGACGGTATGTCGCTAAAAGATGGGGAAGAGGCAGCTGCCTTCAGCATTTCGCTTCGTGACAGTATAGCCGAAATTTCAGCGCGCGTTATCGTATTGTTCGGACGAAACGTGTGATCCGGGTAGCCGTTAATAAGCCCGTATTCTACGGCCGTAATAATATAAGTCCGGTCTTCCTTATTAGAGCCTATATCCGTAAATTCAGTTTCGGTGCTGTTGGACAAAAACAATTCCTTCGCTTTCACAAAATACCGGATAAACTCGGCACGGGTAATGTACTGATCCGGCTTGAAGGCCAGCTTGTCCGTCTGTTTGTCCAAATAACCGTCGATATACTTTTTGTCGTATAAATCCGTTATCTCTTTTTGAGCCCAGTGTCCTTGTATATCGCTAAAATCCGTAGGAATACCATTTAAAGACAGCACGTACTTGCTTACGGCTTTGTATTCGTCTTCGGTCAAGGAGCCGGGTGCACTTTCTGGCATGTTACGGCTAATAAAATCGTAGGCTTTATCGTACGTGCCCAGCTTCTTCTTAACATGATCGCTCGCTATGGCGGGGAATTTGCCAGAACCTTTGCCATCCGCTGCATGACAAGACAGACAGTGCTGCTGGTAGACCGCCTCGCCGCTTACAGGAACGGCCGCTGAAGGTTCGGGAGCCGCTGCCGCTGCTGCCGTCCTATCCTTAGGTAACGAAGTCTGGAGCAGCATGCCTCCGGCTAGCAAGGCAGCGCCGAGCAGCAGCAATGTGCTTTTTCTAATGGGTCGATTGCGAAACATAGCAGGCACTCCTTGTGATTGTCACTTTTCTCCATTATAAACGAAAAAGATGACGGAAGTGTGAAATTAATCACGTTTTTTGCTGAAATTGCGAAAAAAAGCAGTCCCCCGTCATATCCAATGCGGAGGACTGTGTTTGCCTTAACCTTTCGGGTTGAACGGACGGTTACTTAGCTTCCTTGCTTTTTTCTTGCAGAGAGCCGCGCTTGTGCTCCACCATTTTCTCGATCCAAGGAGTCATTTCCTCCTTAATCTTGGCGACCAACTGCTCCTTATTCATGCCTTTGGCAGCGGCGATCTCGGCCAGGGACTTGCCTTCCTTCAGCTCAGCTCTCAGCTGATCCTCCGAGATTCCGATAATCGCGGCAAGCTTGTCCGGCGCCGGGAGCATCTTATGCTTCATACCGTGCTTGCCATGCCAGAAACCGCCTTTATGGTTCACCATAAATTTCAGATGCTTGTCCATATTGGCTTTCATCTTCTCGGCCTGCTCGGCTGTCAGCTTGCCGGCTTTAACTGCCTCATCGATTTTACCGCTGCGAACGGCTTTCAGCTTGCTGATCAGATCCGTCTCGCTGATTCCTTTTTCCTTTGCGATATCCACAAGCGACTTTTCTTTGAGTGCAGCAGAGAGAGCGGCCTTATCCATATTTAGAATCGCAGCGGCCTCTTCGAGAATAGGGATGGCTCTGCGCTCGCCCTTCTCCAAATGTTTGCCTTCCTTGCCTTTTTCGCCGCGGTCCTGCTTTTGATCCGTGGGCCCTTGCTGCTCAAGGGTTGTCCGTTCCGAAGGATCGGCAAATGCTTGCTGCTTAGACCCGGAGAGAGCGACTCCGCTCAGCAGTAAAGTGAAAGCCAGGCTTGTGACAATAACCCTGTTCGTATGAACGCTTCTCATCTTCTGTCCGCCTTTCGCATGATAATTTGATCCCCCATTGGATGAGGTAACCAATTATAGCGTGTGCAAATGAACTTAATGTTACTTTAAGAGAACCTTAGTGCTACATAAATTTTCTAAGACACTCGTATAACATTACGAAACTAAGAGTTTGCAGTTTCAGCGGCTTTTATACGAAAAGGAATTAGTTGGAAGCCCTTCTGGCTATTTGGTACAGCGGCATTAATGTTTGAATAGTGCTTCGCACGAGCTCAAGAAATTGCGGGCCGTTGGAAAGTACGGGATCGGCGGATGACAGGCTGAGACCGATCAGCAGCTCGGCCTTCTTGACGTCACGGAATCTCTCCAGCGCCTTTTGCAGCTCGGTATCGCTCAGTTCGCTGATCGTAACGGCATCTTTTTGCATGTGGTCGAACGATAGCTTATAAGAATCCGGAATCGCCGAACGAAATTCGTCGAATTCATTCAGGTACGCTTGGGCTATATTTTGTTTTGCAGGGAGCTCATAGATAAGGGCAAGCCATATAAATACGCGATCATCGAAAAGCCCAACCTGGAAATGGGGGTACATCTTATATCCCCGTTTGTTATGACAAATGGCCATCCAGGTGTCTACAGGGGCGTTAACCGTACGCCGGGCGTGCTTGGCGATGTGCAGGAACATTTCGTCCCCGGCGAGCATAGCCGTTTCATCACACAGCGCATCTCCAATAGCCTTGAACTTGGGCTGAATTCTTTGCTGGATCCCTTGCATTCGGCCCTCCAGGCCGGGGATCGCGAATACGTCAAAATCCTCTTGCTGAAAACCTTCGAAAGTCATGTCCATATCCTCCTGAGCGACAAAAATCCTTATGTATAAAAATACTATATCATACCGCTCGCCTGCCAGGCGAATAAAACCATAGTCATAGGAGGCTGCCGAAACAAGAAAAGCCAGCAGAGCGTGAACGGCACACTCCACTGGCTTTGGGGTTGTTATGTCAATTAATCCTGGTTCGGCTTGACGAGAATTTTGCATTGTTTTTTATCATGGCTCAACAGCTCAAAGCCCTTTTCAACAATGTCGTCCAGATCGATGATGCTGGTAATGACAGCTTTGCCGTCAATGACTCCGTCAGCTAACAAACGAATGACCTCAGGGAACAGACGGATATAAGCATAAGAGCCGCTAATTTTTGCTTCGGTACGTACGATGGTATTCGGATCGAAGGTGACGGGTTTTTCCCATACGCTCACAATTTTGAACTCTCCATACGGACGTACGGCACGGACCCCGGAGTGGAAGGTGGCTTGAACGCCTGCGGCGTCAAAGGCTACATCTACACCGCCTCGAGTCTCATCGAGAATAAATTGGGTGGCGTCGACTTCCATAGGGTTGAGAGTTACTGCAGCTCCAAGCTCCATTGCCTTTTGTCTGCGTTCCTCGGAAACCTCCACGACATAGATCCGGCTTGCTCCGGCCGCTTTTACGGCTTGCAGCAGCAGCAGCCCGATTGGACCTGCACCAAAGATAGCTGCGCTGTCTCCAAGACGAAGCTGGCTTTGCCGAACGGCATGAACGGCTACGGCAGTAGGCTCCACAAGAGCACCCAGCTCCAGGCTCATATGCTCGGGTAGCAAGAATATATTTTCTTCCTTGGCAACAACATATTGGGCAAAACCGCCGGATATAGTATAGCCGTATCCTTGACGGCTGATGCACAGATTCACAAGACCTCTTTTACAATTGTCGCATTTGCCGCAAGGGATCAAAGGCTCGACGGCTACTCTGTCACCAACCTTAATGGTAGTAACATCCGGTGCGACTTCAACCACAGTACCGGAAAATTCATGACCCAGCACGGGCTGCGTTCGCATCGGATAGACTCCGGCCATATATTCATGCATGTCGCTTCCGCATATTCCGGCAAATTCTACTTTGATTTTAGCCGTTCCAGCTTCCAGTACAGGAATTTCTGCATCCTCCACTCGAATATCTTTAGGGCCGTAAATTTTGGCTGCTTTCATTTGGGAACAGCTCCTTTATGAAGAGTAAGTACGAAAAAAATGATGAAGAAACATTGTTCGCTTCTATTGTAAATCCGCTTATTGTTTAAGTAAATTTATATATATTTAAGTTTGGTTAAGCATAACTTAAGTAAAAATCGCAAGAAGCATCACCCGAATGGAGGGGCGGCCTCATTTTCAAAGCAGCTATGGCTGCAGGAGGGTATGCTTCAAGTGATTGATAAATATTTTGGCGGGATTGGACAATTTCTTTTCCTTGGACAAAACCAGGCTAAGATGTATCGTTCTTTGGAAAGGGTTGTCCAGTTCAACGACGACAAATTCACCCTTTAAGTATTCGGGCTGGTTCCTGAAGGAATAATCTAGCCCGATCGTAACCGCGGTACCGTCCTCTGTCGCCCTTCGAATCGCATCCTTATTATTGGTGGAGAAAAGAATGGTGACATCGCCGTACCGGTTCTGGAACTGGTCCATGTACCACTTCAAATAGTCGTCATTATACAAAACGATAGAATGCTTTCTTAATTGTTCCGGCGAAATGGACCTGTTCAAGGCAAGCGGCGATTTACGGCTTATGCACACGACGACCTTGCCTTCCAGCAGGGGCTCAAGCGTTAAACCGGCGCGGTTCTCCAAATAAGGCTCGAACGCGATGATCAATCCCATATCGATCTTATTATGCCGAACCTCCTCAATGATCTCCTGTGTCCCTTTCTCGACTATTTCCATTTGTATCTTGGGGTACTGCTTCTTTAAGCTCAGGATCGTATCAAGGTATAGCGATAAAGGACCCGGAATGGTCGCTATCCGCAGCTCGCCGCTCTGAGTGTTGGCATACCCGCAGGCTTCGTCACGAAGCTCCTGTAATTTGCCGAGCACTTCGGCTGCCTTATGGATGATGGCTTTTCCTTCGGCTGTCGGAACGGCTCCCGAGCGGGAGCGGGTGAATAAGGTGATGTTAAGCTCGGCCTCCAGATTGGAGATCGATTGGCTGACGGCGGATAAAGTGACATGAAGATTTTGTGCGGCCGCAGTTAACGAGCCCGTCTTGGCTACCTCGACTATGAATTCAAGCTGTTCCAAATGCATAAGATCATCCTTTTGCGTTTTATAAAATGGAATAAATAGATTGTATCCGACTTTTTGTAGAGTAGCAAAAAATGAACTCCACCGACAAATCGGAGCTCTAGGTTGAAACCAAGAGCGATTTGTCCTGCCTGAAGGAAAAAATAAGAACGTTCATATTCATAATTTGCCAGACATGGTACAATCATATAGAGCGGTTTCAAGCAGTTAAGTAAGCGTTTTCTATAGGGAAGCTAAACAAACTTGCCGGAGGTGGATCTTTTGAACACGAGTTTAAAGGGGAAAATCGCACTGGTTACAGGCTCGAATACGGGCATTGGGCGTGCTGTCGCCATTCTGCTGGCGTCTCACGGTGCAAAAGTTGGGATTACTTATTTAAACCATAAGGATCAAGGAGAGGAAACGGTAGCGAGGATTCGCGAAGCGGGAGGGCAAGCCGAGCTGTTCCGTGCCGACGTGACCGATATCCGACAGATTGACGATTTGGTCGGCGCCGTCGAAGCGGCATTCGGAGACACTGTAGACATTCTCGTCAATAATGCGGGACATCTGGTCGAGCGTCGTTCGAATTATGAGATGAGCGAAGAGCTGTATGATCAGATCATGGACGTCAATTTCAAGAGCACCGTCTTTATGTGCAAAAGAGTGCTGCCTGGAATGAAGGACAAGCGGGCGGGCCGCATCGTCAATATGTCATCGATAGCGGCGCATAATGGGGGCGGCGCAGGTGCCAGCATTTATGCAGCGAGCAAGGCTGCGGTATCGAGCTATTCCAAGGGGCTGGCCAAAGAGGTAGCCGGGGATGGGATCACAGTCAACGTAGTATCCCCGGGCTTTATCGGGCAAACCGCATTTCACGCTACGTTCACAACGGATGAAGCGAGAAAAGCGACCGTTAACGGAATTCCGTTAAAACGGGAAGGTACCCCGGAGGACGTGGCTGGGGCGGTACTGTATCTGGTCTCCGATCTGGCAGCTTATTTGACGGGAGAGACGATTGAAATCAATGGCGGCATGTTCATGCGCTAAACTGCATGCAATCTACAATCGAGTTGAACCAAGAAGGAGCCATATCTTATGAGCCACCTGTTATACCAACCTATTGCCGGGCCTCTTACGGTCCAATACCAACCGGACAGCGACACGCGGCTGACGGAGAACCCTCCCCGGTTTACCTGGATTCCTGCACAGCTGGAAGAGGACCGTTATACGCTGCAATATTCCCGTTCTCCTGAATTCGAGGAGGGTTGTACGGTAACGGTGAAGCGGATTCCGTATAATTTGTACACTCCGGATGAGCCCCTGGAGCCGGGAGCCTATTATTGGCGCTATGCCTTGCTCCTTGACGCTTCATCCAATGAACAAGGAGACGAGCATTCCGAATGGAGCGTAATAAGAAGCTTTACGGTTCCCGAGGGGCTTCCGCTAACGCCTTTGGCCCGGAGAGAGGTACGCTATCAGCAAGCGGCTGCCGGGCATCCACGTCTATGGCTGCAGGCCTCGGAGCTGCCGGATTTCAGACGCAGGGTCAAGCAGGATGCCGCATTCTGCGGGTGGGACGTGTTTATTGAGAAATCCGTTCAGCCCTGGATGGGGAAGGAGCTGATCGCCGAGCCGAAGCCTTATCCCGACAACAAGCGGACGGCTAAGCTTTGGCGTCAAATGTACATGGACTGCCAGGAAGCGCTGTATGCGGTTCGTCATTTGAGCGTTGCAGGACTTGTACTGGAGGATGAGCTGATTTTGGAACGAGCCAAGCAATGGCTTCTTCATGTGGCCTCCTGGGACCCTCAAGGGCCTACAAGCCGAGACTATAACGATGAAGCAGCCTTCCGGGTAGCCGGTGCTCTTGCATGGGGCTATGACTGGCTTTATGACCGTTTGACGGCTGCGGAACGGGAAGAGGTCAGGGGCAAGCTCAGGAAAAGAGCGGAGCAGGTTGCATTCCATGTAATGGAGCGATCCAAGATTCATCATGTTCCATTTGACAGCCACGCGGTACGCTCGCTTTCCTCCGTGCTAGTTCCGTGCAGTATCGCGATGCTCGGGGAGGAAAGCAAAGCCGTGGAATGGCTGGATTATACATTGGAATATTACGCATGCTTGTATACACCTTGGGGCGGTGCGGACGGCGGATGGGCGGAAGGGCCGATGTACTGGACGACAGGCATGGCGTTCGTTACAGAAGCGATGAATCTGTTAAAGAAATACACGGGCATTGATTTTTACCAAAGACCCTTCTTCCAAAAAACCGGCGATTTTCCGCTTTATTGCTTCAGTCCCGATACAATACGGGCGAGCTTCGGAGACCAATCGACCCTTGGAGATCCGGTCAGCTTGAAAACGGGCTTCAATATCCGGCAGTTCGCAGGAATTACGGGTAACGGATACTATCAATGGTACTATGAGCAGACAAAGGCGATCGATACCGATTCGGAGCTGAAGTTCTATAATTATGGCTGGTGGGACTTCCGCTTTGACGAGATGATGTACCGGTACGATTATCCGGAGATACCTGCACAAGCTCCATCGGATATTGAGCCCGTAAAATGGTTCCGGGATATCGGATGGGTCGCCTTTCATGCCAGGATGGACAAGCCGGAGGAACATATTATGCTGCTGGCCAAGAGCAGCCCGTACGGTTCCATTAGCCACAGTCATGGAGATCAGAACGGATTTTTGCTCCATGCCTACGGGGAGCCATTAGCCATCGAGAGCGGGTATTATGTCGCATTCGGCAGTACGATGCATATGAATTGGAGGAAACAGACCCGCTCCACGAATAACGTGTTAATTGATGGACTGGGACAGTATGCCGGAACGAATAAGGCACTCAATATCGCTGCCTCCGGAACTGTTGAGGACGTGGAGCAGCATCCCGGCTATACCTATACCCGGTGCAATGCAACGGCGGCTTACCAAGAAAATGTACCCTATCTGGAACGATATGTCCGCGAGCTGTATTTTGTTAACGAGTCCTATATCGTCGTCGTTGATAGCCTGGATTTATCTCGGCCAGGAAGAGTGGATTGGTTGTTCCATACCCTGTACGAAATGAAGCTTGGTCCTCAATCGTTCCGGGTCCAAGGCCGTAAGGCCAATATGGACGGCAGGTTCGTGTACTGCTCTTCAGGGGAACTGAATCTATCCCAAACCAATGAATTCGCGGAGGTTGATCCTTCCGAGATCGAGGGACTAGATCTTCAATGGCACTTGACCGCATCGACGGAACCGTCGGCAAGTCATCGCATAGTAACCTTGCTGGTACCCATGCGGAAGGACGACCCGAAGTATGTATCCTATTTTATGGACGATCAGGGTCATGGCGTTGACTTGTATTTTACGGAAGACGGTCGAACGCATCGTATCGAGGTCGCCAAGGTATATTAATCGGTCTTATTTCATTAGAAACATACAAAATCCCCCTTCACGGCAGCAGAAGCATTCATTCCGCCGGGTGAAGGGGGATTTCTTATTATTGAATACAGGGTGAATTATTTACCTGCTTTGACTTCTTCGAGAAGGCTCAAATCTACGAACTTGCTAAGATCGAGTTCTTCCTTCTTCACATCTTTAATGTAGCCGGCATCGATAGAGACTTTTGCCATCTCCTCGATAGCTTCCTTGCTTACGTCGGTCGTCAAATTCAAACGGGAGAGGGCTGCTTTAATGAGTGCAATGTCCATCCCTTTGCCGCTGAGTGCTTTCAAACGGTTGTTGATCAGCTCATAGGATTGATCCGGATTTTTCTTGATAAAATCAATGGCCTCGGCATTGGCTTGAATCGCTTGCTTCGCCATATCGCGGTGCTCCTTCAGGAACTTGTCGCTTGCCACCAGAATCGTCAACGGATAGTTGCCATTGTTAGGCGGGATTTTATCCCAATCCACGATGATTTTCCCGATGCCTTCCTGTTCCATTTGGGTGCCCCAAGGCTCTGGAATCAAGGTAGCGTCAATTTCTTTTTGGCGCATGGCTACCATGGTATCGGCAGGAGCGCGCGCGATAATCTGAACTCCGCTTTTATCTGTTGTAATATTCAGGTTGTTTTGCTTCAACAGCAAACGCAAAGAAATTTCATTCGTGCTGCCTTTGGTTGGAATTGCGACGGTTTTGCCAACCAAATCTTTGACATTCGTAATACCCGAATCTTTGCCGGCAACCAATACGGCGCCGCCGTTGTTCGAACCGGAAATGACTTTGAAGTTTTTACTTTTGATATATTGGTTCGTCGAAGGGCCTGGGCCTACGAAGCCAAGATCGATTTCTCCTGTAGCTAACGCAGTGGAGAAATCGGAGCCGTTATCGAATGGTGTGACTTCGATTTTTACGTTCTCACCCCAATATTTTTGGAATAAACCTTTTTCCAATGCGACATAGCCTGGGGCGTGGGTAACATTTTTGAAAATGCCTAGCTTGACCGTTGATGCAGGTGCCGATTTACCGCTGCCGTTCGCTGCATCCTTGGAAGTCTCCCCGCTCTTGCCGCAAGCCGACAATACCAGAACGACGACCAGCAAGAGGGCCAGTGATAAGGAAATGCTTTTTTTCATGAAAATAACTCCCCTTTGAAAGCTTATTTTTGTTTGCCTGATAATCCGTAGCGGACCAGTATCGTATCTTCCAGCTTTTTGAAGCAGAAGTGGTCGGATAACGTGCCCAGAATGGCGATGATAATGACAATACAGAGCATTAATGCCGTGTCCATCAGATTGCGGCCGTCCTGCAACAGCTGTCCCAAGCCGACGCCTTTGGCGATTAATTCACCGGAGACAAGCGCGCGCCAGGCAAAAGCCCACGCAACGCGAACGCCAGTAATCATATGAGGGAAAGCGGCAGGGACCATCACTTGGTAAAACATTTTGAACCCGTTGCCGGTTCCCATCGTCTGGGCCGCCTTGAGATAAATCCGGGGGATGTTCATAATCCCTGTTCGGCTCGACATGGCCATCGTCCAGGTCGCTCCCAATGTCGTAATAAAAATAACGGAGAAATCGTTCATACCGAACCAGATGATGGCGAACGGGAGCCAGGCGATGCTCGGAACTGTCTGCAAAGCGACAACCAGGAAG
This sequence comes from Paenibacillus vulneris, assembly GCF_039543185.1. Taxonomy (NCBI): domain Bacteria; kingdom Bacillati; phylum Bacillota; class Bacilli; order Caryophanales; family Paenibacillaceae; genus Paenibacillus; species Paenibacillus vulneris. The sequence goes on along the minus strand of NZ_BAABJG010000022.1, from coordinate 48,199 downwards.
CCGATCGTATCGTCCAAGAACCGGTATCTGGCGAACAGGAAGCCAAGCGTAGTACCAATGACAATCGATATAATAAATGCGGTAAGCAGCCGGCGGATACTTTCCAGTGTGGCCTCAAGCAGCTGGCCGTGAACGAAGCCGTCATAGAAAGCTTGGAACGTTTGTGAAACCGAAGGGAATTTCCAGCCCCAGTCAAAGATTCTAAATCCCGCTTCCCATGCTATCAGCAGCAGAACCAGAAAGAGGGTTCTTCTTAATGCTGTACTCATCGCCCATTTCCTCCTTTACCACTTTTTCCAGCTCATCGGCCAGAGCATCCATGATGCTGTTTTCCACGTGATGGAGGAGGGGATCCGACCAATCTCTCGGCCTTGCCGCTTGCACGGCGAATTCCTTCTTGATCGTACCGGGACGCGTTGACATAACCAGAACCCGATCCGAAAGAATGACTGCTTCGCGGATATTGTGCGTAATGAACAGTATCGTTTTGCGCGTCCGCATCCAAATATCTTCCAGCTCTTTATGCAGGATAAGGCGTGTCTGCTCGTCGAGCGCAGCGAAAGGCTCATCCATCAATAAAATTTCCGGATCCATAGCCAGAGCTCGTGCTATCGCTGCTCTTTGCTTCATACCGCCGGACAATTCATGTGGATACCGATCGGCAAATCGGCTTAAGTGAACGGATTTGATCTGCTCCATCGCGAGCTCTTCCCGTTCCTTCTTGCCAATGCCCTTCTGCTTCAAGCCGAAGGCCACGTTATCCAGTACGGTTAACCAAGGAAACAACGCATGCTCCTGAAAGACGACTACGCGATCCGGTCCAGGTTCCTTACAAGGCTTTCCGTTGACGGTTATTGAGCCCTGCTCGGCCTGCTCCAAGCCCGCTACCAGATTCAAAAGCGTAGATTTGCCGCAGCCCGACGGACCAAGCAGGGAAACAAACTCCCCTTTTTGAATCGTAAGAGATACATTATCAATGGCTGTAAAAGAACCACCCGTTCGCTGATGAAACGTCTTGCTGACACCTGTGATTTCGATCAATGACGCTCACTCCCCTGAAATCCGAAACATAGTTTTTCTTTTGTAAGATCAAACATGAACCGCATGAACAAATATCGAAAAACGGTACTGGTCCAAACGTCCTATAACATTTTCGGCCGCTGTGTACGATAAATAAGTAGGAGTATGCCGATTAACGATACTATTTCGCTTTCTGCGTGCGATTCCGCTTTCTTATACCAACCTATTCTATCGGAATTAATATGTTTGTCAATATAAAGTTTTCATTTGCAGGAAATGGTTGGACTTTCGGCATAGACGAGGCCGCTTGAGGCTGCCTTCTTGTCAAAATTTCAATGGGGAAAGGTTTGAGCTGTGATGAAGCAATGGAAGAGATTTTTGATTATGGGTGCGGTGCTGGGAAGCACTTTTACCGCGGGTGTGTATGCGGAAGACATCTTACAAAGAGTCGAAGCCTACCTGCGTCCGGATTTCAATATCGTCGTGGACGGCAAACCGGTGAAGCTGGAAGGACCGACGCTGGTATACCAGGATAAAAGCTATTTGCCATTAAAGGAGCTGGGCAATATGCTGGGTGCTAATATTTTGTGGAAGAGCGACAACAAGACGATATACATTAACAGCCGCATTAATTCGGAGCAGCCGACTGAGGATAAAGACGCGACCTATGAGGAGTTTACGCTTCGCTCGCCTGCCTCCCAGTGGGTGACGTATTTAGGGGCGGATTATCCGCTGCTAACCGTGTACTCCGACAAAGGTTCCGGGGTTTATTACCGGCTGTCTGATTTAAAAAGGATGGGGATTGATACGGAAGGCTTGAAGAAGAACCGGGAGAAGCTGACCGGGGTTCTGTATGTAAGCGATGCGGAAGCGAGAAAGCGGTGGCGGCAAGCGCCGTCCGTGTCCCGCCAGAACAAGGAGAATTACATCATTGCTAACGAGGTGAATACGGAGAAGCTCGCCAAGCTCAAGGAATACGTCAAAAGCACAGCCAATTTTACAATCAAAGATTATTACTACTCGACCAAACCGATCATGATAGAGAAGATTGATGGCGAGGATCGTTACGAATATTTGGTGTACCAGACGATGAGCGGCAGAGGCAACGGCTTCAACATCAACCAAAGCCATTATTTCCGGGCTATACTCCGTTTGGACAAGCAAGGGTTTGGGGATAACTTGACGTATAGCGTCAATGTGGAAACCCGTACCGACTTGAATGACGAGCTCGACCGCAAGATCAACCAGGCAAGCCAGCAAAGCGATGAACAGAAATAATAGCCGAGTCCATTCAAGGATCGTCTCCAGGAGGCGGTCCTTTGTTTTTCTTATAGCTGCCGGGTCTTTCTGCAAAGTTGTGTAGCCGCTTCGAAGTTATGACCCCGCTTTGCAGAGGTATCTTATTAAAAAAATGGATTGAAATTCAAGGAAAAAAGTCAATAATCCAAGTTGCTAAATCATATGATTCATAATAAGATAGAATTAAGTAACTGAATTGTCTGAAAATTCTATCAAAATCCGGGCTATCCAGATCAGTCGATAATAAGGGATAGATGGCCATGGGTTATGTACCATTTGGGAGGGGATTGCCGTGAGTAAAAGTCATGAAGTGGAATATTGCAACCTTGAGTTACGATTTGACCGTCGGCTAATCCGTAACTTCATTAAAGCGCTGATACAAGAGGGGTATTCTCTATATTGGAACGAGAGCGATCAACAATTCATCGTCTCGATCCGAACCGGCCGCAAGCTGGTGAAATTGAAGTTTCAGCGCATAGGAGACCGATACAAAATTGTCGGGAATTATTCGTTCAAGGACGAAAAGCTGGCGGAGCTGATGGAGAAAATGATCGGCGATACGCGCGGGCATGCCGTAGTCAAACGATTCAAGGACAGACAAATATTAATCGAAAATATTATGTTTGGTGAAATCATCCGAATGGTCGAAATTTCCGGTGTCGAGCATAAAGTACTTTTTCAAAAGGAGCCGGTGGTTACGGTGGAAGAAATGATGCAAGCTTTCCGATCGAAAAGACCTGATGACCGTATTCCTGTCCTGAGGCTGGAGCTAGATTATGAGCTTGCAACTCTCCATGATGCATTGAAGTCGGGAGATGCCAAAACGGTGAAATTGTGCAAAGAAAGGTTGATGGAACTCAGGCATGAAATGTTGCAGCTCGAAATGTAAACGTTACGATTAGAAGGGTCTGTGTATAGTATGCACAGACCATTTTTGTTGGCTTTTTGGGTCATACGGGGGAACGGGAAGGGGAAATGCCGTGTCGCAGCTGCAGAGGGAGCTAAAGAAGCAGCGGCACTACGGGGTGGAGACAGGCGATATTTGCGTAAAAAGAGCAAAACAGATCAATACTTCGCAAAAAATGTTCGTTGTTAACGTGTGCAGCTGTATGATATTATAAAACGGAGGTGGTAGGATTGAGTGTTACGATCAAAGACATTGCCAAGCTGGCGAATGTTTCGCATACTACGGTCTCCAGGGCTTTGAACGACAGTCCGCTGATCAATCAGGAGACAAAGGAGCGGATCCAGCAGCTCGCGGCAACCTTGAATTACACCCCGAACTACAGCGCCAAGAGTCTGGTCCTTGATCGATCATACAACTTGGGATTGTTTTTTTCAACTCTTCATACCGGTACATCTGCCGGCTTCTTGTACGAGGCGGTTAAGGGGGTCAACGATGTCATACAGGATCAATACAATTTGATCGTGCGAGGCATTGATGATTACAAAAGCTATCATAAAATTAACCGCAAAAGCTTTGACGGCATTATCGTCATGAGCCAAAGCTCCTCCGACCAGCCGTTTATCGAATATGTGACGGAGCGGGAAATTCCACTGGTCGTCTTGAATCGCCAGATCGATACTCTGCCTGTCATGAATCTTATTCCGGATGACTTGCGCGGAGCGTATCGCGTGGTGGAATATTTGATTCAGAAGGGCCACAGGGATATAGCGATAATTGAAGGGAAAGAAAACTTCAAATCGACGCAGGCCCGCCGCGAAGGCTATCTTGAAGCGATGAATCAGTATAAGGTGACCGTAAGGGAAGAGTACAGGGTACAGGGAAATTACGACGTGGAGAGCGGATATGCCGCTATGTCGCGGCTGTTGACACTGGACCACAAGCCTACGGCCGTTTTTTGCTGCAACGATGAGATGGCGTTAGGAGCCATTAAAGCGATTACTGAGAAGCAATTGTCCGTACCTGGAGATATCTCGGTCGTCGGGTTCGACGATCAGCTGTTTTCCGCATTCGTGACTCCGGCATTGACTACCGTCAGGAGGCCGATTGAGGAGATCAGCCGGGAAGGCGCGGCGAAGCTGCTCACTTTTATAGAAAGCAAGCAGGTGGAGAAAGAAACCATCTTCATTCGAACGGAGCTCATTATTCGTGACTCCGTCAAAACAATCGCAGGAGGCGCTTAGAAGCTATGAGTATTTTGAGACAGGTTCTAGAAGACATTCCTATTCCGCAAATGGTACGTATCCGCCAAAAATTTGATGACACCAAGATTGATAACCTGAAAGAAGTGCTGGAGCAGGAGCTGAAAAAGCCCGGTACCATCGACCAAATCAAGCCGGGCCAGCAGGTAGCGGTAGCCGTGGGCAGCCGCGGTGTGGCGAATATCGCTTTGTTTACGAAAGTAACGATCGATGCCATCAAGCAAGCCGGCGGAGAGCCGTTTATCGTGCCTTGCATGGGCAGCCATGGCGGCGCTACGGCTGAAGGGCAAAAAGAGGTTCTGCATCATCTTGGAGTAACGGAAGAAGCGATGGGAGCACCGATCCGTTCCTCGATGGAAGTGGTTAAAATCGACGAGCTTCCTAACGGCCTGCCTGTTTATGTAGATAAAATTGCTTCAACTGCAGACGCTATCGTAGTCATCAACCGCGTGAAGCCCCACACGGCGTTCCGCGGCCGCATCGAAAGCGGTATTATGAAAATGATCTCCATCGGTCTTGGTAAGCAAAAAGGGGCCGAAGCCTGCCATCAATTAGGCTTTAAGTATATGGCGGAGAACGTTCCGGCTATGGCCAAAATTATGATTGAGAAGCTTCCGATTGTTTTTGGCGTAGCATTGGTTGAGAATGCTTATGACCAAACCTGCCGCATCGAGGCGCTTCCGGCTGCGCAAATCGAAGAGCGCGAAATGCAGCTGCTGGAAGAGGCGAAGGCGCGCCTGCCAAAAATTTTGTTCGACCAAATCGACGTGCTTGTTATCGATTATATCGGCAAGAACATCAGCGGCGACGGCATGGATCCAAACGTAACCGGCCGTTATCCGACTCCTTATGCGCATGGCGGACCTGACGTTTCCAAGATGATCGTTCTCGATCTGACACCGGAAACCAAAGGGAATGCCAACGGCGTAGGTACAGCCGACTTTACTACGCAGCGTCTGGTCGACAAAATGGATAGAGCAGCTACCTTCGTTAACGGATTGACTTCGACGGTATGTGCTCCAACCAAAATTTCGACCACGCTGGATAACGATTATTACGCGATTAAAGCAGGCGTTAAAACCTGCAACATCCTGGATTATACCAAATGCAGACTCGTACGCATTCAAGATACGCTGCATTTGGGTGAAATCGAAATTTCCGTCAATTTGCTTGAAGAAGCCAAGCTGCATCCGGATATTGAAATTTTGACGGAACCTTATGACTTGCAATTTGACAGCGAAGGGAACTTAGCGAAATGAGTTTGACAATAGCAAAGCCGTACATTATTGCAGCCGATCTCGGGACGACCAGCGCGAAAACGCTGGTGATCGACCGGGACGGCCGCGTTCTGGCATCGAATTCTATTGAATATCCTCTGAATACGCCTAGACCGGATATGGCGGAGCAGAACCCGGATGAAATCTTTCATGCAGTAGTGACAGGGATTCAGGCTGTCATCACCAAGGCTAAGATTTTGCCTAGCCAGGTGCTGTGCGTTTCGTTCAGCTCGGCGATGCACAGCTTAATTGCGGTCGATCGCGATTTGAATCTGCTGACACAATCCATCACGTTTGCGGATAACCGCAGCGTCGGCTACGTCAAGCCTTTGAAGGAAGAATTAAACGGGCACCAGATTTATTTGAATACCGGAACGCCTCTTCATCCGATGTCGCCTTTGCTGAAGCTGATGTGGCTTCGCGACAACCGTCCGGATGTGTTTGAGAATGCGTACAAGTTTATCGGGATTAAGGAGTATGTATTTGCCAAGCTGTTCGGCAAATTTATCGTGGACTATTCGATCGCGAGCGCTACGGGGCTGTTCAATCTTCGCAACCTGGCTTGGGACGAGCTGGCATTGAAAGCCTGCGGCGTACGTGAAGAGCAGCTTTCCGAGCCGGTTTCCACCGTATACCACATTTCCGGTATGAAGGAGCAGTACGCTCAGGCAATGGGCCTGCATGCGGATACGCCATTCGTTGTGGGCGCATCGGATGGAGTGCTGGCGAACCTTGGAGTCGGCGCGTTCGAAGAAGGCATTTATGCCGTAACGATCGGAACCTCCGGCGCGGTTCGCGGGGTTGTCCGCGAGCCTGTAACCGACCCCAAAGGAAGACTGTTCTGCTATGCTCTCAAAGAGGATTTCTGGGTGGTCGGCGGAGCCATCAATAACGGCGGCATCATGTTCCGTTGGGTCAGAGACCAGCTGGCGACGGCCGAAGCGGAAGAAGGCCGCCGCAGAGGCCTGGATCCGTATGACTATCTGACTTCGCTTGCCGAAGAGGTATCCGCGGGCTCCGACGGACTTATCTTCCTCCCGCTTCTAACCGGGGAGCGCGCACCTTATTGGAATGCTAATGCACGTGGCGTCTTCTTTGGCTTATCGCTTTATCATCAGAAGAAGCACATGATTCGTTCTGTCCTTGAAGGAGTTGTCTATCGGATCAACTCCGTATTAAGCGCATTGGAAGAGCTGTCCGGGCCGACCAAGGAAATTCGCGCATCCGGCGGCTTCGCACGATCCAGCTTCTGGCTGCAGTGTATGGCCGACGTAACGGGCAGCTCGGTAGCCGTACCGAACTCGATCGAGAGCTCCGGTTTGGGCGCTGCACAGCTCGGTATGCTGGCGATGGGAGAGATTAAAGACTTCTCCTCCGTACACAATTGGATGCAGGTTCACCATCGCCACCAGCCGGATTCCGGCAACCATCAGCTGTACCAACAGTTGACAAATATTTATAATCGTGTGTACCATCAGTTGAAGGATGAATTCGATGCGATTGCTGCGTACCAACAGCAGCATGCAAAGTAGTTCCGCCCAACAGACGGTTCATGCAATACCTATACATGAGGAGGATCATCATGAATTTGTTCGATTTGACTGGTAAAACAGCAGTAATTATTGGGGGTAACAGTACTCTTGGGGGAGCAATGGCTGTAGCACTGGGCGGTCATGGCGCCAATGTGGCTGTCGTAGGACGTAACGCGGAGAAATCCGAGGCTGTTGTCAAAAAAATTGAGGAAGTAGGCGGCAAAGCCAAAAGCTTTTCGGCAGACGCTACCAAAGTCGAGGATCTTCAAAAGGTTCTTGAGGACGTTCTGGCTTGGACAGGCCGCTGTGACATCTTGATGAACTGCCCTGGCATGAACAGCGCGACTCCGTTCTTTGAATTGAAAATGGAAGAATGGGACGCTATTATGGAAGTAAACCTCAAAAGCGTTGTGTTAGCTTGCCAGGTGTTTGGGAAACATATGGTGGACAAAGGTGAAGGCGGCAGCATTATCAACATTTCGTCCGTATCCTCCGAGCCACCGTTGTCCCGCGTATTTACGTACTCGGCTTCCAAAGCGGCTGTGAACAACGTAACCAAGTTTTTGGCGCGTGAATTCGCACCGGCTCGCGTTCGTGTGAATGCAATTATTCCCGGCTTCTTCCCGGCTGAACAAAATCGTAAAATCCTTTCTCCTGAGCGTACGGAATCGATTTTGCGCCATACTCCAATGAACCGTTTCGGTGAAGCGGAAGAGCTTCAAGGCGCAGCTGTATACCTTGCTTCCGACAAGGCTTCCAGCTTTGTGACCGGCTCGCTGCTTCGTGTAGACGGCGGCTATGGAGCAATGACGATTTAATAGATAAAAAAATTGAAAAAGGTTAGTTCCACGAGAACTGGTCTTCAAGCGGCATCCATTGTCAGCCTTGCTTCCATCGGGCGGCAATGATGCTGCTCGCGGCTGGTCGGAATGAGCTTTTTTCAAACAAGAGAACATCACAACTAATTAATTCAAAGGAAGGAAGAGTAACCATATGTCCAAACAACAAGTTGGCGTTATCGGATTGGCTGTCATGGGTAAAAACCTGGCATTAAATATTGAAAGCAGAGGTTTCACCGTATCGGTATACAACCGTTCCCGTGAAAAAACAGATGCTTTGATCGAAGAAGCTAAAGGCAAAAACCTGGTAGGTACATACAGTATTGAGGAATTCGTAGCATCTCTCGAAAAGCCTCGTAAAATTTTGATCATGGTTCAAGCAGGCGCAGGTACTGACGCAACCATCAATTCCTTGATTCCTCATTTGGAAGAAGGGGACATCATCATCGACGGAGGGAATGCTTACTTCCCGGATACCCAACGCAGAAACAAGGAATTGTCCGCTCACGGCTTGCGTTTCATCGGAACGGGCGTATCCGGCGGGGAAGAGGGCGCTCTGAAAGGTCCTTCGATTATGCCTGGCGGTCAAAAAGACGCTTACGAATTGGTAGAACCGATTCTGACAGCTATTTCGGCCAAAGTAAATGGCGATCCATGCTGCACGTACATCGGACCGGACGGTGCGGGACATTACGTGAAAATGGTGCATAACGGCATCGAGTACGGCGACATGCAGCTGATTTGCGAAGCTTACCAATTGCTGAAAGACGTATTGAACGTTAGCACAGAAGAGCTTCATGAGATTTTTGCCGAGTGGAATAAAGGTGAGCTTGACAGCTATCTGATCGAGATCACTACCGATATCTTCACGAAAAAAGATCCGGAAACCGGCAAGCCTATGGTTGACGTTATCCTGGATTCCGCCGGCCAAAAGGGTACTGGTAAATGGACCAGCCAAAGCTCTCTTGACCTTGGGGTACCATTATCGATCATTACCGAGTCCGTATTCTCCCGCTTCTTGTCGGCTATGAAGCAAGAGCGCGTAGCTGCAAGCAAAGTGCTGAGCGGCCCGCAAGCACCTGCTTTCGAAGGAGACCGCAAGGAGTTCATCGAGGCTGTACGCAAAGCGCTGTACGCGAGCAAAATTTGCTCCTACGCTCAAGGCTTCGCGCAAATGAGAGCCGCTTCCGAAGAATATAACTGGGGATTGGATTACGGCAGCATCGCAATGATTTTCCGCGGCGGCTGCATTATCCGTGCTCGTTTCCTGCAAAACATCAAAGATGCGTACGATCGCAACCCAGAATTGAAAAACCTGCTTCTTGACGAATATTTCCAAGGCGTTGTGAGCAACTACCAAGACGCTTGGAGAACTGTAGTGTCCGCAGCTGTAACACGCGGTATTCCAGTGCCTGCGTTTGCATCCGCATTGGCTTACTATGACAGCTACCGTTCCGAGCGTCTGCCTGCGAACCTGCTGCAAGCGCAAAGAGATTATTTCGGTGCACATACATTCCAACGCTTGGACAAAGAAGGAACCTTCCATTTCAACTGGATGGAGAACTAATCCTTGAATGCCCGGCCGTTCGGTTTCAAGGGATGCAGCCCGTAGGAAGCCTCGGAAATCCAGTGCTTCAGGCGGTCTGCCTCCTGATCGAAGCCGTTGCGACGCTGGATAAGCATTAAAGCAATTTCGGCAAAATAGCGAAAATTTTGTAATAAGCGTGGTTGGGAAAGATCTGCTATCTGCGGATCTTCTTCAGCCACCTTTTTTTTAATAAATTCCAAAATCCAGACAACGTCATCTTTGCATAACGGATGGGAAGGATTTAGAATTTGCTCCAGCTTCCGCTGTGCGGCATTAGGAACGGGGTTCTGGGATTGAGACATGGCTGAATGCATCAACAATTCATCTCTCCTCGAAATGGTTTCATAGTATCATCATAGCAGAAAAGACTGGAATCTATTCACATTCCATCATATGAATTTCTCGTAATTTCTATTCATCAACATCAACCTATGATATGATTGTAGGGTTAGACAGAAGCTGTCAAGAGGTGTAGGAATTTGGAAAAACATAATATCGTATTAATAGGATTCATGGGTACCGGCAAATCGACGGTTGGACATGCATTGGCTTCCCGGTTGGGATGGCGGTTCATCAATACCGATGACGTCATTGAAGAGCAGCAGGGGATGTCAATCAGCGACATGTTTGCAAAGCTGGGAGAGCCTGTATTCAGGCAAGTGGAGTGCGATGTCATTCGGAAATCCCTTGAAGGGATGAACTGCATCATTGCCACCGGAGGTGGCGCAGTTTTGGCAGAGCAAAACCGCGCTGTCATGAAGGAGAAGGGCTATGTCGTGGCCTTGACGGCTGATGCGGACACAATCATTGAACGTGTGAGTCAGGATCAAAACCGGCCCTTGGTTCAAGGGGACGTAGCCGAGAGGGTGCATACGCTGCTGGAAGCCCGCAAGCATGCCTATGATTTCGCGGACCGCAAGATCGACACGAGCAAGCTGTCCGTTCAAGAAATTGCAGAGATGATCACAGCGGACCTGCAGCTTTAAAGCTGCTCCCATTCCAGCATGCCGCCGCTCATGTTTTTCAAATTGGTAAACCCTTGAGCGCTGAGAAAATCATAGGCTCTGCCGCTGCGGTTGCCGCTTCGGCAAACTAGAATGGTTTCTCTGTCGCGGGGGATGTCATTTAGGCGATCCGGAATTTGCATCAAAGGTATGTGGACAGCACCGGGAATCATGCCGAGAGCAACCTCTTCGGCCTCGCGGACGTCAATGATATCCAGCTTATCACCTTTATCCAGGCGTGACTTTAGTTCTTGCGGGGTAATGGTTTGCATAATTAAGAAGCCTCCAAATAGGTTTTTTGTAATAGGCACATCTTCCTTAATCCCATGATATAGAGAAACCCGTATGGGTGTCAAACTTGCGGTTTCCAAGCCCCGGAGGGTATGGTACACTGGCAATAATCTGAAATAAGTCTAATGATTTCGTAACTTTTATGCGGAACAGGAGAGATACATATTCATGAAAGCGATCGTAAAGCCGACAAATAACTTAGAAGGTACGATTAATGCGCTATCTTCCAAAAACTACACGACCCGCTATTTGCTCATCGGAGCATTGGCAGACGGGACAAGCACTGTATATTATCCTGCCCACAGTGAGGACAGCGATGCGATGCGCCGTTGCATCCGTGATTTGGGAGCTGTCGTTGAAGAAGATGAAGAGAAAATGACGATTCGCGGCTTCGGCAAGCATCCTAAGCATGTAAGCGAGCTGAATGTCGGCAATGCCGGCGCAGTACTTCGCTTTCTGATGTCTGTCGCCGCATTTTGCCCGGAGGTTACATTCGTTAACCAATATCCGGACTCTTTGGGAAAAAGGCCGCATGACGATCTGATCGACGCTCTGAAGCAAATGGGAGTAGAGGTCGACCATCGGGAAGGCAAGCTGCCTATCACAATTCGCGGGGGCAAACCGCGCGGCGGCAAAATTAAAGTATCAGGCAACGTGAGCTCCCAATTTCTAAGCTCCTTGCTGTTTATGACTCCGCTTCTGGAAGAAGACAGCGAGATTGAAGTACTCCATGACCTGAAATCCAAGGTAATTGTCGGGCAAACTCTCGAGGTTATTGCTCAGGCGGGCATTCGGATTGAAGCCTCCGAGGATCTCATGCATTATAAAATTCCTGGACGTCAGCAGTACCAGCCTCAAAAGTATGTCGTTCAAGGCGATTATCCTGGCTCGGCCGCTATTTTGGCTGCGGCGGCTGTCACTAATTCCGATGTTAAAGTGCTGCGGCTGGAAGAAGAGAGCAGACAGGGTGAGAAGGCCGTTGTCGATGTTCTTCGCGCTATGGGGGTTAACTTAACGCACGAGAACGGTGTGGTTCATGTCAAAGGAAACCAGCGATTGCAAGCAGGGGAATTTGACGGGGATCATTTTACGGACGCCGTTCTGGCGATGGTGGCGGCAGCCGTATTTGCCGACGGCACCTCCCGTTTCTATAACGTCGAGAATTTGCGGTATAAGGAATGTGACCGGATTACCGATTTCCTTGCCGAGCTTCGTAAGGCCGGCGCCGACGTCGAGGAAAGACAAAGCGAAATTATTATCCATGGCCGTCCTCAAGGAGTAACCGGCGGAGTCGAGATCAATGCTCATTTTGATCATCGTGTCATCATGGCATTAACTCTAGTCGGTTTGCGTTCGGAGAAAGGGCTCATCATCAACGATGCTCACCATGTCGCCAAATCGTATCCTCATTACTTTGAGCATCTGCTCTCGTTGGGCGCTCACATCGAGCTGGTTGAGGAATAGGATTTTGAATTTCAGTGCTACCCGTTTCCGAGCGGCGATCCAGTAGCCTACTATCTAATAAAATCAAGCGGGTTGAGTCATAATGAAGGTGCTTTGGAAAGGAATCCAGGTAACACTCGGCTTTTTTACGATCATAGGGCTCATGTTTATCAGTGGAGTATTATGTATTCTCTTATACGCCAAACTAACGGGACAGGCTTGGTATGCAGAAGAGTCGTCCGTGGCTTATGCAGAAACACCGGCTTCAAATAAGGCTCAAGAAGCCCTCCCGGATCCTCCGGCTCCGCGTGCTGCTTCTGTATTGCTGGATGCGCCTGCTATAAGGCAATACCCTGAGCTGCCTTCCGGCTGCGAGCTGACAAGCCTTACGATGCTGCTTCAATTCGTCGGCATTGAGAAAAGTAAAATGGAGCTGGTACCGGAGCTCAAAAAAGATCCGACCCCTCTCAAGCGGAATCCGGATGGTTCCGTCGCTTATTGGGGCAATCCTAATACGGGGTTTGTCGGAGACATTACAGGAGGCTCCAAAGGCTTCGGCATTTATCATACCGCATTGATGGAGCTTCTGAATAAATATGTACCGACGGCCAAGGATTTCACACGGCAGCCTTTTGAGAAGCTGGAGGACCAGCTCCGTGAAGGAATTCCGTCCGTTGTATGGACGACGATTAATTATCAGGTTCCTGACCGGTGGGTCATCTGGGATACACCTATTGGTCCCATCCAAACGACTTTTATGGAGCATGCGGTATTATTAGTCGGTTTTGATGAAGAGAATGTGTATGTCAATGACCCGTATAACGGAAAAAGCAAAGTGAAAATCAATAAAGCCCAGTTTCTCGAAACATGGGAGGCCATGGGAAGCCAGGCTATCTCGTATACGAAATCATAAGGGGATGAACGTAATGGCATTTGAAAATCCGTCTCGTGACCGCATTAAAGAAATCTTGTCCGCTGCAGGAAATGTAGCCGTAGTAGGATTGTCTGACAAGCCGGACCGCGTTTCGTACATGGTTGCAGAAGCGATGCAAAAGAAAGGCTACCGCATTATCCCTGTAAACCCGAATGCGACTGAAATTTTGGGAGAAACCTGCTATCCTTCCCTATCGGATATTCCGGAGCCAGTGGATATTGTGAACGTATTTCGTCGGAGTGAAACCGTAGTTCCCGTCGCAGAGGAAGCTGTCAAAATCGGTGCCAAAGTATTCTGGCTTCAGCTGGGCATCTACAACGAGGAAGCGGCCGATATAGCCCGCGCAGGCGGACTGGAAGTCATTATGGACCGCTGCATCAAAGTAGAGGATTCCATTCTGCTGCCAGGAGGGAAATAAATTGTACCGTGAACGGATTGCAGATTATCTCCCGGTCTACCTGGTGATGGGCCTGGAGCATCATGGAGATCGTACTGCCCTGGAGATCGCTAGGGAAGCGCTTGAGGGGGGAGTAACCCTTTTTCAATTAAGAGAGAAGAAGGCGCCCTTGAGACAGGTTCTTGAGCAAGGTGCCGAGCTGCGCGATTTATGCCGACAGTATGGCGTCCCTTTCCTTGTTAACGACAGGATTGATGTCGCTCTGCTGCTAGACGCTGATGGTGTACATGTCGGGCAAGACGACGTACCCGGACTGGAAGCCAGAAAGCTACTTGGCGACAGCAAAATCATCGGGATTTCTGCGGGTAATAGGGAAGAAGCGGAGTGGGCAATAGCCCAAGGTGCGGATTACCTTGGCGTTGGTGCCGTGTATGCAACCTCGACCAAAGAGGATGCCGGCGCCGCCATAGGAACGGGACTGATTCGGGAGATCGCCGGCCGATGGGATGTTCCGATGGTCGGCATCGGCGGTATTCACAAGGATAATGCGGCTGCCGTTATTCAAGCGGGAGCACGCGGCATTGCCGTAGTATCGGCAATTACGAAGCAGTCGGATCCAAGGAGCGCTGCAGCTTTACTCAAGCAAACGGTGCTTCAAACCAAGGAATAAAATAGCATCTGCAACCCAAGAGCTACCATAAATAAAATAAAACCTCCTTAGAGACAATAAGAAAGGCTTCTGGTAAAGCAACGGTTGAGGTAACCGACCCCGGAAGACTTTTAACACTTCCTAAGGAGGATTTTTGTTATGTATCAGAACTTTCAACAAAATAGCTTTCAACCCCAAGTAGGTTCCGGGAACGTGGTATCCCAGTATCGCGGATTGGAAAACAGATACCAACCGGTGGGTACAGTTCAATCCCAATATCAATCCGGTAATCAACAATTCCAAGGCTCTAACCAATTCTCCAGCTTCCAAAGCCCGCAAAATTATCACACAGCAAACTACCGTGGAAATCAACAAGGTCATGATGCCTACCTGCGTTCGGACTCCAATCAGCCTGCACAGCAATTTGGCGGCAGCTTCTTGAATCAAGCTCCATCTTTCAACAGTAACTTCAACTCCTCTTTCTCTGGCCAGCAATTTGTACAGCAAAACCCTGAAGCTTATCATACCGCTAACTACCGTGGTAACCAACAAGGTCATGATGCCTACCTGCGTTCGGATTCCAGCCAACCAGCTCAGCAACAATTCGGCATCGGTCAATCCTTTAATGCCGGCTTGAACTATGGTGGTTCCCAGCAGTATGGTCAAGTACAATCCTCTCAAGCTTACCATACCGCTAACTACCGCGGTAACCAACAAGGTCATGACGCTTACCTGCGTTCAGATTCCAGCCAACCGGCTCAACAACAATTCGGAATCTCCTCTTTCGGATTTAACAGACAGTTTTAATTGGCAAATAGAATGGGCGGGCTTATTAGAGCCCGCTCTATTTATCCTAGTATGAACAAGTCAGGAGGAATTTCGTATGAACAATCAGCAAAACATGACGGCGGACAGATCCTTATTGTCCGAAAAAGAGTTCAGCTATATTAAGGATTTTTTATCCTGGGAGCTTCTAGCCATGAAAAAATGCAAGGAGACGGCAAATCTATGCCAGGATCCGCAAATCAAACAGCTGATCGAAAAGACGGGCCAAGCTCATCTTGACCAATACAACGCCATATTAAACCATTTACAATAAACAAGGAGGATAAGAAGCTATGCCAACGATGGATATCGCTAAGCCCCAGACCGGACAGCTGCCGCAAGTCAAAGGCCCTGAAATGAATGATAGAGATCATATCAATGATATTCTCATGCTCGAAAAATATATGACGACCGGCTTTAATACCGGACTCAACGAGGTGCAAAATCCGGAGCTTCGCAAAACGATCTCCTCTATTTTAAACACGCAGCATGAATCGCAATGGCAATTGTTTAATCTTATGTTCGAAAAAGGCTGGTACAAGATGAAAGCGGCCGATAAACAAGAAATTTCTCAAGCGAAGCAGCAATTTAGCGGATACTCCTCCCAATTTCCGACCTTTTCATAATTGTGCCGACCAACCCCGAACGAAAACATGTTTGGGGTTGTTTGACAAAATGGAGCATTGGCCTTACCATCGAGTAAGAAAGGAGGGAGCGGTTGTTTGAACTGGATGGGTAACTTGCAGCAGTTGGGTCGGTCCTTAATGCTTTCTACTATTACGATCCCTGTTGCGGCTATTTTACTGCGTCTCGGGACGCTGCCTTGGCAAGACGTACATATGTCCCGTGTCGGGGAAATTATGCTGTTTTTTGGCAATACCATATTTACGTACTTGCCGGTGATTTTTGCGGTTGGCGTTGCCCTCGGCTTAACGGAAGGCGCAGGTATTGCCGGAATGTCGGCATTGATCGGTCAAATTATGTTTAACCAGGCGATCCGGCATTACTTAGGGGATGAGTTTCATCTCGGTGTACCTGGCGGTATTTTAATTGGACTTATCGCGGCTATCCTGTTTCATAAGGTGAAGCATATTCAATTGCCGGAATACATCCAGTTTTTTGGCGGGCCTCGAATGGTTCCGTTATTAATGGGCTTATGCATCCTGGTGCTGACTCTGATTGTTATTGAAATCGGACCATATTTGGAATATTTTATGCAAACCCTTTCTTCAGCGGTATTGGGCCTAGGCGGCTTTGGCACCTTCGTTTATGGAGTGATCCATCGTCTTTTAGTACCTTCAGGGCTGCATCATGTATTCAACAATTTGTTTTGGTTTCAACTTGGAGCCTATGAAAAGCCTAGCGGTGAGATGATCTTCGGCGATTTGCCGCGTTTCTTTGCGGGTGATCCGAATGCAGGTATCTACATGGCCGGATTATATCCGATCATGATGTTTGCGCTGCCTGCTATTGCCATGGCGATTATTCATGAGGCAAGGGAAGATTTGAAGCCGAAAATCCGAATCACCTTTCTAACGGCGGCGCTGGCCTCCTTCTTGACCGGGGTTACGGAGCCGGTCGAATTTGCTTTCCTGTTCGTTGCGCCTTATTTATTTATCGTTCATGCGATCCTGTCGGGACTTTCCATGTGGATTGCCTATTATTTCGATATCCATCACGGATTCTCTTACTCGGCCGGGGCTATTGATTTTATCATCAACTATCATTTGTCCCATAACGGGTGGATGCTGATTCCTATCGGACTTGCGTATTTTTTTGTCTATTATTTCTTGTTTCGCTGGGCCATACGTAAATTCCGTATCCCGACTCCAGGCAGGGAGGAAGGCTCTCAGCTGGAAGAATGGGCAGGAGATATCCCATACCGCTCTCCGTTAATCCTGCAGGCACTTGGGGGCAAGAACAACATTAAAAAAATTGAAGCCTGTATCACCAGGCTAAGGCTCACTTTGGACAACGATAAGCTGCTGGATACGGCTGCGCTTAAGCACTTGGGAGCGGCAGGCGTCATTCGGCTTGGCGGCGGTAATGTTCAGGTTGTCTTCGGCACCTATTCCGAATTAATCCGTGAAGAAATCAAGAAAGTTCTGATGAAGGATATTCAGAGGGTCTTGTTCAGCGCACCAATGCAGGGACGGATGATGCCTTTGGAAGAGGTCCCCGACCAAATATTCGCCGGCAAGCTGGTCGGCAATGGGGTCGCTTTCATGCCGGATAAAGGGGAGCTGGTTGCGCCGGTTGCCGGGAAAATCATCATTTTGTACCCATCCCTTCATGCAGTAGGCATCCAAACGGAAGAGGGACTTGAGGTACTGCTGCATATAGGCATAGATACTTCACAGCTGCAGGGCAAATGGTTCACGGCTTATATTAAAGAAGGCGACATGGTTGAGGCGGGACAGCTATTAATCCGCTTTAATCTGCATAAAGTAAAGCAAAACAGCAAGTCGCTGGCGACGCCGATGATCATTACGAATGTAGATAAAGTGAAATCATGGAGCTTTGCGCCGTTTAAAGCGGTCAAGAAAGGTCAAGCATCCGTCATGTCGGTTGTATTGAAGGATGCTTCAGGGGGAGGGAACACTTTTGGCTAAGGGGATCGGAGCTTCATCTGGAATAGCGATGGGGAAAGCTTTCGTCATTCCGACCTGGGAATGGGATTTCCCGGATAAGCTGATCGATGTCACCGATTTGGCATTTGAATTCGAAAGGCTGTACGACGGAATTCGTTCTTCCAAAGATGAGATAGAAACCATCAAACAGGAATTCGTCTCCGTACTAGGAGAGGAGCAAACGTCCATCTTCGATGCTCACCTGGCGATTCTGGAGGATCCTATTTTTATGAACGAGGTTCAGGGGATCATGCAGAAGCAGTACAAGGCAGCCGAGGTCGCCGTCAAAGAGGCGATTGAGAAGTTTGTCAATATGTTCGATTTACTGGACGATCAATATATGAAAGAGAGAGCTCTTGACATTAAGGATGTCGGCAACCGGCTCCTCAAGCATTTGCTGGGGGCACTGGAGGAGACGCTTCCTCCGAAGGATCAGCCGTATCTGGTCGTAGCCAAGGAGCTCTCCCCGTCGCAAATGGTCCATCTGGACACCAATTTGGCGTTGGGGCTCGTTACTATGCTCGGGGGGAAAACATCGCATGTAGCCATAATGGCACGCGCTATGGGCGTTCCCTACGTGCTGGGCTTAGAAGGCAAGCTCAGCACGCCGATTCAAACCGGAGACTACCTCATCATCGATGGAGATGAGGGATGCGTCTATATCAACCCCTCGGACGAGCTGGTGGAGGAGTATAAGAAACGCAAGGCGATATTGCAGGTCAGGAAGGATAAGCTGCAGACGCTGGCGCATGTTCCGTCACAAACCGCAGACGGCCTATCCTTTCAGCTGGCAGCGAATATCAGCTCGGTAAAGGAGCTCGATCAGGTTCTCAAGAACGGGGCCTCCGGAGTAGGGCTCTTCCGAACAGAGTTTCTGTATATGGACAGGGACAGCCTGCCGCAGGAGGAAGAGCAGTTTGTGGTCTACAAGCAGGTAGCCGAGAAGCTGGAAGGAAGGCGCGTTGTTATTCGGACGTTGGATATTGGCGGCGACAAGAGCCTCGATTATATCGAGCTGCCGGAAGAGGATAACCCGTCGCTGGGATATCGAGCGATCCGCATTTCACTGGATCGGACCGACCTGTTCAAAACCCAGCTCCGCGCCATTCTAAGGGCAAGCCATTACGGTAATATCAAGATATTATACCCGATGATTTCTTCCCTGGAAGAGCTGAACAAAGCTAACGAAGTGCTTGAGGAAGCGAAGCGGGAGCTTCAGCAAGAAGGAGTTCCATTCAAGCAAAACATTGAAATCGGCATTATGATCGAAGTCCCTGCGGCCGTCATTATTGCTGATATTTTGGCGCCCCATGTTGATTTTTTCAGTATAGGGACCAATGATCTGGTACAGTACATCCTTGCGGTGGACCGTATGAATGAAACCGTCGCCCATTTATATGATCCGTTTCATCCTGCCGTGCTTCGCATGCTGAAGACTACGGTGGAAGCCGCGCAGGCCTCGGGCGTTCATGTGAGCGTCTGCGGGGAGATGGCCGGCGATATCCGTGCTCTGCCTATATGGCTGGGACTTGGCATTCAGGAGCTCAGCATGTCGGTGCAATCCATATTGCCGGTCAAAAACAGCCTGCTGCAAACAAGCCACAGCGAAGGCAAAGTTATCTGGAAGCAGCTTCTAAGCTGCAAAAATAGCAAATCCATTCTGGAGGTGCTGAATTCTAATCTGCGGCAGGATGTCGTTGCAAACTAGAGAAGCTATTAATCAGGAAGGTGGAGAGGTCAATGGAATTAACAGGCCATAAAGTGCTGGCATTCGTTGATGAAGAGTTTGAGGATTTGGAGATGTGGTATCCTGTCCTTCGCTTGAAGGAAGCGGGAGCAGAGGTGCATCTGGTGGGGCCGAAGGCCAATACTGTGTACCATGGAAAGTACGGGGTGCCGTTGACAACTGAATATGCGTTCGGTGATGTAGCAAGCAAAGACTATATCGGACTTTATGTTCCGGGCGGCTGGGCTCCCGATAAGCTTCGCCGCTATGCCGATGTGCTTCGTTTGACCAGGGAATTTCATGAGGCTGAGAAGCCTATTGCCCATATATGTCATGCCGGGTGGGTCCTTGTGTCTGCAAAAATATGCGAGGGCTATACGATGACTTCCACGCCCGGTATAAAAGATGATTTGGAGAATGCCGGCGCTATTTGGGTTGACCAAGAGGTGGTTGTCGACCGGAATATCGTATCAGGCAGAAGACCGCCGGATCTTCCAGCGTTTACGAAAGAATTCGTGCGGGTACTGGCGGATTATACACGCAAATAACCTTCAAAAGATCGTTGTCCCTTCCGGGGATCACGGTCTTTTTGCTTTCATTGTGGTTAATATTACTAACGCTCTTTCAGAAGGAGTTTACAGGCGAAAGTAGAATATTTGTATCATAGAGGAGCAGGCTTAATGATCCCGATACCTTATATCAACCTCGATACATACCCCCTGCATGCTGAGATGTAAGGGGTGAATGACCTGTTTATGAGAAACTGGGAACGTTGTATTTAGAAGTCGGTTTGAATGTGGGAGGTCATTAGATTGCCGCTCAATGATGGGTTTGTTGGAACGAAGGAGTGGTACTAGTTGCAGAAGCAGTGCAAGTGTGGCAGCGCGATGGGCATCAAGCTGCGGACTGTCATTTATCAGAACAAAGTCGAAATTGAAAACGTCCCGGTCTTTTCTTGCGAAACCTGCCAAAGAAGTGAAGTGGTAGCCCAGGTTAAGCCTGAATTGACAGGAATCATCGGAAGCCTTGGGAGCGTACCGGAAAAGCAGCTGCTGCATTTTAACGACATCAGCGAGATCGCGCATCTCCTGAAAATGGTGACAGACAAATATTACGCGGCGGCTCCTGTCGAAAAAATTGTAGAAGACCGGATCAATGAGCTGCTGGATCTTATGCTGCTGGCTCAATCGTTAAAGGATGATGACTGGATGGAGGATATTCGTAAGCGTCTCGGTCAGATTGCCATGCATTCCATGTCCGTTAACGATATTGCTTAAGGGACTGGGATGGCCTGTCTTACGATGATACTATGAAAGCTTGAAGCATGTATTTTCACAGACAAAAAATGGGTTCTTTCATTGCCAGCTGCGCTGCAGTTGGCTTTTTTTGCAATTTTTTGATACTATACATGTAAGAAGGTCCCGAATTTATTGCTTTCAACATAAATTTGTCGTATGATAGGGCTTAATAGTATACGATCGCAGCATTATACATTTTACTATAATGGAGAGAATGACCGTGACTGTAACCATTTATGATGTAGCCAGAGAAGCAGGCGTTTCCATGGCAACCGTATCGAGAGTTGTCAATAATAATCCCAACGTAAAGCCCCAAACCCGCAAAAAAGTATTTGAGGCCATTGAACGTTTGGGTTATCGGCCTAATGCCGTTGCCAGGGGCTTGGCAAGTAAAAAAACGACTACAGTCGGTGTCGTTATTCCTGATATATCGAACTCGATCTTTTCTGAAGTTGCCAGAGGGATTGAGGATATCGCGAATATGTATCACTACAACATCATTTTGTGTAACGCGGACAAGAAGAAGGAGAAAGAAATCCGCGTTATCAACACGCTGTTGGAGAAGCAAGTGGACGGGCTGTTATTTATGGGCGGCGTTGTAACTGAAGAGCATATTCAAGCCTTCAAAACATCAGCCGTACCTATCGTTCTGTGCGCTACGACCGACGAGAACAATACCATCGCTTCCGTCGACATTGACCACGAGAAGGCCGCGTATGACGCAGTGAAGGTATTGATTGATAACGGTCATCGCGATATTGCGATGATCTCAGGTACGCTTCAGGATCCGGCCAACGGATTTGCGCGTTACCAAGGATATAAGAAAGCGCTGGAGGAAGCGGGAATTCCTGTACGTGACGACTACGTGCGGATCGGCAATTACCGTTATGAATCCGGTCTGGAAGTAACGAAGCATTTCCTGGAGCTGAGCGAGCGTCCGACCGCCATATTTGCGGCGACAGACGAAATGGCGATAGGAGCCATTCACACGCTGCAGGATAACGGGTATAAGGTACCGGATGATATGTCCGTCATCAGCGTTGACAACATTCGCATGGCTTCAATGGTACGTCCTCAATTAACGACAGTGGCAATGCCGATGTATGATATCGGTGCCGTATCCATGAGGCTGTTGACCAAGCTTATGAACAAAGAAACGAAAGATGCATCGGAGCAAATGCAGGTAATTCTACCGCATGACGTCATTCATAGAAACTCGGTGGCTCATCGTTAATATGAGCCTCTTTCTTTTGTGAGGGTATAAATTACTTGTGATGTTAGTTTGCTTCGCATGCTTGTTGCGTTGCCTTAGCGAGTAAACCTTTGGGGGGAAAAGACAGTTGTCTTACGGGAAAATCGGCGTTATCGGCGCCATGAAAGAAGAAATTGAACTATTTTTGCAGCACATGGAGCGAGTGAACGTATCGGAGAAAGCAAAGGTACAGTTCAGAGAAGGGCTCTTTTACGGTAAGCCTATCGTGCTTTGCAAGTCCGGAGTAGGCAAGGTAAATGCGGCGGTCACGACTCAGGTGCTGATCGATACATATGGTGTCGATGCCATTATCTTCACCGGCGTAGCCGGAGCGCTTGATCCCGAGCTGAACGTAGGCGATATTGTCATTTCATCGGAATCGATGCAGCATGACATGGACGTCACGGCTCTTGGATTCCCTGTGGGAACGATTCCCTATGAGGAAACCTCCGTATTTGCGGCGGATGAGTCCTTACGTCAGCTGGCTATTAACGCGAGCTCGGAATTGTTTCCGGGGCGCGTCAAAGTGGGACGGATTCTATCGGGGGATCAATTTATTGCAAGCCGGGAGACCGTATCCAGATTGTACAGCGAGCTTCAAGGTACATGTACGGAAATGGAAGGGGCTTCAGTTGCGCAAGTATGCACGATGAACGGCATCCCTCACGTCATCATACGTTCCATGTCCGACAAAGCGGATGGCTCCGCTCATGTTAATTTTGCCGAATTTACGGTACAGGCATCCGAGAATTCTTATCGTATCGTAGAGCATATGCTGAAGCAACTGTAGAAAGCAGAAGGAGAGAACAATCATGACAGTAACGATGGATCAAATTGTAGCCTTAGCCAAACACCGCGGATTTATTTTTCCCGGATCTGAAATATACGGCGGATTGGCCAATACTTGGGATTACGGTCCGCTTGGTGTTGAACTGAAAAATAACATTAAACGCGCTTGGTGGAAAAAATTCATTCAACAATCCCCGTATAACGTAGGTCTCGACGCAGCGATTCTGATGAACCCTCAAGCATGGGTAGCATCCGGTCACGTCGGCAACTTTAACGATCCGATGATCGATTGTAAAAAATGTAAGTCCCGCCATCGTGCAGACAAAATTATTGAGAATGCACTTGCGGAAAAGGGTATGGAAGTGGTCGTTGACGGTATGACCTTCGATCAAATGATGGGGCTGATTCAAGAGCATCACATCGTTTGTCCGGATTGCGGAGCTTTCGATTACACGGACATCCGTCAATTCAACCTGATGTTCAAAACATTCCAAGGCGTAACCGAATCGAGCGCTAACGTGGTTTACATGCGCCCCGAAACTGCGCAGGGCATTTTCGTGAACTTCAAAAATGTGCAGCGTACCATGAGGAAAAAACTGCCATTCGGTATCGGCCAAATTGGTAAAAGCTTCCGTAATGAAATTACCCCGGGCAACTTTACGTTCCGTACCCGCGAATTTGAGCAAATGGAACTCGAGTTTTTCTGCAAACCGGGCGAAGATTTGCAATGGTTCGAATACTGGAGAAATTTCTGCTATCAATGGCTTTTAAGCTTGAATTTGAAAGATGAGAATATTCGTCTGCGCGACCACTCCGAAGACGAACTGTCCCATTACAGTAACGCTACAACGGACATCGAATTCAAGTTCCCGTTCGGCTGGGGCGAGCTGTGGGGTATCGCAGATCGTACCGATTACGATTTGAAGCAGCATATGGAGCATTCCGGTGAAGATTTCAATTATATCGATCAAGAAGCGAACGAACGCTATGTGCCTTATTGCATTGAGCCGTCTCTTGGCGCCGACCGTGTGACTTTGGCGTTCCTGATCGACGCTTATGAGGAGCAGCAGCTTGAAGGTGATGACAGCCGTACGGTGCTGCGTTTCCACCCGGCACTGGCGCCTATCAAAGCAGCGATCTTCCCGCTGTCCAAAAAACTGGCCGACGGCGCACACAAAATTTTTGCAGATTTGTCCCAGCACTTCATGGTGGATTATGATGATGCAGGCTCCATCGGGAAAAGATACCGCCGTCACGATGAGATCGGTACTCCTTTCTGTATCACATATGACTTTGAGTCGGAGCAGGACGGCCAGGTGACGGTTCGCCACCGGGATACCATGGAACAAACCCGTATGCCGATCAGTGAACTGAAGGCGTTCATCGAAGCCAATATTCAATTTTAATAGCAAAGCCCGCAGTAGAGGGAAAAGAGATCGATCATCTTTTCCTCCCTGCGGGCTTTTTTGCTGCTACAAAAGAATGGTAAGATTCGAGGCAATCGGATGCGAAATTCGAAAGGGCGATAACTAATCATGCTAAAAAAGTGATGGGTACGGATGCAAAGCTGCAATCACAGTGGCGTATGAAGCTAATGAATTCGCTTAAGTAAAGCATAGCAAGCTCTTTCGTCTGACGGTTCTTGGTTGTGATTTCCTGTCGCCGCGGCATGGGAGTCCAATCCGCCTCATCCAGCCAGGTGGTCGGCAGCTCGACGGGACTCATCGGTTGCCACTGCTTGAGCCAAGCTGAAGGCAGTTTTAAAGCCCGGTTCTGCTCCAGAAGGGGGATGAGCGGGTTGTTGCTCATTTCGAGCCACAGAAGGCTCCAGGCGCGCGGTACGACGCGCCAGAAGTCATAGCCTCCTCCTCCCAAAGCAACCCATCGCCCGCCGCTGTACTCGTGCGCGATGCGATGAATAAGCTTTGGCATCGCCAGGTAGATGTCCATGCTGCAATGGACATGGGACAAAGGATCATAAGCATGGGCGTCGCACCCATGCTGGGAGACGATCAGGTCCGGCTGAAATTGCTCTGCGACCTTGCTTAGCACCTCTTCGAGACATTCCAGCCAGGAGGCGTCCTCGGTGTACGGCTCGACAGGAATGTTAATACAGGTGCCGAAAGCGGTTCCTTCTCCGCGCTCATTAACGGCCCCTGTACCTGGAAATAAATATTTCCCTGTTTCATGAATGGAGAGCGTGCAGACATCAGGCTCGCTGTAGAAGCTCCATTGGACGCCGTCCCCATGGTGAACGTCCGTATCAATATAAAGAACTCTGGCTCCATAGCGGGTCTTGGCATGCTCAATCGCCACCGAGGCATCATTGTAGATGCAGAAGCCCGCCGCCCGGTTTCTTAATGCATGATGAAGCCCGCCGCCCAAATGCAATGCGTGCTCTGCATGTCCGCTCATCACCTCATCCACCGCTCGGACAGAACCGCCGACCAAGAGCGAAGTGACTTCGTGCATGTCCTTGAAGTAAGGAGTGTCCTCCAAATCAAAGCCAAATTTGTCGGCTTGCTTCTGCCACGCTTCATCGGGACAATCTGCGCTAAGCGCTTTCACGGCTTCTATGTAGTCCATACTATGAATGGACTGTAATTGCTCCTCGGAAGCCGGGGACGGAGCGCGTACGATCGACTCCGGTATGGCTTCCAGCTTTTGCAGCAGATCGATGGTCGGAAGAAGTCTTTCCTGATTGAAAGGATGTCCCTGCTGCAGCCGATAACCGGTTTCCTGTTCACTGTAAATAAATAACGATGACTTCGTCATTCTGTTGCGCCCCCATGACTCGTTCCTCTCGGAGAAATGTTGAAATGCAAGTGACCCGGTCAATACATAAACCTCTGTCTAAACCGAACGCGGTCAAATTGCTCGACAGAGGAGAGCGGGACATGCTTACCGATCCGTACCATAAGGCAGTTGGCGGGATGGGAGCAGATCTCCGGGTCGTCCGTAGCAAACCATACCATGTCAACGGACTTCATCAGCTTTTCCATCATATTTCTGTAATCCCATACGTTCAATCCGCTTTTTTCCAAATCCCAATGCCAGTAATATTCGGTTGTAAAAGTAATCATATTTTCCAATTGATCGCCTTCGAAGGCGAGAACAATCATTTGTTTGCCGAGGCCAAGTCCCCGGTAATCATCGGCAACCTCAATCGCGCCAAGCTCGATAAGATCCTCCATATTGCCTTCGGACCAACGCTCCATCTCGTCCGGATAATGGAAGGTGACATAACCGATAATCTCATCGTCAAGCCTGGAAATGATAATACGCCCTTCAGGCAATTCGGCAATTTCGATTAATGCTTCGAACTGTTCCTTAGGACGGCGAAAAGCGTCCAGGTCCGGATGCATCCGATACGATTTCAACCGTTCAGGAGGGACAGGGCCTTCCACTATAATCTGCGAATCACGATAGGGCACGTGACGGGAATGATATATTTTGTAATGCTCCATTGCCTGTAGTCTCCCTTCCTGCGGATCAAGCGGACTTCCTGGGTATGCTTATGTACCCACACTTGCTTGTTACTATATCAAAAAAAAGGAACTAAGAAAAGAAATAGTGGAAACAGTAAGGTTGTGATATAATATCATTTGTAAAAAAACTACATTCGAAATTCAGATGTAAGCGTTTCAATGAAAAATGGAAATTGTTGATATCGGGAGGTAGTGGCATGGATCACACAAATATTGAAAGCATTGAACCCGTTTCCAAAACGTCCAACATGAAAAATTACGAGGAAGAGCGGGCCCAGTTCAGCTGGGAGACTGTTGAGAAGCAGTTCTCATGGTCTACTACCGGCAAAGTGAACATGGCCTATGAAGCTATCGATCGCCATGCGGATTCCGACAAAAGCGATAAAATTGCCTTGTATTATAGTGACGACAAACGGGATGAAAAATACACGTTCCTGGACATGAAGCTGCAGTCGAACCGGTTCGGCAATGTGCTCCGCAAGCTGGGAATCGCCAAAGGCGACCGCGTTTTTATCTTTATGCCAAGAACGCCGGAGCTTTATTTTTCGTTAATCGGCTCCCTTAAAATCGGTGCTATTGTAGGTCCATTATTCGAAGCTTTCATGGAAACGGCTGTCAGAGACCGTTTGCAGGACAGCGGTGCAGCTGCCATTATTACTACGCCTTCATTAGTATCAAGAATACCCGTAAGTGAACTTCCTGAATTGAAGCATGTGATTATCGTCGGTGAGAACCTCGAGCTGACCGACGGTCAAGTCG
The DNA here is from genome assembly GCF_039543185.1 of Paenibacillus vulneris. Taxonomy (NCBI): domain Bacteria; kingdom Bacillati; phylum Bacillota; class Bacilli; order Caryophanales; family Paenibacillaceae; genus Paenibacillus; species Paenibacillus vulneris. The sequence goes on along the minus strand of NZ_BAABJG010000022.1, from coordinate 20,993 downwards.
ATTATCATAAAGAAATGGCGCAAGCATCCGATCAGTTGGATATTGAATGGGTGGACCGCGAGGACGGCTTGCTGATTCATTATACCTCCGGTTCTACCGGGAAACCAAAAGGCGTGCTTCACGTTCATAATGCCATGCTGCAGCATTATTATACCGGCCGCGTCGTCCTTGATTTGCAGGACCAGGACGTGTACTGGTGTACTGCGGATCCGGGCTGGGTTACCGGTACGTCCTACGGCATTTTCGCTCCTTGGTTGAATGGGGCGACGAACGTCATTCGCGGCGGCCGTTTCAGCCCGCAGGATTGGTACCGCACATTGGAGAAATACGGAGTAACCGTTTGGTACAGCGCTCCAACCGCATTCCGTATGCTGATGGGTGCAGGAGACGACGTATCCAAGCAATTTGATTTGTCTGCGCTGCGCCATGTGCTGAGCGTCGGCGAGCCGCTTAACCCTGAAGTCGTACGTTGGGGCTTGAAGGTATATAACCAACGCATCCATGATACCTGGTGGATGACCGAAACAGGCGGCCAGCTGATTTGTAACTACCCTTGCATGGCTATCCGTCCCGGCTCTATGGGTAAACCGCTTCCGGGAATTGAAGCCGCGATCGTCGATGACGCGGGCAATGTTTTACTTCCTTACCGCATGGGGAACCTGGCCATCAAAACGCCTTGGCCGTCCATGATGAGACAAATATGGAATAACCCTGCGAAGTATGAGGAATATTTCCGCATAAAAGGCTGGTATATCTCCGGGGACTCGGCATACTGCGATGAAGACGGATATTTCTGGTTCCAAGGCCGCATCGATGATGTAATTAATACGGCTGGTGAACGTGTAGGTCCGTTCGAAGTAGAAAGCAAGCTCGTTGAGCATCCTGCCGTTGCAGAGGCTGGTGTTATCGGGAAGCCGGATCCGATGCGCGGAGAGATTATCAAGGCATTCATCGCGTTGCGTGAAGGGTTCGAGCCTTCAGAGGAATTAAAGGCGGATATATCCAAATTCGTCAAAGTAGGCTTGTCAGCGCATGCTGCGCCTCGCGAGATCGAATTTAAAGATAAGCTGCCTAAAACCCGCAGCGGTAAAATCATGCGCCGCGTCTTGAAGGCGTGGGAACTGAACCTTCCGACTGGCGACTTGTCCACAATCGAGGACTAATGCCCTAGGCTGTAATATAGGTTTAAAAAAAATGGAGCTCACCTAAGGTGGCTCCATTTTTATTTGAGTGCTTTTTAGTAGGCCTCGGCGCTCCACCACAAAGTAGCCGGATCAGCCCCGAGGCCAAGGCCCACCCACTTTGCGTGGGATCTCAGCCAACTCACTTTTTGAAATGTACCGGGGCTGTGGGCTTGGATTCACCGAGCTCGTTAACCGCCGACACTTTGTAGTAGCCTTCATAGCCTGAAGCGTAATAGCGGAATTCGGTACCATTGCTTACATTGCCCAGTTTCGTATAGCTTCCGTTTTCCTTTTCGCTGAAATACACGATATATTGCTGTACCTTATCTTTTGCTGCATTGGCCTTCCAATTGACAACGATGCCGGCTCCGCTGGCTTTGACCGATACTCCGGTCGGAGCTGCCGGCTTCTCCTTGGCAGGACCTGGACTTGGCGTCGGAGTAGGGGAGGCATTGTTGTCGCCTGCTCCAGTTCCCTGAGGGGTTTCGCCGGCTCCCGGTATCAAGCCGCCACCGTTATCGGGCGTCATGAGAAGGAGATCCTTGCTCGAGCCATCGGTATAAGCTCCCTTGCTCGGAAGGGATTCATTACCCGCTACATCTACCGCTGTTACATAGTAACCAATAACACCATTGGTGTGGGTCTGTTCTGTAAACTTCGTTTCCTCGCCAGCCATGACGATTTTATTGCTTACACGCTGGAACGTACCGTGGTTAACGGATTTGTACAACCGGTAGCCGACCACGTCGGCACTGGCGCTTGCCTGGAAGGTAATGACACTCGTGTCTCCCGAATGGGTGGCCACTACCATAGTCGGCGCTTCCGGGGCTTTCCCGTCGTCGGTACGAGGGTCTGTCTCGGATGGGGCATCCTCGTTGTAATCAATCGGCCGATACATGTCTAGGGATTGCTGTCTGCCTGCCGGAAGCCTCGGAATAATGGATTGTAGTTCCTTCATCAGAGCGCCCAACGATTTTTCTCTCTTGATGACGGTTTTTTCTTGCACGAATTCTTGAGGTGTCGAGGATTGGGCAATGTAGTTGATGCCGTTATAAGAAATAATCGGCAGCTTCACCATCACATTATCCTCTTCCGTAGGAATATCCTTTTTATTAAAAATATCGGTCACGAGCTTGCCCGCTTTGGTGGTCGCTTCACTTGGAAGCTTACCCGATAAGCTGGATACCGTCATTTCGACGATATTATCCGGACGTACAAACGATTTTGTTGGGAAATATTCCGGCTTTTTATCGATGGCGGCATCCATGGCTTTCGCCCAAATGTCTTTGGCGCGGTTCGTTCCGCCTGTCTTTTTGCTCAATTTGAAGGCAGGAGAGTCATAGCCTATCCATACACCTAATGTAATATCGGGCGTATAACCCATGAACCAGGCATCCGCATCATCCTGAGTGGAGCCCGTTTTCCCTACGATCGGCACCTTGCCGTAATGCTTGAATTTGCTCATCAAATCGGTGGCTGTACCGGAAGTGATAACAGTCCTCATCATGTCGGACATCAAGTAGGCTGTTTGCTCCGAGAACAGAGAAGTCGGTTGAAGCTCGTGCTCATAGACCGTTTTTCCGTTGGAATCCGTGATTTTACGGATCATGAACGCGTCGTTATGTACGCCTTTATTGCCAATAGTGGAGTATGCGTTGGTGAGCTCCTTTACGGAAACACCGTATCTCAAACCGCCTATAACCCCCGTCTGAGCTACATAATCCTCTTTGGTAATGGTGGTGATCCCCATTTTTTTGGCGAAATCCCATGCTTCCTTAATGCCGACCACGTCCAGGAACAGCTTGATAGCTGGAATGTTATAAGATTGATCCAGAGCTCTTCGGGCTGTAATTAGGCCGTGATACCGGTCATCCCAGTTCTCCGGAATATGATAGCCGACCTTGGTACCGTCTTTTAATATGATCGGTACATCGTCAATGATTGAAGCAGGTTGAATTGCGCCTTTCTCGATGGCAGGGACATAGGCTGCGATGGGCTTCATCGTAGAGCCGGGCTGCCGGAAGGCCTGCGTGGCATGGTTAAGCTGCTCCTTGAAGAAGTCCCTTCCTTCAATCATGCCGAGTATGGCGCCGGTTTTGCTATCCATCATCACCGCACCGACCTGTTCAATCCCCTTGGTCGGATCATCCGGAGTGAAGTTTTTAGGGTTATCGGCGATGGCATGCATAGCATCGTAAATGTCTTTATCGATCGTCGTATAGATTTGATAACCGCCGCGGTTCATTTGGGCCTGAACGTTTTTGAGGGCCTCGTTGTAGGCGTCGGTATTCGGCTGCTCAGCCAGCTTGGGATCCTGAACCTTCAGCAGCGCCTTGGCAGCCTCCTTCTCAATCTCCAGCATGAGATAAGGGTAGGTCGAGTACGCTTTCTTGGAAGGCTCTGCCAGCGATTTGCGCAGGTCAAAATTAAGGGCCTCCTGGTATTGGTCGGAATTGATCTTTCCTTCCTCCAGCATTCTCCGCAGGACAAGCTGCTGTCGGGCAACGGCTCTTTTGAAGGCGGCTCCGTCAAATTGTCCCTTGCTAGTAAACGTAGAATAATTGCTCGGTTGCTGGGGCAATCCCGCCAAATAGGCAGCCTGCGCGATATTAAGCTCCTTCAGGTCATCGATATTAAAGATTCCTTTGGCGGCTGCTTTGATCCCGTACAGATTATAGCCTGAAGAGCCATTGCCGTACGGAATTTTGTTCATATAGGCCAGCAGGATCTCGTCCTTGGACATGAGGCGTTCCATCCGCAGGGATAAGAAGATTTCCTTGGCTTTACGGCTGTCCTCACGATCAAGAGATAAGAATACCCGTCTGGCCAGCTGCTGGGTAATCGTGCTTCCTCCAGTCTGAATATCCTCTCTTAAAAGCTTTTGAATGACGGCTCTTCCGAGGCCTTTGAAGTCAATTCCATGGTGCTCGTAAAAATGGTTATCTTCAATAGCAAATACCGCATCCAGCATGATCTGCGGAATATCCTTGAGCTCAACCATTCTGCGGTCTTCCTCCGAGCGCAGCTGGCCGATAACCGTATCATCATTAAAATAGACGAAGCCAGTTAGGGCATTCTCCTGCACCTGCGCCATCATGCTCTCCTTGCTTCGTACAGGATCCTCCTTTACCAGGGCGGACACGTAACCAAAGGCGGCGCCTCCTCCCAGAAATCCGGCGATGATAAAGACGATGAACATCCATTTTAACGTAATAAGCGTATATTTACCGATGCTCCATAGTACGTCTTTTGTCTTGCTTTCTTTTTTCTCCATCTCCATATTGATAGAAATCCTCCCGAAATTGGAAAACATACGTAGTTCATTATATCATAAAGAAGGAAAGTGTGGATAATAGCATCCCTGACGTTTGCTTGAACATTAGGTTTGACAAATGAAATCGAATTGTGATATAACTTGGTTTAATTGCATATGACAAATGCTATGATGGACATGACGACGGGGAAGGGTTTTCCTTAACCGCGCAGCAGTAGAGGAAGGAACCAAGCTTTCAGAGAGCCGATGGCTGGTGAGAATCGGCAGTTGCCCTTCATTCGAAATACCGTCCGGAGCAGGGGAAGAGAACACGGCATAAGGTGGCCTATCGCCGGCGAGCCTGTATGCTAACGTAAGTAGCTTCCTATCGGGTCTGACCCGTTATCGTTGCAAAGTGAAAGCAGAGACAAGAGCTGTTTCGGTTTCGGATACAGCATTCGTGTTCTCGGCTTTAATTAGGGTGGTACCGCGAGCAGCAGCCTTCTCGTCCCTTTGTGGATGCGAAGGCTTTTTTGTATTTATTTCATAAAGAGAGGGAGTCAGAACTACGATGGATATTTTAAAGGAATTGCAGTACAGAGGATTGATCCAGCAGCTCACCGATGAAGAAGGCTTGGCCAAGAAATTGAGCGAAGAGCCCGTTGTCCTCTATGCAGGCTTTGACCCGACCGCGGACAGCCTTCATATCGGTCATTTGCTACCGATCCTATGCTTGAAACGGTTCCAGATGGCAGGTCATCTTCCGATTGCCTTAGTAGGCGGCGGTACAGGTTTAATCGGCGACCCGAGCGGCAGATCGACAGAACGCTCCTTAAACACGCAGGACATTGTAGAAGAGTGGGTAGGAAAGCTGCGGAATCAGCTGTCCCGATTTCTGGATTTTGATTCGACCGTAAATCCTGCACGGATGGCCAATAACTACGACTGGCTGGGGAACTTGAACGTTATCACGTTCTTGAGAGATATCGGGAAGAACTTCTCCGTTAACTATATGCTCGCTAAGGACAGTGTAGATTCTCGTCTGAGCAACGGGATTTCGTTTACGGAGTTCAGCTACATGATTTTGCAGGCTTACGATTTCTACCGGATGAACACGGACATCAACTGCTCCTTGCAGGTAGGCGGAAGCGATCAATGGGGGAATATTACGGCGGGGCTCGAGCTAATCGGCAAAACGACAGGCAATAAAGCTTTCGGTTTGACAATGCCGCTTGTAACGAAGAGCGACGGCTCTAAATTCGGTAAAACGGCCGGCGGAGCAGTGTGGCTTGATCCTGAGAAAACATCCCCGTACCAGTTCTACCAGTTCTGGATCAATACTCACGACAATGACGTTGTGAAATTCCTGAAATACTTCACCTTCCTGTCGCATGAGGAAATCGAGCGTCTGGAGGAGCAAGTAAAGACCAGTCCGGAGAAGCGGGAAGCTCAACGCGTGCTTGCCAAAGAGGTTACCGAGCTGGTGCATGGGGAAGAGGCGGCTCTAAGCGCCATCAAAATCTCCGAGGTGTTGTTCAGCGGTAACGTCAGCATCCTGACAGGCCGTGAAATTGAAGACGCGTTCCAGGACGTTCCATCCTCTGAAATCAGCGGAGAGACAGCTCTTATTGATCTGCTGATCTCGGTCAAGGCTGCTCCTTCGAAGCGTCAGGCAAGACAGGATATCGAGAGCGGTGCGGTATCGGTTAACGGAACGAAAGTGACGGATCTGGACAAAGTGCTTCAGCCAAGTGACGGGCTGGAAGGGAAATATATCGTTATTCGCCGCGGCAAGAAAAACTACTACCTGGCGAAGTTTGTGTAAAAATATATGGGGGCTCTTCTATCTATCGGCTGCATGGACCGGGGAATGAGGGCCCCTTATTTTTGTGAGTACAAGTTAGCTCTTGGCATCGAAGGTGATTCAGGTGCGATGCGGGGGAGTCTCCAAATGTAAAAATGCAATAAAAAACTGCCCTCCATAAATGAAGGACAGTTTGCAAGCCATAGATTAACGGCTGTAGAACTCGACGATTTGTTTTTCGTCAATTTCTTGAGGCAATTCGGAACGCTCAGGAAGACGAGTGTATTTACCTTCTACTGCAGCGTCGTTGAATTCCAAGTAAGCTGGCAAGTAGTTGCGGTTAGCCAAAGCTTCTTTAACGGAAGACAGACTGCGGCTTCTTTCACGAAGACCGATTACATCGCCAGTGCTTACAGTGTAAGAAGCGATGTCGACTTTTTTACCGTTAACGGTAATGTGACCGTGAGAAACCAATTGACGAGCGCCTGCACGGGAGTTAGCAAAGCCAAGACGGTAAACCAGGTTGTCCAGACGGCTTTCCAGCAGGATCATGAAGTTCTCACCGGCGATACCTTGGATTTTGTTAGCTTTGTCGAACAAGTTGCGGAATTGCTTCTCGTTCACGCCGTACATATGACGCAGTTTTTGCTTCTCTTGCAATTGAACGCCGTAGCCGCTCATTTTTCTGCGTTGTCCTGGACCGTGTTGTCCTGGAGGGAATGGGCGTTTCAATTCTTTACCAGTGCCGCTCAGGGAAATACCCAGACGACGGCTAAGTTTAAATTTAGGACCTGTGTAACGTGACATGTATTGTGAGCTCCTTTAATAATTAGAATGGTGGTTGTTGTATCCTCGGGTGAAACATATGCTCAATTTTGTTTAAAGCCTGTGGATATAAATCCGGCACCTGACAAGAATCTCAGCCGCTGTCCTGTCAGCAACAAAATCGGTGAGGGTGACACATGCTTCCACCATAAGTATGATTTCTATTAACAAGTAAACATACTTATCTCGACTTCTAATTCTATAAGAAATTGCCTATCGATGTCAAGTAGTCCGCCTTGATATCTTGCGCATGAACATAGACTTTTTTCGCTTTGCTTATGTTAGGAAATGAATTTGAAAAGTGGTACAATGTTATAATGTAGAAGGGGGAATGTTCTTTGGCCGAATGGAATGTCCGGCATTTGTCCGACATTTTGCAATCCTGGGGACTGTTGGGACATCTGGCAGGGGCGATATTGGCTTATGTGCAGACGGTGGTGCCGTTTGTGCCTTTTGTTGTGGTTGCAGGGGCTAACGTGCTGCTGTTCGGAATGTGGGCGGGCTTTGCCGTCAATTATACGATGTCGGTATTGGGAGCCATCACCGCATTTTGGGTTGCGCGCAATTTTGCAAGAGATTGGGTAGAAAAAAAGCTGGAACACTATGAGTATATCGGGAAATTCAATCAAAAGCTCGAACAGAACGGATTTCTTTACATAGCGATTTCGCGAATCATTCCTATCCTGCCATCGTTTGCGATTAATTTGGCGGCAGCGGTTATGAAGGTAAGGACCAGGGATTTCATATTGGGAACCATGGTCGGCAAACTGCCTATGATTTTTTTGGAATCGTTAATAGGCCATGATTTGCTGCATTTTAGTCACAATAAGGGCAGACTTACCCTGTTGGTGCTTATTTTTGTCGTCCTGCTCATTATCGGCAATATTTATAAGAAAAAATGGTTTGATAGCGAAAAAAACAAATCCACGTAGAATGACCAATTAGAGAAGGAGGCCAAAACAATGCGTGATCCCAGATTACAGCAGTTGGCAAAAAATATCGTAACGTACTCGCTGGATGTACAGCCCGGTGAGAAAGTATTGATCGAAATGATAGGCTCCGAAAGGGAGATCGTGAAGTGCCTGATTGAAGAAGTGTATGCCCGCGGAGGACAGCCATATGTCGAGCTGGTCGAGCCATCCGTGAGAAGCTCCTTATTGCAATCGGCCACCAAAGAACAAGTCGAGTACTGGGCTGCTATGGACTTGAAGCGAATGCAGGATATGAACTGCTATGTCGGTATCCGGGGCGGCTCCAACGTAAGTGAGCTGTCGGACGTTCCCGAAGCGCAAATGAAGCTGTACGAGATGTACTACAGCAAGCCAGTTCATATGGAGCAGCGCGTCAAAAAGACACGCTGGGTCGTCCTGCGCTATCCTAACGCTTCTATGGCCCAGTTGGCTACCATGAGCACGGCTAAATTCGAGGATTTCTACTTTAATGTATGCAATCTCGATTACGCCAAAATGTCGGTAGCGATGGATCCGCTGCAGGAGCTTATGAATCGTACGGACCGTGTCCGAATCGTATCGCCGGGAACGGACATTCAATTTTCCATCAAAGGCATCGGTTCGGTCAAATGCTGCGGCAAACGCAACATTCCGGACGGAGAGGTGTATACGGCCCCTGTCCGTGATTCCGTTAACGGAGTGATCCATTACAACACGCCTTCGGTGAAGTCAGGCATTACGTTTGAGAACATTACCTTCCGTTTCGAGAACGGGAAGATCGTCGAAGCGACATGCAATGATACGGAAAGATTGAATAAAATTTTGGACTCGGACGAAGGCGCACGTTACATCGGCGAGTTCAGCCTTGGGTTCAACCCTTATATTTCAACTCCTATGAAGGATACGTTATTCGATGAGAAAATTGACGGCAGCCTTCATTTCACTCCGGGCCAAGCCTATGAAAAAGCGGATAACGGCAACCGTTCCTCGGTACATTGGGACCTAGTCCTAATTCAACGGCCGGAGTATGGCGGCGGGGAAATTTATTTTGACGACGTGCTGATCCGCAAGGACGGCCGGTTCGTCATTCCTGAACTCGAAGGCCTAAATCCGGAGCATTTGAAATAGTAGTTGCGTGTTAATCTTTTCCCATGTATCATACAAAGTAAGCGATTTAATCGTTTACCAATGTTATTGATCGCATGGAGGGATTCAATATGTCAAGTGCCAACAACGCTGCTATTGTAGAAATTTCACAAACTGCTAACAAATTTAGATCTTCCATTGTTTTACAGTATGATAATAAGTATATCGATGTAAAAAGCATCCTGGGCTTGTTCACTACTTTGCTGACAAGCAGCCACTATGATCTCCATGTTCATGGACCTGATGCGGAGGAAGCTAAAAAAGCTATGGCTGAAGTATTTGCGAAGCACAATCTGCAAATCAACAGCATCCAGGATTAATCGTACATAACGGTATTTCCATCGATGGGTGGGAATGCCGTTTTCTCATTCTAGAGGCTGCCGCCAGCTGCGGCACGGATCCATATCTCCAATGGGCTTGGACCATTGATGTTCATAGCGGTATGAACAGGAAAAAAGAGACAAGTATAAAAGTAGATGCTCCGCTCTCTTGTGTATTGATGCGATTTCGACTAATATTAAGCTATGAACTCGTACGTACAGGGGGGGAAGCTTGATGTCATCATCCGAATTGTTACTTGGCTTGTCACAGAAAGCCCTTTATCTTCTTCAAGAGGATGCAGATAAAATTGAGAAGCTCATCGAAGTACAGATGGAGAACTTAACGACACGTAAATGTCCTCTGTATGAAGAGGTATTAGATACACAAATGTATGGTTTATCGAGAGAAATTGACTTTGCTATCCGGGCGGAGCTGATTACAGAGACCGTGGGCAAACAAATCCTGGTAAAGCTCGAACGTAATCTTGCTCAGCTCTATGAAGCTTTAAACAAAAAAGAGTAGCCTTCGTCATTGAAGGTTACTCTTTTTTGTTGTTGGAATAGAAGCGCGCGGCAGTTATACCAGGTAGAAAGCAATCCCCAGGATGCAGTAAACGACCAGCAGCAGAACGCCTTCATACCAGTTGGTTGTTCCATCCTGGGAGATAGATTTGGCTATAATGACGGCTACGCCTATAGCTACAAGCTCGAAGGTACTGAATACGATGTTCATCGTTTTTCCAAACAGCATAGACACAAGGACAAGCACGGGAGCTACGAACAAGGAAATTTGCAGACTGCTGCCAACGGCGATCTCGACAGCGGCTCCAATTTTATTCTTACGGGCCATCATAACGGCAGCGCTATGCTCTGCTGCATTCCCGATAATAGCAATCAGGAAGGCTCCGACGAACAGCTCGGATAAACCGAATTTATGCGTTATGCTCTCGAGGGTTCCGACCAGCCATTCGCTTTCGAATGCGACCATGACGGTAGCAAGGATCAGGAACAGAATGGAAAGGCCTTTGGACCAGGCCGGTTCGCCGTGTTCAACGACTTCGTCAGACAGCTCGTTCTTATGAGTCACCATAGAGAAAAACAGCCACAGCAGGTAAGCTACGATCAGGATGGTCGCGACAAGAATGCTCATGTTGGCCGTTTCAAAGGTCGTCAGGCTTTTGGCGAAAGCGGCCGGAACGAACAAGGCGATTACGGCTAAAGTCATTAACGAACCGTTGTGGCTGGCGAGCTTCACATTAAAATGCTGCTCCTTGTATTTCAAACCGCCTACGAACAAGCTAATTCCAAGAACAAGCAGCAGGTTGCCGATAATGGAGCCGGTGATGCTTGCCTTTACGATATCGAACAATCCGTCCTTAACCAAAAAAATGGCAATGATCAGCTCCGCCGCATTGCCGAAGGTGGCATTTAAAAAACCGCCCAGTCGTTCTCCTGCATAGTGTGCGACGCTCTCGGTGGCTTTTCCCAAAAAGCCGGCAACGAACAAAATGGCAATGCAAGATATGATGAACTGAACGGTAGGAGATGCCCAACCGGAATAATGGGCAATGGCGCTAATGACGAAGCTTCCTATAAGCCCTATTTTAAACATATGGCGTTTCAAAACATTCACCTCATATGGTAAAGTAACCTTATTGAATAAAACCTATTCTAATATACCCATAATTTAGGATAAAGTAAACATGAATCCGAAGGAGAGACAGGGAATATGGATTTAAAGCTGAAGGGGAAAACCGCCGTAGTCACCGCATCCAGTAAAGGGTTGGGACGGGCTGTTGCAGAGCAGCTTGCCGCCGAAGGGGCGAATCTGCTGCTTTGCAGCCGAAGCGGGGAGGCAATTGCAGCGGCGGCTGAGGAAATCCGCAATCAGTACGGAGTAAAGGTAGAATCACTGGCAGTAGATGTCAGTCGCAAGGAGGACATCCAAGAGCTGATTGAACGGGCTTCGGCCCAGTTTGCCACCGTGGACGCGTTGGTGTGCAATGCGGGAGGCCCTCCAAGCGGGAGCTTTTTATCCTTCGATGATGTAGCGTGGGAACAGGCATTTCTAGGCAACATGATGAGTGTCGTCCGGTTGATTCGAGGCTTTCACCCGTTTCTTGCAAAGCAGGGGGGCCGAATCGTCACTATTGCTTCCACATCGGTGAAAATGCCGATACCAGGGCTCGTATTATCGAACACGTTTCGGACAGGAGTCGTCGGGTTGATGAAAACCTTGTCGATTGAATTTGCGAAAGATGGCATTTTATTGAACACGGTTTGCCCGGGCCGTATCATGACAGATCGAATTATGGAGCTCGATTCCTTGAAGGCGGAGCGTGACAATCGAACCATAGAGGAGGTCCGGGAGACCCTTAGTCAGGACATCCCGCTAGGCCGGTACGGCGAACCACATGAGCTGGCGACGATTGCAGCGTATCTCTTGTCCCCTCTGAACAGCTATATGACAGGGTCCGTATTCTACGTTGACGGTGGAGCCGTTAAGTCGTTATAAACGTTGGTCAGACGTCAGCTTGGACAAGTTGATTTCCCCGTTGGAAGTCATTACAATGGAACTATAACCCATTAAGGAGTGATCCGTATGTCCGAAGAAATTCAAGCAGGTCTCATTCGCATTTCAGATGATGTCGTTTCGACTATCGCAGGCTTGGCTGCGTTGGAGACTCCTGGGATCGCCGCAATGTCGGGAGGTATTTCCGAGGGACTAGCCAAAAGGCTTAGCGGCAAAAATGTGCAAAAAGGTGTTTCTGTCGAAGTAGGTCAGGTGGAAGCAGCTATCGATTTGCGAGTCATTGTCAATTACGGAAGCAAGATCCAAGAAGTTTGTCATAATTTGCAGTTGAACGTTCGCGAAGCTGTCGAGAATATGACAGGATTAACCGTCGTTGAAGTGAATGTGAAAGTGGAAGGCGTTGCGTTCCGCGAAGAAGAGGCCGTAGTCGCGGAAGATCTACATAGAGTGAAGTAATGATTTCCGCACCTCCTAACCTGCGCAAAGAGCACATCTCTACTGCGCCCGGGCACCAGGAAGCAGAAGAGGGACATAAAAAAGAGAGCCGATTCAGGCTCTCTTTTTCTTTGCAGGTTCTTTATCAGGCTTGTTATATTCCCTGGATAAGCTTAGTAAGATGCCGACACTGGTTAACATAACAAGCATGGAAGAGCCGCCGTAGCTGATCAATGGCAGTGGAACTCCGGTCAGCGGAATACTTCCAGTAACTCCTCCCAGATTGATCAACGCTTGAATCGCGATCATTCCGACAATGCCGACACCGGCTAAAGTACCGAAGGGGTCCTTGCAGCGGACGGCAACGGTCAATCCGCGCCATAAGAAGGCTAAATAAATGAAGATGAATAAGGTGGCACCAACAAAGCCAAGCTCTTCACCTATGATGGAAAAAATAAAATCTGTGTGCGCTTCCGGCAAATAATTCAGCTTTTGAATCCCTTGTCCGAAGCCTGCTCCGGAGAAGCCTCCATGTCCAAGCGCATAAAAGGATTGAATAAGCTGATAGCCGGAAACCAGCGGATCGGCCCACGGATTCAAGAAGGACGTAAAACGGTCGATTTTGTAGCTGTCGCCCTTGGATTGAATCATATGAATGGCAACAGCTACGGACATGACCCCTGCGCCTGAAATACCTAGGAAGAATAAGTGCTTTATGTTGGCTCCCCCTACGATGATAACGATGGCAGCACACATAACCAGGATCATGGTAGAGCCAAAATCAGGCTGCAGCATAATTAGCGCGGATATAAATCCGACAATGACAAGTGCCGGTAACAGACCTTTTTGGAAATCATTGAATTTGTCCTCTTTTTTGCTTATTAAATTGGACAAATATAAAATAACGGCAAGTTTGGCGAATTCGGCCGGCTGAATACCGAAGCTTCCGATCCTGAACCAGCTTCTGGCACCATTAATCTCGGTTCCGATGACAGGAACAAGAAGCAGCATGATGACTACGACGATGAACATGGGACGAACCCATGTTTTAAGCTTGTTGAAATCGATGTTCATACAAAAAAACATGGCTACGGTACCCAAAGCAACGAAGATCGCCTGACGAATAACCAGATACGAAGGATCGTTGACCGTTATCTTCGCACCGTCAATTTGTACAGAACGCGTATACGCCATGCTTGCGCTGAATACCATAGCCAAACCGAAGCAAACGAGCAAAAACGTTAAAAACAACAGCAAAAAATCCGGTGTTCCTCTTCGCGGGGAAGTCATGATGACCTCCGCTTATTCAGACAATTCGGTTTTGAGCTGCGACAGCTTTTGTTGAGCGATTTTCATTACGGAATCAGGAATCGGAGATTGATAATCCAATCCATGAGGGAAGGTTGCCACTCCGATGTAAACGTCTTCTATGTAAAGAATGGCGTACGGAGACTCCAGCTTGCCAGATTCAACACGGGTATTTATGCGCAAAAAGTAATCTTTGTTCGACGCATTGTCGGTAATTTTCAAATCGTAAGTGGCGCGGTAATATTCCCATTGCCAACGGACAAAGCCCAGTTTGGCTGTGCTTTCATCTAAATGGGCAAGATCGCTTTTAAGCCCTTTTAAGCCGCTATTTTCAATAATCACTTGTAAAAGCCCTCCTAGAAAGTCAAGTCCAAAAATTCTCATTTCTTTTTATCATGATAGTATGTTTCCCAAAGTTGTGCAAGCCTATTGCTAAATGTCCAAACGAAGACGCAAGAAAAATTTGAAATTCTTGTGACACATGGATGAAAGAAAGTACGGCATTTGGTAAAATAAGAAGAAGTCTAAAACCGGAGGTAATAGCCATGGAATCGCTAATGAACAAAGTGGATCTGTTATATCCGGAAATGGTGGGCTGGCGCAGATACTTGCATCAGCATCCGGAATTATCGTTTCAGGAACAAGAAACCGCGTCTTTTGTAGCCGCGCATTTGCGGGAATGGGGCCTGGAAGTGACTACAGGGGTTGGCGGGAATGGAGTGGTCGGACGTTTAACAGGCCGCGGCGGTGACGGACCTACCATCGCGCTTCGCGCCGATATGGATGCCCTGCCGATCCAGGATGAGAAGAATTGCGAATTCTCCTCCAAAGTACAAGGTGTCATGCATGCATGCGGGCACGATGCCCACACGGCAACATTGCTCGGAGTAGCGAAGCTCTTGTCGGAGAATCGAGAGCAGCTCAAGGGCACGATTGTCTTCCTGTTCCAGCATGCGGAGGAATTAACCCCCGGAGGGGCTTACAGTATGATAGAAGATGGGGCGCTCGAGGGCGTTGACTTCGTTTACGGGATTCATCTATGGACTCCGTTCCCGGTGGGAACAGCCTACTGCAGGCCCGGTCCTATGATGGCGGCAGCGGATGAATTTGAAATTGTCGTGAAGGGAAAAGGCGGGCACGGAGGACTTCCTCATGAAACCGTGGATAGCATAGCGATAGCTTCACACCTGGTGGTCAATTTACAAACGATTGTCAGCCGTACCGTCGATCCGACTCAGCCCTGTGTCGTCAGTGTAGGCTCGTTTCATGGAGGGACGAGTTTCAATGTAATCGCAGAGAAAGCTTCATTGAACGGCACGGTCCGAACCTTCGATCCGAAGCTGAGAATGGAGGTTAAGGAAAGACTGGAGTCCATCGTAGAACAGACCTGTAGCATGTATGGAGCAGAAGTTTCCATCGATTATAAATTGGGATACCCTCCGGTTATAAACGATCCAGGAGAAGCAGACAGATTTTATAGAGCGGCCGCCAAGTCGGGGACCGCAGAAACATCGCCGCTTATCATGGCAGGGGAGGATTTTGCCTATTACCTTCATCATCGCAAAGGCTGCTTCATGTTCGTAGGAGCCGGCAATCCGGAGCTCGGCATTGTGTATCCGCATCATCACCCGAAATTCGATATCGACGAATCGGCAATGGCTGCGGCGGCCAAGTTGTTTATCGGTATGATTGACGACTGCCAGAAGGAATGGAATTCCGATAAGTGCTAAACGCCAGGGCGCATGCTGCGCAAGGTTTAGGGAAAATCTATGGTTGCACAGAAGGGCAAGCACCCGTGCGGTGATTTGTTTTTCTAGACAACTTCCTTGGGAGGGATTTTCCTTGAGTAGAGCATTGAAGGACATCATGACGACAGATTGCTCGACCGTCACCTTGCTGGATAATATTTATGAGGTTGCCGTAAAAATGAAGAACGAGGATACCGGCTTCATTCCCGTTGTGGAAGGCAAGAAGCTGATTGGCGTTATAACGGACCGTGACCTCGTTATTCGCGGCTTTGCTGAGAAGCGGGAAGGTTCTACTTCCGTTAAAGAAGTCATGAGCAGCAATCAGATTACTGCCGCCTCCCCGGAAACGACGGTGGATGAAGCCGCCAAAATGATGGCGAAGCAGCAAATTCGCCGTCTTCCGGTATGCGAGAACGGCGAGCTGGTAGGTATCGTTTCGATCGGTGACCTCGCCGTAAGGGATAAATTTGAAGATGAAGCCGGAGAAGCATTGAGTAAAATTTCCTCGGACGGAGTTAAGGCCTAAATCGCAGATCATCCCATTTATAAAGGATAAAAATCGTTCTTCTATTACAGAGGAACGATTTTTGCTGTTTATACCGAAATTGTTATTGTAATGTTAACGTGTGCATTATATAATAAGGTTGGTAGAACGATTGCTAATCATCTTATGAAAATAAGAAAAAATGGAAGGTGACAAACACGAATGGATAAAGTGCGTATCGGTTTGATCGGTGTGGGCAACATGGGTAAGGGCCACACAGAATATTTGGTGAACAACCAAGTCAAGGGTGCAGAGCTGACAGCCATTGTGGATACCGACGCTTCACGCCTGGAATGGGTAAGAAATAATCACGGCAGTAAAAATATTCAACTGTTCGATAATCTGGATGCATTCTTCGCATCGAAGGCATTTGACGCAGTGATTGTCGCAACGCCTCACTACGATCATCCGACTTCTGCAATTAAAGCGTTTTCTCACGGATACCATGTGCTGGTAGAAAAGCCTGCTGGCGTTTATACAAAGCAAGTGCGTGAAATGAACGAAGCTGCAGCCAAATCGGGTAAAGCCTTCGGTATTATGTATAATCAGCGTACGAATCCTCTCTACCAAAAGCTGAGAGATTTGATTACATCCGGTGAGCTTGGCGAGGTTCGCCGCACGAACTGGATCATTACGAACTGGTACCGCTCACAAAGCTACTATGATTCCGGCGGCTGGCGCGCAACATGGGCGGGCGAAGGCGGCGGTGTCCTGATCAACCAAGACCCGCATCAGCTTGACCTGTGGCAGTGGACTATCGATATGATGCCTAAGCGTGTCAGAGCATTCTGCGGATTCGGCAAATATCGCAATATTGAAGTGGAAGATGACGTAACCGCCTATGTGGAGTACGAGAACGGTGCTACCGGCTTGTTCGTTACTACGACAGGGGAAGCTCCGGGGACGAACCGTTTTGAAGTTACAGGCGACCGCGGCAAAATCGTTATCGAGGACGAGAAGCTAACCTTCTGGCGCTTGCGAACGCCTGAGCCGCAATTTAACAAGGAATACACCGGCGGTTTCGGCTCCCCCGAGTGCTGGAAGTGCGAAGTACCTATTAAAGGAGTGCCGGGCCCGGGCCATAAAGGCATTACGCAAAACTTCGTCAACCACATTCTGAACGGAACGCCGCTCCTGGCTCCAGGGGAAGAAGGAATCAAAGGCTTGACGCTTTCCAATGCGATGCATTTGTCCTCCTGGATCGATAACTGGGTGGATCTTCCGATCAATGAAGATTTGTACTACGAGAAGCTTCAGGAGCGCATCAACAACTCCACCTACAAAAAAGAAACCAAACAGCTTGAGATGGACGTTAAAGGAACTCATTAATCTTCCATTAATACCAAAAGGTGCTCTCCATGGGGCGCCTTTTTCTTTTGCAACAGCAACATGACTTGACAGATTATAAAAATTGGTATATAAACGGAAGTAAGTAAATGATAAATTCGATGACGAGAAAGAGTAAACTATGATGTTGATCCCCAGAGAGCCGGTGATTGCTGAAAGCCGGTGTTCATGTCCTAGTTGAAAATCATCTCGGAGAAGTGAAGCTGAAAGGTCAATCGAGTAAGCTTAACCGGGGGTCCGCCGTTACAAGGAACGCGTATGATGGTACGTTGATGAGTGCTGCGCCGCTTTATGCTGTGGTGCGGAACAAGGGTGGTAACGCGAGCGATGACTCGTCCCTTCTGGGGGACGGGTCTTTTTTGTTTTTACAACTAAACTGGGAAGGTGACTTCGATGAGGAATGTAGACCCTAAGGAAAAAGCGAGAAGCAGGGAGCTTCGCGTTCTTGAGCATTGGCAGCGGCAAGGCACGTTCAGGAAATCAATCGAAAACAGGGAAGGCAAGCCGAATTTCGTGTTCTATGAAGGGCCGCCGACCGCAAATGGCGCACCTCATATCGGGCATGTATTGGGCCGGGTCATCAAGGATTTTATTTGCCGGTACAAAACGATGACAGGTCACCAAGTCATCCGCAAAGCAGGCTGGGATACGCACGGTTTGCCAGTTGAGCTCGGAGTGGAAAAGCAGCTGGGCATTTCGGGCAAGCAGGAAATCGAGCGATATGGCGTAGCCGAATTCGTCGCTAAATGTAAAGCAAGCGTATTTGAATACGAAAAGCAATGGCGGGAACTGACGGAGGCCATCGGATATTGGACGGATATGGAGCACCCGTATGTTACCCTGGATAACAACTATATCGAGAGTGTCTGGTACTTGCTGTCGGAAATCCACAAGAAGGGGCTTCTGTACAAAGGCCATCGCGTCAGTCCATATTGTCCGTGCTGTCAAACGACGTTAAGCTCTCATGAAGTGGCCCAAGGCTATGAGGATGTCAAAGATTTGTCAGCGACGGTGAAGTTTAAACTAACAGGCCGGGAAGAAACGGTGCTGGCATGGACGACAACGCCGTGGACGCTGCCTGCGAACGTAGCTCTAGCGGTGAACAAGCAAATTAATTACGCCAAAGTGCTTCAGAACGGCGAATGCTTTATCGTTGCCGAAAATCTGGTTGAGAAAGTGATGAAAAGCGATTATGAAATCGCAGGCACCATGAAGGGCGAGGAGCTGGTGGGACTGCACTACTCTCCGCCTCTGCCTTACGTTAAAGCTCAGAACGCCTATGTAATCATTGACGGTGATTTTGTTACGGATGCAAGCGGTACAGGAATTGTTCATATCGCTCCTGCGCATGGTGAGGATGATTACAAGGCTGCAATGAAAAACGGAATCAGCATGCTAAGCGTAGTCAATACGGCCGGGCGCTATATTGATGAAGTGACGGATTTGGCAGGCCGGTTCGTCAAGGATTGCGACGTCGATATTGTAAAGCTGCTGGCCGAGCGGGGGCTTTTGTACTCCAAGGAGAAATACGAGCACAGCTATCCGTTCTGCTGGCGCTGCAAATCGCCGCTGCTCTATTATGCTACCGAGAGCTGGTTTATTCGTACGACAGCTGTCAAAGAGCAGCTCCTCGCCAATAACCGGGAGGTAGCGTGGTACCCCGAGCATTTGCGGGATGGCCGATTCGGGAACTTCCTTGAAGAGCTTGTCGACTGGAATATAAGCCGGAACCGGTATTGGGGGACGCCGCTGAATGTCTGGGTATGCCCGGATTGCCAAGGCGAATACGTGCCGTCGAGCGTAGCTGATTTAAAGGATAAGGCTGTTACGGAGGTGGCTGCCGATTTGGAGCTGCACAAGCCATTTGTAGATGAAATCAAGCTGAAATGCCCTCATTGCTGCAAGGGGTCAATGGATCGCACGCCTGAGGTCATCGACGTATGGTTCGACAGCGGCTCTATGCCTTTTGCGCAGTATCATTCTCCTTTTGAAAATAAGGAAATGTTTGAACGGCAATATCCTGCGGACATGATCTGCGAAGGGATTGATCAGACAAGGGGCTGGTTCTTTAGCCTATTGGCAGTCTCTACGCTCTTTAACGGAAAAGCGCCGTATAAAGCGGTTCTATCAACAGGACATATTCTGGACGAGAACGGCCAGAAAATGTCCAAAAGTAAAGGGAACGTCATCGATCCATGGGAGATCATCAATGAATTCGGGACGGATGCGTTCCGTTGGGCCTTGCTGTCGGATAGTGCGCCTTGGAACAGCAAACGGTTTTCGAAGCAGATCGTGGCAGAAGCTAAATCCAAGGTTATCGATACCATCGTGAATGCGCACGCCTTCTACACCCTCTATGCTTCGATTGACGGTTACAAGCCCGGAGAGCATGGCAGCGTTCAGAGCAGTCATATTTTGGACCGTTGGATCATATCCCGATTGAACCGATTGGCTGCTGCTGTAGGCAAAGGGCTGGAAGTCAACGACTTCCTGAACCCCGCCAAGGCGATAGAAGGCTTCGTCGATGAGATGAGCAACTGGTACATCCGCCGCTCCAGAGACCGGTTCTGGGGGAACGGTCTTACGGAAGATAAGCTGGCCGCTTACCAGACGCTTCGAACAGTGCTGGTGACGTTGGCGAGGCTCATGGCTCCGTATACTCCTTTCTTGTCCGATGAATTGTATTTGAACCTGGGTGGAGAAATGGATAGCGTACATCTCACTGATTACCCTCAAGCTGAAGCCGGACTAATGGATTTGCGGCTGGAGCAGGAAATGGAGACGGTTCGGAACATAGTGGAGCTTGCGCGCAGCGTCCGAAACGAAAGTGGTGTGAAAACGCGGCAGCCGTTGTCCGAGCTCATCGTCGCTCTTGACCAAACCGTCGATTTGTCCGGATACGAGTCCATCATTAAAGAGGAAATTAATGTAAAAGCCATTCGATTAGAGCACAGCGCAGAAGGCTTCGTCGATGTCTCTTTGAAGCTGAATTTAAAGACGGCAGGGCCCAAGTACGGCAAACACGTTGCCGAGTTGCAGCAGGCTTTGCGTACCCGATCTGCCAAGGAGGCTGCGGATATTGTCCGGGCAGGACACTATCTGCACCATACAAGCAGCGGAGAAGTGCTCGACATTCCTATAGAAGAGCTCCTGGTTGAAAAGGTCGCGAAAGCCGGATTTGCCTCTGCTTCCGGTTACGGTTTGACAGCAGCATTAAATACAGAGCTGACCCCCGAGCTTGAGCAGGAAGGGCTCGTGCGCGAATTAGTGCGGGCAGTGCAGGACTATAGGAAGCAGCTCAATCTTGCCGTTGACCAGCGGATCCATCTGGAATTGGATGCGGACTCTGAAACCCAGGAAGCCGTGGAGCGATTCGAACATGTTTTGAAGGAAAATGTACTTCTGAATCATTATAGCTTCAACCGGCGGGAAGAAATGGAATATGTAAGCTTGGGAGAAGGGCGCAAGGCAGGCTTGTTTATACAATAATACAAAAGAGCGGAAGCGCATTTGGCACTTCCGCTCTTTTGTATGTACGCCCAGCATGGGCGTCATCTCTACGGTGAAAGTCCGGAATGGGGGCTGGCAAGCGCCTA
>NZ_BAABJG010000021.1:0-322409 GCF_039543185.1 Paenibacillus vulneris | reverse complement strand
ACCGTAGCATATGACCTGGAGAAAACGGAACGGGGCTTGCGCGCTACTAACGTCTACGTCATCCACGAGGGGTAAACCGTATGTTCGCGGACTACGAAGTCACTTACGCCGACTGCGCTTTTCATCGGCTAGACTCCGGACAAGTTGCCGTCGGTGTCCAACTATCAACGCGGAGCCGGATAGATGACGTGCATGTAAGCTACGGGCCCTACGCAGTAATCAGCGGCTTATATGACGTAGCGGCCGGCTCAATTCGGCAGTCAGTACCCGTAGTAGCTGCGGACATCATCCGGATAGCGCGGCCAGGTACAAAGCTAATTATTATCCGGAGCTCGTCAAGCGTGTTTATGCGTAAGAGGTCGCTCGAGAAGGAAATCGGACTGCTGGCGGCCGGTCGCGGGATAGAGGTTAAGTTGAGCCATAAACCGCGTCTTTACCGCGTTGCTCCCGATATATTAAGGCTGACGAACGATGCGATCGAGCGCGGGAGTACGG
This sequence comes from Paenibacillus vulneris, assembly GCF_039543185.1. Classification (NCBI taxonomy): domain Bacteria; kingdom Bacillati; phylum Bacillota; class Bacilli; order Caryophanales; family Paenibacillaceae; genus Paenibacillus; species Paenibacillus vulneris. The sequence continues at coordinate 321,914 of NZ_BAABJG010000021.1, read as the reverse complement.
TTATAGCGGCCGTTTAAACGTTGTAATAGACTTCGAGGGCGTTAAAGCAAGCGATGTTTATTATACGCACAGCGAGAGGGTTCACGAAAACTAACTTAAAGGAGAATCTTAAAATGGAAAAAGTACAATCTCACATTCAAACAGTAAAAGACATTATTTACGGAAACGACGAGAACGCCTCGCTTAAACAGGCGTTTGTCATTCTTGACCGGGTAAAAGACGAAGTAAAATCGATCCGGGAGGACCAGTCTCTTTCAGGCATTGGTATTGCGCAAAAAGAGCGAGAGGCCCGTGAGCGCGGCGCGATTGACCTTGCAAAAATGGTTCGCGGATACAAACAAGCTATCACCAAAGAGCTCGATCAAGCGGAAAAAGCGGCTCGGGCCATTATTGATAAGCCGGATGTTAAGCCACCGCAAACATTAATCAGCGAGTTTAGCGGTAAATACGCTGAGCTTAAAGCCGAGTTGGCCGTCTTTAACACAAAAACAAACGCGGACAGACTGGTCGAATTGATGAGTTCCGTCAGCGATCCGTATTTCGCGAATATTTTAAAAAGCGAATTTGCGGAGTATGGCCCTGCGCTGCGTAACCATGTCGACCATATCCGGCTACAGACGGTCTACGATCGAGTAAAAAAGGTAGCGGAATCCGATGCGAGATCTAGTGCAAGGACCGCGCTGCAGGAGATCGAATCTTTGCGCAAGGCGATGCCGGTTAACTCAATGATTGGGCTGGGTATTGATAGCTCAATCGGGTCTGAATACCGAGGCATCCTCCGTGATCATGAAACGTTTTTGCATCAAAGAGGGGAATAAGGCCAGGCATTATACCAACGTATTACTGAATCCAATAAAAATATTCTGATAGGGGAAGATGATTAAATGAGTAAATTACCAGAACGGGTACAAACGGCAATTGCGGCGTATCAGGAAACAGTTAAAACTGCAGTTGAACAGACGCAGCGCGTTAATGATCGCACGGCCGAGATACAAGCAGAGCTAGAGCGTACAAAAGCTGAACTTGAAGCAGCGGTCGATAAAGCGATTGAAGACCCGGCACCGGTGAACACGCAAAAGGAGTCCGAGCTCCGCAAAAAAAGTGGCAGAGCTGACGTTGGATTTATCCGGAACAGAGCAAAGACAAAGGCGTGCCAGCATGACGGGCATGGACAAACAACGCGATCTTGCGCACGAAGCAATTAAGATCGGCCGTGAGGAAGCACGTAAATACTTTGACGAACATTACGACGAGGCATTACGCAAGGTCGCGGACGCTAAATATGCATACTTGAAGGCTGTTGTTGATTATCAAGACATGCGCAAACAAGCGTTCAGCATTTGGCGCGAGACTGTCCAACAAACAAATCAAAATTTCGCTGGAGAGGCGCCGAGCTTCCCCGAGGTGTCGTTTAGCTATCGTGGAGGAAGCCGTCAAGAATACGGCATTGTCCAGCAGGAGGTAGACAACGCACTGAGACATGGAATCATCCGAAAGTATTCCGTCGCTGACGGACGCGAGATCGAAGAAAGATACTAAGACTAAAAGAGGTCGCCCTTCAAGGTGGCCTCTTATTTTTGTATTCAGAGAGGTGAGAGTAATGGTAATGAACAAAGAATTATACGCAAGATGTAACCGGATTACGGAGCTCCTCTGGCTCTTTGCGCGCGTAACCGCGGATTATGCACCCGGCGAATACCGGTTTGCCGAACGCTATCCCGCCGAACACAAAGAGTACCGCACAATTTATACGGAGTTCATGGCGTCAGATGATCCGGCCCTTACGCGTTTCGGTTTCCGGATGAAACGTTTATTGTTCGAACTTAACGAGACTGACCAGACGTTCCAGCGGAACCGTCAGGAATCGCGCCAGGCACGCAAACAGCTCGATCTATTGCTCAGAGCAATGCGGCAATTAAACGAGGCTATCCGTACATTTATACTGGCTCTGCCGGAGGAGGTAGCGTAGATATGGCATTCGACCTCGTAGCCCGGCTTAAAATGATCGATAATATGTCCGGACCTGTACAGAAAGTTAAGTCATCCATGCGCGAGATGGACAAAGTAAGTAAGGCGACGGCAAGCACGACGGACCGCCTATCCAAGTCAGTGTCAAGTACTGGCGCAGCATTCCGTAGTTTTGCTACAACCACGGGGAGTGCGATAAGTGGAGTTGTATCGAGCGCCGGCAAGGCATCCTCTGCGATTGTCGGCATTGGGACGGCGGCCGCGTCGATTGCGGCTGGCACGGGGCTGTATAAAGCGTCTAAGGAAGCACTCACACTTGCGAATGATGCAGAAAAAGCAGGTATAGCTTTTACAACTATGTTGGGGAGCGAGAGCCGAGCGCAGAAGTTGCTTGGGGATATGAAGCAATTTGCGGCTGACACTCCGTTTGATTTACCGCAACTTCGTGACGCAGGCAAACGGATGTTGGCGTTTGGGTTCGCGGCCGAGAGAATCATACCCATGTTAACAGGCGTCGGGAACGCTGCTTCCGGTCTCAGCCTCGGAAAAGACGGGATTAACCGGATTACACTTGCACTGGGACAGATGAAGAGTAAGACAAAACTACAGGGCGATGAGGCGCTCCAATTGGTCGAGGCCGGGATTCCGGTTTGGGATATCTTGTCGGAGAAGATGAAGATATCGACTGCCGAGGTCATAAAGCTATCGGAAAAAGGGCTGATTCCTGCGGATAAGGCGATTAACGTACTTATCGATGGCATGAATAAGAATTTTCCTAACATGATGGAGAAGCAATCTAAAACGCTTAGTGGGATGGCCGCAAAGATCCAAGACGTATATAAAAACGATATCCTCGTAAAGTGGGGCGAGGGCATCGCCAAGGCACTATACCCACGATTTAAACAGCTTACAACGTGGATCGATAAGAACCAGGATAAGATAACGAAATGGGGAGATTCGATTGGTCGTGCGGCCTCGTACGCATCTGACGCTATCATAAATAAAGTAGAAAAGGCGTTTAATTACGTTAAAAAGAATTTCTTCGATAACCCTGATTTTGTAAAGGCTGAGACATTAGGCGAAAAGTTCAAATTCGTGATCGAAAGCTTTAAGGATACCTTTGACGCGTGGTACAACAGCGGTGGTAAAACGCAGATTAACGATACTGTAAAAACGTTAGTTGGATATGTCAGCAGCGCCGTTAAAGCGTCATACACTCCGTTTAAGCAGATCGGTATGGATATAGGTAGGCCATTAGCGGACGGTATGTTAGACGGTATGAAGGCGTTTGCGAAGGAAAATCCGGAAGCGGCATCCCTTGTGGCACTCCTTGTAACACCAGGAGGAGCCAGACTAAAACTAGCTGCCGCATTGTTTACTGGCACACAGGGTTATTTGGATAAATACCTGGGCTCGCCGACAACTGAAACTCGGGACGACGGATCTAAAAGGTTCTACTACAAAGATGGAAAGCTTATGGAGGTACCATGGTTCAACTCCATGTACAACGCATTCGCTGAGGTGTCAAAATCGGTTACTCCTGATAAGTTAGGTCTTAAGACGTCCGACCAATTTTTCGATAACCTAAAGTCGACGTCGGGTAGCGTAATGCCGAATAAACATGCCGGTGGCCTCGATCGCGTTCCTTACAACGGTTACAGCGCAATTCTACACAAAGACGAGCGCGTCCAAACGAAAGCCGAGGCGGATAGCTATCGGTCTGGCAGAAAAAGCGGCGATATAACGGTCAATGTGACGATGAACGGCGTTTCGTTTCAGGAAAAAGCGGACGTTGAGAGGATCGCAGGCGAATTAGCCCGAGAATTACAGCGTCATGTGGGGGCGATGCCGCAATAAAGAAACGGAGGAGCTGGCGGAGATGCGGCTCCTTCTTCTTTAATACGAGAGGGTGAGGAAGATTACAAAGCGCAAGGGTAATTATAAACGAGGCCGCCAGCCTTTAAACGAGATCCACTATGCAGCTATCGATCTATTAGCCGGTAAATACGGGCGAAAAAGTAAAAGTGAAATCGCGGATATTCTCGGCATTAACCGGCGCACCCTATACCGTTATAGAAAGCGGCCGGACTTTCAGCGAACGTTAGCTGCCGCCATTAATCGCGTTGTTGGCGAAAAGCTACGCGAATACAGACCGCCAGATCCGAGAAACCTTGGCATTGCGGAGGTTACACGGATACTGCAGGTTGTCGGGTTCGCAGTCGGATGATACGAAATAAGTCACAAAAAGCGTAAAACGGGTTACGGCGCGGAGTGGTGCGGGTTTAGCGTGTGGAACCGTATGTCCCAAAACTCCGCATTAGCCGAATTTTCCTGCACCAACCGCCTGGAGCGCGACCTCTCCGAAATTTTCAACTCCGATTACTTCCGATATAACCGCGCGTGTAACCTGACTAAGTCGTCCGATTTAACGCGTTTCATACCGTGAAACTCCAATATTGGCGCGGATTTACGGATTTATGCGTCCGATTCCGTAGGATTACATAATGTTACACTTCGGAAGTCCGCAAGGGCTGGCGGCACAGACAGGAAGAGGCAGCCGAACTCAGGGGGTGAACATGAATAACCGATGTATATCGGAGTTCTTACAATTAATAAGGAATGGCGTAACCATGCGGTTTCTGGTGGATTGTATACGGATGTATAAACGGTAGATTATGGGCGAGTTCGAAGAATGGCGTAGCGGTGCGGGTTTGCGTCGTTTTACGAGGGTTGTTAATATCTTATCAACAGTCCTGTTCTGTGAATAATGGATGTATACTTTCGTACCCCCCCCCCAAGGCCCCCCATCGATACCCCCTCGTCAGGTGCACAAAAAATCCGCATAGTTTATAAATTTTTGGGAGTTAACCCAAAAATGAAGGAAATATTAACAAGACGGCGAAGGAGAGAAAGTACAGCTCACGTTTTGCAAATTGTTTCCGAGTTGGCATACGGGAGTATAAGGAGGAAGATGAAAGTGAAGATTAAAATCCCATGCGTAAAGTGTGTAGCTGATGGTTCCATCGAAAGAGAATCACAGGAATTACTATACGAATACGAATTGACAGATGAAAGGGTATACTCTCTTAATTGTAATGAAGGTCACGAAACTGTAGTAATATTTGATACTCATGTATACGAACTTCTCTTTGATATGGGCTTGTATGCTCTAGCGGACGGGTATTCGCGCGAAGCGGTAGCGAACTTTGCTGCAGCAATAGAGCGATTCCACGAGTTTTCGATAAACGTATTTATTGCGAAATCTTTGTCGTCTTACTTATATCTAGATGAATTTCCAAAAGCTTGGAAAGGAATCTCAAGTCAATCGGAAAGACAACTGGGTGCTTATGTGATGTTATATCTAGCTGTTTTTAAACGTTCACCTGAGCTTATGCCTCAAAAGAATATTGAATTTAGAAATAATGTCATTCATAAAGGTAAGTTTCCGACTGTAGGAGAGGCCATGAAATATGCCGAATCAACGTTTAACTATATTAAACAAAAACTTGTGGAAATGAAAAAAGAATTAGATGATGAAGTTCTTTATGTTCACGATCATAGCTTACGAGAATATATAATTAAAAACTCAGGGAACTGTAAGCATGTTGTACATTGGTCCGAATTAGTAACCTTTAAGCCCTTAAGGCCAGTTGAAGAGATTGAGACGCTTTCATTTAAGGAAAGTTTCGAAAAACAAACGCGTCAGAGAATTTTTTATAATTAGCAAGTATATTATGTGTAGCAATACGTTTGATTTCGTCCAACACTTCGGGTAATATGTGATTAGCGATATCAATCGTTACATACGGGCGGCAATAACAGCCCCGAACGTGATTAACAATCCTATCTGCGTAGTGCAAACGTTGACCTGACGCGGTTTTGGCCTAACGCTAGCTGACCGAAAAATTCACCATTGACAACCCTAACGCGGTAGCTTCCTGCGGCTGCGGCTCTTCCTTTAAAGTGAAGGACGAAGAGGGTGCTCCGGAGAAATGCGACGATAAGGTCGAGGCGTAATAATAAACACGTCAATCCACAATCATTAAATTGAATGTACACAACCCTAGATATGACTTTTTAGGGTTGCGAATTACAACCTTCCAAGCCTGTGTATGGTGCAAATACACAAGCTGGGAGGTTTTTTATTATGCTTAGAAAGAGGGAGCGAAGAGTACCAAGCGGGTAGCGTTTTAGCTTAGGAAGTGAATCACATTTTATCAAAGTTAATTTACTTGTTGAGATAACCACACAATAATATAATTGTGTGAAAAAAGGATGTGAGTAAGATGCCTGTAAATTCATTTGAAAATTATCCGATGAGCTGGGAGCCTACCATAGATAGAACACTGAAACCGCTATATCTAACGTTAGCTAATCAACTTGAAGAAGACATTATAACTGGTTCTTTACTTCCAGGAACAAAATTACCGCCGCAAAGAGAACTAGCGGATTTTTTGGATATCAATGTGAGCACTGTATCGAAGGCTATCAAAGTATGTGAATTGAAAGGTTTATTAAGTGCAACAGTAGGCAGTGGCACGTTCGTTTCCTTTGATGCATTATCCAATTCTTATTTGCTAAGCACCGACAAGCAAAATAATGTCATTGAAATGGGGGCAACCCTTCCTGAGTCTAATTCTTATGAGCCGCTGATGTTGCAACTTAAAAACATGGTGAATGAATCGGATTTTGCAAAATGGTTCAGTTATAGTAGATCGGATGACGTGCTGTGGCAGAAGGACGCAGCATTAAGATTTATGAGTAGGGGCGGTTATCATGCGGATGCCGAAAGCATCTTGTTTGCTAATGGTGGGCAAAACGCTATAACAGCAGTTCTAGCCAGCCTTTGCAAACATGGTGATAAAATTGGTACGAATCCACATACTTACCCTGGTATAAAAACGACAGCCGCTATGTTAGGCATTCAATTAGTACCAATCAAAAACAAAGACGGGGAAATGAGTGAAGAAGCTCTTACTTATGCTTGTAAAAATGAGAATTTAAAAGGTATATATCTTATACCGGATTACCATAATCCAACTACCGACAGAATGTCGCTTGCTCGCAGGAAGGCTATCGCACAAGTAGCAAAAGAACATAATATTTTCATTATTGAGGATGCTACTTATCATCTATTGTGCAAGGAGTCTGTACAGGCAATTGCCACATTTGCCCCAGAACAAACAATTTATATAGCCAGCTTGTCAAAAACCGTTGCGCCGGGACTTAGAATTGCTTATGTTTCTGCTCCTGAACAATATAGAAAGTCGCTTTCCAACGCACTTTACAACTTGAATATTTCCGTTTCGCCATTGTTAGCAGAACTTGCTGCCCGACTCATTGTTTCCAATAATCTCGATGCGATAATTGAAAGCAACCGAAAAAGCACAATGTATCGAAACCAATTAGTAAGTAAATTCTTATCAGACTATGTTTGTCATGGAGGTGGAACAGGTATTTTTCGCTGGTTACAGCTGCCAAACAATATGACCGGAGCAGATTTTGAAGCTCTTGCCTTAGAACATGGTATCCAGGTATATGCTGCCGAGCGATTTACGGTTGGGAACAGCATTCCTGAAAAAGCAGTTCGTCTATCCATTTGTGCTCCAAAAACGGTTGAAGAATTAGAGAAAGGCTTAATGATATTACAACAACTTTTAAGATCACTTCAATAAATTGTTCGCCACACAATTATTTTATTGTGTGGTTTTTTGATGGGTGATAAGATAATACCAATCGATTTTTAGGAGAATAGACGATGCAAAAGCAATTTCTGGATAACGAAAAAATTTTAATCGGAGGTCATGCCGTAATTTGTATCGAAGGTACACTAAAATTATAGTGGACAATTAATTGAGACCATTAAACTAGTAACATGGGTGTACTATTTTTCATTATCAATTATCAAATTACTTTTAGGAGGATTTCTTTATGGATTTTTTTATAGTTGATGTATTCGCAGAACAAAAATACGAAGGCAATCAATTGGCTGTCTTTATTCCTGATAAACCTTTATCAACAGAAGAAATGCAAAAGATCGCAAGAGAGATGAATTTTAGCGAAACAACATTTATTTTATCCGATAGGCACAGCAATGGAGGGTACGATGTTCGGATATTTACTCCTGATATAGAAATCCCTTTTGCTGGTCATCCAACATTAGGAACAGCTTTTGTTATTCAAAAGCAATTAGAAAATAACGAAAGTAATCAAGTAATCTTAAACCTTCAAGTTGGACAAATACCGGTAAATTTCGAAGGTGAACAACTTATAATGAAGCAAAATCAACCCTCTTTTGGAAGGATTATCTCCGAGGTTGATAAAGTCGCTGACATTTTACAGATTTCGAAAGAGGATATTGATTCGCGCTTCCCCATTCAAATTGTTTCAACTGGGCTACCAGCTGTAATCGTTCCTCTTCGTTCGTTGGATGCTGTAAACCGTTGTAAAATTAACCATACTCATTTTCAAAATTTCATAAATGACGTGATAAAGGCTAATCTTCTTGTTTTTGCACATGAAGCCATTCATAAAGAAAATGATTTGAATGTAAGGGTATTTATGAATGATACGGGGTTTTTAGAAGACCCTGCTACTGGTAGTGCTAATGGGAATTTGGCGGGCTACATAATTTCACATAATTTATTTGAAAGCAATAATATTAATTATCGAGTTGAGCAGGGGTTTCAAATGGGGCGCCCATCCATATTAACTGTTCAAGCTAAACAGCTTTTAGATTCCATCCAAATCAAAGTAGGCGGTAAAGTTTTCTTAATTGCTAAAGGAGAATGGTATTGAAACTGGTCCCGTGCCATCCTTAGGTTTTTTGACTCTATCTGACATACATTTATTAAGAACACCGTCACGATCCAAGAATACTGCTTTATTCATGCATCCTCCTAATAATGCTGGCATCACCTTATATTAGTTTAAACCATCTGCTTCTTTTATTGGTGGTGGGAATTTTTAATAGCAGAAACTAGGCGCTCCTAACGGTTTTGTTCGTTAAGGGTGCTTTTTTTTCTATAAATGAGTTTGGATTTGCATTTGGAGCTAAACTTCTCTATAATATAGGAACAAATGTTCTTATTTAGAGGTGAAGTCATGGAAGCAAAGCATCTATCCCTCAAGCCCGTTGAGACTACATACATAAAGAAAACAGATACAAGACCGCGGCCCGAGAAAGACGAACAAGCTATGGAAGCGCTCATACGCACGCTCGCGGTTGCTATTTTTACGGAGAGGGAAACGATCATTACAGTATGGAGCGAGTATGAAGAACAGTCGTTTCGCGGCATTATAACCGAGCTCGACAAAGTACATAGAACGATCCGTATCGAGAATAACGAGGAGTACTCCTGGATTCCGTTGGAGGATGTGCTTGATATGGTGATTATTACGGATGATCTGGCACCGGCATTTCCCGATACGAATCGGGTTGCTGGCATGCGGAAGGAGTCGCTTTTTCCCTTATGAACGGAGTTCCGGTCATGCTTTGGAGCGTTGCAGAAAACAATACAAAATTTTTAGTTTTTGACTTCAAATTTCGAGCACCTTTTTAGAAAAGATCCTTTATAATCCAACGTAACAGATATAAATACTATTGAAATCCATCAGGAATAGGGAGATGCGGATGACCCATATCAATCATATTAATCTAGCCAATACGACGGGAAACGTGTATTGCTGCCTGCGCAATAAAATTGTGAGATTGAATGAATCTCAGATTACGGATTATTGCAGCGGCTGCAAGATGAATAGAGGAGCGGAGTCTGGGAAGAGCGTTCAATGCTACTGGAATGACGTACGGGATGTGACCGATCCTTATATTGTGGTTGACCCTCAATTGGAGTTTATTAGTATGCAAAATAGAAAGCTAATGATAGAGCTTCCTTGGGGTCATGCCGGAAATGCGCTAGCATAATGAATGATGCAGCATAGAAGAGGGCAGTCTTTCTGATAAGGAAAGACTGCTTTTTTTGTTTTTTAATTAATTTTTTTTATCAGGCCGAGGGCGGATAACCTGTGTATAACCTTGTCCACATTATTCACCCCATAAACATACAAAAAATTACACTTATTAACAGCGTACGCACAGGTTATGCACAAAAAGCTGTGGATAACAGAACGCTTGTTCTATTTTTCTGGACATGTTACTATAATTTTACTTTAAGCGAAGTTAGGTGATCTAAATGAGATTGATGAGCAATGAGATTTTAATCGATTCGTACTTCAAGGCTTTGAACCTCAAGTTGGAGCAGGAATTTGTCGAATTGTTGTTAGAAGAGATCAGACGTCGTCAGCTTAATTTGGAATACTATTATAGCGAAGCCAAGGTCAATTGACCTTGGCTCTTTTTTTGATAAATTCCGAAGCCGGCAAAGCATCTATTGGCGAAATCTGCCGATTCTTTTCAACTCTTGAAAGGCATCCTGGTTCAACAACACATCCCCTGCGGCGCAAGTATCATTCAACTGGTCTAGGGTTCTGCAGCCGGATATCGGGAACACGGGAAAAGGGTGGGCAAGGAGATACCCTAGAGCCACTTGGCTCATAGACAGGTGCAGCCGTTCCGCTAGGGTCTCGACCGCTTTAAGCTTACGGAGATTGTCCTCGTTACACAGCTTCCATACTTTTCGGTTATCCGGGGTTGGCTCCTGCAGCTGATCCACCGTATAGCGGCCGCTGAAAAAGCCGTTCGCCTGCGCGTTATAAGGAATAACGGGCAGGCCTGTGCGCTCATAATAGGCAAGCTCTTTCTCATCCATCGAGACCATGGTGGGATCGTTGCCCTGCGGGTAGGACGCCAGGCTCCATTTGATTTGGCTGGCTGCGAAGCTCTGCAAGCCTTTGGCTTCGGCATACTGACGAGCGGCCTCAATGCGCTCCGACCTCCAGTTAGAGCAGCCGAAATACCGGATTTTCCCTTGGCTGACATACTCATTCAGCATGTCTATTATTTCTTCGACCGGCCGGCTCGGATCATCCCGGTGAAGCCAGTACAGATCGATATAATCGGTCTGCAAATTCAGCAGGCTTTGCTCCAGATCATGACGGATATCCTCCTCGGTCAAACGAGGGATATGCATAGTGTCCAGGTCAGGATGAGCGCCTTTGGTCGCCAGAATCACCTGACAGCGGCTGCCGCGCAGCTTCATCCATTGACCTATCGCCTTCTCGCTCCGGCTTCTTTCCCCGGGAACCCAGTCGCTGTATACCTTAGCCGTATCCAGAAAGCTGCCGCCATGGGAAAGGAAGCGGTCCATCAGGGCAAAGGATTCCTCAAGCGTAATCGATTCTCCAAAGCCGGACGTTCCCAAGCAAATGACGGAAGGAAACAATGCCGTTCCGGGTATCTGTCTAGTCTTCATAGGGATTGAGCCTCCAAATGGGAATGGTTATGTATAGGAAGATAATATCTACCCAAATTATAAGGAAACCGCTTCCGTAATGTAAGAGGTTACATGAACGTGGATTAGTATACGGAAGGTAAGGGGGGATCCCTGGGCTCGACAAAGTTACTGCTCCAGCCAGCCGAAACGGTTCCAGCAGAAAAAAAGACGCTTCTATATGTTGAAGTATCAACAAAGAAGCGTCTTGCATGCTTAATGATGCCGCGGGTTACATTTTCATGCTGCTGCTGTGGCCGGGGGACAATTTGGCTTTCGGATCAATGTATACCTTCGCATTGTTAATAGCCGTCGGGGCTTCGCCAAAGCCTACGGCAATGAGCTTGAGCTTCCCGGGGTAGGTCGTAATGTCGCCGGCTGCGAAAATCCCCGGAATACTTGTTTCCATTCGGGAATCAACGACGATAGAGCCGTTATCGATGTCGAAGCCCCAGTCGGCAATCGGTCCGAGAGAGGAAATAAAGCCGAAGCTCACGATCACCGCATCCACATCCACGTCGAATGTTTCCCCAGATTTGCAATCCTTAAGCGTAGCCTTCGTGATAGAATCTTCGCCGTGAAGAGCTGAAATTTCTTTGGGCGTGAGCACCTCAACCCTGGAGTTCATCAAATTCTCCACGCTGTGCTCATGGGCGCGGAATCTGTCCCGGCGGTGAATCAAGGTTACTTTCTCTGCGATCGGCTCCAGCATGAGCGCCCAGTCGACGGCGGAATCGCCGCCTCCGCTGATGAGCACCTTCCGGCCGGCGAACCTGCTGAGGTCGTTGACGAAGTAGTGGAGGTTCTTCTTCTCATACCTCCCGGCTTCAGGCAGCTCTAGACGCCTTGGCTCGAAGGCGCCGACGCCTCCGGTAATAATGACGGTTTTGGAATGATGAACGCCTTTGTCGGTGGTTACTTCAAACAAGCGCTCGTCCTTCTTCTCTACCTTCAGCACTTTTTCCTCCAATAAAATATCGACGGGAAAATGCTTCATTTGCTGCTCCAGATTATGGACCAGCTCCATGGCGGTCACTTTAGGAAATCCGGCCACGTCGTAGATATGCTTTTCCGGGTACAGAGCGGCCAGCTGGCCGCCCAATTGAGGCATGCTTTCAATAATTTTGACCGATGCCTGGCGCATGCCGCCGTAGAATGCGGCAAACATACCGGCCGGACCGCCGCCAACGATGAGAATATCGACAACTTCATTTGGCATTGCTCGTTAACACCTCCGGGACTTGATCACCAAGGATGGAATGATAGATGAAAAAGACAACCGTTCCATCCATATCGGAAAAATACGGGTTGGCAAAAACGTAAGTTTGAGCATGTAAAACAAGCGGGTCAAAGGGGCAAACTCCTTGCACTGTCTCGATTTATTCCGGCGGGAGGAAGCAAAATAATACTTGCTATTTAGTCATATAAATTATATTATGTCATGAGAACTGATTATAAGCTGACTGCAAATAAAGAACAAAAATGTTTTTTATTTTTAAAGATTTCATTAAAATCGATGGGCTTGAATCCGATTTTTAAATAACTTTGTGTAATTTTTCACAAACGTTTTTGTACTATCATACAATATAGAAAATAACGTGATGGAAGGGATTAAACCATGAGTCGAATACCAAGAATAGTCATTTTGGGAGCGGGATACGGCGGCATTGTAACGGCTATTCGTTTACAGAAGGAATTGAACTACAACGAAGCGGATGTTACGCTGGTGAACAAACATGACTACCATTACATTACGACCCACCTGCATATGCCGGCGGCAGGAACGGATAACCCGGAAAACGCGCGGGTCAATATACTTAAGCTGATTGATGAGTTCAAAATCGATTTCGTCAAATCGACCGTCGTACAAATCCGACCGCATGATAAGAAGGTTATTTTGGAAGAAGGAACGCTGTCTTATGATTACCTGGTTATCGGTCTGGGCGGAGAGCCGGAGACATTCGGTATCCCGGGATTGAAAGAATATGCGCTTAGCATTCGCAGCATTAACAGCGTTCGTTTTATCCGTGAACATATCGAATACCAGTTTGCGAAGTTCAAGCGGGAGCCTTCCCGTACGGACTACTTGACCTTTGTAGTCGGCGGCGCAGGGTTTACCGGCATCGAATTCGTAGGCGAGCTCGCAGACCGTCTTCCGAAGCTCTGCAAGGAGTTCGACGTGGACCCGGCTCTGGTCAAAATTTATAACATTGAGGCAGCGCCTACCGCGCTTCCGGGGTTTGATCCCGAGCTGGTAGAATATGCGATGAATGTGCTTGAGAACAAGGGAGTAACCTTCAAAATTGCCACAGCCATCAAAGAATGTACGCCAGAGGGAGTTCTGCTTGCTACCGGCGAAGAGATCAAATCGGCGACCGTAGTATGGACAGGAGGCGTTCGCGGCAATCACATGCTTGAGGAAGCCGGCTTTGAGACAATGCGGGGACGCATTAAGGTCGATGACTATCTCCGTGCTCCGGGCTACGACCATATCTATGTTTTAGGCGACTGTTCGATTGTGATGAATCCGGAAGGACGTCCTTATCCTCCTACGGCGCAAATTTCCATGCAGCAAGCGGACGTGTGCGCGCATAATCTGGTGGCTTCCATCCGGGGCGAGCAGCTCAAAAACTTTGTCTACCAAAGCAAAGGAACGGTTGCATCCCTGGGACGCGGCGAGGCTATCGGTATCGTAGGCTCGCGCAAAATTAAAGGCGGTACGGCAGCAGTAATGAAAAAGATCGTTGATTTGCGCTACCTGTATATTATTGGCGGCATTCCATTAGTATTGAAGAAAGGTCGATTCTAACTCATGAGACATTGCAGCGTACAAGTACGCGGTTTGCTGACTCGGGAAGAGCTGGACCGTTACAATGCTCTCATGGAAGTCGGTCATTTTCTTGAAACCCAGAACCGTTACGATCTGGTCTATACCGTGCAAAAAGAAATCGATACGTTAATTCTTCCCGCTATCGAGCGTCTGAAGGAGAAATCCCGCCAGCGCGACCGGGATACGGAGGCTTACTTGGCAAGCAAGGCTGACGCAAGCCGGGATGCCCGATTCGAAGACGATGACGAAGATGAATAAATAGTTGTGCTGAATACCCTATGTTTCCGCTGATTTTGATGGCGGCATAGGGTATTTTTATTGTGTTTACATAAACGGTAGAGGTGAGAGGCTTCCTTCGAGGGGCCAGAAGAACAGGTGAAAACAGGATTGACACCAATGGCATACTAGTGTACTATTTCGTTAGTACACTTTTGTGGATGATTTTACCTTTTTTAAAGGAGGCTGCTCTTTGAAGGTTTGGTGGGTTTTGTTCAAAAAGGAATTGGCCTTCGGGGCAAAATGGTCCGGTCCATTATGGATTTATTTGCTGATCGTGCTGGTCCTTGGAGGGGCGTCCATTTTTTTGTCTTATCGGTTTCAGTCGGGCGCAATGAGCAGCTTATGGCTGATGATCATCTATCTTCATTTTTTTGCCCCGTCCTTATATATGCTCATGAGCTTGAAGAAGGAATGGGAGCTTAGACCTTTGTGGCTGCAGCTGCCCGTTCCGGGATGGAAGCTGCTTAGCGCCAAATATGCCGCAAGTGTACTGGAGTTCGCCATGGGGCTCTTGGTATCGGCCGGGATGTTCTGCTTTACCTATCGTTTGGAGGCTGGAGGGGAAAGCATTAGCGTCAGTCAGCCGTATCTGGCTGAAGAGTTCCATCGAATAACAGGGTTCTTGCAGGGGGCGCATCTTGCTGACCTACTGGAATTTCTCTCCAACTCCGTTGGCCTGGCCATCCTGCTGGTGTTGATCTATTTGACTGCGGCCTCCTTAACCAGCCAGTTCGGTCCATGGAGATGGCCAATAGCGATCGGTCTGATTGGAGCTGTAATCGGTATAGAGGGGTTATTCGAGCAAACCTCCGTATTCCGGTTCATATTTCAGACAGGGCAAATTACGGTAGAATATGACGCTTCCCTGGGGAGCTATATCTGGATGTGGATCCATTTTGGAATCGGCTTGTTCGTGTCCGTCTGGCTGCTGGACCGTAAAGTGGAGGTGTAGCGGTGGTCGAATCATTTTCCAATACGCAGCCGATTTATTTGCAGCTGGTACACCGTATATGCAGGCAAATTGTTCGCCGGGAGGTATTACCGGGGGAGAAGATGCCTTCTGTTCGCGATCTCGCGGTGAAGTACGGCGTGAATCCGAATACGATGCAAAGAGTGAATATGGAGCTGGAGCGAATGGGTATAGTAGAGAGCCGGAGAGGCCAAGGAATGTATGTTACGGAGGATAGCTCGAGAATCGACTTGATTCGGGAGCAGCTGATGGAGGAGCTCATCACCCGGTTTGCGGAAGAGATGCAGGAGCTGGGCTGTACCGGGCAGGAAATCGTATCCTGCGTCAAGAGCTTTTTGAAGACTTCTGATAAGGAGGAAACTTCCGAATCGGCAGTTCAAACGACAAAGGCGGATAAGGAGGAGTAACGGGATGGAGCTGCGGCAAGACCCCATTGTGGTGTTCGAGCAAGTACGGAAGCATTTTTATGGAAGGCCGGCGATCCAGGATATCAGCTTTACGATTCCGAGAGGACAAATTGTCGGGATCATGGGGACCAATGGCAGCGGTAAATCAACAATTCTCCGGCTGATGACCGGATTGCAGAGGCCCAGTTCAGGGCGTGTGCTTTTAAACGGGTCGGAGGCTAAGAGATTAAGCGCTCGGCAAGTCGCCTTCCTGCCGGATCGCGATGTGTTCTATCCTATGCATACCGTGGAGAAGTCGCTGCGCTTTTATAACGAGCTTTTCCCGGATTTTCGGCTTGCCAGGGCATTCTCCATGATTGAGACATTCGAATTGGAGCTCGGCAAGAAGCTGGTTCATTTGTCCAAGGGCAGCCTTGCCCGTCTGAAAATGGTGCTGGCCCTCTCGCGCCAAGTTCCGCTTGTAGTGATGGATGAACCGCTGTCGGGGCTTGACCCTCTGGTCCGGGAATCCATTATTCGAAGTGTCATTGCTTCTATCGACATGGGGGAGCAGACGATAGTGATGACGACACATGAGGTGGAGGAAGTGGAGCCGCTGCTTGACAAGGCGATGCTCATTAAGGAGGGACGCTTGCTTGGATATGAGGATGTGGAGCACATTCGTCAGAACTATGGCGTCGGCCTTGTAGAATGGATGAGACATTCCGCATTTCAGGGGCTGGAGTCCAGCACCATGTAAGAATACTAGAGACATAATCGACGGGAGTAGAGAGAGATGGGGAGAAAAGGTTGGGCGTGGACGATCCTAGGCGTGTTGTTCGCCGCATTCATTGTCATTATGATCATCAAAGCCGATTCCGCGTTTCCGGATACGGGATCGTCAGGGAAAAACAAATGGAATGAGGAGACTGTGCAGGGAAAGGGCAAGGAAAAGATTGTCCAGCTGACTGTCGATGGGGTCATTGCGGAGAAAAGCAGCGGGTTCTCGGGAGGTCTTAGCGCAGGCAGCTTCATCTCGCAGCTCGAGCAAATTCGCAAGGACGATAACGTGAAGGCGGTAGTCATCCGGGTTAACAGTCCGGGAGGCGAGGTCGTGGCTTCCGATGAGATTCATTCGAAGCTGGTCGAGCTTAAGAAGACCGGAAAGCCTATCATCATCAGCATGGGCTCCATGGCGGCTTCAGGAGGATATTATATCTCGGCGCCGGCTGATTATATATTTGCCAATCCGGCTACGCTGACGGGCAGCCTGGGCGTTATTTTCTCCATACCGAATTATGAGAAGGCGGCGAACTGGCTCGGATATAAGGAAAATACCGTCAAGAGCGGCGAATTTAAGGATATTGGGTCCCCTCTTCGCGAGATGACGCCGAAGGAAAAGGAAATATTCGAGAAGCTGGTCGATGAAAGCTATCAACGGTTCGTAACCGTCATCGAGCAGGGACGCAAGCTCCCGCGTGAGAAGGTGCTGGAGATCGCGGACGGGCGGGTTTACTCCGGACAGCAGGCTAAAGCGCTCGGGTTGATCGATGATTTCGGCACGCTGGAGGATGCCGTCGCCTATGCGGTCGACCGAACGGGTCTGACGGATCCCAAGATCGTACGCTATGTGAAAGAGCCATCCTTGTCGGAGCTGTTCGGAGGAGCCATGTTCAAGACTTCCTCTCCGGCAGCTCAAGTATTGAAGGAGATCCTGCCGGAAATCTCGGTTGGACCGAGGATGATGTACTTATTGGAAATGTGATGCTAGAAGGCTGTTGATCAAGTGAAGGGGGAAAAGGGATGGAATCGCCGACCAATTCGGATTGGACTTGGAACGAAGGGAATAACGCAGCTGCACGGCCTTTGGAAGGGAGGCAATATGCAGGCTTTTGGATTCGCTTTGCAGCTGTTATCATCGACGGGATTGCACTGCAAATTGTATTCAGCATCCTGAACGTCATGTTAGGCTACAGCGCGATGGAGCCCCCGCGTGCCGTATCCGCACTGGAATCTTTATTATCCTGCATCTATTATGTGACCATGACAGTCGCTTGGGGTCAGACGCTGGGGAAAATGGCGGTAGGTATCGAGGTGGTCCGCGAGGACGGCCGGCCGAACGGCGTCGGCTGGATCATCCTAAGAGAGGTGATCGGCAAGTTCGTCTCCGGACTGATCCTGTGCATCGGGTTCATGATGGCAGGCTGGGACCGGGAGAAGCGTGCGCTGCACGATAGGATGGCAGGCACACGGGTCGTAAAGGCGGCCAAACGGTGAGATACACCATCGCTTGAGCCTCCGCAGAGTATAGAAAAACGGGCACCAGGAGCTAGCCTCCTGTGCCCGTTTTTCTCGTAACAATCATTATTCGGGGCTCCCTGCTGCGAAACTGAATGGGGTGCGAAGTGCGCGGTCGCTCCTCCTTGAAGGCCTCGAGAGAGGTCTTCTTACAGCTTCAGCATAGCTTCCATTTTGGAACGGTCCAGCAAATTGCCGACATAGAAGTCGCCGAATTCGCCGAAGCGGGCGCTGGTTTCGTCAAAGCGCATTTCATGCACGATTTTCTTGAATTGCAGCGCGTCGTCGGCGAACAGGGTAACGCCCCATTCCCAATCGTCTAAGCCGATGGAGCCGGAGATGATTTGCTTGATTTTGCCAGCGTAATTGCGTCCGATCATTCCGTGGGCACGCATGAAGTTGCGGCGCTCCTCGGCGGACAGCATGTACCAGTTATCGTTGCCTTCACGGCGTTTGTCCATCGGATAGAAGCACACATGCTTTGCCTTAGGCAGGATAGGCTTCAGACGGGCCAATATTTCCGGATCCTGCATCGGGTCTACGCCCGGCTTAGCCATGTAGCCGCCCAGCTCAACGATAGATACATAGGAATAGGTCGGTACCGTAACTTGAGCAAACAAGGATTTATTGAACTGCGTTTCCAGCTCGTTCAGCTCCTCCAGCGTTTCACGAAGGTGCATGAACATGAAATCGGCCTTTTGTCCGACGATGCTATAGAAGGCGGTGCTGCCGAGCTTCTGGTCTTCCGTGCTTTGATATTGTGCCAGCAGGCTGTACAATTCGTCCTCCGCACGGTTTCTCTCCTGGTTCGTCAAGCTTTTCCAGGCCGTCCAGTCAATGGCACGGAAATCGTGAAGCACGTACCAGCCTTCCAATGTGTTTACCAAATCGCTCATGGGGTTACACTCCTTTATATGGAAAATATTCGTTTACAACTTGTTTCATTGTATCGAAATCAAACCCAAAGGGCAAATGAATGCGGCCTTTTTGAGCAGATTGCGCGGGAAAAAAACGTTTCTCTCGTTCAAGAAGCGTTCACTTTACCGGACGAGCAAATTTATATAAAATAAACATAACTATATCTAATGTTTTCGATTAAAAGGAGTTGAACGGCTTGCTGCAGTTGATCATCGTAACGGTACTGTTGTTCGTGTTGTTTTTCGGACTCGGTTTCATATTGAACATGCTGATGAAGACAACCTGGTTCCCTATTTACGGATATATCGCTCTCGTAATCGGACTTGTCATTTATTGGGGCTGGGAGACAGGGTCGCTTGCATCCAATCTGTCCGAATATTCCTTTGCAGATTACATTCCGGCCATCGGAGGCCTGATCGGGGCTATCATGAGCGGGTCGACCATCAAGTCGCTGCGTCAAAAAGGCTTCAAAATGTTCTAGCCCATTTCATCTTGGAAAGGAAGTGCTGCTGATGAACGGTCAGCTTCGCAAAGACGTGACTCCAGGCATCAAGGTTCATATCGTTCAGAAGCAGGATCAGCGTACGGGTAAGCTCACACCAGGCATCGTGAAGGATATTTTGACGAATTCGCCAAGCCATCCTCACGGAATTAAGGTTCGCCTCACGGACGGGACCGTAGGCAGGGTGAAGGAAATTATAGCGGAGTAGGTTCAAGCGAAACATGGTGGCGGAGGCATTCCGTTTACCATGTTTTTTTCTTGGGCGCCCCTCTACCAGCTGTCGATTTCTGTGGTAAAATGGAGATTAATACGTTAGACCAAAGATGGGATTGAGTACATGCGGATTACGAATTTGCTGCATTTTTCGGAATATCATCGTTATTATGTGATGCGCGATTTTTCATTAAGCAGTCTGGATCTGAAAATGCTGTCGACGATTTACCAGCCGATGATCGGCGCTTTTGCTATCAGTCTGTACCATACGCTGTTTCTGCAGCTGCCTGCGGATAAGGTCGGGTGCTCCTTGATGGAGCAGCAGCGCAAGCTGTTCCTCGCTTTGGAGCTGGAAGGCGGGGAAAGGGGACGCAAGTTTTTCATCGAGCAGACCTCAAGGCTGGAGGCGATTGGACTGCTCAGAACGAACCGGAGGTTTGCGGAGTCATCGGACGATTATGTCTACGAATACACGCTGTATCCTCCGCTTTCGCCGAACGAGTTTTTCAAGAACCAGCATCTGACGCTGCTGCTGCGTGACAAGGTCGGCAAATATATGGTCTTCTCCTTAAGAGATGAGCTGGTGCTGCCCGAGCTCGATGAGCTTGCGCAGGCCAACTCGGAAAATTTGTCGGTTCCATTCTATGAGCTGTTCCGCTTGAATACCCAAGTCGTCGATTACGAGCTTGAGCAGGCATTATTCGAATCGGCCGCATCCAAGCCTGCGGAGAGGCCGGAGGTCGTGATCAAGGGCTTCCAATACTCGGATATTATTATGCATTTTCCAAGAGAGTCGGTTAACCGCGCTTATGTGGAACGGCTTAAGTACGAGCCTGAGCAAATGGCCAAAATTAATTTTGTCGCCAAGAAATACGGCTTGTATTTGACCGATATGTGCCGCTTGCTCGATGAGGAGGGCGTCTTTGAACCGGACGGTGAGATTGCGCTGGAGGTGCTCCAGCACAAGGCGAATGCCGTGTTCCGTCAGGACAAGAAGCGCAGCGAGGAACGGACGCGCTATATGGCGCGAGTTGAGCAGGGCAGGTCTACGGGGGCATCGGAGACGGCGGGAGCGGTTATCGAGTCTCAAGACAAGGCAGTGGAAATGGAGTATTATCTGGAGGTACCCGATATTTTCCAAGGGGAATGCAACCAGCATCAATATAACTACATTTTGCGCAATGAGCCTTATACGTTTCTTCTGGAAAAGATTTTTTCGAAGGGCACGGTACCGGACGGGCTGCTGGACACGCTGTCCAAAGTCGATTTGAACTATCGCCTGAGCGAAGAAGTCATCAATGTCCTTATTCATTATTTGTACGTGAACAAACGTTCCTGGTCCAAGGCTTCCATAGAATTCAGCGTCACGGATATGCTGGCCAAGCAGGTCAGTACATACGAACAGGCCGTACAGTACATTCGGGAGCAGACGAAGTATAAGGATGCCAAGGCCTCGCGCGGGGGAAGCCGTACTCCGGCTGCCGCAGGGAGTCAGCGCGGCGGTACGCGAGGCAAGCAGAAGCCGCAGCTTCCGGTTGTGGGAGACAAGCCGGTCGCTTCCAGAGAACGTACGGCTGAGGAGCGGGAAGCGATGCGCCGCAGAGCGCAGATGCTCGACGGCAAGCTATAAGACGGGGAAGGAGAGCTGCATGCTATGGAATCACTCGGTGAAGTGCTGAAGTCTTTGCCTAATCAGAAATACCGGCAGCAGGCGGAGCAGAGGATGAAGCAGATTATGGCCGATCCGCTGGTGCTCAAGCTGAGAGCCAAATATCCGATGCTTGACGATTATACGATGAAGATCAATATGAACCGGCTGTATCAATACGTGACCGAGCATACGACATGCTCCAACTGCCCCGGATTGGATAAATGTCCGAACGATTTTCAAGGGCATTATACGATGCTATCGGTAGAGGAGTCCGATAAAGGTCCGCGGCTGTATGACTACAAGGTGTCGTGCAAAAAGTTCGTCGCCCAGCAGACGCAGGAAGCGGTCCGCAGCCGGATCCGCAGCTTCTATGTGGATGAGCGGGCGCTGTCCCAGGGATATTCCTCTACCGAAATTTTCGATAAAGATCCGAACCGCGAGGAAGCGGTAGACCGGATCATCAGCTATATTCTGCAAACGAAGCAGGAGGGGCTTCAGAAGCAGGGCCTATATCTCGCAGGCAGCTTCGGCACCGGCAAAACGTTTCTTATGTGCTACATGCTTCATGAGCTGGCTAAGAGCGGGTATACGGGAGCTATCGTCTACATGCCTGATTTTGCCGAGGATTTAAAGGCCATGTTCCAGGATCCGATGAAGCTGAAGGAAACGATTGATGTGCTGAAGGAAACCGATCTGCTCGTGTTTGACGATATCGGCGCGGAGAATTTGAATCCGTGGCTGCGCGATCATGTGATGGGCTCCATTCTGAATTACCGGATGAACCGGAAGCCTACGTTCTTTACCTCTAACCATGATTTGGAGGCACTGGAGCAGCATTTCAGCTTCACGAGCAAGGATGGGGATGAGGAGTTCAAGGGAAGAAGAATCATGGATCGTATCCGTCCTTTTGTCGATGTCGTGCTGGTTAACGGATACAACAAGCGTGGCAGTTAATATCGAAATACGGGCAGGTCATGCCGGCGTAAGCTGCCGATTGGTTGTTCGGAGAAAATGAAGTCATGGATCAGATCTGTCGATCCTGCGCTAATATAAAAAAAGAAGCAGTTGCCCTAGAGCAGCTGCTTCTTTTTTTATAGTATAGAATTTTTATACCTGAATCAGCTTCGAGGCCAAGGCCCCACTTTGTGGGGTTATTTTATATTTGTCTAAAACGGATTTGGGTTAGGCGGCGATTTGTAGGCATAACCGTTTATCGGTTGTCAAGGACGATTTCCGCGGTGAGTTGGATATGAGCTTTAAAGATCTCGACGGCAAGATCGCTGTCGCGGTTAAGAACGGCATCTGTTAACGCCTTATGTTCGGCGCGGCCATCACGAACGGACTGCTGCGGGACCGAACAATGCCGATAAAATTCGCTTAATTCCCAGAGGCGTCTGCAAATATCCAGAAGAACCGGATTTGGACATGCCGCGATGAGTTCGTAATGAAATTGACGGTGGAGATCAGACCATTCTTCGCTAACGGCAAGCTTTTGATTCACTTCCTTGTACTCTGGCGTTTGCGACAATTTGTGGTGAACGGCGATTACACCGGATTCCCATGTGAGATCGCCATGGGCGATAGACAGGCGTAATGCTGCGGATTCATTGATCAACCGCGCCTCTATGATGCTTTTCAGTTCTTCTTCTGACACCGTTTTCACTGAAAATCCGTGATTCGGGTTTTGCAGGACGAGGCCTTGGGTCGCCAACCGGGTTAGTGCTTCTCGAACGACTGCAACCGAGACAGCGAAGCCCTTGGCTAATTCTGAAACGGTTAATGGAGAGCCCGGTTCATATTGTCCGGTCAGAATATCGGACTGCAGCTTCTTCGTGACATTTTCGCTTAAAGTGGACGAACCGTTTCTTTTGGCCATTAAGCCGACACCATCCTTCATGCACATCGAGATTATACACGTTTAAATAATTTACACCGAAATCTATAAAAAAACAAGAGTGAAATTCGATAATTAAATAATTAATCGATTTGTATTTACAGAATCGATTCTTATGAATATAATCGAATTGTATTCAAAAAAAGGAGGTAATTTACAGTGAGTAACAACCCATTTGCCAAATTTCCGGAAGTCGCCGTTTTTCAGGTGACGAGCAACGACATTGCGGAGGGCCTTCCTTTATCGCCTCAGCAATATTCGGCGATGTCAGGAGTGGAGGGCGGACAAGATCTTTCGCCCCATTTGAAATGGTCGGGTGCGCCCGAAGGGACGAAGAGTTTTGCCGTCACCGCGTATGACCCGGACGCACCGACCGGATCGGGCCTCTGGCACTGGGCCGTCATCAACATCCCTGCCAGCGTCACCGAACTGCCAACCGGCGCAGGCGACGAGCAAGGCAGCGGCTTACCGCAAGGCGCCTTGCAGCTGCCGAACGATTTGCGGCTCGAACGGTTTATCGGTGCGGCGCCTCCAGCGGGACACGGTCCCCATCGGTATTATTTTGTCGTTCATGCGCTGGATGTTGAGAATGTCGGCGTCGACTCTAACTCCACGCCGGCTCTCTTAGGATTCACCATGCAGAGCCATACGTTGGGAAGAGCCGTTCTCGTGGCAACAGGGGAAGTCAAGTAACCCAAGATATTGGGGTCATAGGAGATGATGACATGAATAAAAATTGGTTGTGGTATGCGTGCTTGTGTTGATGCCTACATACAGCAACGGGGCGGGAATCCCCAATGCTCCAAGCGAAACAACGTCAAGTACGGAGGAAGCAGTGAAACTGAACGATCCGATTCATCAAAGTGTGTGCCCCATGTGCCAGCAGCCAATTAAAATTTTGAAGCATACGATCATTTGCGGCTGTGGGAGCAAAATCAAAAACAAAATCAATTTCAAATTACCCTGAATAACCCGTCGGAACTTTGGAAGTATTTCTTTGCCATTGCGGCAAAGAAATGCTTCCAGTTTCACAGCGTGATAAATTTGTCAATCAAAGGAAAAACAGAAGCGCTGCTTCAGCAGGGCTGTTTTGTCCTATAGAAAAGAGGCATTCCAATGCAAACCAATCATAGTATTCAAAAGAATGCAGGAGAGTTATTACTTGGTATTCTTGTCTTTACGCTCATTATCTCCGTCATGAATGCAACCATGTTTAATGTTGCACTTCCGATTATCAATAATCAGTTTCAGCTCTCGCCGTCACAAGGGAGCTGGATCATTACGGGCTATATGATTGTATATGCAATTGGCTCGGTAACTTACGGAAAATTGACAGACAGATACAGCTTGAAGAATTTGCTGACATTTGGTCTGCTATTTTTTGCTATGGGGTCTGTTGTAGGTCTCGTCGCTACTCAATATTGGATGGTCATTGTGGGACGAATTGTGCAGGCAGCGGGTGCAGCGGTCATTCCAGCGGTTACAATGATCGTGCCAGTCCGTTACTTTTCACCTGAAAGGCGCGGTCGTGCACTGGGTACCGTCGCAATCGGATACGCACTAGGTTTGGCACTCGGTCCAATCATTGCCGGGGTGGTGAGCAGTACGTGGAACTGGCGGGTTTTATTTGTGATTTCGCTTTTATCGCTGTTTACGCTGCCGATGTATCGGAAATATTTAGAGGATGAAAAGGGAGTCGCCAGCAAAATGGATTTTATTGGCGGATCACTTTTGGCGGGCACAGTAGCCCTTCTACTACTGGCATTAACTCAAGAAAATATTTGGGTTGCTGCAGCGGGTGCTATTTCTTTTATTCTTTTCTTATTACGTATACGCTTAGCCACAGCGCCGTTTATAGACCCGGCTATTTTTCGAAATAAACCGTTTTCATTCGGTCTGATTATTACTTTCGTCATGATTGGGATTAGCTTTGCTATTCCATTCGTCACACCTCAGCTGCTTTCTTCTGTAAACCATTTGTCACCGGTTTTCATTGGAATGGTTATGTTACCGTCAGCCATAATGGCAGCGATTTTGGGTCGGCGAGGCGGCAAGTTAGCTGATGAAAAGGGAAATCCGTTTCTTGTGTATACAGCAGCAGCACTTCTTATTATCGGTTTCGTTTGTTTGTCTTCCGTCGTAGGCATGTCGCCAGTCTTTATTGCGATCTTTCTCATTTTCGGTGTCCTTGGTCAATCGTTCATGCAAATTGCGATGTCGAACACCGTTTCACGAGCGCTGCCCAAAGAGCATATAGGAGTAGGAATGGGATTGTTCTCCATGATCACTTTTATTTCTTCGGCTGCATCTGCCGCTGCCATCGGCAAGGTACTGGATTTCGGCACTTCGACCGTTCACTTCAATCCGATACCTCAAAACAGCACTACATTCGTATATAGCGACATTTTTCTGGTACTGGCTATTCTGGTCGTTATGATGGTTGCATTGTATTATGTACAATTTGGGCGAGCAGCTAAAATGGCTAAGGACAGAGTAATGGACAGCAAATCCGTTACTTAGTGACATTGGTGATATAAGGTTCGTCATTGATTTGCATTCGCCAGCCGTTCTTGCAAAATAAAAAAGCCTGCCCCGCTTGTGTCAGCTGGACAGACCTTTGATAACCTATTAGCGAGTCATAACCTGAACAACGGTTGCGACTACAGCAATCAGCAGAAGAACACCGAAGAATACGCCGAAGCCGATTGCAACGTCCAAAAAGTCGTTGGTTGGTTCTTCCATCACATGAAGTTCAGGATGCTTTGGATCGCTCATTATTGATTTCCTCCTTAAGAATTTCCGTAGGAAAGTCTTGTGCATAGTCCTAATTACGAATAGTATACCCAAATACGAAGATAATTGTAAAGCAGGGGAAAGTGACAATTATGCGACGTTTTTCAAAATGAGTACAGGGTAAAGCCGCTCATGGATGGCAACAGATGGACGAGTCGGGCGGCGGTTGAAAATAGGGGGTATTGTGGTATACTTTACTTGTTGACAACATTTTATTTTATCCGGTGGAAGGAGAAGACATACGATGGCTATCGTTAATGTTACGGACCAATCCTTCAAGAATGAAGTTGAAGGATCCGGTACGGTTCTTGTTGATTTCTGGGCGCCTTGGTGCGGACCTTGCAAAATGATCGCTCCTGTATTGGAAGAGCTTGATCAAGAATTGGGGGACAGCGTGAAAATCGCTAAAGTGAACGTGGATGACAATCCTGAGTCCGCATCCCGTTTTGGAGTTATGAGCATCCCTACATTGATCGTGTTCAAAGACGGACAACCGGTTGATAAAGTGGTAGGCTTCCAATCGAAGGACGCTTTGAAAAACGTTGTAACCCGCAATCAATAATGTTTTCTAACGAAAACTGTTAATGAGAAAAAGCTCTTTTTCTGCTATGCTGGAAAAGAGCTTTTTTTGTTGCATAAGACAATGCCAAGCAGGCTTCCACCGCATCCTTGGAGGATTGCTTATGCCTAAGAAGGAAGCAACGTCATGTTCATGGGATAGTTGTGAGAAAGGAGATAGGTCGCGATGACGATGCACGAGGAGGAACAGGAGCGCAAGCGGCGAAACGAAGCGATCCGTAACAAGCTGGCTCTGCTGCCGGAGAAGCCAGGCTGTTACTTGATGAAGAATAAAGACGACAAGGTGATTTATGTCGGTAAGGCCAAGGTGCTGCGCAACCGGGTCCGCTCCTATTTTACAGGAAGCCACAGCGCCAAGACGCAGGCTCTGGTCAATGAGATCGCCGACTTTGAATATATAGTAACGGCCAGCAACGTAGAGGCATTAATACTTGAGTGTAACCTGATCAAGCAGTATTATCCCCGCTATAACGTGCTGCTTAAGGATGACAAGTCGTTCCCGTACATCAAGATAACGAATGAGAAGCATCCGCGGCTCGAGGTGACCCGCAAGGTGTATAAGGACAAGGGCAAATATTTCGGCCCTTACCCGAACGCCTTTGCTGCACAGCAGACGAAGAAGCTGTTAGACCGGCTGTATCCGCTCCGCAAATGCAAGACGCTGCCGGAGCGCGTCTGTCTGTATTACCACCTGGGGCAATGCGTTGCCCCGTGCGAGTACGAGGTCGCTCAGGAAGAATATGACCGGATGGTGCAGGAGATTACCCGGTTCTTGAACGGGGGGCACGATGAAATTAAGCAGGATTTGACCCGCAAAATGCATGAGGCGGCGGAGGAGCTTAATTTCGAACGGGCCAAGGAGCTGCGCGATCATATAGTTCATATCGACGCGGTCATGGAGAAGCAGAAGATTACAACCCACGATATTGTGGACCGGGATGTATTCGGCTACGCGGTGGATAAGGGCTGGATGTGCGTCCAAATTCTGTACATGCGCCAAGGGAAGCTGATCGAGCGGCGCGCCTCGATGTTCCCTTATTACGGCGAGGAATACGAGGATTTCGTTTCCTTCGTCACGCAGTATTACAGCGATAACCCCGCCCTGCCGAGGGAGGTCTTCCTGCCTGCGGAGCCGGAGCAAGAGCAGGAAGCGAACGCAGCGGGCGCCGAAGCTCCGGAATCCTCCAGCGAAGAGGAACCTGCGGGGCTCGCCGAAGGAATGAAGACCGACGTCAAGGAAGCGCTGGAGAGCTGGCTTAAGGTGAAGGTCCATATCCCGCGACGCGGCTTGAAAAAAAATATGGTTCATATGGCGTGCGATAACGCCCGCGTCGGGCTGGAGGAGAAATTCCGGCTTATTGAGAGAGACGAACAGCGTACGGTCAAAGCGGTGGAAAATTTGGGCGAATGGCTCGGTACCGGGATGATTCACCGTATCGAGGCCTTCGATAACTCCAACATCCAGGGCTCCGATCCCGTATCGGCCATGGTCGTGTTTACGGACGGCAAGCCGGACCGCAAGGAATACCGCAAATACAAGATTCGCACGGTGCAAGGGCCGGACGACTACGAAACGATGCGTGAGGTTATTCGCCGGAGATACGAACGGGTACTTAAAGAAAACCTGCCAATGCCGGATCTTATCGTCGTGGACGGCGGCAAAGGGCAGATTTCGGCGGCCGTCGATGTGCTTGAAAATGAGCTGGGGCTATATATCCCGGTCTGCGGCCTTGTTAAGGACGCCAAGCATAAAACGGCGGAGCTGATGACGGGAGACCCGCCCGAGGTCGTTCCGCTTCCCAGGGACAGCCAGGAATTTTACTTGCTCCAGCGGATTCAAGATGAGGTCCACCGTTTCGCGATCACCTTCCATCGGGAGACGCGCGCGAAGTCGATGGTCGTATCGACTCTGGATTCCATTCCAGGCATCGGGGAGAAGCGGCGCAAGGCGCTCTTGAAGCACTTCGGCTCTCTTAAAAAAATAAAAGAAGCCGGCATTGAGGATTTCCGGCCTCTTGGAATCGGGGAAAAGCTGGCTTCGCAAATTTTGCGGTCGCTGAACGGCGAAACGGAAGAGCCGCTTCAAGAAGATGAGAGCGGTGAAGAAAATCAGCAGGAAGCCAACGCCATCGAATAGGTTGGCGGAAGCTTCCTGCTTTTTGACATTATAACCGGGAGGAATCTAATGACTCGTACGGAGGGTCGGAGGGTTCCTCTTTGCTTTGGCATGGAGCCAAGCGACGGCCAGGCCCACCAGCCCGGGGAAGAGGATATAGAAGATGCCGGTGATGAGAAACGGCGTGCCCTTCAAGTCCAATAGCGACAAGCCCATCAGGATGCTGTCCATCGTTGCGTGAGCGAAGAGTACGGTCATCAAGCTGTATTTCAAAAAGGCATAGCCAAAAATGATTCCGATGATCGTTACCTCAATAAAACGCGTATAGACCGGGTAGATAGGGTACTGCGTATGACTGAGCGCCCAAATCATGCTCGGCAGCAGCACTGCAAGGAACCGGTTGCGAACGAGCTTCATGAAGAAGGCGATGCCGAACAGCCGGTAGATGGCTTCCTCGGATATCGCCGCTGCCCATGCCATTAGAGGAAAAGCCGCGGGCCATGACATGTTCAGGACGGAATCGGCAGGGTCGTTCACGGACCAGACATCAAAGTATTCGCCCGCTATGAAAAATAACGTTTGCTGCACGGCCAGGATGAAAATGCAGAGCAAATACCCCCGAATCATTGAGCTGCGGATATGCCCCCCAAAGGATTCGTCCCTCCAAACAGGCCAGGTAATCCAGCCCTGCCTCTGCCATAGCTGACGTCCCGCCTGAAACGAAAAATAGACGCTGACAGCCATGATAACAGTAACAATATTAATAAACCAAAGGTTAAACATAGCGCCCCAATCGGAAGGCCCATTGGAATGCATGGTCCGGAATGCCGGAAGCATGTTGAAATTGTTGAAAATATAAATCGCAACAAAAATGAAGGTTAAAAAGATCCCGCGCCGAAAGGTCCATTCTTTACGGTATCGAATCATAAGGAATACAGCCGCAGCCGCCATGATGAGAGAAGCTCCGAGACTAATCCGGGTCATCAAGGAAGCATTGTCATTCTGCTGTTCCTTCCACTCGGCAAAGGACGCAGGTATGGAAAACGCCGTATGGAAGGCCGTGACCTTTCCGCCGTCTACCGACAAGCTTAACCTAAGCTTGGCTTCTCCTATTTGTTTGTCTTTACTCTCAAATAGGTAAGGCATACCGCGACCGTTCGTTACAGGCGGTTCCGGCTCGGTTACCGGATGGATTCTCGTGAAATCGGATAGCGTGTAGCCCTGGTCCTTCAACGCTTGCTCCGCTATCGCCAATGAGTCTCCCAATGAGGCAACAGTCTGCTTTTTGCTCGAGGGAGCGTAGTACGCGTTCCAGCCCATTATATTTAAGTTGGTAAAGTTAACCTCTACGTAATAGGTAGCAAGGTTCGAATTGTCGTTAATTTCCACCTCAAAATAATCGATAGGATAGGCGGCAAAGCGCTTGACATATTCATCGAGCAGCTCCGCTTTTTGCAGATAGCCGCTTCGATCGGAATGAGACTGAAACAAGGTGCCGGTACGATAATCGGCCGAGAGCCCGAAGCGCTCCTGAACGAACCGGACGGCCGCCTCTGCTGCCTGCTGCTTCGTAACCGTTGGGAGGGAGGCCTCCTGTACTTGCTCAACCGATTCATCCTGGAGCCAGGAAGAGATGGCGGCGATCGATACATACAAAATAATTCCAAAAAGTGCCAAAATGAGAAGAGGGAAGTCGGTTTGACGTTTTACCATGCCATGTCTCCTTACTTAGAATTAGAAGCTTACATTATGCTTATAAAATGGTGAGGATATGTCATTGTATTCATTAAACTTAGCACACATGCCCGGCCAAAATCCAATGAAATTCAGAGCAAGAAGGGGAAAATCGTTGAAAAGCGAAGCGCCGGCTCTATCAGCTTCATCCTAAGTATTCTAATAATCCGAATATTACCCGTTTTCGAGTAAAAGCGACTTTGTGATTACAAGCAAAGCACATTATAATTCATATCAATTGAATAAAAAGCCGAATTTCTTTTTGAAAACGGGGGAACCATGAGTAATAAGGGGTGAATTCGATTCCATTTCGCGAGATGGAATTGATAGGGTACCTGTGCGTCCGAATCCGTCAGCTAACCTCGTAGGCTTTGTTGCAGGAACCTGTATAGGCATTGGGTTTCCAGTGTCTTTTTTATTGCCTGAAAACCGAAATTGAGGTGAACGATGAAGCCCGTAACCAAAAAAATTCAACTCACACCGCCGCAAATATTAGTTATCGGCTTTGCATTGATTATTCTTGCCGGAGCCATGCTCCTGTCCCTCCCGGTCGCCTCGGCTACAGGCAAGCCCTTGCGCTTTCTGGATGCGTTGTTTACCGCGACATCGGCCACCTGTGTGACAGGGCTCGTCGTTGTGGATACGGGAACGTTTTTTTCGAAATTCGGGCAAATTGTCATCATCTTGCTGATCCAGGTCGGCGGTCTGGGCTTTATGACGATGGCGACCCTGTTTGCTTTTGCGCTAAAAAAGCGAATTTCCTTGAAAGAACGGTTA
Source organism: Paenibacillus vulneris (assembly GCF_039543185.1). Taxonomy (NCBI): domain Bacteria; kingdom Bacillati; phylum Bacillota; class Bacilli; order Caryophanales; family Paenibacillaceae; genus Paenibacillus; species Paenibacillus vulneris. The sequence goes on along the minus strand of NZ_BAABJG010000021.1, from coordinate 290,617 downwards.
ATCCTGCAGGAAGCGATGAATCAGGGAAGCATGGAAGGGATCGTCAGGTTGATCCGCCGGGTCATTCGATACTCACTCACAATTGAACTCGCTGCGGCAGTGATTTTCTCGATTCGATGGTCGTTGGAGCTGGGCCCGGCCAAAGGGATTTATTTTGGCTTCTGGCATGCGATCTCCTTCTTCAACAATGCCGGCTTTGACCTGTTCGGATCGGTCTATGGTCCGTTCACGAGTCTTACCTCATATGTCAATGACCCCGTCGTCAATATCGTTTCAATGGGGCTTATCATTCTGGGAGGTCTTGGGTTTGTAGTCATGTCGGACGTGATGGACTACAGGAACCACCGGCGGCTGTCGCTGCATTCCAAGGTGGTCTTGAGCGCGACAGGCTTGCTTATCCTTATTGGTGCACTCGTCATCTTTATATTTGAATTTACGAATGCCAAAACCTTAGGCTCACTGACGTGGGGAGGCAAGATCTGGGCAGCCTTCTTCCAATCGGTAACTCCGCGCACGGCGGGAGCCAATACGGTAGATTTGGGAAGCCTGCGCCAGGCGACGCAGTTTTTCATGATCATCCTGATGTTTATAGGCGCTTCTCCTGGCTCCACCGGGGGCGGGATCAAGACGACCACCTTCACGACGCTGATTGGCGCGATGATAGCTATGGTCCGGGGGAAGGAAGACATTGTCCTGTTTCATTACCGTTTGGGTAAGGACCGTATTTTGAAAGCTATTACGCTTACGATGATCGCCTTGTTTATGGTCATCTTCGTTGCGATGATTTTGTCCACGACGGAAAACCATCCATTCCTGATGATTTTGTTCGAGGTGACCTCCGCCTTCGGCACGGTTGGCTTGACGATGGGAATGACGACGGATTTGACCGATGTCGGCAAAATATTGATTTGCCTGATGATGTTTGCAGGCCGTCTCGGTCCTTTGACGCTGGCATATGCGCTTGGGCCAAAAACCGAAAAAGAATTATACAGATACCCGGAAGGGAAAATAACCATCGGATAGGGGAAAAGTTAAGACAATGAAACGTAGTCAGTATGCAGTGATTGGGCTGGGGAGATTCGGATCGAGTTTGGCCAGGGAGCTGGTGGATCTCGGATACGAGGTTTTGGGCATCGATAAGGATGAGGAAGCCGTAGAGGAGATGAGCGATGTCTTGACGCATGTCGTCGTCGCGGATTCTACAGATGAAGATGTGTTGAAGTCGCTAGGCATGCGTAATTTTGATTGTGCGGTCGTCTCCATCGGGGATGATATTCAGGCAAGCATTTTGACAGCGATCCTGCTCAAGGACCTTGGTGTCAAGATGGTGGTCACGAAGGCGCTCTCCGAGCTTCACGGGAAGGTGCTGAACAAGATCGGCGTTGACCGGGTGATCTTCCCGGAGCGGGATATGGGGATTCGCGTAGCGCATCAGCTGGTTTCACCGAACCTGCTCGATTATATCGAGCTGTCCAAAGATTATACCATCGCAGAGCTGTCGGTACCTAAGCGCTTATCCGGCCGGACGCTCAAGGAGCTGGACCCTCGGGCCAAATACGGGTGCAGTGTCGTCGCTATCAATAAGAAGCACGGCGTCATTATTGCTCCGACCGCTGTAGATACGCTGGATGAACAGGACATTATGGTCATCATAGGAACGAACGAGCAGATTGATTTGTTCGAGAGCGAAGTAATCCGTTAGCAAATAATCAGCCGTCACAAGAAATAGAGACGCTGCACATCTGGGACAATGGAGTGACAAAAGAGCATGGCCAACGACGTTTCGGAAATAGTCCATCATATCTTGCTATTATTGGTGCTCATTCTTGGTCTGGGGATGGTTTTCGGACGCTTGGCCGGCAAATTGAAGCTGCCTGATGTCGCTTTATTCCTGATCGCGGGCATGATTGTAGGGCAGGGACTGCACTGGGTCTCAGAGACCAGCAGCTCACTGACCAATCAATTCATCTTGACTATCGGCTCCGTGCTCATTTTGTTCGATGGAGGGCGCAACATCCGGCTGTCCGGCCTGAAGAAGGTATGGCTGTCCGTCGCGCTATTGAGCGTGCCGGGCGTGTTGATAACCTGCGGAGTCGTTGCTATGGCGGCACATTGGCTGCTGGGCATTCCGCTTCTGTATGCCGTATTGCTCGGAGCCATCATTTCGTCCACGGACCCGGCTACGCTTATCCCTGTGTTCAAGCAGGTGACGATCCGTACGAAGGTCCGTGAGACCGTCGAGAGTGAATCGGCCTTCAACGATGCGACAGGCTCCATTCTCACCTTCACGGTGCTGGCTGTCGTTACTGGAAGCCATTCATTCTCTATTGCCGCGAGCATTAAGGAATTTGTGTTGACGGCTGCAGGCGGTATCCTGGTCGGGGGTGTCATTGGCATGGCGTTAGCCTTCGTGACGGCTCATTTGAAGCTGGGCTGGTTCCGTGATTATGCGACTATCGCTCTGGTTGTAACCGCTATAGGCTCCTACTGGATCGGGGATACGCTTCATGTCAGCGGATTTATGGCGACCTTTACGGCAGGACTTGTATGGGGGAATACGGACGTATTCAAGCTCGACATGAACGACAAGCTTCATGAAATGGGGCATTTTAGCGATAATATGACGGTCATTATGCGGATGCTGATCTTTATGCTGCTCGGCAGCCAGGTCAATTTCCAGGTGATCTGGGCCCACTTGTGGCCAAGCCTGGGCGTCATTGCCGTATTCATGCTGATTGCCAGACCCCTTGCGGTGCTGATTTGTACGCTGCCTGACCGGAGGGCTCAATGGAGCTGGAACGAAATCGTCTTTATGTTCTGGGTCCGCGAAACGGGCGTCATACCGGCGGCGTTGTCAGGCATGGTTGCAGGGCTTGGGGTGCAGCATGCCGACGTCATTGCTTCCGTGACCTTTCTTGCGGTTCTTCTGACTATATTGCTGCAGGCAGGGACGACCGCCTATGTCGCCAAAAGGCTCGGTATCGAGGAGAAAAAGGAGACGGCCGGGGACCGGCTGCAATCCAATCCTAAACCGGCTGTTTGAAAAACTCCTTGGCCTTCTCAATAAAGCGCTGCGCCGAAGGATGATGGACGACCTCTTCTGTAAACAACAGGGAGGTCGTTCTTGTCATTTGCTCCAAAGCGGGGATGAAACGCACGACCAGCTCATTATCCTTGACCAGATTGCTTCGCAGATACGATTCCGGCAGCAGCGTCGCTGTTTTGCAGGTGGAGACCAGGCGGATGATGGCCTCGAAGGAGTCGATCTCCATTTTGACGTCCGGCTGAATCGCGTAGCGATGGAACATTTCATCCATTAGGATGCGGTACCAGGTGCCCCGGGAGAATAAGATCATAGGCAGCTCATGCAGGTCGCCTATTTCAATAGAAGCTTTATCTACGAACGGATGCCCGAGCGGCAGGACCAGGCATAAATGATCGTCGAACAGCGGCACGCATTTGAGGCCCGGATGCTCGATTTTGGAAGCGACGAGACCGATGTCGACCTTCCTCTCCTTGACCATGGGAACGATCTCATGCGTTTTGCCGGTAACGGCTTTAATGTCGGTATTCGGGTAGTTCTTCGTATAGATAGTGATAAGGTCAGGCAAGGTAGACTGCAGTGTCGTCAGGCTTGCCCCTATAATGATGCTCGCGGGCTTGACGGTCGTCTTGAATTCCTCGATCGAGCGCATCAGCTTCCTTTCCAGATGACGCTGCTCAATGGCGTGCTCATAGACAATTTGGCCTGCACGGGTAATCTCAAGCCGCTTTCCTTTGCGGATAAAGAGGTCCACGCCCAGCTCCTCCTCAAGCCTCATGATTTTACGGGAAAGGGCGGGCTGAGAAATGTTGAGCACCTGAGATGCTTTATTCAAGCTTTCCAGCTCCACGACCTTAGCAAAAATATCGATATTTTCCAGCAAAATAGTCCCTTCTTTCAAATAAAATGTCCCTTTTGTGATTAAGCTCATTGTATATGTCAAAACTGAATAAGAGTTTATAAAAAATCGGCACTTCCATTATAAGCGATAATGGAGTACTATGGTGTGTGTCACGTATTGTTCACATTTTTTCGGCTGGACTGCATAAAAATTTGTCGATACATGGAAAATAGGCGTAGCGATTCATGTTGACGCTTGTTTCCTGCGGGAGTACAATGAAAAATGGTTTGTCAAGATGTGAACAACTACATACTTTTGAGGGGGGAATGGATTTCAATGTTTCGTAATTCGTATTTTTCACGCAAGCTGCATTCCTTGCTAGGTGTTATCCCGGTCGGCTTCTTCCTGATCGAGCACCTGCTGACGAACTACTCCGCGACCCATGGTCCGGCGAAGTTCATGGAACATGTGAATTGGCTGCATGAATTACCTTTAGTACTGCTTTTGGAAATTGTAGGGATATGGCTTCCGCTGTTGTACCATGCGGTGTACGGCTTGTACGTCGCTTACACGGCGAAAAACAACGTATCCAACTACGGTTACTTCCGTAACCAAATGTTTTTCTTGCAAAGGGTAACCGGTGTTATTACCTTCTTGTTCGTAGCGTTCCACTTTTTCCAAACACGCTTTCAAATCACATTAGGCTTGCCGCAAGAAGAAATCGGAATTCAAATGCATAATATCGCATCGAACTCCGTGTTTTTCGTGCTGTACTGTATCGGGATTGTGTCCGCGGTATTCCACTTCAGCAACGGAATGTGGTCTTTCCTCGTTAGCTGGGGTATTACAATCGGCCCGCGTGCACAACGGGTATCCTCCGTTATCTGGATGGTAGTATTCGTAATTATGTCGATCTTGTTTATCATGTCTCTGAGCGCGTTTGTTAATCCGGAATTCCAAAGCGTGCCGCAGATGACTAAAGGTTAAGGAGGAGTGAACAACAATGGCTAATCAAAAAGTTATCGTAGTCGGTGGAGGTTTGGCCGGGTTAATGGCTACCATTAAAGCCGCAGAAGCCGGGGTTCACGTAAGCCTGTTCTCTTTGGTTCCTGTGAAACGTTCCCACTCGGTATGTGCGCAAGGCGGTATTAACGGAGCGGTGAATACAAAAGGTGAAGGCGACTCCACTTGGGAGCACTTTGACGATACCGTGTACGGCGGCGACTTCCTCGCGAACCAACCGCCTGTAAAAGCGATGTGTGACGCTGCGCCGGGCATCATTCACTTGATGGACCGTATGGGCGTTATGTTTAACCGTACGCCGGAGGGCTTGCTTGACTTCCGCCGTTTCGGGGGAACCCAGTATCACCGTACAGCGTTTGCCGGAGCAACCACTGGCCAGCAGCTGCTGTATGCATTGGATGAGCAAGTGCGTCGTTGGGAGACGGCGGGTCTTGTTACGAAGTACGAGCATTTCGAATTTCTCGGCGCAGTGCTTGACGACGACGGCGTATGCCGCGGCGTAGCTGCTCAGGATCTTCGCAGCATGGAAGTGCTGACGTTCGGAGCCGATGCTGTTATTCTGGCAACCGGCGGCCCTGGCATCATCTTCGGTAAAACGACGAACTCCGTCATTAACACGGGGACGGCTGCAAGTGCGGTTTATCAGCAAGGCGTTCACTATGCTAACGGTGAGTTTATCCAAATCCACCCAACGGCGATTCCTGGAGATGACAAGCTTCGCTTGATGTCCGAGTCGGCCCGCGGTGAAGGCGGACGGATCTGGACCTATAAAGACGGTAAGCCTTGGTACTTCCTTGAAGAAAAATATCCTGCCTACGGTAACTTGGTTCCTCGTGATATCGCGACTCGTGAAATTTTCGCAGTCTGCGTAGACATGAAGCTGGGTATCAACGGCGAGAACATGGTTTACCTGGATCTCTCGCATAAGGACCCGCATGAGCTGGACGTTAAGCTGGGCGGTATTATCGAGATCTATGAGAAGTTCATGGGTGACGATCCTCGTAAAATCCCTATGAAAATTTTCCCTGCCGTTCACTATTCGATGGGCGGAATGTGGGTTGACTTTAACCAAATGACCAACATCCCTGGCTTGTTCGCCTGTGGTGAGTGCGAGTATCAATACCATGGCGCTAACCGTCTCGGTGCGAACTCGCTGTTGTCCGCTATCTACGGCGGTATGGTTACAGGCCCTAAAGCTATTGAGTATATCAAAGGCTTGAACAAGCATGTAGACGATATCTCCTCTTCCATCTTTGATCGTGAGAAGAAGAAGCATACCGATAAGTATGAAAGCCTGCTGAAAATGGAAGGCAAAGAAAATGCTTATGTGCTTCACAAAGAGCTTGGCGAATGGATGACCAACAATATGACGGTTGTTCGCTATAATAAGAAGCTGGAAGAGACCATTGCCAAAATCAATGAGTTGAAGGAGCGTTACCGCAATATCAGCATGACGGATACGGCTCGCTGGAACAACCAAGGACTAGCGTTCACACGTCAGCTGTGGAACATGCTGGAGTTGTCCCACGCGATGACTTTGGGTGCTTTGCTGCGTAACGAAAGCCGCGGTGCACACTACAAACCGGAATTCCCTGAACGTAATGACGAGGAATTCCTGAAAACAACGAAAGCTACATGGACTCCGGACGGCCCGACTATCAGCTGGGAGGATGTAGACACATCGTTGATTAAGCCGCGTAAACGCGACTACTCGACTGACAAGAAGGGAGGACATTAATAATGGCAGAAACGAATACGACCAACAAAAAGGTTAAATTGATCGTTACCCGTCAAGATTCGCCAGAAAGCAAGCCTTATACCGAGGAGTTTGAAGTTCCGTACCGCCCTAACATGAACGTTATCAGCGCTTTGATGGAAGTGCAGCGGAACCCTGTTAATGCGAACGGCGGCAAAACGACGCCGGTATGCTGGGAATCCAACTGCTTGGAGGAAGTATGTGGAGCATGCTCCATGGTCATTAATGGCAAGCCGCGCCAAGCTTGTTCCGCGCTTATCGATAAGCTGGAGCAGCCGGTACGTATCGCGCCAATGAGTACTTTCCCTGTCGTTCGTGACTTGGTTATTAACCGCGAGCGCATGTTCTCCGCATTGAAACGCGTGAAAGCCTGGATTCCTATCGACGGTACGTACGATTTGGGTCCGGGACCACGGATGGCGGAATCCAAGCGTCAATGGGCATACGAGCTGTCCAAATGCATGACCTGTGGCGTATGTCTGGAATCTTGCCCTAACGTGAACGAGAAAACAACGTTTATCGGTCCGGCAGCGATCTCTCAGGTTCGTCTGTTCAACGCTCACCCAACAGGTGAAATGAACGCGGCTGAGCGTCTTCAAGCCTTGATGGAAGACGGCGGTATCGAAGGCTGCGGTAACTCGCAAAACTGCGTCCGCTCCTGCCCCAAAGGTATTCCGTTGACAACTTCGATTGCTGCAATGAACCTGGATACGACGAAGCAATTGTTCAAAAACTGGCTTGGTATGTAGTCTTATCGAATCATTCATCCAAAGTCCTCTTCGCAAGCTTTGTGCTTGCAAGAGGGCTTTTTTCTTGGGGAAAAGGAGGGAGTCAAAAAAAGAATTGACGAGCAGGCGATAATGAAATACAATTTATTTAAACGTTTTAATTTAAACGTTTAAATAACAATTAAAGGAAGTAAGGTATGAGCAAACACCGTTCCGTTACGATTGTAGACATAGCCGAGGCAGCCGGTGTCTCCATAGCCACTGTATCCAATGTATTGAACCGACGGAAGGTTCCCATGTCGGAGGAGACGATTCGCAAGGTGGAGAAAGCCGCTGAGGAGCTTGGGTACCGTCGCAATGTAATGGCGGCAAGCTTAAGCCGCAAGAAGTCCTATGAGCTTGGCTTAATCGTTCCCGGCTTCATTGGGTATTACGGGGTTTTCGCAGAGGAAATGGAACGTACGGCGCACCGCTTCGGTTATCATATGTCGGTCTTTTCCGCAGGGGGCTATGACCCCGATATGGAGAAGCGTCACTTGGATGTGCTTTTGCAGCGCAGGGTAGACGGCTTGTTCTGCCACGGCCTTGCCATGTCGACGGAAACGACGCGGCAGATCGTGAGCGACGGTACGCCGCTCGTATTGTTCAACGGCTGGAATTGGCCGGAGGACATTGCGGTCGGTGCGGTCAATCTCGACTTCGCCGATGGCTGCAGGAAAGCGGTCAAGCATTTGGTGGAGCAGGGCTGCCGTTCGTTATTTTATCTGGAAAGGGCAAGAGCCCATGAGACGAACAAGCAGAGGCTGCTGGGCTTCCATGACGGAGTTAAGCAGTGGGCACCGGATATCCCCTCCTTTGTCCTTGATGGCGATACCCGCCCTTTACAGGAGCTTGTTCGTATGACGAAGGAAATGAGCGGAGGCAGGGGGCCCGTCGGTATTCTGGCATTCGATGATTTGGTGGCGCTTCGTTTCATGTCCGCCGTGCTCGAGGAGGGAATGAAGGTTCCGGAGGATTACAAAATACACGGGATCAACAACGATGTCATTTCTTCCTCCTGCTACCCGCAGCTGACGACCCTGGATATTCCCTACAGCCAGCAGGCTCAGCTGGCGATTCGCCTCATGCTTGCGGAGCTCGGGGAAGAAGAGAAGCTTGCTCGGGCATCGCAGCTGCCTCCGCTGCCGGCTCGTGAAGGGAATGAAATCCGAATTCCATTAACTCCTATGCTTCGAAAATCAACACAATAGTCCGAACTAGCGATGTACAGCAGCTTTTCCAATGATGATGAATATGAGGAGAGATCACGATGAGCATGTGGAAGCAAGCCATTGAAGACGCAGTACAAAAAACAAAAGCGAATATCGAGAAGTATAACGGTCAATTCCCTCATGTCAGCAAGGACGGTCATTACTTGCTCAATGACAATACGGACTGGACCGACGGATTCTGGTCGGGCATTTTGTGGCTCTGCTATGAATATTCCGGAGACCCGGTATTTAAAGAAGCGGCAGAGAAAACCGTTGCCAGCTTCCGCAAACGGATGGATGCCAAAAGCCATATCGATCATCACGATATCGGCTTCCTGTACTCTCTATCCTCGAAAGCGCAGTGGATTATTGAACGCGATGAAGCAGCCAAGCAGCTTACTCTCGAGGCAGCCGACTGGCTGATGACCCGGTGGAGAGAGAAGGGGCAGTATATTCAAGCCTGGGGACCCAAAGATGATCCGGAGAACGGCGGACGCATCATTATCGATTGCATGATGAATTTGCCGCTGCTGTATTGGGCTTATGAGCAGACCGGGGACGAGAAATATAAAGACGTAGCTATCAAGCATGCGGATAAATCCCGCAGGTTTTTAGTGCGCGGCGATGACTCCTCTTATCATACGTTTTACTTTAACCCGGAAAATGGCGAAGCGATTCGCGGCGGAACTCATCAAGGCTACCAGGACGGCTCGACATGGACGCGCGGACAAGCATGGGGAATCTACGGCTTTGCTTTGTCCTATCACTACACCAAGAACCCTCTGTACCTTGAAACCTCCAAAAGAATGGCGCGTTACTTCCTGGAAAGACTTCCGGAAGACGACGTGGTGTATTGGGACTTCAACGTTCCGGTACAAGAGGGAACATACCGGGACAGCTCCGCATCCGCCATTACGGCTGCCGGCTTGATTGAGCTCTTGTCTCATTTGGATGCGAACGATGCCGACCGCAAGTTCCTGGAGGAAGGATTGGAACGCTCCTTGAAAGGGCTTATTAAGGGGTATGCTACGATCGGTCAACCGGATGCCGAAGGGTTCCTGGAGCATGGATCGTACCATGTTCGCGGCGACAATGCGCCGGATGATTATATGATCTGGGGCGACTATTATTATCTGGAAGCTCTGGTTCGCCTGGAGAAGGGAATCAAGGGATACTGGTACGAAAGATAAAAATAAGACGCTGCCATATCACCAATGCCTTTCATGGCTCGAGGTAAGAAATAGCACCCTCACCTGTGTAAGAAGACTCTTCTCACAGGTTGGAGGGTGCTTTTGCATATCGGAGGAATGCACTATACGGTAACAAGCTTGGATTGTTCTTCTTCCTGATGCCGTAAAAATTCTTTGCCGTATTCTCCGTGCGGGTGAATATGGGCATTCTCCATTTGAATGGTCGAATGCTCGATCCCGTATTTTTCTTTTAAAGTTTCGTTAATCGCCAATATAATGCAGAAGGGCTGCACTTTATTATTGATGAAGACGTGAGCGGTCAAGGAATAATGATCGGACGAAATAGCCCAGAAATGCATTTCATGCACATCCTCGACGCCTTCGACCTTTGCAATGTCGCTGCGGATTTCATCAAGGTTGAACCGTTCGGGAACGGATTCCATCAGAATCAGATACGATTCCTTGATAATTTTCCAGCCGCCGATAAAGATGATGCCGCCGATGACCATGCTGATCAAAGGGTCAAACCACTGCAAGCCGGTAAAATAAATCAGCGTGGCGGAGATGATAACGCCGACCGAGCTGAGTAAATCGCCGATAAAGTGCCACAGCGCGCTTTGAACGTTCAAATTCTCTTCTTCCTTCATGCTGCGGCTTAATACCAGGGTCAGGACCACGTTGACCACAAGTCCGATGGAAGAGATAATGAGCATAAGCTTAAAATCGATTGGCTCCGGATTCAGGAAACGGCGAACCCCTTCGACGAAAATTCCGACAGCGATAATAGCGAGTGCCAGTCCGTTCAAGAAGGATGCTATAATTTCAAAGCGTAAATAGCCGAAGGTAAACCGGGCGTTAGGAGGGCGAGTGGCCATATAAATGGCTACCATACTGAGCCCCAGCGCCAGAACGTCGGAAATCATATGGGCCGAATCGGATAAGAGAGCAAGCGAGTTGGACAAGATCCCCCCGATAATTTCTACAATCGTAAAAAACAAAGTCAACAGAAGGGTAACCCACAGCGTCTTCTTCGATTTGGATTGCTCTTTCACATGATGTAGATGATGATAATCGTACTCTTTCATCTATGTTCACCTGCCTTGATGGAATATTTGCTATGTTCGGATTATACGTCAAGTCCGGAATTTTGGCAAATACTTTAATTGAGAGCGTTTATCGTTGATTTGAGACCTATTATCAATGATTTGAGAAGTTTTTTCATCGTTTTGATAGCTTTTCTCATTTATAGATAACATATGATAGTAAGCGTTTTCTTATTTGTTACATAACTGAAATATTTCTGTTATCGTTTTAACATGTTTCTTGTGTAATATAATAACCAAGACCCCCTTTTTAATATAAACACTTCAAGACCTGGCCCCGTTGGCCGGGTCTCTTTTTTTGTACACCATTCCTAATCCGGGCAAAAGATAATCATTTGTTCAGCATCTCCGTTAAATCCCCCATTTCATGATAAATATTCCATATATGTAACCTAATGATTATTCGGGATGTAGTAGCATTTAGTTGGAAAGTGACGTTGGCATGAATGATGCGCCTAGGAGGTGAACGGGTGTCCGCTGAAAAAGTCCATCGAGGCGGAAGGACATGCTTGCAGCAACAGCAGGTAAGACAGCATCGCTCTGAAATCATTAATACTTTATGGGGGTAGAGGATGAAAGCTAAGCGATTATTAAGCGTAGTGTTAAGTGCTGCGATGGCTTTGAACGTATTGCAGTTAAGCTCCTTAGCGTTGATGAATCCTTCGTTTGCCGCGAACGGAGATTTTATAGCGACGACAATCGTCAACGATGATTACGAAACGGGCTCGGGAAGGGCGGATCTGGAAGCAGCGGGGTATACGATCAGCCCCAATCCAGGAACGGCTTCCAACGATGTAGGCATTCTCGGGGCCGGTGACATCGCTAATGGAACGGTTAATAACGATAAGACCGGGAAGCTGATGCATGTGCTGGATTCGGGCTCGGGAACGACTCGCTTCCTTCGGACGTTTCCATCGAAGGCGACCGGATTGGTGACGGTGGAATTCGACTGGCGTGCGGATAAGTCCGGAACGGATGCGACGAACTATCGGATGATGAGAGTGGAAAACCAGGCCGGTCAAGCCCTGGTCGAGCTCCGCCTGAGCGATTCCGGGGTTAACGTATCTCAATACGTAAGCGGTTCCAATAAAAAGGTTGTTCCCAATTTTGAAAAGGACAAATGGTATCATTTCAAAATCGAAATAGATACGAATGCGCAAAAAGCGGAATCCTTCGTACGAACAAGCCCGACAGGCGCCTATACTTCCGCAGGACAATGGGGCTTTACGGAAGCGGCATCCCCCGCGGAAGCAGCGCAGCTGCAAGCCTATACGGCCGGCTCCCAAACGGCCAGCATGTATTATGACAATTTGCAGGTGTACACCAAAGTGGCAAAGCCTTCTGCTCCGACAGGAGTCACTGCGGCTGCCGGTAACGGTCTGGTCCAATTGACATGGACGGCGGTCAACGGGATGACCTACACGGTCAAGCGGTCTAATATGACCGGCGGACCTTATACGGAGATTGCCGCCGGTTTAAGCGCTGCGTCTTTCGAGGACAAGGGGCTTACTAACGGCACAACTTACTATTATGTTGTTACCGCTGCAATGAATGGGCTCGAAAGCAGCCTTTCGAACGAAGCTTCAGCCACTCCGCAAGCTCCGCAAATCCCTTCTGCGCCAGCCGGTCTGACTGCGGCATCTGGGAACGGGGAAGTGAGCTTGACCTGGACTCCTGTCTCCGGGGCGGAAAGCTACATTATCAAATATGCTGAGATAAGCGGAGGCCCTTATACCGAGATAGCGGGAATCGAGACGAATGCCTATATTGTCAAAGGATTGACGAACAACAAGCCTTATTATTTTGTCGCAGCCGCCGTAAATGAAGCGGGACAAAGCGGCAATTCGACAGAAGCGACGGCCATTCCGGTGCAATCGCCTCCGCCGTCGGCTCCAGCTGGATTAAAAGCGACAGCGGGCCAAGGCCAAGTGGCCTTATCCTGGAATCCGGTCAGCGGCGCTCAGAGCTACAATGTGAAACGCAGTACGGATGGGCTGAACTACGAGACGGTCGCTTCGGCCATTCCATCGACCAGCTACGTGAACACGGGTCTGACGAACCATACGACCTACTATTTCACCGTGACGGCTGTAAACAGCAATGGGGAAAGCGTACCGTCTGCAGCGGTAACCGCAACGCCGGTTGAGGCGCCGCCTGTGGAACAGTATAATCTAACGGGCTTTGCAAACGGGAATCCAGGCGGAGGCAGCATTCCGGAGACGGATGCCAAATACATCAAAGTGTACAACGCTCTTGATTTCGCTAAAGCCATTAACCGTAAGAACGGATACAAAGTCGTCGAGATTATGAACGATCTGGACCTGGGCTGGAACGAGATTCCGGCGGAAGCCAAGACGGCGGCAGGCTCCCTATTCGTTGCTAATATCGCACCGAAGACGCATCCGGTTCTTCTGGAGACCGGTGTCAGCAAAATCTATATCGATACCGTCAATAACATGACGATCTTCTCGGCTAACGGGGCCAAAATCAAGCATGCCGGCTTCACTGTCAAGCACAGCTCCAATCTGATCTTCCGCAACCTGGAATTCGATGAGCTGTGGGAGTGGGATGAGCTTTCCAAGGGCGATTACGATAAGAACGATTGGGATTTCATGACGGTAGAGGACGACTCCAAGGTATGGATCGACCACTGCACCTTCAACAAATCCTATGACGGCGGCATCGACGTCAAGCAGGGCTCGTCTGGCGTAACGATTTCCTGGTCACTGTTTAGAGGCGATGACCGAAGCGGGAACAGCTGGGTTACCCGGCAAATCAACTATCTGGAGCAGAACCCGTCAAATTATGCGATGTACAAATTTTTACGGGATCAAGGGCTGAGCACCGATGATATTATCGCCGTATCGGCCGGCCAAAAGAAGCAGCATCTGGTAGGCGCGACGGAATTTGATTCCAAGAACCCCAACCTCCAGGTAACCTTGCACCATAACTATTACAAAGATATGCAGGATCGGATGCCTCGTCTTAGAGGCGGTAATGTACACGCTTACAATATCGTAATGGACAGTGCAGGCAACTGGGAGGCCAAAAAACGGATTTCCGATGCCCAGGCGGCCGCAATTTCATCCAAAGGATATCATTTCGGCATCACTAGTAATGGGGCTATTTCTACGGAAGGAGGAGCTGTACTCGTTGAGAATTCCCATATTATCGACGTGTTCTATCCGATCCGAAACAACCAGGTGGATGCCGCGAAGACGCAGTATACCGGCAAAATTTTAGCGAAAAATACGATCTATTCAATGGACGGCAAAGTATTCCAAGGTGACAGCAATACAACGGACAGTCCGTTAGCTCCGGTACCGGCCCCTCCGCTGGAGTTTGCATGGAGCGGGATGACGGAGCTTCCTTACAGCTATAGCGCAGACGATCCGTCCACTCTGATCTCCCGTCTGACAGGGCCGGAGGGAGCGGGTGCGGGCCAGCTGCATTGGGCTAAGGAAAATTGGCTGCTTACCTCGGGTTATTCAACCGGTGGGGGAAGCGTGGAGGTCCCTGCCGCGGTAGAAGGCGTCAAAGCAGCTGCGACGAAAAACGGTCAAATTGCGCTCCAATGGAACGCCGCCAGCGGCGCGACCAGCTATCATATCAAGCGCAGCACGGTGAACGGAAGCGGTTATCAGACCGTTGCTACAACGACTGGGCTCAGTTATACGGATACGTCGGTAACGGTCGGAACGACCTATTACTACGTGATTACCGCTGTCAATGCAGCGGGAGAAGGGGCCGGCTCCGTTCAAGTGAGTGCAACGCCGGCCATTGTGGTGGATCCACCGGTAGTACCGGCGGCTCCAACGGGCTTCACCGCAAGTGCAGGCGATTCGAAGGTACAGCTGTCGTGGGGGGCGGTCTCGGGGGCAGACTCCTACCGTGTTAAGCGCAGCACGAGTGCAGCCGGTCCTTTCAGTGAGCTGGCTTCCAATATAGCTGCTGCCACTCACACGGATACCGCTGTGATGAACGGAACGACCTATTATTATGTGGTCACAGCTCTTAATGCAGCGGGCGAAAGCGCAAGCTCGGCTGTCGTAAGTGCTACTCCGGCACAAGTAACGACACCTAATCCGGTAGAAGGCGACATTATCGTGTCTCCAGACGGTTTGGATTCCAATGCGGGAACGATGGCAAGTCCGATGTCGTTAACGGCAGCTTTGACAAAAATCGGCGCAGGAAAAACGATCTACATGCGCGGCGGCACTTACAGCTACTCCTCACCTGTGACTATCGAGCGCAATAACAGCGGTACTGCGGATGCCCGGAAAAAGCTGGCTGCCTACGGCTCGGAGAAGCCGGTCATGGACTTCTCGGCAGAAGCGTTTGACTCTACGATGAGAGGCCTGCAAATCTTCGGCAGCTACTGGTTTGTGTATGGGCTGGAGGTGAAAGGCGCGGGTGACAACGGAATCTTTATCGGGGGCAATTATAACCGTATCGAGAACGTAGAGACGCATCATAACAAAGATACCGGCTTACAAATCAGCCGTTACAGCTCCACTGCCTCCCGGGAAGAGTGGCCGAGCTACAACGAAATCATCAATGTGTATTCCCACGATAATTTTGATCCGGATAATGGGGAGGATGCGGACGGCTTTGCCGCCAAGCTTACGATCGGTCCGGGCAACATGTTCGACGGCTGCATCGCCGCCTATAATACCGATGACGGCTGGGATCTGTATACGAAGACGGATACGGGAGCTACCTATCCGGTTATTATCCGCAACAGCATTTCCCATCATAATGGTCAAACGTCGGAAGGGAACACGACCACGAACAGCGACGGCAACGGCTTCAAGCTCGGAGGCGAGAAGATTAAAGTAGATCACATCGTACAAAATAGCATCGCCTTCCAGAACAAAAAGCACGGATTTACGTATAACAGCAATCCCGGGTCTATCCAAATGACCAACAACACTTCATGGGCCAATGGGGAATCCAACTTTGCCTTTGATTCGGGAACGCATATTTTTACGAATAACCTGTCGTACCAGGGGACGGCGAGTGATAAAACGTCCGGAACGGATGTGGACAGCTCGAACGTATGGTGGAAGAACAAGAAAAGCACTAATGCCAAAGGGCTAGCTGCAAGCAACGACGATTTCGTCAGCCTGACCCCGGCAATTGCACGTAATGCGGACGGTTCCCCTAACGTAGGGAGCTTCCTGAAGCTGGCGGCGAACAGTGATATGAAGGGGGCCGGTACGCCTAAGGGAACGGACATCGGTGCCAACGGCAATACTTCTGCGCCGTCTCAAGTGCCTGCTGCTCCAACCGGCTTGACGGCTGTAGCAGGAAACAAACAGATCGTCTTAAGCTGGAATGCGGTGAACGGTGCGGTCAGCTACTCAGTCAAGCGAAGCCAGTCGAGCAGCGGCAGCTACTCCACTATTGCCGATTCACTAGCCGGAACCTCCTACACGGATTCAAATGTAGAGAACGGGACCACATACTACTATATCGTTACGGCTAGCAACGCGGCCGGTGAGAGCGGTCCTTCGAACCAAGCGGCCGCTGCCCCAAGCTCATCATCTCTGCCGATAGCGAAGCTGAGCGGTTCCGGGCAAGTCGATTACGGCAAGCCGCTTGCGGTTCAGTTCGGGCTGGCTAATATGGGTGCATCGAATGCTATTTTTGCCCAGGATATTACATTGCAATACGATGCGGCTGTTCTTGAGTTCGTGTCAGCAGAATCCCTCGTTGACGGACTGTATGTCATGGAGAAGAAGAACACGCCTGGGGAGCTTCGCCTGATTGCGGTTAGCATGGGGCAAACTGGTGCGGTTGCCGCAGACGGCCCTGTCATTCAATTGAATTGGATGGCCAAGACTTTAAGTCAGCCTGCATCTACGTCGATATCGACCAAGTCCGTCCAATTGGCAGATAAAAACGGAGGCGTTGTACAGCCAAGCGGGGCATCGATCAGCATCCAGGTGGGCGGAGTAGACGCAGCCGCTCTGCAGAAGGCTATTGAGCACGCGGAAGCGGTATATGCCTCCGCATTGGAAGGCATGCATGCAGGACATTACCCGGCGGGGGCCAAGTCAGAGCTGAAAGCTGCTATCGACAAAGCCAAAGCCATGCTGAGTAACCTGGAAGCAGCACAGCAGCAGCTTGATAGCGCAGCCAGCGAGCTGAATGCTGCGGTTGCGGCGTTTGAAGCGAAGAAATACGCCCCGGTTGATGGCGATCTCAATGACGACTTGCTCGTCACTATCGCAGATCTGGGCATGATTGCATCGTACTACGGATTCACGAGCTCCACTCCAAATTGGGAGCAAGTCAAGCCTATGGACTTTAATCAAGACGGAATCATTAATATTACGGATCTCGTTCATATTGCGAATTTGATCGAATAGGAGCTGGGACGGAAAGGGGAACGGCGCGAATCTAGTCCGATCCAATAGGATGGGCTCTGCGCCTTTCCCTGATTTTCAGAAAGAAAGGATGGGCTCGGTGAAGAGACTGCAGCGCTGCTTGATTTTTCTTATGATGCTTGTATGGGTGTGGCCGATCCTGCCGCAAGGGATTCGTGCGGAGACCCCTCCTGTGTTTTCGCTGGAGGCAAGCACAAGCACGACGGAACTGGACCGCGAATTTACAGTGACGTTAAAAGGAAGCGGCCAAAAGGATCTGTACGGATATGAGGCTGTCATTGAATATGATGCGTCCAAGCTGAATTTTATTGAGCAAAAGAATGGGATGAACGGCAGCGGCTTTTCCATGGGGCCGATTCACAAGGACAATGTATTGACCTTCGCTTATACAAAGGTAGGCAAGGGAGTGGCTGGTGAAAGCGGAGATGTCACCCTTAGCCGCCTGACCTTCAAGACGAAGGCTGCCGGAACGGCTTCGGTCAAGCTGGTGAAAGTAACCGCCGTGTCCTCCAAAGAAGCGGAAAGCATCTGGACCGGCGCAAGCTCAGTATCTGTTGTCATCGGAGGGGACGGGGGCAATCCTTCGAATCCCGGAACGGGGGGCAGACGCGGAGGAGGTTCAGCGGCTGTCGCGCAGCCTCAAATGCAAAGCGGTGGAGACGGAGTCCGCATTGTGGTAAGCCCTATGCCCCAGACGGTCAAAGCGGACGGAAAGTCCGTCGCTGTCGCTGCTTTAACCGACGAGATCTTGGCTAATGCTGTAGAGGCGTTAAAAGCGAATCCTGCAGCCATGAATACTATCCATATTGACGCCAGCAATCCGTTGACAGCGGTTCGAGTTGACATTCCAGCAACGGCCTTAGCGGAGCTTATTCGCCAAACCGGCGGCGTCATCATATCCATTCAATACAATGAAGCAAGGTATGATTTGCCAGTAAGGGCTTTGAAGCTGGACCAATGGGTGGCTTCGCTTCAAGCGGAGCTGAAGGATGTGAAGGTCAGCATTCTCATCGAGAAAATAAGCGGAGCGGCCGGACAGCCATTTTCCGTTAAAGCCGGAGAGAACGGTCTTAAGCTTGTAACCGAAGTATATGACTTTACCATCACGGCGGAGAGCGGCGGCAAGACAATCACGGCAGACGATTTCGGCGATACGTACGTATCCCGCCTTATCGAGGTCGCTTCCCCGCTGAATTATGGGAAAACAACAGGCGTATGGTTCGACCCGTCCACCCGGGAGCTGAAGTTTGTTCCCACCTTCTTTCATACCGACGGCAGCCATACGACTGCAACGATCAAAAGGCCCGGGAACAGCATGTATGCGCTGGTCGAGCACAGCAGAGCCTTTGCAGATCTGAGCGGCCATTGGGCACGGCAGGACATAGAGATGCTCGCGTCCAAGCTGGTCGTATCGGGACGGACGGATCAGGCTTTCGTGCCTGAGGAGCGCATTACGAGAGCGGAGTTCGCCGCACTTCTGGTACGCGGTCTCGGGTTGTCCGAGAGGGAAGTCTCCTCCTTCCATGACGTTACCTCCAAGGATTGGTTTGCAGGGTCGGTAGGAGCGGCGAATAAAGCGGGGCTTGTCGACGGAATCGCGGGCGATAGATTTGCTCCTTACGAGCCTATCACGCGTGAGCAAATGGCTGCGATGATGAGCCGTGCCTTGAAGCTGGCAGGCAAAGCACCTCAGGCGGATCTCAAGTCACTGGAGATGTTTCATGATGAGGCTGCTATCAGCAGCTGGGCTCTTGAAGCGGCGGCTCTGTCCGTGACGGCAGGATTTATGAATGGGCAATCCCCGTCTTCATTTGCTCCGAATGCTGCTGCCACCCGTGCAGAGGCGGCCGTCGTACTGAAACGGATGCTCCAATATATCGAATTTATCAATTAGAGTGAAGTTTGTCGCCCGTATTCGGTTGAAGCGGGCGGCAGACGGCACATTTTGCCGGCAGGGGGAATGGAATGGTATGAAGGGCCTATTCAACAAGAGGCTGCTTAGATTAATCGTTTCCTTTTTATGGATGCTGCAGCTTGGCGCTTTAGCGGTTGTGCCGATAGCGTTCGCCAATACGCTGCCTATCGATTGGTCGGCTTCTACAATGAATGGAAGCGTTAGCCCCACATCGACTGCATATGTCAGTCAAGAAAGCGTAACTTATGGCCAGGGAGTCTTCGATATTGCAGCCCGAAGAGGGAAAATGCAAAGCACAGCGTCGGGAGGCGATACGGTATATTTTGTTTATACGCCTGTGGAGGGGGACTTTACCATAACCGCTCGGGTCGTATCGGTCGGGATTGAGCCAGGTTCCTCGGCCATGAATGCGGAAAACCGTGCGATGCTGATGGTTAAAGACGGGGTGTCCAACGACTCGGATTCATTCTCGGTCATTTATAAGCCGACGGCATTGTCGCCGGCCGTTACCGGCACATTGACTTCCTATAAGCGTTTCGGCTCCTCGTCGGGTGCTGGCTCCAGCGTGAGCGGTTCTTTTAACACGCTGATCTATTTGAAGCTGGAGAAGTCGGGCAACGTATACAAAGGCTCTTATTCTTCAGATGGCTTGAGCTACACTACGTACTACTCTCAAACCGATACAGCCAATACGATGAACTCCACATCCCTCAATGTTGGTTTGGCGGTAACGGCAGCGACGGTTCAATTCGACAATGTGTCGATTATCAAAGCCTCGTCGAGCGCCTTGAATGCTCCTGTGAACTTATTGGCGCAGCCGGGAGACGAAAAGGTTGATTTATCCTGGGATACGGTAACTGGAGCAACCTATTATAAAGTGAAGCGGGGGACCCAATCGGGAGGACCTTATGCTACCGTCGCTGGCAATGTGTATGCTTCTTCCTACACGGATGCAGCTGCCGTTAACGGCATCGACTATTATTATGTCGTCACCGCAGCGAATGAGAAAGCCGAAAGTCTTCCTTCCGTTGAGATAACCGCTAAGCCTGCGGCGGCGGCTATTCCAGTAAGCTCGATTACCGTGAGCTCAACGAACGGTGAAGCATCGATTACGGTGCCTGGCGGAACCCTGCAAATGCAGGCGGTTGTTTTGCCCAATAACGCTGCAAACCGTTCGGTCTCTTGGAGCGTCTATGAATCGGATGGAGTAACCATCACAGATAGAGCGACGATCAGCAGCACAGGCTTGCTGCAAGGCATGATCAACGGAAAGGTGAAGGTCATCGCCAAAGCCTTGGATGGTTCTCATGTGCAAGGAAGTGCCGTGGTGACTATCGCTATCGCGGGGGCAGACACAACTTTGCTGCAAAATACAGTAGAGGCTGCGCAGACCTTATACAATGCGGCAGAGGAAGGCTCGAACCCGGGACAGTATCCGATAGGAGCTAAAGAGGCGCTGCTTTTGGAGATCAACAGGGCAAAGTCTGTAGTAGCGAATGCTCTAGCCACACAAGAGCAAATGAATGAGGCTGTCGATAGGCTGAATAAAGCGATTCAGACATTCCGAGCAACGGTTATACAATTCCATGCTGGAGATGTAGATGGCAACGGTATCGTCAATGTCGGTGACCTGGGTATCGTCGGAGGAGCGTATGAAAGGAGCTCAAGCAGTCCCGGCTGGGAGGCTGTCCAACATGCGGATGTCAATCAGGATGGGAACATTGACCTTGATGATATTATCTATCTAGTCCATATTATTCCATGAAAGGACTAAAACGAGGAAGGGCTTTGGGGCCCTTCTTTTTTTCGATTTAATTATAACGTTACATCTAGGTTTCGATTAATTGCAGTGTTGTTTGATTGCTCTGGTTATCGTTAGTGAATATTTTGGAAGACCGCAGGACTGCACCCTCAGGGGTAAAAGTCGCGTCAGGATCCCCTTGAATCCATAGGGATATATCCAGGTATTGCACCACTTTTCCATCATGAACAAAGACAAGAAGACTGCTGCTCTCGTCGGATAAACGCAATGTATTTTTTGTCCACTCGTACCCGAGGCGTTCGTTAATTTGGGTATGCGTGGTATAGGGGCCGAACAGATACAGCTTATCCCATACAAAATCGGTCAATTCTCGTACATATAACGGAGCGGTCTCACCATTGCTTTGAGCGGTAAGAGAGTATGCACGGAATTGTTCCTCGAGTGTTTTGTGCTGATTAAGATCGACAGCATTCATCTGCTGGTCAAATAGTTTGATTAATGACAAAGTGGCAGGAACTGCCAAAATGATAGAGAGAAAGATCCACAGCGGTTTATGCCAATGCCTAATCTCAAGTAGATGAGTAAGCATATAGGTGATGAGCAGGCCAACGACAAAAGGAAGCAGGCAAATCGTGAGGTTCATCGGGCCAAACCCATTCTCATTAATATCTAAAACCGTATTTACAATCCCATATCCGAAAAAGTAAATGACAGTTAGTCCAATCCATGCAATCCCAATGATTAACTTCCTCACGTGCATAATCGCTTAACCTCGACTTTTGAATGTAATAATATATAACTATTATACTTGAAGGGAGGATATTTTTGCCAAAGGTTCTGGTAAAATGGAATAAATAGCATTAATAATGGGAGCTTGATCCTATGGGAATCAATGAAGCAGGAGGCTGCAATGTTACTGAAGGATACAGATCAACTGGATGATCTAAAGTATTTTTTAATCAACTGGTACGGAAGATACGACAGCTCCTGCGGTGTACCGGCGGACGAAATTCCACCATATCTGCCAAAGGCGTTACATGAACTATATGCATTTGCAGGACGCTGGAAAAAGGGGTCGGACGATCACCTCGAGAACTCTCCGGAGATTTTTCAACAGCAGGATTGTCTTTACTCGGTGGAGCGTCTAAAGAAGGACCAGGATAAGGTTACCTTTCTTGAGGAGAATCAAGCCAACTGGACTTGCCAAGTGGAAGCAGGTCAGAAAAATTCGCCTGTCTACTGTGACGAGTGCTTGCTTTGGGATGATAATGCCGAGGGGCATATCATTGTAAATGACTCTTTATATCATTTTCTGAAAAGCTTTTGTTTACAGGAGGTTGTTTTTGGCTGCAAACATCTTTATACGATAGAAGGAAAAATAGATAATATACAAATGTTGTTTAATAAACCTATTGAAGATGTGTGGCTTAATGGGTACTATATTAGCCCGAAAGAAGAGGGACCTACCCATGCATTTTACCGGTGTGGGGACGTGCTGGTCATGGAGCGCTATGGTGACCTTTGGTTATCTAACAATGATTTGCATGCACACTTGAATGGTGATATCTTGTCCTCCATCAAACTGAGGAAGATTGAGTCTGATTGTCCATGAAGATTCTGACATTTTTACGAATCTAAGCATTCGTCTGGTAAAAGACATTGTTAATGGAAAAAAGTTGTTGCAATCACTTACTAAAAACATCTTAATTCTATGACATTATTATCCTTATCAACTGCAAATTGTATTTCTCTACAAAACGAACATAAAAATCTAAATGCAAGCCTATCTTTTAGCGAGTCATTAAATGCCCAACCATTGACGTAAACCCCAAAACTGTCGCCATTTACAAGATGACTTTCTTGAAGAAATTTTGCTAGTTTAGATTGATTTTCATCCATTTCCAGCTTGGATATCATATGAATATGAGTTGAAAACCAATTTAACTTATGAGGTTCTCTAGGTGAAGAGTCGGTAGTAATATTACTCCCATACATATCATACGCAATTTGATTTATATTTCTATCGACTATAAGTTTTTTAATAATCTCAGTGGTGCTTTCTTTAATAGACATTAGATTTACTTCTGTAACCTTTTTCGAGTAAGATACTATCCGAATGTCTTTAAAATTTGATGCAATCTCATTCATAATAATGTGATAATGTTCATTTGAATAGACTGGTATTTGGATTAGAGTTCTATTACCAGTGAACAATGCACTTAGACAGTAATATTGTGCTATGTATGAGATACGATCAACTGACTCCATTAGAGATATTCTACTTATATCCATTTCTTCTATGTTTCTTTCAGTTACAGGAGTGTCAATTAGAATATCCTGATAAAACCATTCCATTTAGAATCCTCCCTTAATGAATAATTCTGACGATAGCATGTAGTGCTACCGTCAGAACCAATATCTATTTAAGAGTTACATCGCCACGCCTCTCAACTGATATGTGGTTCTATGAGTCCCTCCGCCAATGGTTTCATGCCCTGGAAAAGTAATTGATATATCAGCATAGGACATGTATCCTTTTAAAGCTGTAACAGTATAATTACACTTTATATCCCATCCCATATCATTTTTGCAATTTTTTTATCATTTCTAAAGCTCCTAATCTTATTAATTTAATAGATGAGGCCTCATCTAATAACATATTATCACAAATCCCTTATTTGGTAATGATTTACTATTATAAGAGTTTGCAAATGTGTTTCAATAAAGTATTACTTTTAGCGTGTAAATACCTGTCATAGGCTGTAATACATAATATGCATATTTTATAAATAATAAAAACGAGGCGCTTAGAATGGCAATCTAGAACGCTACAAAATTAGCTTCGAAATTCTATTTTGCGGGAAAGGGAAATAGTGGATAGGTATGAATCTAAAAGCCAGGTACAGTTTGCTTTTGGCGGTATTGATAGTAAGTGTTATGACGATTTTGTTTCTACCGATGTCGTCAAACAGTATCTTGAATTCTAAGAATTCCGCCGCCTCTATATCCGACAGTTCAGGAGCAGAAATTTCAACAGATCCTCTATCATCCGAGATGATTCATATAACCGGGCCGATCGCGTTGTCCAGAAATGATCTATTTGACCTTACAAATAAAAAAGAATATTTGAATGTTATACAAACAGACGGAGAGTATTTCGAAGATTGGACCCCGGGCCCATTCATGGGTCGTACTTGGCGGGGGAATTTTCAAATTCAGCTTTCCAATGAGCAGGGTGAGGTGAAGAGTTCCGTTAATTTGAACAGCTTTTTCGATGGTGATGTGGTTTTTAACTCATTTTTTAATTTGGAATTTGACGATTATAACGGGGACGGGAATTTGGATTTTACGATCGGGCAATATGCATCGAGTAATGGAAACGTGTTTAAACTGTTTACGCTAAGCAATTCAGGAGACATTAAAGAGCTGCAGGTCAAAGATCATAACGGAATTTTCATAAGTGATAAGAAGCGTTACTCCACGAAGCTCTCGAAAACAAGCGCGGATGGGTTTTCTGTCGAGTTTTATGACGTATCGGGAACATCGTCCAAAAAACGTTTGCATGGAAAGAAACTGAATTCGTTTCTACAACTCCAAAATGATGCAGCAGTCAGTCCGCTGCGACACGCCTTTTTCCCCCAACTTGCTGCAGGCGCCTTAGAGGAGCAATGTTTGTAACAGACTCTTCTAAGGCTGCTGAAGCCGCTGGCTAAGCCGATGATAATAACTAATCGAAGCCAATTACTCCACCTTCGCACCATAAGATCTTAAAAACGCGATGGCCTGTCCCGCATCCATTCGGACTCCCTTGACATCGAACGACTTGAAATTCACTCCGTCCAGTACAGCCCCTCTCAAATCCGCCCCTTGTAAACGTACCTTGGCCAGCTGGGCTCTAGATAGATCGGCCTCCCGAAGATCGCATTTTTCCAGATTGCTCTCATACAAATCGGCTTCCACCAGCCGTATGCCTCGAAGGGATTGCTTGCTTAGATTGCAATGCTTCAGATTCGTATAAGACCAATCCCCTCCAAGGATTGTAATGCCATCCAGATTGCATTCGGAGAAGTCCGACCCGACCATCTTGCACTCCTCGAACTTGGCAACGAACAAGGAAGCTCCTTTGAAGCGGCAGTTGGTAAATGCGGAGCCTATATGCACCGAGGCATTAAGCAGGGCGCCGGTGAAATCACAATCCGTAAATTGGCACCCGTAGCTCCACATTTCCTCCAATTGTGAGCTTCTAAATCGGCAGTGATCAAACGTACAGCTGCGGAGCTCGCCTTCCCGCAAATCTTTGTAGCTAAAGTCTACTTCCTTATAATGCTGGTCTATGTAGGAATACATCTTTTGTCCCCCGTTGGCACAGATTCTTCGTTCCTTATTCGTTTGAATCCTGATCCTAACCTTTATTATGAATCCTTCATCATAAATTCCGCAAGTGTGAAGGAGCGGGCGGTGCCCTTTTCCATGCGTTAGGGCTTCCGAAGGAGGACAATAAGGCGGTTTATGCATATTTTGTACTATAGAGATATGCTGCTCATGCAGCTTGAGAGGAGAAGATACGCTATGGCCAAAGGTTTCGATTGCGCTACACCGCTGACGGACAGTACAGCCGCGGCCTTTAAAAAGGACGGTTATGTATTTGTGGCTCGCTATCTGGTTCCAAGCAGCTGGAAGGCATTATCGGTAAAAGAGGTTCAATCGATTTGCAACGCCGGACTGCAGATCGTTTCCGTATTCGAGACGACGGCGGATCGGGCACTCGGAGGGAGAAGCACGGGCTTGAAGGATGGCGCTATTGCATTGGATCTGGCAGCGCAGATGGGCCAGCCGCCTGGAAGTACGATTTATTTTGCCGTAGATTTTGATGCAACGCCAGCCCAGATGTCAACAGTGATTGCCTATATTAAAGGGGCAAGCGAGGCTACACCGGGGTATAATACGGGAGTTTACGGGTCCTATGCTGTCGTCGAGGCGGTTTATGCCGCGGGAGCCTGTTCGCGCTTTTGGCAAACCTACGCCTGGAGCGGGGGCAAAAAATCATCTGTCGCCAACATTTATCAATATTTGAACGATATCGTCGTGAACGGAATTGGAATCGACTTGAACGAATCCTATGGACAAGAAGGCTGGTGGAGTACGATACCGGCTGATTATATGCTGAATCCTGAGGACGCCAATAAGCTGATTGGCTTCATGAAGGCGGGGTACGAGGCGGCCAACGATGCGGCGGGGAAGGAGGACTTCCACCGGCTGGCAAATGAATTACGCAAAGCGTCGGGGCAACCGGAACAGTGACGTTCAAATGTGCAAATAAAACCGTCCAGGCAGTTGGGAAGCCTAGTATTGGCAAATAGCAGTCTCCATAGGTTTCTCAGCAACCAGTTCATAAATTGTATAAATAAAAAAATCCCCGCGGTGCGAGGACTGCCGGGAAACGTCTGGATTACAGCGGGGGCTTCCGGAAACGGGCGCTTCCTTCGGTCCGCAATTGCTTTTTTGCCACAAACATCATAACCGTAACGGAAAACAGAATCAGGAAGCAGCTTTCAATAAAAGAAATATGGCCGTCGTTCGCCCATAATAAGGTCAAAAATAATAAGATCCACATGTTGACATAAATATACTCGTATAGCAATCTTGGCATAAAAATCCACCCTCTTTTCCTAGATTACTCCATTATCTGCTGACGAGTGGGTATAGTTTGTTCATCTTAATTTTATAGGAAACCGTCGTAAAATAAAAGTTTGAGTCATTATTTGTCATTCGTTGTCTAAATGCACCCGTCGGAAACTTGATCACTTTATACTATGAAGCGATTTCACAGATGGGAACTGCCATCTATACGGGAGTCTGTACGGAAATCTCTTACGGGTTTACAGAAGCATATCCGGGTGTTACGATGAACTTTGTAAAGAAATGATTAACAAGGTCATCAACTGCGGAGGCTATTATGGTAACTTGGAAACGAAATTTATGGCTCCTGTGGGTAGGATGCTTTATTACGTCAGCAAGCTTTTCGATGGTCGTTCCTTTTTTGCCGCTGTTTTTGCTGCATATCGGCGTTAGCCAGCATATTGAATTATGGTCGGGGCTGTTATTCAGCTCCGCCTTTTTTGCAGGGGCGATTTCGGCACCCTATTGGGGTGCTCTTGGGGATAAATATGGGCGGAAGCCTATGATTATTCGCGCGGGCTTTGTCCTTTTTGTCATATACATCCTGACATCTCTGGTGACAAGCCCTTATCAGCTGCTGATCCTGCGGTTGCTGCAAGGGCTGCTGAGCGGTTTTATTCCCGGCTCTATCGCTCTCGTCGGTACCAATACGCCGGAGAAGCATGTAGGCTATGCGCTCTCCCTTATGTCGACGTCTACCGCTACCGGAAGCATTATGGGTCCGCTGCTTGGCGGGATCATTTCCAAAATTTTTGACAGCAGGGTGGCCTTTGCAAGTGCAGGGGTCTTCGTTTTGCTGAGCACGCTGCTTGTTTTGTTCTGGGTAACGGAGGAGAAATTCGTTCCAAGCAAGGACCGAACCTCTATATTGTCCTCCATGAAGCTCGCTGCTAGCAATCGGCCGTTCGTAACCGTGCTGCTTTTGACACTGCTTACGCAATTCTCGGTTATGACTATTGAACCGGTGTTGCCGCTGTACATCGTGCAGATCGGCGGATCGGCCAAAGACGCATCGCTCCTTGCGGGAATCGTATTCTCTCTTGTAGGGATCGCAAGCATCCTGTTTGCTCCGCGCTGGGGCAAGCTGGCGGATAAAATCGGCTTTCATAAAATTTTGATTATCGGCTTGGTTGTCGGAGGACTCGGGAATTTGGCGCAGCTATTGTTTCACGGCGTTTGGGGCTTCTCCATCGTGCGGTTTATATATGGAGCCTTCTTCTGTGCGGTGTTCCCGGCTCTGAACGGACTGGTGGTCCGGTCCACACCGGCGGATTTCCGCGGTAGGGCCTTTGGTCTTAACCAGACGGCGAATCAGCTCGGAGGCATGCTGGGACCGCTGGTCGGCGGTGCCATAAGCGGTGTATTCTCGATTCACAGTGTCTTCTGGGTGACGGGAATATTGCTATTGTGCTCCGGTGCTCTGGCTTATATGTCGGTGAATCACAAGCCTTCCGCTCAGCAGGGGTAGTATAAGATTGAGAGTTGAATATTGTCAAATGGACCGTTCGGATATCCGGGCGGTTCTTTTTATTCGTAGGACTTAATCCTTAACTTTGTAAGCCACGGGCATTCCCCCATCAAACGATGCCGAACGGGGCGGTAACCGAGTACGAATACGTATTGGAGCAGTATACCTGGAATGCGGCGAACCTGCTGCAAAAGCACATTAACGATATCGGCGATATCGTACAGTACCAGTATGACGGCGACGGCAATCGGACGAAAATGAGCGTAGACGTAGCAGGCGGACCGGATCGCTATGGAAATGGCAATAACAACGGCCACGGGAATGGGAATGGCAATGGAAACGGTAATGGCAATGGAAATGGCAACGGAAACGGAAACGGAAAATGTCATGTCGTGCCTCCAGGCTTCGTGCCGCCGGGATTAGCGAAGAAGTGCGGGCAAGTGGAGGAGCCGTATCCGGATATGCATCCGGGTGGACCCCGAGAAGGCTGGGAGAAGCAATTCAAGAAAAAGCACTGGGAGTTCAATTATACCAATGACGTGAGTCTGGGTTTGCCGGAGCCCATCATGGTGACCGAAGCGGATGAAACGAAGTGGAAGCAGTCTTACGTGTACGGTGCAGGCGGCGAACGGATTAGCATGACCTACCTGCCGGCATATGATGCGAATAATGGCTGGGAACCAACTCCAGGTGCAGGAGGAGCTGAGCCGGGTGTAGCCCCTCGCACATTGTTCTACTTGAACGATGCCCTAGGCAGCACCATAGGTTTGATCGAGAAAGATGGCCGCGCTCGTCTCGTTATCATTACGACGAGTTCGGTGTTCCGCTCGATGCCAAGAAATTCGATCCGAACTGGCCGGGACCGGACAACTTGTACGGCTATACAGGCTTAGGGTATGATTTCTATAGCGGATTATCCTACGCAAGAGCGCGGTATTATAAGCCGGAGTTGGGACGGTTTATTAGTGAGGATACGTATAAAGGTAATCTGTGGAATCCGCAGAGTCAGAACCTTTACGGGTATGTACATAATAATCCGTTGAAGTATGTTGACCCAAGCGGTATGTGCATTGCAGGTAAAGATACAGGGTGTTATGTGGATTCTTATAGTGGATATGATGATTATCTAGACGATGAAGTAAGAGGATTAGTTAACCAAAATGCGGGTATTTGGTCTGACTTACAGAAACACAGGGATAAGTATTGTAAGGATACTGCCTGCCATGAATATTGGGGTAAAAAACAGAAAATCTTAGAGGCAGCAAATGATGAGTGGAGGAACAATGCTTGTAGCTATACTGATTGTATGATAGGGGAAGCTAGGTTTATACTTGAGAATGGAAAAGCGACAGGTGTAAGACTTGCAGTACAGATTACTGTGGATGATGGAAATTGGTACGATGGAATATCCGATTTCATTTCACCAAAAGCATATGCTGCTGACGGACTGCCTCCAAAAAGAGTTTCTCCCGAAACAAGCATTGGTTATATCGAACATAGATATAAGTCGAATGATCATTATATACCGCATGTTCATGTTGTTGATAAAAATGGTGTTGATATTAGGGTTGGTGAAAATGGCAAACCTTATTCAGATGCTGATGAAAAGCAAATGACTCGCTATCATGTTGAACTAATAAAGACTTATAAAACTCAAATTAGAAGTACGGTTGGTAAAATAATCAAATATTACAAAAGAAACCCTGATGAAAGCCCGGCAAAAAAATAACTTTATTTAGAAAGGATTCATAAATTTGTTGAAAATTATTGAACAAATCAACAATTTGGTTGAAGAGAATTTTCTTGATATTAAAACTATAGTCAGTGAAATTGAAATGTTGATTAATAAAATGACTATAAGTGAACAGCTAGATATTCACAATGAACTTTCAGAAAAAGCGATAGATTTAATATTTAAATTCAGGAATGATATTAATTTAGAAGAGAGCGTAAAAGAAAATATTATTTGGTGGGCTTTTACGCTGAAGATACGAAATAATGGAGGGTGTATTACTGATGAGTTATTGGAAGATTTGATAAATGTGTATAAGGTCAATAACTTTGCAGCCCTAGAACATATTGCTATACAAGCGGTGAGATTTAACAAAATATCTGAAAATCAACTGTTAAAAGTAAAAGATGTTTTTAAAAGTAATGCATTTCAAAAAGAGATCATCTCATTCACATATCGACAAAAAATTAACGAAGGGTTGAACTTAGATTTTCAAGATATTGAGTATTTGTTTGAGAAAAGGGTCTATTTTTTATTAGATTATGCATTAGAACACGATAGAATAACTAAGGAAGGATTAGACTATTTTACTTCCCCTAGTGAGGGATCATCTGACAAGAAAATTAGAGCAAAGTTTTTTCGGAAAGCTCAAAAATTAAAGAATAAATAGACTTTAAAATTCCCCATGTAGTAAGCGCCGGAAAAATTAATCGGCGGTTCAAAATAAGTCTTTAGGCCACCCAGTGATAATTTACGGGTGGTTATAATAGAGGTCACTTTTTTCAAGTGGCCCATTTTACGGGTTACAGTTCAACTAACCTCGCGTTGTGGTTTCTTTTTTATGTTTGCCGCGGCGGTTAAATGCATTCCAACAAAGAGTAGCTATCAGTTAGGTAAGGAAGGGGAAGAATTAGTGGGTATCTTATCCCAAAAAGATAGGATACCTTCAATCTCGGACGCTATGGCGAAGGTAGAAATGGCGACTGGGACCATTTGGGGCGTACTCGCTCCCCACTTCGGGCGAGAATACAGCCTCAGTGTATTAAGACGTTAGCGGCAGGAGTCGGTGTCATCCGGTACGAACGACTCCTGATCTTTTGATGCGTGGCCGTGAAGGCATTCCCTTCCTTGTCTGCTACCATGAATTAAGCATTAGGCCGCGGCAGGGTAAGGGGCTGCAATATACGGCGCGAAGTATATTTACCGAGGCGGTAATTGAAAAAACCGCGCAGTCAGAATGAAATCCTTTACTATACCTCTTACGAGTTATCCGCCGGACAACCCGGATCTATTGCTCCTCCAATATCCCTTTAAACGGAGAAAAGACGAATTTAAGAAAGGTAGAAGGACCTGGCGTATGGGGCAGGTCCAGCATGGAGAGTAGCCATCCGATGAGGAGCAGCGACAGGAACATGAGCCGGTCTTTTTTCGGCTTTGTCTTTACCCGGCGCCACTCGAGTCCTAAAATGAACAATATGGCAATCGTTACGGTCCAAAACAAACTCCATCTCATTTTTCCTTCACCTCTTCTAGGGGTAAACCACCCGGCGCATTGAGATTTCCGGTTCTGGTAATATTGGTGTTCACTTCAATGTTAACTTTTAGCTTAGGGAATATTTCATCCCAGCGGTCTTTCGACGCCTCCCATTGTTTGGGATATTTCCGGTGAAATTCTCTGGCAAAATGAAATACATCCGTTTTTAGACGATGCTGTACTTCATCCAATGCTCGTTGGATGCGCTTTGTAACGTCTTTTTGATATGCCAGATTCATTTGGTCTAATAATTCCGGATCCATCGGATTCAAAACGGTACCGTTCTGAATGATATCCCCTTCGGTGATAACCTTGATCGTCATGCTCCATTGCTTGCCTTGAATATTCGGAATTAACTTAACGCTGGCCCGAATCGGCTTAAGGGATACATTGCCGCTGTCCTCTTTCCCTGTCCGGCCAGCTCCTTTCATCTTGAAGGTTACCGTGTACTCGCGAATTTCATTATTTATCCATAACACACCTCTTGTTAAATCCTCCGAAATAGTGCCAATCATTCTATCCTTTTTGAAGACGGCGGTTCCGAAAATATAAGGAATCGTTTGGTACGGATCTGCCGATTTCGTTGTTGGAAGAATGTAGAGCAGAGGCAGAGCGGCCGCCTTGGATTCCCCCTTCAGCATGATACTGAGCTGCTCCATTGTGACCTGCATGCCTATTTTAAGGTCGCTCAGCTTCCGAATCGCTTCAGCCGACGAACGTTCAATCGGAGGGAACAATTCGAGCGCATCCCCAGCCTTTCCTTTGCTTACAAACATCAGGCCTCTTTCCCTCGGCTGCGGGTGCCGTAACAGAAAATCCAATTGCTCTTGGATCCCGGATTTCGCCAAATCCTCCCCGAAAATAAATACTTTGCATTGTCCCCAAAATTGTTTTCGGGGAATCACCCGTTGAAGCTTGGACAACGCGTCGGCAGTATCGATCCCTTCAGCCCTGCGAATGGTTGTCCGTTTCATTGCCCCGCCTCCTACGCCTCCACCCCCACCTCCTGACGCAATACCCCCGCTCTGGTTTTGAGGAATAACGATTTGTACCGATACTAGAACGTTGTTGTTCTTGCCCTTATCGAGGGCAAATGCGGTAATCAGCCCCAGGTCGTTCAGCTCCGTCCGGTCCCAGCAGCCTTCAAGCAGCAAAATCAAGGGCAAAGCGCAAATAAGTTTCTTGAATGGTTTCACGGGCCCGAGCCTCCTTTACCGGCCGCGATCTTATTGCGGATCGTGGCGACAATAAGCAAAACCAAAGGGATAAGCACAAACATAGTGATAAGATAAAATGGGATAAGGACCCTTAAGAAATAGGCGAGTCCGGAAAAGTTGGGAATATCCCAAAAGCCAAAAATGATAGAAAGGATGCCAATAGGAAAAATAACGGTCCGATAATCCGTCAATTTAAAAGTGAATGTGAAGGAAAGGGCGGCCGAATAGAAAAATAAACTAAGTTTAACGAAATTTCCGACTATCCACATGGCGAGAAGCAGCACTTCTAAATTCTCGAAAATTTCGCCAATCCGAATGTAACGGAAAACGATCAGTATGGGATAAACTTTGTCGCTAATGTCGATCCCGAGAACAAATAAAGAGATCAGATTAACATAAGTCATGCTTACAATGATACAAATCAGTGTGAGCAGGGCCATTTTCTTTCCTTTGTCAGGGTTGCTCAGAATAGGGAGAAAAAACGTCATCATAAAAAATTCGCTCAGCCAAGCTTGCGGAGTGGCAGATCCTTTGAGGACGGGAACAAAGCCACGGCTCAGGACAGGAAATAGGTTCCTGGGGTCCAGATCCGGGATCAGCAGCAGTAGAAAAAATAAAGGAATGATGAAGATCGGCGTGAAAATCACAGCGCACCTCGCTATCATTTCCGCTCCTCCACGTGCGGCAAAAGCGGCAAGGAGCACGATGGAGGAAAGTACCAATAAAATCGGAGT
Organism: Paenibacillus vulneris; assembly: GCF_039543185.1. Lineage (NCBI taxonomy): Bacteria > Bacillati > Bacillota > Bacilli > Caryophanales > Paenibacillaceae > Paenibacillus > Paenibacillus vulneris. The sequence continues at coordinate 257,250 of NZ_BAABJG010000021.1, read as the reverse complement.
TTTAATTAGAAAGTTGCCGGTAACAAATTCGGCGTACTCTCTGCTGACGACGCCCACGAAGTGTGCAAAAACAAGAAAGTAAATCACACCGATGATTTTTCCGGGAATGCTGCCGATGATCTTGACGCTGTATTCAACCACGGTTTGCTTGGGATAAAGCTCATGCAGGCGTATGGACAAATAGATCGAAAATAAGCCGGTAACCGTTGAGAGGATAACCGCTAGCCAAAGATCATTCTGTGCATAGATTGCCGTTATGACCGGCAACGAAATAAAACCGGTAGCCAGTATACCCGGGTACATGATAAGGGCTAGCTGAAGGGCTGAAATTTTCCCTTGCTCCATCTTGAGATTCACCACGCTTTGTATTGATGATGTCGAAAAACAAGGTAATGAGCCCGATAGAAATCAGGCTCAGTAAGACTGCGGCGAGCAATAAGCTCTAAATTAGACAGCATTATTTTTCATCCTCGCGCTCAGGACCCGGTTTTTGATGGGGAGCCTGACGGTACTGATCGTACATTCCCGCAAAGTGAGGACGTTCATTTAGCATCCACCGAGGTGCTCGGATAAGGACATCCTTTAGCTGGTTCAAATTAGGATTCGAAACTCCGGATAAGTAAGGAACACCGAAAGAGCGCAGGCTGCATAGATGGAGGACGATGGCAATAACCCCCATCATAATGCCCAGCAGGCCCAGCGTCCCGGCAAGAAATATTAGCGGAAATCGCAGCAGCCTGATAGTGATCCCCATAATGTAACGAGGAACCATGAAGGACGAGATGCCTGTAATCGCAACGACGATAACCATAGGTGCGGAAACAAGCCCCGCTTGAACCGCGGATTGCCCGATAACCAGGGCTCCTACGATGCTGATAGCGGCACCGATTTGTTTGGGCAGCCTTATACCTGCCTCGCGAAGTGCTTCAAAAGTAATTTCCATCAGCAATGCTTCAATAAGAGCAGGGAAAGGAACCGCTTCCCGCGAGCTGGCCATACTGATCAGGAGGGAGCCGGGCACCATCTCTTGGTGGAATGTAAGCACCGCCACATAAAGTGACGGAAACAAAAGGGAGATCAGAGTAAAGGAGTAACGCAGCCAGCGGGTAGCGGTTCCAATCCAGAATCGCTGGTAATAATCCTCAGCCGCCTGTAATAATGAAAAAAGAGTGACAGGAGCGACCAAAACAAATGGAGTTCCCTCCACCAGGATAGCTGCTCGTCCTTCCAGCAGGCATCCGCACACCACATCTGGGCGCTCGGTGCTTAGCAACTGAGGGAAAGGGGAGTAGGGGTTATCCTCGATCATTTCCTCGATATATCCGCTCTCCAGGACTCCATCGATCTGGATCCGATTCAGCCGAGTTTTGATTTCCTCCACCAGCGTCATGTCTACAAGCCCGGCAACATAAGCAATAACAACATTTGTTTGGGTGTAGTTCCCTATTTTCATGGCTTCCATTTTAAGCTGCGGACTTTTAATAATTCGTCGTAATTGGGATGTGCTTGTTCGCAGCGTTTCGGTAAAACCTTCGCGGGGGCCGCGGATGAGCGATTCTGCTGCAGGCTCTTCAATGCTGCGCTTCTCCCACTTGGATAGACCCAGTGCCAGACCGCTTACTTCGTGGTCGAACAGCAGAACAGGATAGCCGCCGGAAAGATATTCGATGCACTCTGGAATGGTGCTGAATTCGTTCACTTGCGAAACGCTTATTTTTCGTTCTACAAACGGCTTGATGCCTGTGCCGTCCCCTGTTGTGTCGTTCATCAGCGGAGCAATCACATAGTCCTCCAAGCCTTGGGAGTCGGCCAGCCCGTCAATATAAACTAACATTGCTTTTGTTCGGCCAGCGATTAAAAAAGAACGATAAATCACATCAGAGCAGTTGGCATAAATCGTGCGAAGCGTCTGATCATTTTGCTGCAAATGCAAAGACAGCTTTTGCTCCCCGGAATGACCGGCAGCATTCGGAATAAGACTGGCCGGGTTTGTACGATTCTTGGATGATTTAAATAATGTAAACAGTCTATTGAGCAAACGCTGGCCCCTCATATGGGATAAAGCCCCTTTGTAAAGATCATTTTCTATATTTTGGTTCGTGCTTCCATTTATTATGCAAATAGTTGGCATGATTATCTCATCGTGCAGCTTTCTCAACGACTTGGGATACGTGCGGCAAAGCCTCCTGCGGGATGCCGGGGGACGCTTCATTGGACCAATCGGGCCGGGGGATCAGGAGATCGAAGCCGTATGCGGTCCGCTTCTGCAGCAAAGATTCAAGATCATCTTAAGCTTGCACCTGCGGGAGCAAATCGGTATTGTGAAGGTAGAGGAGGGGATACGGCCTATGCAGGAGCCTAAGAAAATATACAATACATCGGTGGAAGTGACACTGGAAGTGATGGGGGGCAAATGGAAGCCGGTGATTTTGTTCCATCTGACATTTGGAGAAAAGCGTAACGGCGAGCTCATGAGCTTAATGCCTGCTATTACCCAAAAGGTTCTGACAGAGCAATTGCGCGAGCTGGAGAAGGATGGAGTCATTGAGCGGATCTCCTATAACCAGGTGCCTCCCAAAGTCGAATATAAATTGACAGAGTATGGCTGGACCTTGAAAGATATCCTTCATTCCATGTGCAGGTGGGGGGATGTGCACCTGGAACGGGTCTATGGGGACAATAGCTCGATTCTGACTGCCGCTCCAAGCCCAGGAGAAATGGAATAATAAAATGAGCAGAACCGGTGACTGGAATCCAGTACCGGTTTTTTTATAAGAAGTTATGTCATGGGATTACTTTGCGGCGGCGCAATTCATCAAAGATATTTATGAACATGGACTCCGTATCGATAAATTCGTGGAAGCCGAAACGGCGCGCCTTCGTACCGTCAGCAAAGAAATCATAGTCCCAGGAAAACACGAAATCGCCGAATCGCCAAGAAGAAACATCCTGATAACGGTTGTTCATCAAGCCGTGCTTCTCGATCATGGAATTCCACAACGGTTCTTTATCCGCCATTACAACCTCTAGTGACATCTGCAGGGGAGGCGCTGTCTCCATACCGAAATAGGCGGCGATCTTCGGCCACATCTCATTCCATCGGAACAAATCCCCGTTCGTAATGTTGAACGCTTGATTCGCGCAGCGCTCATCGGTAGCTGCCCAGACGGTAGCTCGGGCTAAAAGCCCGGCATCGGTCATCTCGAGCAGGCTGTTGTAGGCTCCGGGCTTACCGGGAAAACGCAATGGCAGCCCCAGCTCCTTGGACATGGAAGCATAAACCGCTATGACCATAGCTAAATTCATGGGATTGCCAAGCGCAAATCCGCTCACAACGGACGGCCGCATTGCCGACCAAGTCCATTTGCGTCCGAGCTGGCGTTTCTCGAGAAATTGCTGCTGATCCACGTTAAATTCAGGAGGCATATGGTAAGCATCAGTCTCCCGCGCAGGCGTTTTGAAAGGACCCAGGTGAGCGCCATATACTTTGTAGCCTTGCATGAGGCTTATATGCTGCAGGCCAGGAGCTATCGGCTCAATTGCATTGACGACATTGACGAGCATAGCCAGGTTAGGCGCTACCAGCTCTGCCCAGGTCGGGCGGTCCTGATAAGCAGCATAAAAGATATGGGTAACTTGGGACAGATCACTTAGTTTATCACGAGTATCTGCTTCATCAAGCAGATCGACAGCCACATATCGAACCTTTCCCGAGGATTCACCTCCGCGTCTCGATAAACCGATGATGTCCCAGTCCGGGAGCTCCGTCAAATGGTCGATCAGATTTCTGCCTATGACGCCATTGGCGCCGACAACAAGTGCGGTTTTATGCTGCGCATTATGATTACGCTCCATCATTAATATTCCCCTCTCCATTTGGATTACATTGTCATTGTGCACCATAAAGAATCGGGTGAAAAGTACGCACTTTGAAGTCATATAGGCACTTTGAGGTTACGTTAGACAAGAACGGTCCGTTGCAAGGTTTCAACTTGTACGGTCTATATTACGGAGAAGTTTTCTCTCTAGAGAAAAAGCAAAAAAATAAAAATCTAGTGAACCATTTCTAATTAGGGAGCCAATACATCGTGTATACAATTTCAGGGGGCCTCCAATGAATGAACAAAACTTAGAACACTGGTTAGACCGATTGATGACCGGAGATGAAGAAGCTCTGGAAGTGATCTATGGTATGACCCGAAAAAAGGTCTATGGAACGGTCGGCATGCTTGTTCGCAATAAACAGGATGTCAACGATATTGTCAATGAGATCTACTATCAGCTGTGGCGGGCGTTACCTAGCTACGATCGCAGGCGCCCATTTCTTTTCTGGTTGAATGGCATAGTGATCCGGCAAGTGAACCATTGGCGAAGACAAAGTTGGAGAAGATTCCGGTTGATAGAGAAGCATTCCCGTCTAGGTGAAGAGCCGCAAGTGGAACTGCCTGGTGAAGCCTTAATCGAAAGCGAATTCCAAAGAGAGCTGCAGGAGACGATCAATCAACTGCCTTACAAGCTTAGGATCGTGGTGATTTACCGCTTTTACTACGACTATACTTATGAGCAAATTGCAGAGCTGCTGCAGATTCCGACAGGCACAGCCAAATCGAGAGTCCATCTGGCCTTGAAGCAATTACGGAAACGGTTCGATACGGAACTGGACGGGGAGGAATATCAACATGTCTTTTTCAAAAAAATTCTCGTTCATTACAGCATTACAAAGGCGGATGGAAGTCTGGTTCCCTATGAATTTGATACCAAAGGACGGAATGTCCTTAATGATGGGAAGAAAAATGGAATTCAAGTTGAAAATCCAACCTACCAGGAGCCCGGAGTCGAAGGCTTTAGCGTACTGAGCTTCATCGGCACGAGCAAACCGGATAGACTGCCTTTTTACTTAACGGATACTCAAGGGAAGGAACTGGATGTAGGTATCGCGGAAAAGGACCGGCCGGAAGGTGTGCTTGCCTTCGTCACAAGCGGCTCGAAGCTGCCTCCGTTCATGTATCTGAATGTGAGCATTGATCGAATCGGGACGACAAAGGGAAGCTGGAAGGGACAATTTCCGATTGATCAAAGTAACATGACACAGGCAAAATGAGTCTTCTATAACATAAAAATGAAGAAGCCCTGACAGCGATTCTCTCTGCTTGCAGAAGAGGGAGGTCGACGGTCAGGGCTTTGTACTGCGGCTTCGGCTTCAAAAATTGACGCGTTTGAAAATTATTGATATTTCCGGTAAGCGGAGTGCATGGTAGGACCGACAAAGGAGTTGATCGGGAAGCCATGCTGGATTGCACTCATAATGAATGCTTTGGCTGTGGAGACGGCTTGCTTCACGTCGCTGCCTTTGGCGAGCTCTGCGGTAATTGCCGCGGAATAAGTGCATCCTGCTCCATGGGTATAGGTCGTTGCAATTTTTTCGGACTCGTACAGCTCGAATGTTTTTCCATCATACAGCAGATCGACAGCCGTCGGGTGATCGAGCTTCGCCCCGCCTTTGATGAGAACGTATTTGGCGCCGGAATCGTGGATAATTTGTGCGGCTTCCTTCATATCGTCCAATGTTTTGATAGGAGCGCGGTTCGCCAGCTGTGCGGCCTCGAACAAGTTCGGTGTGACCACATCCGCAACCGGAACCAGCAGCTCACGCAGCGCAACGGTAGTTTCAGGATGAAGCGCTTCGTCATTTCCTTTGCAGACCATAACCGGGTCGATGACGATGCGGCTTAAGCCTTGCTTCTTGATGGTGTCGGTAACCAGCTCGATAATCTCTACAGATCCGAGCATGCCGGTCTTCAGCGCGTCGACGCCGATGCCGCCGAGCACGGTTTGAAGCTGCGCTTCAATCGTAGGCAGCGCTACCGGATGAACACCGTGGTGCCAGTTGTTGGCCGGGTCCATCGTTACGATCGTCGTGAGTACGGTCATGCCGTACACGTCTCTTTCCTGGAAGGTCTTCAAATCGGCTTGAATCCCAGCGCCCCCGCTTGTATCCGAACCGGCAATCGTTAAAGCTTTGTTCATACTCATACTGCTTCTCTCCTTAGTTCTGTCTCAACATGAAAATGGCTGCAAGCGCTCCTCGGAGGCTCGCTTTATAATTGCTTGGTAATCTTTATCCTATCACTTTACGCGGAATTTTCAATGGAAAAAAGCGAATATTCATTTTATTGGATTCATCCTCAATGTTTCCTCTACCCTGATTCCTGAGGTAAAACCGGAAAAAGCGGCGATAGGCTAAGCCCGATTCATTCGTTATGATAGCGGAGAAAGGATGGGAGCAGGCCGGACCTGGATTTCTAAAGCCAAGCCGTACCGTTCTATAAAGAACCGAAAACAGGAGAGGGGAATTTGAAATGTCATCAGGTAAAAAAATCAAGTTTGCCATTATCGGGGCAGGAGTCATCGCACCGCTGCATGCCAGAGCGATCCAGCAGCATCCGGAGGCGGAGTTGGTCGCCGTTGTGGATAGTGTACCGGGCAAAGCGCAGCAGCTGGCAGAAGAATACGGTATTCCTCACGTATATGAACAGATTGGGCAGCTGCTGAAGCAGTGCGAGGTCGATGTCGTCTGCATCTGCCTGCCGAGCGGCATGCACAGCGCAGCGGCGATTGCGGCAGCCGAGGCCGGAAAGCACGTGCTGTGCGAGAAGCCGCTCGACATTACACTCGAGTCCATGGACGCGATGATTGCCGCATGCCGCAGCCATAACGTTAAGCTGGCTACGGTGTTTCAGAAGAGAACGACAGAGCTTGCGCTGATGACGCGCCGGGCCGTACAGGAAGGCAAGCTGGGCAAGCTTGTGCTGGGCGACGCCTATTTGAAATATTACCGGAGCCCGGAATATTACCGGAGCGCCGATTGGCGCGGGACTTGGGAGGTAGACGGCGGAGGGGCGCTGATGAACCAGGGGGTTCACGGCGTGGACATTATCCGGTGGATCATGGGAGATGTAGATAGCGTATTCGCTTATGCGGCCCCGCTGGTTCGGGATATCGAAGTCGAGGATACGGCGGTTGCGGTCGTGAAGTATAAGAACGGTGCATTTGGCGTCATTCAGGGAGCGACCTCGGTCAATCCGGGTCAGGAGCCACGGTTTGAAATTCATGGCGAGCACGGCTCGATCATTTACGCGGACAGCGGCATTAAGCTGTGGAAGACGGTGGACGAGGAAGAGCCCCCGGTTTCTCTTTCCGAACGCAATGCGGAGGGGAGCGATAATCCGTTGGCGATTTCCGGGGACGGCCATTATATACTGATCGATGATCTGATCCATGCGATCCGGGAAGACCGGGAGCCGTTAATTTCCGGGGAAGAAGCGCGCAAATCGGTGGAGCTGATTCTAGCGATCTATGAATCGGCGAGGACGGGCAAGGAAGTTAAGCTTTAAGTGAGGATCTGGCCGAAGGAGAGAGGTTGATAGGGCAACCTTGAACACGAATACTACTAGAAAAAAATGAGAGAGGGGCTTCTATGAATACTGCAAAAACACTAAATATCGGGATGATCGGATTGGATACGAGTCATGCGCCTGCCTTTGCAGAGCTGCTTAACGATCCGAAGCATCCGTATCATATTCCCGGAGCTCAAGTAACCGTTGCATATCCAGGCGGATCGCCGGATTTCGAGCTGAGCTATTCCCGCGTGGAGGGGTTTACGGCCAAGCTGCGGGACAGCTTGGGCGTCGAGATCGTTGGGACGATTGAGGAGGTCGCCGAGCGCTGCGACGCCATTCTGCTTCTGTCGGTGGACGGGCGCGTCCATCTCGAGCAGCTAAAGAAAACGGCGGCGTTTAACAAACCGGTGTTCATCGACAAGCCGTTTGCCGTAAGCAGTGCGGATGCGGAAGCCATGGCCCGGATTGTAGAAGAGCAAGGCATTCCGCTGATGAGCTGCTCGTCCGTCCGTTACGCTCAGGGGCTGAGCGAAGCGATCGCAGACGAAGAGAAGGGCCGCATCATCGGGGTTGATTGCTACGGCCCAATGGAGCTGCAGCCGACGCAGCCGGGACTGTTCTGGTACGGCATCCATACGGTCGATATGCTGTATGCGGCGATGGGGCGAGGCTGCAAAGAGGTTACGGCGTTCACGAATGAAGATTATGATGAAGTCGTCGGCGCATGGGAAGACGGCAGAATAGGCACGATCCGCGGCAACCGCAAAGGCAACCGGACGTTCGGGGCGCTCGTCCATCGGGAGCAAGCGAGCCGGTTCGTCGATGTGTATGCACATCCGAAGCCTTATTATGCGAGCATGCTGGAGGCGGTACTGGAGATGTTCCGTACGGGATCGGCTCCTATCGACATGAAGGAAACACTGGAGGTCATCCGTTTCATTGAGGCGGCCAACGAGAGCAGGAGAACGGGCAGCGCCGTGCAGCTGTGAAGAGCTGCAGATAGCCAAACTATGCAGAAGGAGCTGAACCGATATGGAATTTCCGTTTCAGTTAGGCATTATTACCGATGAAGTGTCGCAGCGGATCGAAGACGCTATCGCTTTGGCCAAGGAGTTCGGCCTTACGGCGCTGGAGCTTCGCTCCGTAGACGGCGTGCAGCTTCATCAGCTTACACAGCAGCGGCTGGAGGAGCTGCACAGCATCATCCGGGCAGCGGGGCTGCATGTATGTGCACTCTCCACTCCCGTATTCAAATGCGATCTCGATAATCCCGAAGAGATATCGCAAAGCAGAGCGATACTGGTCCGGGATTTGGAGATTGCGCAGCTGTTCGGAGCGCAAAAGCTCCGGGGCTTCAGCTTCTGGGCGAAGGAACCTTTCGATACGGCGTTCCCGGCGATAGTCCGGGAGCTTGGAAGCATTGTGCCGCTGCTGGAGCAAGCGGGCGTCACCTTCATGCTGGAATTCGACCCGGCCGTCTACGCGTCCAACGGGGCCAAAGTAGCGCGTCTGGTGGAGGCCGTGGGCTCTCCCTACATCAAGGCGCTGTATGATCCCGGCAATGACCTGTGGGATCCGGACGGCGAAATTCCGTATCCTGACGGTTATCATCTGCTCAAGGGCCATCTAGGCCACATTCATCTGAAGGATGCCGTTCGGAATGGAGATAAGATTGAGGGGGTTGCCATCGGCACGGGGCAGGTCGACTATAGAGGGCTGTTTACCCGGCTGCTGGAGGACGGATATGACGGCTATATGATGGTAGAGACTCATTACCGATTGCAGTCCGAGTTAACGGAGGAGCAGCTGAAGCGTCCTTCCGGCTACGCCTTCTCCGAGGGAGGGGAAGAAGCGTCCAGACAATGCCTGGAGCATTTGTTCAGGCTGCTTAAGGAAGTGCTTTCGGAGAGGTCGAGCAGCCTCACCTATAGAGGAGGAGATCGCGTATGAACAGCTTGCAGCTGCCGGAAAGCAGCTTTACTATCGATCAGTTGAAGGTGGAGGTGTACCGGAATCGCGGCGAGCTTGGGGAAGCCGCCGCTGTCGCAGCGGCTGAAGCCATACGCGCAAGGCTGCGCAGCCAGCCGAGTATCCGCATCGTGTTCGCAGCCGCACCGTCGCAGAACGAGTTTCTGGACCGGCTTTCCAAGGAACCGGAGATCGATTGGAGCCGGGTGACGGCGTTTCATATGGATGAATACATTGGACTTCCTTCCGGCGCTCCCGAACGCTTCTCTCACTATTTGAAGAAGCGCTTCTTCAGCAAGGTTGCCTTGGGACAAGTTCATTATATCGACGGGAGCAAGGGAGCCGAGGAAGAGTGTGTTCGCTATTCGGCTCTGCTGAAGGAGGCACCGATCGATCTCGTATGTCTCGGGATCGGCGAGAACGGGCATATCGCCTTTAACGATCCGCCGGTGGCGGACTTCGAGGATCCGCTCACCGTCAAATGCGTGGAGCTGGACGAAGCATGCAGACAGCAGCAGGTGCATGACGGCTGCTTTCCCGATCTGGCATCCGTTCCGACCCATGCGCTGACCATGACAATCCCGGCCTTGCTCGCCGGAGCGCAGCTGTTCTGCATGGTCCCCGGTCCTGCCAAGCGGGCAGCCGTACGGGCAGCGCTGACCGGGCCGATCTCAACGGCTTGCCCGGCGTCCGTTCTTCGAAAGCACCCAAGCTGCGTCCTGTATGTCGACAGCGACTCATATGGAGGGTAAGCCGATGACGAAGCGGATAGAACGCCTGGAAGGCATTCATTACCGGACGGGAGAGCGAATCGCGATAGAGATAAGCGAAGGCCGGATTACGGCGGTTACGCCAGCCGGAGCTGGCGGCGAAATGTCTCAGGAGCTCCCGTGGATCGCCCCGGGGCTCGTTGATTTGCAGGTCAACGGCTGGACCGGCTTCGACCTGAACACGCTGCCGCTGTCGGTGGAGACGGTCGCCCGGTTGACCGAAGCGCTATGGCAGGTCGGGGTCACGGCGTATTACCCGACCCTCATTACCAACAGCGACGAAGCGATTGCGTCGTCGCTGCGCACGATTGCCTCAGCCTGCAGCGGCAGCGCCAGGCTGAACGCATCCATCCCGGGCCTGCATCTCGAAGGCCCGTTCATCTCGCCGCAGGACGGCTCCCGCGGCGCGCACGACCAGCGCTTCGTCAAAGCCCCGGATTGGGCTTTGTTCGAGCGCTGGCAGGATGCGGCAGCCGGCCGCATCAAGATCATTACCCTGTCGCCGGAATGGGACGGCGCCGCGGATTTCATCGCCCGCTGCGTGGACAGCGGCGTGAAGGTATCGATCGGGCATACGTCGGCGACGCCCGAGCAGATCCGCGATGCGGCGGCAGCGGGAGCGAGCCTGTCGACGCATCTGGGCAACGGCGCCCATCCGATGCTGCCGCGCCACCCGAACTACCTGTGGGAGCAACTGGCCGACGACCGGCTGTGGGGCTGCGTCATCGCGGACGGCTTCCATCTGCCTTCCTCCGTGCTGAAGGTGGCGCTTAGAGCGAAGGGCGCCAAGCTGCTGATGGTCAGCGACGCCGTAGCTTTGGGCGGGATGGCGCCGGGAGAGCACGAGACGCATATCGGAGGCAGGGTGACGCTGACTCCGGAGGGGCGGCTGCATCTGACCGGGGAGCCGAAGCTGCTGGCCGGCTCGGTTTTGCCGCTGACGGCGGGGATTCAGCATATGCAGGCTGAAGGCCTATGCAGCTTCGCCGAGGCTTGGGAGCTGGCCTCGCTCAGGCCCTCGGCCTGCATGGGGCTCCCAACGGCGGATGGCCTTACCGCAGGAGCCCCGGCGGATGTAGTCTTGTTCAGCCGCAGCGATGACGGGATTCGAATCGAGCGAACCTATCAACATGGCGAGCTGGTCTACGAATACACACACAGTGCTGGCGATTATACTGCCTCTGCAGTAGAAAGCAGCTGAGAAATAACGATGTTTTTAAGCATGAAGAAATCCAGTTAAAGCAAAACTCCGTACCCATCCAGCTGCTCAGGCTGTATGGGATACGGAGTTTTTTAACTCGCTTGCTCCATTTTCTATACATTCCTCGGCTTATTCCACCGATAAACGCGAAGCATATTTCTTGCGGTATTCCCCCGGCGTAATCCCCGAATACCGTTTAAACATACGAATGAAGGAATTGGCATTCTGATAGCCGACATGGGCGGCGACATCCTGGATCTTGAGCTCCAGATTGTCCAGCAGCAGCTTCGCCCGCTGGATGCGTAGATCGTTCAAATAATCGCTGAAGTTCATTCCGGTCTTTTCCTTGAAGTAGGTCGACAAATAGCCTGACGTAATGTTCAGCTTATCCGCCATGAAGTCGAGAGTGATATCCTCATGCAAATGGGCGTCCAGGTAGTCGATAACGAAGCGGGTGATCGGGTCTTGATCCTCCGTATGATCACGGATCAGCTGCACAACCGGATGCAGCAGCGCCTCGAACCATTGCTGGAACTGCTCCGTACTGTAAAATCCGCTCAGCGCATGGAGGGAAGGCTTCATCAGGCCGCCGCTGCCGGACTGGCTATGAAGATTCAGCTTTTGCAGCGTCTTATCCGTCTGCAGCGAGATTTCCTTGGCGAACTGCCAATACGTTTCCGCAGAAGCACCGCGCCGGACGAGCTGGTCCAAATGTTTGGCGATCCACTCGTCAACAGCCGCTGCTTTGCCGCTCATCAGCCTCGTATGAAGCTCCTCCTCCATCAGCACGGTGAAGGGATAGGCTTCGGGAGCGGGCTGCAAGCCGCGGATCACTTGAGTTTCGTTCAGCAGCTTCCGCTGCCTGATCGCCTGCGTCATTTCCTCATAGGCGGCCGTAAAGGCTGAGGCCGCGGGGTACAGCGGGCTGACGGCAATCGTGACCAAATACAGATCGTGCTCGATATCGAACATGTTCTTCAAATATTCGATCGGCTTATTCACGCCGTCCGGTCCGGTATCCGCCGTAAAAATAAGCGACAGCACCAGATTGCGCTCCATCTGAAACGTCACCGATTCCTCGTACGATCTAAGCAGCACGCTGTCGATGAATTCGCGAATGTAATAGGTCCCTTTTTCCCGGTCGATGCTCAGCTCCGTATATTTCTCCTTAAAATGAATTTCAAACAGAACCATCATGAACGGCATACCGGTATCGGCCATTTCCCGAAGCTCCGACAAGTTCATATGGATGTTCTTAAGCTTGTTGGTCAGCGCGTATTTACGGAGAAGCGACGATTTTTGAGCTAAATCCTGTGTCATGCTTTGGTTGGTCTGCATCATTTGATGAACCTTGTGACTGATCAGATCGAATTCGCGAATCGGTCCATGCTTCGGCTGTGCTTCACCGGTATCCCATGCCTGCATGGAGTCAATGATTTTGCGCAGCGGCAATTGCAGGCTTCTGCTGAACAGGATGGAAGCGATGATGGTGATAAGAGCAACAGCTACAAGCAGCGTGATGAGGATCGTATTCAGCCGGATCAGCTGCAGGGAAATCGATTCGTTCGGCACCATGCTAACATAGGTGAAGCCGGTCTCCTGCCCTTTGCGGAAGAAGTAATAGTAATTTCCCTTCACGAAAGGATGCCCGGAAGCGTTAAACGCTGATAAAGGCTCGGTCTGCATATTCGGAGTTGAGGTATAAATAGGGCGTCCGTCCGGGTCCAGGATGTAGAAATGCTGATCGGACGAAATATTATGGGTTTGAAACAGCTTCTGCGCATCAAGCATCACGATCAAGTACATATCGTTGTACGGGAGCGGCTTTAGCAGCATCGGGAGCAGGAGTCCTTTGCCCGTCTCAATCCCGGCCGAGGTTTCGGTAAACCGGGAAGCGGGGAGCACACGTAAGCCGATCCGTTCGTCGAATTGCCGGTTCCAGAACGCGAGCGGATAATCGGGACTGCGGTAAAATTTGCCGAACATGTCCTCGGCGCTGCTGGTGCCGTCTTTTTCCACGACATAGGCGTCGTTCTTAAAATAAATGATCACGTTTTCAAATTGCAGGAACGGGTTGGCGTAGAGCGTCTTCAGCTCAGCCTTGATATCCTCGATGCTGGCGTAGCCGTTATTCTCCTTGACCTTCCTTAAGATGTTCAAATTCGTGATCCAACGGTCGTTCTGATTTAAGCCGAGCACCATATTTTTCGATAAGCGAAAATGATTCTCGTACCCTTCCACCGTATGGTTAATGCTCAGCTCGTTGTATTTCACGATCTCGTCGTGAATTTTATTTTTCAAATAAACGGAAGTGACGAAATTAAAGGCTACGAGAAGAACGATGACGGCCAGAAAGCCGGTCAATAGTTTGCTAAAGAGGGATTTCGGTTTGATCGATCGGGGGACAAATTCGGCCATCCTGCTTCCTACCCTTCGTCGCTGTAGTCACCTTATATATTAATGTAGTCTTCAGGTGCGAGTACCTCTATCATACGTTGTTTTTTCGGTTCTGAACAATATACACTTTTTCCACTTCATGCACAGGGCTCCATCTTATCAATAAAAAGCGGATCGGTTCAAGAACATGCAGATATCCATGCCGCCTGAGATTCGATTATGATAGCCCTACAAGCAGGATAGACTGCCAACGACGAAATGCCTAGGGGGTGTATGAATGCAGGCGGCGTCCTTATCCAAAACATGGCGCAAAAGCAAATATCTCTGGCTGCTGTTCCTGCCGTGTCTCGTGTATTTTATTGTGTTCCGGTATGTCCCGATGTTCGGGCTGGTCATTACGTTCAAAAACTACAATACGTTTAAGGGCATAATGGCGAGCGAATGGGTCGGGCTCAAGTATTACCGGATGTTTCTGGAGAACCCGGATTTTTTCCTGCTGATGCGCAATACGTTCCTGCTCGGGGCATACAAGCTGCTGTTCAGCTTTCCGGCTCCGATTGTGCTGGCGCTGCTGCTTAACGAAGTACGAACCGTGCTGTTCAAAAAATTCGTACAAACGGTTAGCTATTTGCCGCATTTCATCTCAAATGTGATCGTGGCGAGTATGGTGATTATGTTCCTGTCGCCTACCGGCGGACTGATCAATCAGATCATTAAGTCTCTCGGCTTTCAACCGGTCAATTTTATGATGGAGCCCGGCATGTTCCGCACAGTGTACGTGCTGTCGGAGATTTGGCAGCATATCGGCTGGGAGACGATCATTTATTTGGCGGCGCTGACCGCCGTCGATCCTCAGCTCTATGAGGCGGCCGGCATTGACGGAGCGAACCGCTGGCGCAAGCTGTGGCATGTGACCATTCCGGGCATTGCCCCGGCGATCGTGATTGTGTTTATTCTGAATGTGGGCAAGGTGCTCGAGATCGGGTTCGAGAAGGTGTTCCTTATGTACAATCCGGCTACCTACAGCACGGCGGACATTATCAGTACGTACGTGTACCGGGTAGGGCTGGAGCAGGGCAATTTCAGCTACGCGGCGGCGATTGATCTGTTCATGGGGATCATCAGTCTGATTTTCATTTGGGCAGCCAACACCATTAGCCGCAAGGTGGGAGAAACGAGTCTGTGGTAAAGGAGGGAGTGAGATGAGAGAGAAAATCGGCTTGTTTACGATCGTCAACACGATCCTTTTGCTGGGCGTTATCGCGGTCACGCTGTATCCGTTCGTGTACATGCTGGCAGTTTCCCTGAGTCAGGACGTCTATGTTATGAAAGGGGAAGTGACGCTTTGGCCAAAAGGGTTTAATCTGAAGATGTATAAGCTTGTGTTCGATGATCCGAAAATATGGCTGGCTTATAAAAATACGATTGTCTACGTCGTCCTCGGGACGCTGATCTCGGTCGTCGTCACCTCTATGGGAGCCTATGCATTATCGCGCAAAGATATGGGGTATCATACGTTTTTTACTCTGTTTGTCGTGTTCACGATGTTTTTCAGCGGAGGGATGATCCCGACGTTCCTCGTTGTCCGTTCGCTCGGGCTGATGGATACGGTGTGGGGGATGGTGCTGCCGGGGGCGGTGAACACCTGGAACCTGATTTTGATGCGGACGTTCTTCAGCGGCATCCCGAAGGAGCTGGAGGATTCCGGACGTGTCGACGGCTTGACCGATATCGGCATCTTCTTTCGTATTGTCATTCCGCTGTCGCAAGCGGTGTTCGCCACGATCGCTTTATTCTATGCCGTCGCCATGTGGAACAACTTCATGCTTCCGCTCTTGTACCTGCGCAATCCGGATTTGTTCCCGCTGCAGGTGCTGCTGCGCAATTTGGTGCTGGCTGGCAGCGTCAGCTCCGGTGCGGTGACCGGTATTGGCGGAGATAATATGGTCGTCGAGGATTCTTTAAAGTTCGCCACGATCATGGTCTCGACGCTGCCGATATTGCTTGTATATCCGTTCGTGCAAAAATATTTCGTCAAAGGCGCGATGATCGGCGCCGTTAAAGGCTAGTCCGGTTTTGCTCAAAACCTATATGAAGGAGAGGGTCTTCATGAACAAAATGGCATCACTATCGCTCGCTTCCGTCATGGCGCTATCGGTCGTGGCAGGATGCAGCGGGAATGAGGGGAAGGAAGCAGGAGGAGGTACCGCGCCGAACGCACCGGCCGGAACGCCGGCCAAGAAGACGTTCACGGCGCTGCTCGATAATAACGCGACGTTTCCGTACAGCAAGGATTGGCCGATCTGGAAATGGCTCGAGGAGAAGACGGGAGTTACGCTGCAGGTGCAGACGCCATCCGGCAAGCTGAACGATACGCTCAATTTGACCATTGCGTCGAATAATTTGCCTGATCTGATGAGCATGCCGAGCCGCAGCGATTCCGACCGGTTCGGTCAACAGGGCGCTCTGGTCAACATTCTCGATTATCTCGGCCAAATGCCGAATCTGAAGAAATGGATGGAGAAATATCCTGATGAAGCGAAGGCGATGATCTCGGCGGACGGCAAAATGTATATGTTCCCGAATCAAGGCTTTGGGGAAACGAACCGGATGATCTGGCTGTACCGCGAAGACATTTTCAAGAAGAATGGCCTGACGCCGCCCAAGACCTATGAAGAGCTGTACCAGACGATGAAAAAGCTGAAGCAGGCGTACCCGGACAGCTACCCGCTGTCGCTGCGCTTCGGGCAAATTCCTGATGAGATGTACACCAATCTGACGACTAATTTCGGAACCGGCGCGGATGCGTATTACGATTTTGATAAGAAGGAATGGCGGTACGGCCCGATTGAAGACAATTACAAGGCAATGGTAGAGATGTGGCACCGGTTCTATGCCGAAGGCCTCATTCCTCCCGATTTCCTGTCCATTCAGACGAAGCAGTGGCAGGACACGATGTCGACCGACAAGTCGTTCATAACGATCGATTATATCAGCCGGGTCGATTTCTTCAACAATGCGATGAAGAAGGATCGTCCCGAATACAACATGCAGTTCATGGCTCCTCCGGCGGGCCTGAATGGCGGGAAGCAGCTCAATCCGTACTTCCATTATTTGGACGGCGGCTTGACGGTGGCTTCTACTTCCAAAAACATCAAGGATGTCATGACCTTTATGGATTTCTTCTATACCGAGGAAGGGCGCACGCTGGCGAGCTGGGGTAAAGAAGGAGAAACCTATGTCATGGAGAACGGACAGAAGAAATTCAAGCCCGAGTTCACTGATGTGACGGAAATGCGCAAGAAGACCGGCCTGCAATCGAGCAGAGGCACCTATACATGGATCGATTACAACGCGCATCTGTCGCTGTTTTCCAAGGATTTGCAAAATGCCTACAAGGAAGCGGCCAAATATGATCCTCCGGCGATGCAGCCTAGACCGTCCTTTACGGAGAAGGAGAACGAGGTGCTGTCCGTCACCGGTCAGGCCCTGAAAAAGCATCGGGAGGAAAACTTCGCCAAGTTCGTGCTGGGAACCCGGAGTATGAGCGAGTGGAGCAAGTATGTGGAGGAAATGAACAATTTGGGCGTGCAGAAGCTGGTCGATACTTACAAGGCCGCCTACAAGCGGGTGGAGAGCACTCAGCTGAAGCCGTAGGAAGACGATCGGAAGCTGGAGATCTATTGGAATTGGAGTGCAGTAAGACAGAGAGCCGATAAGACAAAATGAGCATGTTCGGCAAGCGGAGTCGATGGAGTGTTGGAGCCATAACGAAACGGATAGAGAGCTATAGATGATAGAGAGCTGTAGAGAAGAGAAGCCTTATACAAGAAGCAGAGTGGCGGTTTTCCATGTTATCAGGAGGACCGTCCTCTCGCCATAGGAGGCTAATTAGATGATAAGCAGAATAAGCGCCTGGAGGCGCTTCGTTATCACCGCATGTCTGTCGTTACTGGTTGTAGGTTCCTTCATGGTTGTCACGCCTCCTGCCGCCTTGGCCGCTTCGGCGGTTACGATCGATCCTCCGGTAACTGGCGGCAAGCTCACTTGGCCGAAAATGGTGCTGACCGGCACCTACACCGGCTTGTACGACATTAAGCTCAGCATCAATGGCGAGTCTCAAGTCAGCGTCACGATGGAGGATGCCGACTCCGATGATGCCGGGACATGGCGTTATGAGCTGGATACGCGGGACTACAACGGCGTCGTCCGGCTGCGCGCCAGCGGGTCGGATGTGCAGACGCGTTATAGCGTTTGGAGTTCGCCGCTGGAGCTGCAGGCAGATTTCTCCCGGGGAGCGGCTCCGCAGGTCGTGATTGTGAGCCCGCAGGAGGGAACTTCGCTCAGTGGAACGGTACCGGTTACCGTTGCAGCGTATGGGGATATGCCGGTGGTAAGCGTTCAGGTACGCGTAAACGGCGGGTCCTGGCAGTACGCGATCCGTCACGGTAAGCAGTTTGTGTACTCCTGGAATACTAAGGGGCTCGGGGACATCACGAGCAGTATTGAGGCAAAAGCAACGGATGCGAAAGGCCGTACCGGCTATAGCGCCACTATTTATGCGACGGTGGGGCGAGGGACCCATGAGCAGGTAACGGTGAAGCCGCAGGACCGGGCGATGTGGATCTGGGAGCCTGAGGCTTACCGGCTGCTGCTCAACCCGGGCTCCAGAACGGTGCTGGACGCCTTCGCCAAGGATACGGCGACCTTCGGCTCGGATCCGGTGACGACGCTGTATTTGGCCGTCGGCCCGATGGCGGATATGGATATATTGGCGGATGATCCCGGCAAGCTGAGAAGCTTCATTGCGTGGGCTCATAGCCGGGGATATCAAGTGTACGCCTGTATCTCCGGAGGTACGACGCCCCCGTATATGGGCGCTTATGCTATCTACCACGACAAAGTGGTGCGGGAAATGGAACGGGTGCTGAATTATAATCTCGCTTCCTCCCGCAATGAACGGTTTGACGGGGTGAATGCCGACATCGAGCCGTATATTTCACCGGACTTCAAAGACCAGTACCCTTCCCTGCAGCTTCAATATTTGGATATGCTGCAAAAAATGATCGACCGCCGCAACGCGTCCGGCTTGAATCTCCCTTTCGGACCGGCAATTCCGAAATGGTTCGACTCGTCGGCGCAGGCGCAGAGCATCACCTGGAACGGAAGCACCAAGTGGCTGTCGCAGCATGTGCAGGACATGAGCGACTACATATCGATAATGGATTATCGCGATACGGCGGACGGTTCGGCAGGGATCATCGCCGGGGCGCAGGGCGAGATCGATTATGCGGATGCGATCGGCAAGCCGCATTCGGTAGTCATCGGGATAGAGACCCTCGATATTGCGAACAGCGGCGACCCGGAGACGATTACGTTCCGCGAAGAAGGGCGTACCGTTATGGAGGCGGAGCTGGACAAGGTATATGCCGTTTATAACAACCGAGCTTCCTTCGGCGGGATTGCGATGCATCATTACGATTCGCTTCGCTTCCTGCCGTCCCACTGGGGGCCGGGTAGCGTGACCTGGCAGCCGCCTGCAGATACAGAGGCGCCATCCATCGTTCGCGGACTGCCGAAGGCCGAAGCGACGGATTATCAGAAGGTGGAGCTTTCGTACGGCATGGCCGGCGATAATACGGATATCGACCGCTATCTCATCTACCGCGGGACGACACCGTGGTTTACACCAGGCCCTGATCAAGTGGCGGGAGAGTCCCGCTCGCTTACTTTCCGTGATATCGGCCTGCTGCCGGATACTGTCTATTACTACAAAGTAGCAGCACGTGATGTGCAGGGGAACATTGGCCCGGCCTCGTTACCGGCCATCGTCAAGACCAAGACGACAAACCTGAAGCCGATGGTGCTTCAAGGGATGGGCATCGTCATGAAAGGCTCCGCCGCCGCGGTGACGATGCAAGTGGTGGATAAGAATACCGGGCAGCCGCTGGCGAACGCCTTGGTTGAGGGCCGGTTCCAGTATGCTGGCGGCAAATACACTGGCGGCAGGACGGATGCGAACGGGAGGATCACCCTCACCTCGGAGACGATCCCGTCAGGCGGTCAGGTCGGCTTCGAGCCGCGGCGGGTGACATCCCCCGGCTATTACTGGGCTCAGGCCTATGATGAGCCGCATACCGCAAGCCTATATCCGCTTTAGTAATTCCACCGAAAGCCCGGGAAACCGGGTTTTCTTTTTTTCAAGGAACGGATCGTCCTAAATAAATTTTGTTGGTACAAGCTAGGGAATCAGGAATGAAATGAAGGAAAGGAGAGATACTAAAAAACAAAAATGAAGGGAGATAGGTCATCCATGAAGTTTATTATAAAGCTGATTCTTAACGGGATCATCGTGGTACCGGCATTGCTATGGTTTTCCAGGGCAACCTTGATGCAGGCGCTAATGACGGCTGTCATTCTCTGCATCCTGGCTTATGTCATCGGCGACCAATGGATACTAAGAGCTAGTAATAACACCGTTGCAACCATATCGGACGCCATCTTGTCCATAGCTATTTTATGGATAGCGGATGTTATGATGAAATGGAATTTAAGCTGGGTGAATATCATAGCCATCAGCCTGGTTTTGGGAGTGGTTGAGGCGCTTCTGCATCGCTTTGTGATGAAACCGGATCAAAGAGCCGCCGCTTAGAGCGGATGCTTCGATCGCCTATCTTAACAATGAGCCGTCTTTCCTATTAAGGATAGAGGGCTTTTTTCGTTATTAACTATTTTGACAAAATGATTCAATAGGTAATAGGTACTAGAAATGCAAGAAGAAAATTTTGTCTTTTTTAGGGCGAAAAAACCTAACATTTGTAAAATTATTGTCGATTTATGTACACAATAGCTAGATTTGATCGGAAAATTCATTTAGAATTGAGACATATGTTTGTAAAATTATACAATTTTGCAGTTCAATGAAGCAGCTTAATAGGAAGAAAGGAATATTGACAATGCAAGACTTAAAATCCGCCTACTCGTTTTCGCATGTATATCAGCCTATTGTCTATATGACCAATAGAGAGGTACTGGGATTCGAAGCGCTAATTCGCAGCAACAAAGGTAATCCCGAGCAGCTATTTGAGAAAGCGCGTCAAGACGATAAGCTATTCGAGCTGGATACGCAATCGGTATTGGGTGCGGTAGAGCAGTGCAACCAAATGATGTCCAACATCAAGAAGAGCCAGCTTTTCGTTAATATATATCCGTCCACTCTGCTGCATCAGGATTTTACCTCCTTCCTCGATGCGCTTATTCAACTGCGTACGAACCATACACTGGATATCGTTTTTGAAATTAACGAAGCGATAGAAGAGTTTGATACATGGAAGGAGCTGCTTGATCAAAATATTTTGAGGCTCCTTCAAAAAAAGGCGATACTCATTGCTTTCGACGATGTCGGGGAAGGGGCTATCTCTTTAAAGCAATTGGTAGATTTTGAGCCGGACTATATCAAGCTATCCAAATATTTTACTAACGGATTAGAGCATTCGAGAGGCAAACAGAAAGTCATCAAAATGCTAGCCGATTTTTGCGGCGAAACGTCCAAATTGATTGTAGAAGGCATTGAGAATGAGCGGCAATTTGAAATCCTTGAACAGCTTGGAGTAGTTTACGGCCAAGGGTATCTGTTCGCCAAGCCGCAGCCTTTGGATCATCTGATGTTCGCCAAATCCATTTAATGAAAAAGGGAGTTTACCATGAGCAATAAATTGAATTACTCTCGCAGAGCAAGCTTATCCATGAAATTAACCGAATTTGAAGTGCCTCCCATGCAGGATTTATTAATTATAGGCAGAGGAGCTCCCATAGGACCCGAAGCGGTACGAAGAATGGCGGAAGCCTTGTCGCCGGAGCAATTCTCCATACTCAAAGTCGATCACCCCAAGGTGGAAGCGGTTTTATTGAGAAAGTCGCTGATGGAGATGCTGGACAAGCAGCAGCTGCTGGAAATAATCCTCGGCGAAGCCGATCGGTTAATCAATGAATCCATGGTATTGAAGGCGGAGTTGAACATTACCATATCTATACAACGGGAGGTTGAGCTTCAGTGAAGGTGGGGCAGATCATGTCGGAAAAGGTATGCTGTATCTCTTCCGGCAAAAGTGTCAGATACGCTGCAAACCTGATGAATGAGCAAAAGATAGGCTCGCTGGTCGTTGTCGATGAAGAGGAAGTGGTAGGCATTATCACCTCTCGCGATATACGTACGGCGCATCCGAATCGGCTTGTCGCCGATGCCATGACCTATAATCCGCTGGTCATTTCCGAGACAGCCTTTATCGGCAATGCCTTGTATGCGATGGAGCAGCATCATGTGGAGCGGCTGATTGTGAAGGACGGCAACGAGATGAAGGGGATCATTACCCGGGAGAGACTGCGCAGCACCATCGGAAGCTACATCGATCAATCAACGCATTTGTACCGTTCCAAGTACATCGAATATATCTACGATTATTTGACAAATGAAGAGACGCCCTTTCACCTGCTGTTTATCGATCTGAACGATTTCGGCAGCGTGAATAAAAAATTCGGGCATGCCGTAGGCGACGATCTGTTAATCCAGTTTTCCGTTCTGCTGAAGGAAGCGGCGCACGAGCAGGATTATGTCTGCCGTTACGGCGGAGATGAGTTCGTTATTATTACAACAAGGGAGTATCCGGAGGTTCAGGAGCTTGTGGACCGTCTGTCCGAGCCTATGCTCGTTGATTCTCTGGATTCATTCAGCATTTCGGCGTCGATCGGAGTTCTGAGCGGGTATGATGATAACGGGAAGGCGCTGTCCTACCGGGAATGTCTTAGCAGGGCAAGCTTACAATCAACGGAGAAAAAGCAAAAATGACCATGACCTATAATCAAACAGCATCGGAGACTCGCTGATCTCATCGTTATGAGGGATACGGCGGGTCTCTTTGGTCTGCTTGGACAAGCATCCAGACAAAATGACAACAGCAACTTCCGACGAAATGCCATTTTCGGGCACTCCATGGGAAAGGTATGATGGGTGAAAAACAAGCGGAGGAGAAAGCAAGGATGAAAAGGCCGAACATTTTGCTCATTACCAGCGACCAGCAGCATTGGAATACGATTGGGGCGCACAATCCGGAAATTCAGACCCCGAATCTGGATCGTCTTGCATCGGAGGGGACTCTGTTCACTAGAGCTTATTGCCCTAATCCTACATGCACGCCTACCCGTTCCTCGATCCTGACCGGCATGTATCCGAGTCAGCATGGAGCATGGACATTAGGAACGAAGTTGATGGAGGACCGGCATACCGTTGGAGAGGATTTCCTGGCCCATGGATACCGGACGGCGCTGATCGGAAAAGCGCATTTCCAGCCGCTTAAGGAGACGGAGCAGTACCGTTCATTGGAATCGTACCCTATCTTGCAGGATCTGGACTACTGGAGGGAGTATAAGGGTCCCTTTTATGGATTCGATCATGTAGAGCTTGCCCGCAATCATACGAATGAAGCGCACGTAGGCCAGCATTACGCCTTGTGGATGGAGGAACAGGGCTGCACGGAATGGCGCGATTATTTCCTGGCCCCAACCGGCCGTATGGATCCATCGATTACGCATACATGGCCGATTCCCGAGCAATACCATTATGATAAGTGGATAGCCGACAGAACGAACGCCCTGCTGGAGCAGTATAAGGAGAAGGAGGAGAGCTTCTTCCTGTGGGCAAGCTTCTTCGATCCGCACCCGGATTATTTGGTTCCCAAGCCGTGGGACAAGATGTATGATCCTGACCGTTTGACGCTGCCGCAGGTCACTCCCGGGGAGCATGACAACAATCCCCCGCATTTCAAGCTGACGCAGGATAGCGACCCGGATTTCTCTGCCTGGCAGGAATCGGAATTCACGATCCATGGCTATCACTCGCACCAGCGGTTCGATGAGCAGGAGCAGCGCCGGAATATGGCGACGTATTATGGGATGATCTCGTTAATGGACAAGTATATCGGGCGTATTCTGGATAAGCTGGACGAGCTCGGCCTTGCAGATGATACGATCGTCGTTTTCACGACGGACCATGGGCATATGTTCGGACATCACGGCATGCATTTCAAGGGCGGCTTTCATTACGAGGATCTGATCAAGCTGCCGTTCATCGTTCGCTATCCCGGCAAGGTCCCGTCAGGCTGCACATCGCAGGCTATGCAGTCGTTGATCGATCTGGCGCCGACCTTCCTTACGCTTTGCGGCATTCCGGTGCCTCGCGCGATGACGGGGGTCGATCAAAGCTCCGTCTGGCTCGGCAAGCAGTCGGCCGTGCGTGATCATGTGCTGTGTGAGTTTCATCATGAACCGACTACGATTCATCAAAAAACGCTGGTGACGGAGCGCTACAAAATCACAATCTATTATAACCAGACCTACGGCGAGTTGTTTGATTTGGAAAATGACCCCGGAGAGCTGCACAATCGCTGGGATGATCCTCATTTTGCAGCGCTCAAGAGTGAGCTGCTGCTCCGTTATGCCTGGGCTGAGCTTGGCAAGGAATCGCTTCCTATGCCCCGCATTGCCAATGCTTAAACCGGAGGCGGAGGCGTTTCCCGCGGGCTATTCCTGTAGGAGCTTGGGGAGGCTCCGTAATAGTTCTTGAAGGCTCGCGTAAAGGAATACAGATCCGGGTAGCCTATAGTAAACGCAATTTCCGTGACCGCTAAGGACGTGCAGCGCAGCAGCTGAGAGGCCTTGTCCATTCGCAGCTTCTGCAAATACTGCATGGGAGCAGCTCCGGTTTTTCGATGGAATTGGGTGGAAAAGTAGGTCCGGTTGACGCCTGCGAAGCGTGCAAGCTCTTCGATCTTCAACGGCTCGGTATAATGAAGCTGCAAATACTCGATGCTCTTGTCGAGCCAATCGGGATCCGTCTCGATTGCCGGCGTGGTCTGAAGCTGCGTGAGCCTGTCGAAGAGCCTGTACAGCTCGCTGAGCTCTGCAAGCTCTTTGGAGGGGGATTGCGCCTGCAGGCCGATGATTCGATGCAGAATGCTTTTGACCCTGGCATCGACAGCTTTTTTCAAATATGGCGAGGCTTTGGTAAGGCCGATCCGCTGCACTGCTTCGGGCACCTGTTCGCCATCCAGAGCGAGCCACACCATTCGCAGCGGCTTCGTAAGCGTTCGTCTGCTGTACAGGTACGGCGTATAGGGAAACAGACAGAAGAGGTCGCCCTTGTTCAGCGAAGCCTGCTTGCTTGCGTATTCCAGAGTAAGCTCACCCTCCAGAATGAAATGCAGACTATGGCATTCGATAATTTTGGGTCCTATACGATAGGTGGGCTTGGCTTCGTTGCGTCCCGCCCGGACGATTCGCATCCCGCCTTTTTGCAGCAGGGGAGAGGGAAGCTTCAGCCAGAGATCGGCGAATTCATTAGCGTATTCCTGCATCGTTGAGCCCCCGTTCGCGGTCTTTGGAATAAGCATACTACCAGACAAAATGACAATCAATCTTTATCTTAACGTCCGACTTTGCTCGGGCGTTTTTTTTCGTGTAAGGCCGGTCATACGGGTCCGCAGGAGCGCATAGATTAGGATCAAAGTCAGCCTTTGTTAATTATTTTAACTAATGAAGGGGGTGAACCTAACCATTGTTCGGTCGGGGACAGACGGGGAATACCAAGCTGGTCAAACAGCTCAATCGGGAAGGCATCCTTCATCAGCTAAAAGAAAAAGCGCCGTTATCGAGAGCGGATTTGGCCAAATTGACGGAATTGAGCCGGCCGTGCGTTTCTGCTTTAGTGGATGAGATGATTCGCGAAGGACTGATTCATGAGGTTGGGGTCGGGCAGTCCAGTGGAGGGCGTAAGCCGATTTTGCTGGAATTTAACTCCCAAGCCTTCGGTGTCGTGGGAGCTGTGTTCGAAGGCAGTACCATTCAGCTGGCGATAGCGGATTTAAAGGGCGAGGTGCAATACCATTACAAAACGAGGTTTCTCCAGCCGCTGGACGGGGAAATAGCGATTCAAGGCGTAGAACGGGGGCTTGCGGTGCTGCTGGAGCAGAGCGGCTTTGATAAAAGCAGGCTGCTCGGAATTGGCTTAGGCCTGCCGGGTATTACCCAGCGAAGAGACGGAACGGTCAGCTATGCGCCCAGCACCGGATGGATGGGCCTTCCGGTTCAGAAGGAAATCGAGGCGCGGCTCGGCCTTCCGGTCTTTATCGATAATGACGTGAATCTGATGACCTTGGGGGAGTTTTATAAGGGAGCGGGCGTAGGCTGCCCCAACCTGGTGTTTATGTACGTGGGCACGGGGATCGGCGCTGGCATTATGATCGACGGGCAAAGCTATCGCGGCGCCATGGAGGCAAGCGGTGAAATCGGCTATATGATGATCGGGCCTATCGGCAAGCGCGGACGCGGAGAGTTCGGGGTCTTCGAGAACAACTATTCGGAGCCCGCCATTCGGAGAAAGGCAAGTTCCATTCTTCCGGAAGCGGACGATCGTTCCAGGAGCATCATGAGGCAGCTCATCGAGCACGCCCGTAAAGGAAATACTGCGGCCAGAGAGCTTCTTGACGACATTTACCGGCATTGGGCTTACGGAATTGCCAATATTGCGAGCGTGATGGATCCTCAGCTCCTTATATTGAGCGGGGAGATGGTCCATATCGGGGAAGACGGGGTCCAGGCGATGCTGCAGCAGCTTTCGGAGTGGGTGCCCTTTGTCCCTCGAATCAAGATGGCGTCGCTTGGCGATCAGGCGGGAATTATCGGAGCCGTTCATTGCGCTTTGGAAGCCTTTTCATCGCGGCTGAAGCAATAAGGCCAGCGGGAAAAGCAATCTTTATTACTACGAAAAACTCTAAGAGAATGCTTACGAAGCAAGTTTTTCCTTCAGAAAAACTCTAAGAGAATGCTTACGAAGTAAGTTTTTCCTTCAGAAAAACTCTAAGGAGGAGTTATCGCATGAAACAATGGTTGGGTAAAAGGGGCTCATGGTTAACCAGTCTGGCTCTCAGCATCGTCATGCTGGGAACGACAGCTTGCAGCGGAGGGGCAGCGCCGACGGCCACGCAGAAGCCTACGGCGGAAGCGCCGAAGACATCGGAAACCCCGAAGCCAAGCGCAACGCCTAAGCCGCCCGAGAAGCAGAAGCTCGTCATTTATACCGCCAGAGATAAAAATGTCGTCGACGAAATTATCCCTAAATTCAAGGAGAAAAATCCGAATATCGATGTGGAAGTTCTTACCATGGGGGCCCAGCAAATATTGGAGCGGGCCCGTGCGGAAAAAGCGAATGCCCAGGCGGACTTTTGGTGGGGCGGTACGCAATCCGCATTGATGACCGCAGCGAATGAAGGCTTGCTGGAAAGCTTCAAGCCGAGCTTTGCGGATAAGGTGCCGGCGCTGTACAAGGATGCCCAGGATCGCTGGTATGGGGAGATGCTGCTGCCGGAGGTGATCATGTACAACTCCAAGGCATTGAAAAAAGAAGATGCGCCTAAGGATTGGGACGATCTGCTCGATGCCAAATACAAAGGAAAGATCATCATTCGCGGCGTACTGGCCTCCGGAACGATGAGAACGATCTATTCGGCCATGATCTACCGGCAGGATGCCGCCGATCCGAAGAAGGGCTACGACTGGCTGAAAAAGCTCGACGCCAATACGAAGGAGTATGCTCAAGATCCTACGAACCTATATTTGAAGCTGGCGCGTGAAGAAGGCACCTTGTCGCTATGGAATTTGCAGGACATTATGATTCAAAAGGAGCTTCAAAAGCAGCCCTTCGATTTCATCTATCCGGCGAGCGGGGCTCCGATTCTTGTCGATGGCGTCGGCATCGTCAAAGGCGCCAAAAATATGGACGCCGCCAAGAAGTTCTACGAATTCCTCTTTGACTCCAAGCTGCGCGTAGAGCTGGCTGAAAAGCTGTTCCAAATTCCGACTCGCACAGATATCAGCAAAGACACCCTTCCCGCATGGCTGAAAGGGGTAGAGCTGAAGCCGCTGAATCTGGATTGGGCGGTTATGGCGAACAAGGAGATGGATTGGATGCAGTATTGGGATGAGAACATCAAGGGCAAAGGGGCCAAATAAGACACACGTTGTGTTAGAAATTCGAAGTAAGGAGAGGGTCACGCTTGCCGGCGGGGGAGTCAGGCTCACACGCCCCGCCGCAGGCGGATTGCAATAACGTTTATACCTCAGGCACGCATTACGGCTCCGCCTGATCCATAAGGGAGGGGAACCCCGCTTTGATAGATGTCACACTGGATCATGTCAGCAAGCAATTCGGCCATGTCACAGGCGCCCAGGATATTCACGTTCACATTCAGCCGGGGGAATTTTTCACATTTCTTGGTCCGAGCGGGTGCGGCAAGACAACGACGCTCCGAATGATAGCCGGTTTTTATTATCCGAGCTCAGGCCGCATCCTTTTTGGCCAGCATAATGTAACGAATCTTCCACCGAACAAACGAAATACCGGGATGGTATTTCAAAATTACGCTTTGTTTCCTCATATGACGGTATTCGAAAATATCGCATTCGGACTTCAGGTCCGCAAGGTGCTGAAGGATGAATTGGTGCAGCGCGTGGAACGGGCACAGCGGATGGTGCATTTGGAGGGATACGGGCGGCGTCGCATAGACCAGCTGTCAGGCGGTCAGCAGCAGCGTGTTGCATTGGCCAGAGCGCTGGTGATCGAGCCGCAGATCCTGCTGCTGGATGAACCATTATCCAATCTGGACGCGAAGCTTCGGGAGGAGACACGCCTGGAAATTAAACGGCTCCAGCTGGAGCTCGGGATCACGACGATCTACGTGACTCACGATCAGGCGGAGGCCATGGCGATGTCGGATCGGATTATGGTGATGCAGGGCGGTGTTGTCCAGCAGATCGGCAGTCCGGAGGAAATATATAACCGGCCCGTGAACCGGTTTGTCGCTTCCTTCATCGGCGAATCGAATCTATGGGAAGGGACGGTGGAACGAATAGAAGGCGGAGAGGCTTTCGTACGGTTCGGACCGGACCTGGTGCTGAGCGGCTTCGTGCAGAACGCTTCGCCAGCCTGCAAGCTGGCTATCGGGTCCACGGTTACCGTGTCGATACGTCCTGAATCGGTAACGGAGGCGCAGCTGTCGGAGTCTAATGAAGCCAATGTGGTTCGGGGGACTGTTACCATCTCTGAATTCACCGGGGTCAGCGTCAACTATTTAACGCAAGTGGGGAATGCCTCCCTCAAAGCGATGTTTGTCAATACGGGGCATCGGGTTCGTCAGCGTGGAGAAGAGATAGCCCTTCACATCCCGCCATCCGGCATTTATTTCTTAGGTTAGTTAGGGGGACGATAAATGAACAAAGACAGAACCTTCGAACCGCCGTCCGTCCCGAACATGCGGCCGTGGACCGCCGTAACGTCCTCACGCTACTTCGTTTATGTGCTTGTAGCTCCATTATTTCTCATTTTGCTCGCCTATGTCGTTTATCCGTTGTTCCAGACCTTTGTCCAAAGCATTGAAGTCAAGGACCAGTTCTCGCTGAAAAACTACGCCAAATTTTTCAGCCTGGAGCATACCTCCAATCTGGAGGCTCTCTGGACCAGCATTTACATCTCGGTGTTAAGCGTGATTACTTGTGCGATCGTGGGAGTGGCCATGGCTTTCCTGCTGGAGCGCTATGAGTTTCCGGGGCGGAAAATACTTACCGTGCTGGCTATGGTTCCTATGGCGCTGCCTCCTTTGGTCGGTGTGCTGTCCTTTACCTTTTTGTACGGGGAGAGCGGAATTATTCCCCGATCGTTGAAGCTGCTTCTTCAAATGGATCATGTTCCCTTTTCGTTAAAAGGCGTGTGGGGAGTGTTGATGGTCCATACCTTTACGATGTACACCTACTTCTATATGACCGCATCGGCGGCGATCAAAGGGCTGGACCCGTCCCTGGAGGAAGCGGCCTCGAGCCTTGGGGCAGGGCGGCTGTACGTGTGGCGGCGCGTCATCCTTCCGATGCTGACTCCGGCTATGGTCGCTTCCTCGCTGCTTGTCTTTATGATCTCGATGGCTTCCTATACGGCACCGCTTATCTTCGGCATAGAGCGGACGATGACCATGCAGATTTATTTATCCCGAACGAACGGGAATCTGGATATGGCTGCCGCCCAGTCCACGATTTTAACGATCGTGTCCATCCTGTTCCTTATGATCATGCGCTGGTACCAAAATTTGCGTAATTACCAAAACATGAGCAAAGGGGTCAGTGTGCATCGGACGGAGGTAAAGAGCGCCGCAGGCAAATATGCCGCCATGGTGCTGTCGTTTATCGGCGTCGTGATTTTGCTGCTGCCGATTCTGGTTCTGGTGCTGATCTCCTTCTCCAAAGACGCTACCTGGACGACGCAAATATTGCCGCCCGAATATACGGTGAATCATTACGTCAAGCTGTTTACGGACAGCAAAACATGGCGGCCCATCGGCAACAGCTTCAAGATGAGCTTCATCGCCACCATAGGCAATGTCATCTTCGGGGTGGCGGCGGCATACGCCATGGTTCGTATGAAATTCCGGGGCAAGACGCTGCTCGACGTGCTTATTATGCTGCCTTGGGCATTGCCCGGCACGGTCGTAGGGGTGAACCTGATCGCCGCCTTCAGCGAGCCCACCGTGTTCAGCTTCAACCAGGTGCTTATCGGCAGCTTCTGGATTCTCCCTTTGGCTTATTTTGTCCGGCATTTGCCTTTGGTGTTCCGGTCGACCTCGGCAACTTTAATGCAAATGGATGGCTCAGTGGAGGAGGCGGCACGCAACCTCGGTGCTTCCTGGTGGTACAGCTTCCGCCGTGTCGTGTTTCCGATGGCTCTGAGCGGGGTGCTGGTGGGGACGCTGCTTGCTTTTGTCCAAGGGATAGGGGAATTCGTGTCCTCTATTCTGCTCTTTACGACCAGAACGGCTCCGATTTCAGTCGAAATCTTCCAGCGGATGTATTCGTTCGAATTCGGTACAGCCTGCGCGTACGGGGTCCTACAAATTTTATTGATTGTGATCGTGCTGTTCATCTCAAGAAAAATCTCGGGCGACACGACAACAACCGCCGTATAGCCGTTTGACGGTCCAACACATGTTCCAAGGTATGCCGCCTGCCTTCAGCAAAAGATCACGGATGCGCGTTACTTCTAAAGCTTGCTATGTTCGGTCATTTCGTGGGGAAATCCCACGTGACATATACAGCGGGAACCTGGCCATTTCCTGCGGTAAGAACAGTTAAAGACAAAAGGAGGAGTTAGCTTGAAACGTGGGAAGTCAACATCGAAATGGTTGGCGACGATAACGAGCGTTGCCGTAGCGGGGGGACTGCTGTTTCCGGCAGCCGCACAGCCGGCTCACGCGGATCGTGGTGTAGTGGATCTATGGAAATCGATCAAGCCGTTAACGACCATCGCAAGCGCTATGAACACGGGGGCGCATCCTGATGACGAGCACAGTGCAACGCTGGCTTACTTATCCCTCGGTCAGGGAGTGAATACGTTCAGCATTATCGCCAACCGTGGCGAAGGCGGACAGAATGAGATAGGCAGCGAGCTCGGTAACGCCTTGGGCATTATACGGACCCGTGAGCTGCAGGAGGCGTCCAAGGTAACGAATATCACCCTCAGCATGCTGAGCGAGGACATCAACGATCCGATCTTTGATTTCGGATTCTCGAAGAGTCCGGACGAGACCCTGCAAAAGTGGGGAGAGTCGGTCGCATACGAACGGCTGATTCGCAAAATTCGCGAGGACCGTCCGGATGTCGTCTATCCGTCCTTCCTGAACGAGGATTCCACCCATGGGCATCATAGAGCGATCAACGTCATTACGGTCAAGGCATTCAAGGATGCGGCGGATCCTGCTGTATTCCCCGAGCATTTGCAGAAGGGGCTTCAACCTTGGCAGGTGAAGAAGCTTTATGTGCCCGGCACGGCAAAGGATTATAACGTGGTGGTCCCTGTAGGCGATTATAACGAAATATACGGCGCCTCGTATTTGCAGCTGGGGGAAGAGTCCCGGTTTATGCACAAGAGCCAGGGGATGGGACGCATTTATGATGAGGGGCCAATCAGTCCTGATCTATTCGGCAATTATTACAAGCTTCAATCGTCTACGGTGAAGACGAAGGATAAAGAATCCGGATTTTTCGACGGAATCGCTTATACGTTCGAGGATCTGGCCAAGGAAGTGGATGCCAAAGGAAAAGATCATAAAGTCGTCAAGGATCTGCGCGCGCTGCAAAAAGATTCGGAGCAGGTCATTGCCGCCTATCCGAAATTTGCGGCTGTCACTAAAGAAGTGCATGCGATGAAAGCGGATCTGCAGACCGCCATTGCCGATGTGAACGCTTCTGAGCTCGATAAAGCGACGAAGACGGATTTGATGTACCGCTTGAAGGTGAAGGACGAACAGCTGAATAAAGCCAGTATGGAGGCGACCTCTGTAGTCGCCAAGGTGAAGCCGGCAACCGGCGAGCTCGTGGCAGGGCAAACGACCAAGGTAACCGTAACGGCCTTTAACGGCGGCAATGTCGAGCTGAAGAACATCAAGCTCGGTCTCCGTCTGCCGGAAGGCTGGACCGCCAAGGCGGCAGGTGCGGCGAGCTTCGACCGGCTCGGCAATAACCAGACCGTATCCGCCACGTACGATGTAACCGTTCCAGCCAATGCGCCCAATTTCAAGCCGTATGCTCCATCGGTGCTGAACGCCGATGTAGAGTACCAGGCTTATGATACGGTGACTAAGCTGAAGGTGACTCCACAAAGCACAGTTGCCGTTCTGCCGCCGTATTCCATGTCGCTCAGCCCAAGCGCAACGGTGCTGAATACGCTGAAAACGGAGGAAGCGATTCCTGTCAAAGTGACGGTTCGCAATTACACTCCAGGGGCATCGAAAGCATCGATTTCGTTAAAAGTGCCTGAGGGCTGGACAGTCGAGCCTGCGGCAGAAGAGTTGAGCTTTGCCGCCAAAGGAGAGACGAAATCCGTAGCCTTCTCGGTGAAAGGATCGTCCACGGTTGAACCGGGCAGCTATACCGTATCGGCGGTTGCCCAGAACGGAAGCGTAGTGAGCACAGAGGGCGCCCAGGTAATTGAATACCCGCATATCGGCAAAACGTACATGGTCCAGCCTGCAGAGCTCAAAATTGAAGCGTTTGACCTTGCCGTGCCGGAAAACCTGAAGGTCGGTTACGTATCCAGCGGTTTTGATAATATTGATCAGTACTTAAGCCAGCTTGGCGTTCATGTAGAAAAGCTGGAGGCCAAAGACATTCAATCCGGGGACTTGTCGAAATATGACACGATTGTGCTTGGCATTCGCGCCTATGCCTTCCGTCCCGAGCTGATCCCGAGCAACCAACGGCTGCTCAGCTATGTGCAGAACGGAGGCAACCTGGTCGTCCAATACCATAAACCGGAGGATAAATGGACGCCGGATCTTGCCCCGTACCCTATCAAGATAGGCTCTCCGTTAATTCAATGGCGGGTAACCGACGAGAGCTCCAAGGTGACGATGCTGGCGCCGGATCATCCGATGTTTACCTATCCGAATCAAATTACCGATGCGGACTGGGATCATTGGGTGCAGGACCGTTCGGCGTATAACCCGTCCGAATGGGGCAAAGAGTACACCGAGCTGATATCCAACGGGGATCCCGGCGAGAAGGAATTTACAGGTACCTTCCTGACAGCGCCTTATGGCAAAGGAATTTATACGTACAGCTCCATCGTATGGTACCGTGAAATTCCAAGCCTGGTGCCAGGTTCTATCCGGATGTTCGTCAATATGATAAGCCAAAAGCAATAAAGGGTTATGCAGCCGGAGGACGCTTGAGCTTATTCAGCGTTCTCCGGAAGCTTCATTATCTTCGATACGGGAGTTGAAGATCTATGCAAGCTATCCATGTTCATGGACGGGATATCGACCGCGTTAAGGAAAGGGCGCGATTCGCTGTGCTCCCTCTGGGGTCGGTAGAATATCATGGTCCTCATGCTCCGCTCGGTACGGATATCGTGCTGGCCAACGGCTTTGCCGAACGGATTGACCCTGCGCTTGAGCCTCTGCTCTATCCTGTCGTTCCTTATACGGCCTGTCCCGGCAAAACCAGTGAATATCCTGCAACGATAACGATTCGGCCTTCCGTATTCATAGACTATGTCATGGATATCGTCGATGGAATTTGCAGGCTGGGCATCCGCAATATTGTACTGCTGAATGCTCATGACGCCAATATGGGGCCATCTCGTACGGTTGCGGAGGCCATTACCGGCAAATACAGGGACGCCCGGTTTCTTCTTATCAACTGGTGGCAGATGGTAACGCAAGAGAGCGCCGAGCAGCAAGGCATATTTCAAGGAACGCCGGGACGAGGTCACGGGGGCCCCTATGAAATGTCCGCCGTCAAAGCGTTTCAACCGGATTTGGTTCATGTGCAGGAAGAGGATCTGTCATTAAAGGCGTCGAAGCCTTTATCATCTCTGCCTTACGTGCTGGTAGAGGGTACGCCCGAGGGATGGGACGGCTACACGGGAGATATTCGGCAAATTTCGTTGGAAGCGGGCCAATGGATTGTAGAGGAAGCGGCCAGGAACATGAATGAACTGATTCAAAACTGGCTGGGTGCCACAAAAGGGAGAAGAGGAGAGGGTGAGCGGCATGAGGACACGTGAGGAATGGTTTCATGAGGAAGGAGCCTCGTTTCCCGGCAGGACCTATGCGGAGGTAGTTCTGGAGCCGGCCTTCAATGAGGCGAAGAAGCAGCTGCTCGATCCGATGATGGCGATCAACAAGGCGCATCTCATTATGCTGAGGGAGAGGCAGCTTCTCACGGAGGAGCAAGCCAAAAGGATTGCGAGAGCCATCCATGACTTGGACCTGGAGGCGTTAAGAAGCTCCGTCTACACGGGGCGCTTCGAGGATTTGTTTTTTCAAGTGGAGCACCAGCTTCTTGAGCATGCAGGCGACATTGCGGGCAATCTTCATTTGGCAAGAAGCCGCAACGATATGGGTATCGCCATGTACCGCATGGTGCTAAGAGAGAAGCTGACCGGTACGCTAGGCTCTGCCCTTCGCTTGATGGAGCAACTGCTTGCCTTTGCAGAGGAGCATAAGGACACGGTCATGATCGGCTATACGCATACGCAGCAGGCTCAGCCAACTACAATGGCCCATTACATCATGGCTGTCGTGGATTCGTTGACACGGGATATCCGCAGGCTGACATCCGCCTATGCCAATTGTAACCGCAGCAGCATGGGGGCGGCGGCCTTAACGACTTCAGGCTTTGCGATCAGCCGTGAGAGGATGAGGGAGCTGCTTGGCTTCGACGAGCTGATCGACAATTCCTATGATGCGATAGGCGGGGCGGATTATTTGGGGGAAGCGGCAGCTGCAGTTCAGCTGGCGGCGATTGATTTAGGACGAGTCGTTCAAGATTTGCTGCTATGGTGCACTCAGGAGTTCGCCGTTTTGAAGGTAGGGGCTCCATATGTCCAGATCAGTTCGATCATGCCGCAGAAGAGAAATCCGGTATCGCTCGAGCATATGCGGGCTCTGCTGTCCAGCTGCGCAGGGAATGCGGCGTCCGTGCTGACCATGATCCATAATACGCCATTCGGGGATATCGTCGATACGGAGGATGATATGCAGCCTTACATGTGGAAAAGCCTCGAGGTTCTCGACAACGTGTACCGGCTGCTGGCCGCTGTCATCGGAACGATGGATGTCAATAAGGAAGTGCTGCGGAAGCGAACGGAAGGAAGCTTCGCCACAGTGACCGAGCTGGCCGATACGCTCGTAAGAACGGACGGCTTGACTTTCCGTACTGCGCATCACATCGTAAGCGGGGTCGTTCATAAAGCGTTGGCCGCTGACCTGGCCGCTAATGAGATTACGCTGGCTATGGTCAACGAAGTGGCTCTCGGGATCATAGGACGAGAGGTTTCGCTGGATGAGCCGATGCTGCGTCAAGCCCTGGATCCCGTTCATTTTGTGGCCATCCGCGATTTGCCGGGGGGACCGAATCCGTCCGAAATCCAACGGATGATCGGGCTTCGCAGGCAGCAGCATGCCGCTCTGAGCCAGCGGGTCCAAGCATATGAAAGCACGCACCGGCGGGTTTATCAATACCTGGATGAAACGACGCGCAGCTGGAGCGTGACCTGATGACTCGCCTGCATATTCCATTGCTGGCGGTCGACGGTGGCGGAACCAAATGTCTGGCGATCCTGATGGACTCTGAGGGGAGGCTGCTTGGGCAAGGCCGGGCGGGCTCCTGCAATTATCAAGGGGCGGGAAGAGAGGCGGCCGTTAGAGAACTAAGGGCAGGAGTTCAAGCGGCGATCTCCGATTGGGCGCAGCAATGCGGCATCCAAGATCAGCCTCTTGAGCTGGATATCGAATACGCTGTTATGGGCATTGCGGGATTGGACACGGCATATGATAGAAGCATCATCCAGGAGCTGGTACAGCTTGCTCTTCAGCCCCTGCCAGTTCAGATCCGGCAGCTGGTTATCGAAAATGACGGCTTTGCCGCGTTAACGGGCGCGACCGGGGGGCAGCCGGGTATTCTGGCTATCGCCGGAACGGGATCGATAATCTTTGGGATAAATGAGGAGGGAACGACGGCCAGGGCCGGCGGTTGGGGACACCGGGTCGGGGATGAGGGCAGCGGATATTGGATAGGTAAGCAGGCCATTATAGCTGCTTTAAGAGCTTACGACGGGAGGGGGGAGGTTACGGAATTAGGCCGGCTGATCGTGGCCTACCTAGGCTTGAGCGATGAGGAAGAGCTCTTCAACTGGACGTATGGGCCGGATTATGCGGTCGAGAGGGTGGGGGAGCTATCCCGGCTGGTCAGCCAGGCTGCGTCCTCGGGAGATCAAACGGCCAAGCATATTCTGACGAGGGCTGCAGATGAGCTGTTCCGTGGCATCCGGGCCGTTGTAGAACGGCTCACGATGCAGCACAAGCCGTTCCGGCTTATTTTGCAGGGCGGCGTCTTGCAAAATGACAGCCTTGTACGTCAAATGCTGATTCACAAATGCGAACAGTGGGCTCCTTACGCCCGGCCGGACCAAGCACAGGGAGAACCGATTCACGGGGTTACGACAATGGGCTTATCCTTGTTGCGTTCGACAGCTCGTAAGGAGGCGAAGGATTAATGTCAATATGATGCGGGAGATGAAGCGCGATGTTGAAACGATGGTTATTCGTCTTTGCCCATCCTGACGACGAATCATTTGCTGCCGGAGGAACCATTGCCAAGGCTCGCCATTTCGGCTATGAGGTATCATTGATATGTGCCACCTCGGGCTGCAAGGGGAAATCCGGCGCTTTTCAGTTCAGCTGCCGGGAAGAGCTAGCCAAGCATCGGGAAGAGGAGCTGAAGAAGGCATGCTCCCTTCTTGGCGTCAACCAGCTTATTCTTTATCGTCATAAAGACGGTTTCTTGATGGAATTGGATACCGGTCTGCTGGCGAATCAAATCTGCGATACCTTATTGGAGCTAAAACCGCAGGTCGTCATTACATTTCCACCGGACGGCGTTACGGGACACCCCGATCATATTGCCATATCTAGAGCAACGGAGAAAGCCGTTATGCTGGCGGAGGCTCATTATCCGCCGGATGCCTCTCCGCAGTTATATTATAATTCGATTCCTCATTACTACGATTATTGCAAGGATTCCGGCCCTAAGGACCGGTGCTGCATTACGAGTAAGGTGGATATAAGTCCTTACCGGACTGTCAAGGGACAGGCGCTGCAGGCCTATCAAAGCCAGATATATTCCGTGAATCGGGCTTACCCTGGCGTTATGCAGGGAGACTACAGCGTCATAGGCAACTTCGAATATTACACATTGGCGCGGGCCAATGGTCAGACTATAGAGCCGTCAACGGCAAAGGATTTGGAGCATATTCCGACGCTGGAATTCGGGTAGGCACCGAGAAGTGATGTATGCTCCCAGGAAGAAAACAGGGAAGCAACTCCCAGTCCATGGAGATGCTTCCCTGTTTGATTTACTTTCCTTTCAGCTTTACTTCTATCGTAGCAGGTGTAGATTCCTCGTAAAACCGATTGACGGCGGTGACGCTGAAACGATGTTTTTTGCCGTTAGGCAGGCCCGTGACTTTATAGGAGGTGCCCTGGATCGGCTGCTTGGTCAGCTTCTTGCCGTCCTGATATACGTGATAGCCCAGAATATCAGGTTGAGGATTGGCTGTCCAATGCAGGATGGCTTCACGATGTCCCTTCTCGGCTTCCAAGCCGGCAGGCGGGACCGGAAGCGGGTGGCGGTTAATCGTCAGAGTATAAGCCCCGGTCGTATGGCCATCCGCTGCGGTGACACGGATGGTGAACACATTCGCCCCCTCGGTCAGGCTGACGGAACCGGTCTGATACACAGCTCCCGTGACGGAATAAGTAACATCCGTCACGGTACCGTTACGCTGAACGGAAATCCCGCTGAGCCTGGATTTGCCGCTGATGAGCGAGGTCTGCAGGCGAACCGCGCCGACGGAGTGAGCGACCTCCTTCGTATAGCTCAGCTTCTGCGAATCGAAATCCGCGATCGGTTCGTTATCCACAGACAAGCTGCCTAATAAGGCGACGTTTTCTGGGACGACCTTGATGACGAAGGAAGCTGTTTTCCCGTTATAGACGGCGCTAATGACCGCTTCTCCTGAACGCACCGCGAGGAGGTTACCGGAAGCGTCGACCGTCACCACGGAGGGATCGCTGCTGGCAAGAGAGGATTTCGTTGTGACGTCGAATGTGCCCTTCTCTCCCAGATAATGCTGTACCTTCAAAGAGCCGGCTTGCTGCTCAATCAAAGGAACGGCAGGCCCTTCAATGGCAATCCGGTCGTATTGCTCCCATGCCTTCAAATCGACGATCTGTATCCGGTCCAGCGGATAATTGATCTCCGGCCGGTAGATGTTGGCTCCGGATTCGTATACAATGTACAGCTTGTTGTCATGAACGAAATTGCCTTCTGCAGAAGGCTGCATATCCAGGGAATCCTCCAGGTTCAATCCATCCAAGAACCATACGGGTACCGTTGTGTTTTCGATGTTCACCGTCGTGTGAGGAGGTTCGTTGATGGAAGCCTTGTACTTGAGAATATTGCTCTTCGGGTTTCCGTTAGTCTGACTGAGCATCACTTGATCGTCAGTGACGGTTACTCCCTGAATCCGATCCGTGACGGAATAAATATAGTTCGGAATGACCAAGCCGTCGCTTGTCAGTTTGCTGTCGGCAGGGAGCAGATCCGTTGCCTCATCGAGCTTGTAGCCTACCACCCAAGCGTTGTATACCTTGTTGTCACGCGCCGTCATTTTCTGAATCGGCGTTGTCAAATATTTCGGGGAGCTGTAGTAATCGCCTACCCACAAGATTCCGTTCGAGTAGGATGCGAAGGAGGCTCTCGTATTCGTCTTGAAGCTGTCGATGAAGGACAGGTTCGCATTGTCCGGGCAATCGATCACATCCTGCAAGGATAAGCGGAGCATCTCTTTGCCGTAGGCGATCCATACATTTTGATTACTGACGGCAACGCCGCCGGCATGTCCGGAGAAGGGCTGGCCGTTTTTGTACAGGTGAATCGTTTTGACGAGCGATCCGGTCTTGAGATCGACCAGCGTCAGGGTGCTGGCTCTGCGGTCATCGCGGTAGCTGGAAAGGATGGCCCAGTTCTTTTCCGGTATATAATGCATGCCTTGAGGAACAAGGCCCTGCAGCAATCCCGGAACAATTGGTCCCGGCTCACTGACGTCAAGGAAACGCTGATAAGCCGACGTATCCCCGACAATCGGCGCTCCGGTCTCCTCCTGCGTCAAAGGCTGATGCGGGAGCGTCACGGAGACCGGCTGGGACTTGTCCGATTCATTAGCGGAGGAATCTACGGCCGATACCTGGAGCTTGTATTCAAATCCGCCTGACAGTGAACCCAGATCGGCCGAATAGGTCGTAGAGGAAACCGTAGTCACGTATGCGCCGTTTTTATACACCTTGTACGAGGCGACATCGGGCTCGGTATTCGGAGACCAGCTGAGCTGCACCGAGGCTATGCCGTTAATGGCGGCTGCCGTACCGGTCGGAGCGGCCGGAGGAATGGAATCGATGATTTCCGGCCTTGGCGTGCTTTTGACCACTTCTGAAAGAATCGACATCTGCGTGTCGGTTACCGCAACGACGGAAAACCGGTTTTCCGTAAAATTGGTCAGCCCGGTCACCGTATAGGAGGCGTCCTGAACAACGGTATCTTCAAGCACGCCGTTCACAGCCACTTGATAGCCAATGACATTCGGATCCTCGCTGGCCGTCCAGTAGAGCTGCACCGAACGGTCACCGGGAATGGCGAACAGTCCCTTCGGCGGAACTGGAGCCGACGTATCCGGTGCTTGCCCGGCGACGATACGTCCCGGAGTCGGCGTCTGCTGGTTGGCTGTTTTGCGCATGACGATGGTGCCATCCGTCGGGTAGCTGTAAATGACGCTTTTGTTAAGGACCACGTCATCGTTAGCCCCGGTGCCGTCGCTGTAGGATACGCTGCTCAGCTTAAAGCCCTCTTTATCGGCCAAAATAAGGGTACGGGAGCCGCTGTTGGACAGCCCTTGTCCGGATATCGGATAAAACTGGTCCGGCCGGATGTTCGATCCGTAATTGGCATTGAAGGCTTCGACGCTTCCGGACAGCCCGGGCGATTGAACCCACAGTACCATCGCATCATGAGGCTGAATGGTCATCTCTTTATCCAAATTCCATATGGAAGTGGTATTATATATAATTTTGTAGCCCTGAAGAGGAATAGGTGCGCTGCTGTTATTGTACAGCTCAATATACTCATAGCCGTCAACGGAGGTGCCTGAGGAGTTGGTTGCGTTGGTCGTATCCTGCACCAGCTCCGTAATGGTTAACGGAGGGATGAAGAGCTTGTCCGCCGCCGCAGCCGAAGAAGGGCCGACTAGTGCTCCAAGCGGAGCCGCAAGGATCGATAGCGCCAATGCGATGCTGCTCATCTTTCGTATTTGTGCATTCATTAGAACTCTCCTTAGAATGGAATAAATATGATTCCTATTTCATCTTGCGCAGCACAAAAAAGACGATGTCACCCCCCATACAATTTATCTCCTTCTTGTCGAAAGAAGGGAAAAGTTGCAGGATCAGGGTTTTCTCATCGTCTCCACCCGTATTCCTATTTGTTCGTGTTTCGTCCACAGTATAGCATAAGCGCATAGCGCAAGTACATATACCATAGGGTATATTGCATGCGTCTTAACAATAGATTTAGAAAGGCATGGTCACCGTAAAGAATTATCAAGACGCTAGTTAAAATAAGGAGCTTCCTAAAACAGGATGTTCCACAGGATGGCCCCTAACACCAGCATCACCAAGCCGAAAATAACAAGTCCCTTCCCTACACTGCTTTTTTCCGGATCATCATGCAATGCATAGAAGCCGCCTACTATGAGACCGACAATCGGAATGAAGAAAGTGGCAATGAACAATAAAATGATGGCCGCGCTATGATCCGAAGCAGGTGCGGAATAGCTGCGGTTAGAATAACGGCTGTCGGTTGGATTGGAAATCGCCACTTGCCCGCAATATTTGCATTGCAGCGCTCCCGGGTCCAGTCTCTCTTTGCAGCCGGAACAAATCTTTGCTTTTGGAGGCGCAGCCTGTTTCTCATTCATGGGAGTGCCGAAAACCTTGGCGTTATGAAGAGGATGACTGCAGCCGGAGCATACGGAAGCGTTCTCCGGATTTTCTTCCTTACAATTCTCACAGACCTTGTATGCCATAAATACACATCCGCTCCGTCCCTGAAAGTTATGTTATATTTTACCACAAATATCTAATTCGAGCAGAGGCATCTGCATAGTTATGAAAGCAGTGACACGGCCTCCTGAGCCGGGCTCGGCTTGACATTTAAAAACGTTGTCACTACAATTTGTAGTGAGAGGTGTGGCAATTGAAAATTCATCATTTTAAGACGAATGAAAGCGGGTTAAACCGTTTCTTCGGAACCCTCGAAGCGAAGATTATGGAAATTTTGTGGGAGGGGCCGGAGAAAGCCATCAAGGAAGTGCAGCAAAGGCTGGAGCAGGAGAAAGCAGTGAACTTCAATACCGTGATGACAGTGATGAACCGTTTGGTGGAGAAGGGGATATTGCAGAAGCGGATGGAGGGCCGTTCGTTCTTGTACCGTCCGGTTTTGACCAAGGAGCAGTTCATCGATACGCAGTCCAAGGAGCTTACTCATGAGCTTATCGAGGAATTCGGGCCGCTCGTCGTCAATCACATGCTGGATGCATTGGACGAAGCCGATCCGGTGTTGATGGAGAAGTTGGAACAA
The DNA here is from genome assembly GCF_039543185.1 of Paenibacillus vulneris. Classification (NCBI taxonomy): domain Bacteria; kingdom Bacillati; phylum Bacillota; class Bacilli; order Caryophanales; family Paenibacillaceae; genus Paenibacillus; species Paenibacillus vulneris. The sequence goes on along the minus strand of NZ_BAABJG010000021.1, from coordinate 215,170 downwards.
AAAATAAAGCAGCTGAAAAAGGAAACGTAATCCATGCGGGACAATCGGTGGGAGAATCGATCCAGGTTGATTTTTATATCAGGGATGCTGGTAGCGGGCGTGGTGCTTGTCCAGATGGGCATGTACATCATGCATACGCTGGCCGGCTGGGAAATCAGATATAACGTTCTACAGCTATGCCATACGATGATGAAATCTTTAGGCATTCAATGGGTGGGCTATATTCTGAATGCGATCGTTGTATATACGTTTGGGATGTCCATCTGGTTGGCAGCCAAACAGCTGCATTTGTCCAGAATGTTCAACAAGAGGTTACTCATTCGCCGTCATGAGCTGCTTACAGGAGAAATCAGCCGGAGATACCGCCGGACGGGCTCGGAAGAGCAGCCTATCATCGTCATCGAGCATGCGGCTCCATTAGCATTTGCCGTAGGCTTCTTCAAGCCGAAAATTGTCTTATCAACCGGACTGATGGATTTGCTGGATGCCGAAGAGCTGGAAGCCGTTGTCCATCATGAGATGTTTCACCGCAAACACGGGGACCCGTTGAAAACCTTCCTGATGTCGCTCGTTGCCTCCGTCATGTGGTATATTCCGATCCTCAAATCGTTTCATCACAATTACAAGATCGTGAGGGAGGTACTGGCGGACAACTATGCGATTGAGCAAACAGGCAGCTCTGTCCATCTGGGTAGTGCTCTGCTGAAGCTGCTCAAAGGAAAGGCGCCGGCTCCGATGCCGGTCTCGCATGTTTCGTTCAGCGATACGTCGATTAATTTGCGGATTCGGCAGCTGCTGGAGCCGCAGACGGATGTGCCTTTGAATTGGCCGTTTACCCCCGCAATGATTTCCCTGCAGGTGCTTTTTGCTCTATGCTCGATGTTTGTCCTGGTCATGCATTAAATGGCGTGACTTCTACCGTCTGCGCTACCGGGTATACAGCTTTGGGAGTGCCTATCGGTGCAGGAATAGCTTGTCCTTTTATTCAAGGGGATTCGGGGCCGGCGTACGGCGTTTTCCCGAATTTCACACTACAGCTTGTAGTATTTGTGATTATGCAGCAAATGGAAACCTTTAGGCTGTAAGCAGCCTATGACTACGGAAGGAAAGAAGAGATCTCATTGAAGCAAACTACGAAGAAATCCGTTTATAAAGAGCAGCGCAAGCAGGAGAAAATCCAAGAGAAAAAACGGATGCGCATGATCATGTGGATCACAGCGATTTGTGTCATTGCTGTTATAGCCATAATTATTGTTGCTTTGCCCAAGCCGGCTCCGGTACAAATGCCTTATGAGACGATGCCGACGCTCGGCAATCCTGATGCGCCTGTCAAAATCGTCGAGCTGGGGGATTATAAGTGCCCGTCCTGCCAAGTGTTTAGCCAGAAGGTGGAGCCTCTGCTCAAAAAAGATTTTATCGATACGGGGATCGCATCGCTTCATTTTATGAACTATACGATCATCAGCCCGGATGCCGATTCCATGACGTCCGCCATGGCCGGGCAGGCGATTTTCCATCAGAATAACGACGCCTATTGGAAATATTACGACGCGATTTATAAGAATCAGGGCGATGAGAAAAAAATCTGGGCGACGACAGATTTCATAACGAATCTGGCCCGCCAGGAAAAGCTTCCGATCGACTATGATAAGCTTAAGCAGGATATCGAGAACAAGACGTACAAGAAGGAAGTCGACGCGCATAACGCCTTTGCCCGCAGCAATCAAGTGTACAGCACGCCGACGTTATTCATCAACGGCAAGAAGTTCGAGGACCCGTTTGACTATAATAAACTGAAAGCCGCTATTGAAAAGGCTCAAAAGGGTGAATAAGACTCGTTATGCGATCCTTCTTTAGACAATACGGACTGTATATGGCATGGGCCGTTTCTTTGGTCGCGGTAGGCGGCAGCCTCTTTTTCAGCGAGGTGATGCGCTTTGAGCCCTGCAAGCTGTGCTGGTTCCAGCGTATCTTCATGTACCCGCTCGTCATCCTGCTCGGGATGGCCTGCTACAAGAACGACCGCAAGCTGATTGCTTATATCCTGCCGATGAGCATCATCGGAGGCATGATCTCGCTGTATCATTATTCCGAGCAAAAAATTCCGGGACTTGCCAAGCTGCTTCCCTGTACGGTCGGCGTACCGTGCAACGAGGATTATATCAATTGGCTCGGCTTCATCACGATTCCTTTTCTGGCGCTGATCGCTTTCATCATGATCACTTGCTTTTTGCTGCTGGGCAGGGAAGAACGTCGGGAAGCCGAAGAGTTGGAGTAGATAAAAGGAGACCGCCTCGGCGGTCTTTTGTCTGTTGAAAAAACCATAGAGCTTGAACTAATGCTAATATACTCCGGTGGGGTATGCCCCTCCAGCCGCTATTGAAACCCGTGAATTGGATTAGATTTAGCGGTATTTTCACGGGTTTCAAAGGCGGACGTAAACTCCTCCGAGGCATACCCCGCCTCCCTATGCAGCATAGTTCGCACAAATCAGGATTTTTCAACAGCCTGGAGACCGCTTCGGAGGTCTCTTTTTTGATTTATAAGGTAGGGGATAAGGCATGATTGCTTCGGCCAGTCCATATATTGGTACTGTACGAGCATGCATCCTTTATCAAAGGTGGAATGAGTAGATGAGCGTAACTTCACCAACGGCCGTCCGTCAGGTTGTGTTGAATATATCAGGAATGACGTGTGCGGCATGTGCCGTACGCATCGAGAAGGTGATTGGCAGGATGGAGGGAGTAGAGCAAATTCAAGTGAATTTGGCTCTGCACCGGGCCTCCATGTCCTTTGTGCCGGGCAAAATCACGCTTCGTCACGTCGAGGACAAGATCAAGCAGCTTGGCTATTCAGCCCGGGAGCACCATGCGACGGAGGAGAACCGAGGCCGTACCGATCCCTTCGAGACCGTTCGAACGGGGACGATACTGCTTATTTCTTTTTTGTTTATGGTGCCTTTTCTATGGGCCATGGCAGGCCATCATACTTTAACGTCCTCCCTTTGGGTGCCCGAGCTGCTCCTGAATCCATGGTTTCAGCTGGCACTGGCTACTCCGGTCCAATTCGGGATCGGGCTGCCATTTTATATTCGGGCCTTTCAAGCGATCAGAAACGGCGGGGCCAATATGGACGTGCTCATCGTGATGGGGACGTCGGCGGCCTATTTTTACAGCCATTACTTGATGTTTCACCCCGCCTCGGGCCATGCTGCGGGCTCCGCCCACCACGGCTCCCTATATTTTGACGCGAGCGTAATGATTATGACGATCGTCTGGTTCGGCAAATGGCTGGAAGCCTTGTCCAAACGCCGCACATTAAGAAGCCTGCACCAGCTTCATCAGCTTCGGCCCGAGACGGCACAGGTGCTTCGGGACAACAAAGAGCAGCGGGTTTCGCTGGAGAATGTGACGGCAGGGGAGATCATCATCGTCCGTCCGGGAGAAAAGATCCCGGTGGACGGGATCATTCTGGAGGGCCATGCATCAATCAATGAGTCGATGATCAGCGGCGAAAGCATCCCGGTCGACAAGAAGGCAGGAGAACGTGTTATCAGCGGAACACTGAATCTTAACGGGATGCTGAAAATCCAGGCAACCGGGGTGGGCAACGAGACAACGCTCGCCAAAATGATTCAGCTGATGGAGGAAGCCCAGAACTCCAAAGCGCCGATTCAACGGATGGCGGATACCATCTCCGGCGTATTTGTTCCGATTATTATCGGTCTGGCTGCGTTGACGTTTGCCGCATGGTACTTCGTCTTTGAGCCGGGAACAACAGGAGGTGCGCTGGAGAAAGCCATTGCTGTGCTGCTCATTGCATGTCCCTGCGCGTTAGGCTTGGCAACGCCGACCTCCATCCTGGTTGGCTCGGGAAGGGCTGCTCAGCTGGGCATTTTGTTCAAGGAGGGCAAGCATTTGGAGATGCTGCCGGACACGCAAGTGATCCTGCTGGACAAAACCGGGACCATTACGATGGGGAAGCCCCATGTCTATGATATGATGGCGGTGAGAAGGTCCGGTGATTCCCTGCTGCGCCTGTTAGCCGGCGCGGAGCAGCATTCCGAGCATCCGTTGGCCCGGGCCATCGTAGAGGCCTATATGGACCGGCGAGAGCATGGATCAGGCAGGGAATCTCTTCCGGTATGCGAAGCCTTCCAGGCCTCGGCGGGAAGCGGGATTCGCGCCGTTGTGGAAGGGAAGACCGTCATTGCCGGCAATCGGCACTGGCTTCAGGAGCACGGGATCGCGCCTATTCCGCAATCAACCCGAATAGAGCGCTGGGAGCAGCAGGGAAGCAACGTCGTATACGCGGCGATAGAGGGGGAATGGGCAGGGGCTGTTGCTTTGCGCGATCAAATCAAGCCTTCTTCACGCCCGGCCATCCAGCAGCTTCAGGCAATGGGGGCAAGCGTGATTATGGTGACCGGGGACCATCCGCAGACGGCAAGGTCCATTGCCAAGAAGGTGGGCATTCGCGAGGTGTATTCGGAGATGCTGCCGGAGCATAAAGCGGCACTGGTCGATGAGCTGAAGCGGCAGGGGAAAAAGGTAGCTATGGTCGGCGACGGTATCAACGATGCCCCTGCCCTTGCGGCGGCAGACACCGGTGTTGCCGTCTCCAGGGGTACGGATATTGCCAAGGCGGCGGCCGATATCGTGCTTCTTAAGGGGGATTTGAAAGGCATGGTCCGCGCCATCGGAATCAGCCGCCGAACGATGCAGGTCATCCGCCAAAATCTTGTTTTCTCCCTGTTCTATAATGCATTGGCGATCCCTTTCGCTGTGACGGGGTATTTAGCGCCATGGGTCGCCTGCACCGCAATGGCCTTCAGCTCGGTGACGGTCATTTGCAATGCGCTGCGTCTGCAGAAGGCTTGATCTTGAACGTTAATCCGACCGAGATTTCCTATCCCGATCCGCCTCGTGACTGCAAGCTTCAAACAGTCACCTTGGAGGGTGATTATGGACCCAAAACAAGCAAGCTCGTCTGCAAGAGCAGTCGAGGGCTTGCTTGTTTTTATTTTCCGCAATAGATCTCTGAGGTACCGGTTTGTGGCGCGGATAGCTTTGCAGGGAAATTCATACAAAAAATATCAAAAAGTTTCAGTACGATGTTGTATACTAAAAAAGAATCCGCAGACCTATTGATTTTTCACGGTTCATAGAAGTGAATAAATCTAAAAGTAGAAAAATAAGGAAACTTGTCGATTTTTAAAGAGAAGGGGAAATAGGATGGAACATGTTCATGGATCGTTCGATACATCACTAGTTGTTTTTTCGTATGTTGTTGCTGTTGTTGCTTCTTACACCGTTCTTGATTTGGCAGGGAGGATCAGCAAATCCGATGGGATGAACCGATGGCTGTGGCTTTCTTTTGGCGCCTTTGCCATGGGAATGGGGATCTGGTCGATGCATTTTGTAGGCATGCTGGCATTTTCCCTGCCTGCTCCGGTTTCTTATAATCTGATCACCGTTATATTGTCAGTCGTGGTGGCTATTATTGCCTCCTTCGTCGCCTTGCATGTAGTAAGCCGCGAGCAGTTGTCATGGCGCCAATTGCTTGGCGGCGGGGTCTTGCTTGCCACCGGGATATCCTCGATGCACTACATTGGAATGGCTGCTATGCTGATTGATATTACTTATAACCGTTTTTACTTTATTCTTTCCATTGTCATAGCCCTAATTGCGTCGGTAGCGGCGCTATGGCTGTCGTTTTATTTCCGCAGAGACGCGGAAGGCAGTGTTGCATGGAAAAAGCTGGGGAGCGGGCTGATTATGGGTGCTGCGATTGTGGGCATGCATTATACGGGTATGATGGCGGCTGAATTTCACCTGGGGCCTAAGTCCATGTCAACCTCGGGCATCAAGCTGGATCAGGACTGGCTCGGTTACTTCATTTCGGCAGGAACTTTATTTACGCTCGGGTTATCTCTGCTCGGGATTTACATATCGAACAAGATCTCACATAAGGACTCGGAAATTCAAGAGAAAACCAATGAAATCTATTTGATGAATCAGGAACTGCGGCAGCTAAACGAAAATTTGGAGGAATTGGTGAGAGAACGTACGGCACAGCTTGAACAAGCCCATGACGAGGCGATCAAAGCCAATATGATCAAAAGCCAGTTCCTGGCCAATATGAGCCATGAGCTTAGAACGCCGCTCAATGCGATTATCGGGTACAGCGAAATGCTGGTGGAAGAAGCTGAGGAGCTTAATGAGCCGACCTTCGTAGAGGATCTGGGGAAAATCAGAAATGCGGGTAAGCATCTGCTGTCGTTGATTAATGACATATTGGATATTTCCAAAATTGAAGCGGGCAAAATGGAGATTCACATAGAGACGTTCGAAGTGTCCGGTCTGATACGGGATGTGATCACCACAGTCAAACCGCTCATAGATAAAAACGGAAATACCTTGGAGCTGCGTTTGCAAGAAGGTGTGATGACAACGGACGTCACCAAGCTGAGACAAATCCTGATTAATCTGCTCAGCAACGCAAGCAAATTTACCAAAAACGGTACGGTTACCTTAGAGGTAAATCATGAACAGCGAAGCCATATCGCAGGATACAGCTTTCGCGTCAAGGACACAGGCATCGGAATGACATCTGAGCAAGTCGAGAAGCTGTTCCAGCCCTTCATGCAAGCGGATTCCTCTACCACTCGCAAGTATGGGGGGACGGGTCTCGGGCTGGCAATCAGCAGCAGCTTCTGTGAAATGTTAGGCGGATCCATGGAGGTCGAAAGCGAAATGGGGGCGGGGAGCACCTTTACCTGCTGGCTTCCGATATCCAAGAGTGACGACGAGCCGGGTTTGAAGGAGCTTGCTGACGACCAGAGCTGCAAGGAAAATGACAACGGTGTCAGCATCCTGCTCATTGACGACGAGACGTTTAACCATCAATTGATGAAGCGCTATCTTGCTAATGAAGGATGGAAGCTGGCGTTTGCTACCAATGGGCAGGAAGGGCTTCAATTAGCCAGGAAGCTTCGCCCCAAAGTGATCTGTCTGGATATTCTTATGCCGAGCATGGATGGGTGGAGTGTCCTGTCAGCAATAAAGAGCGATCCCGAGCTGCAAAACATTCCTATAGTGATTTGGTCAATGACCAATGACCAACAGCTGGGATATGCATTGGGCGCATCCGAGTTTCTGACGAAGCCGATTCAGCGTGAGCGGCTGATTCATGTCATGGATCGGTATATTTCCAACCGTAACGAACACAAGGTGCTGGTCATTGAGGACGATGAAGCGACGAGCGATTTGCTGACGAGGCTGCTGGAGAAGGAAGGATATGTCGTGAACCAGGCTCGGAACGGCCGGCTTGCCTTGGAATTAATGGAGAGAGCAGAGCCGGCGCTTATCCTGCTTGATCTTATGATGCCGGAGATGGACGGATTTCAGTTCCTTGAAGAACTTCGCAAGAGGGAAGCCTGGAGCAAGCTGCCGGTTGTGGTTGTGACAGCCAAATCGATCACGGCGGAAGACAGACTGAAGCTCAATGGCTTTGTAAAAAATGTTGTCCAAAAAGGTTCCTTCGACCATAAATCACTGCTGGCGGATATTCGCCGGTTTGTTGAGGAGCAGAACACGCAGGGACATTCATAATGAGAGAGGCGAATCGACATGAACACAATTCTCCTTGTGGAAGATAACGAAATGAATCGGGACATGCTTTCTCGGAGGCTTGCCCGCAGGGGGTTTGAGGTAATCACAGCCGAAGACGGGAAGCAAGGCGTTGACACGGCCATTCAGGAACGCCCCGATTTAATCTTAATGGATTTGAGTTTACCCGTAATGGATGGCTGGGAGGCAACCCGTTTGCTCAAAAGCAAGGATGAAACGAAGAATATCCCGGTCATAGCCTTAACCGCTCATGCCATGGCGGGAGATGAAGCAGAGGCTTATCGGGCGGGATGCGATGATTTTGATACCAAGCCGGTCGTTTTGGAACGATTGCTTGAGAAAATAAATGCGGCATTGAATCGATAAGCGAAAGGTGAATAACGATGGACGAGATCAAGCTGGGCAAAATTTTAATCGTGGATGATCAAGAGTATAACGTCAGCCTTCTGGAACGTATTCTGGGGCGAGCGGGATTCCAAAATGTGTACAGCACCATGAATTCTCTGGAGGTTGAACGATTGCTCACGGAAGTGGATCCGGACATTATTTTGCTTGACCTGCACATGCCGGAAATGGACGGGCTTCAGGCTCTGAAGCTCATTCGCGGTCATTCTGGGCCGGATAACTATTTGCCTGTCTTGATGCTTACTGCCGATTTGACCTCCGAGGCCAAGCAGCAGGGACTGCAGGCGGGGGTTAATGATTTTTTGACAAAGCCCTTTGACAGGACGGAAGTGATACTTCGTATTACAAATTTGCTCCGAACCCGGTATCTTCACAATCAGCTGCAAAATCAGAATAGTATATTGGAAGAAAAAGTACGGGAACGGACGAAAGAACTGCAGATGGCCCAAATGGAAATATTGCAGCTTCTCGGACGTGCGGCGGAATACCGGGACGATATAACAGGTCAGCATACGCAACGGGTAGGCTGGTTATCGGGATTAATTGCAGAACGACTGGGATTGCCGGGCCACGAAGTTGACATGATCCGGTCGGCGGCACCGCTTCATGATATTGGTAAAATCGGCATCCCGGACGATATATTGCTGAAGCCGGGGCGGTTTGAGCCCCATGAGTTCGAGCGTATGAAGTCTCATACGTCGATCGGTTCCAATATTTTGGAGGGAAGCTCCTTTGCTCTTCTGAAGCTGGCCAGACTCATAGCCGAGTCACACCATGAAAAATGGGATGGTACCGGATATCCCCAAGGGCTGAAGGGAGAAGCAATTCCTCTCGCGGCACGGATTGTGGCACTTGCGGATTTTTATGATGCGTTAACCCATGCCCGTCTTTATAAGAGGGCTTGGACACAAGAAGAAACGCTTGCTGAAATCAAGGAGCAACGGGGAAAACATTTTGATCCGCAGATCGTGGATGTGTTTATTCAACTGCTTCAGGAAATAAAACCCTAAGCCATCATACATAATGTCCATACAGAACAGGTCCCGCAGCTATTGCGTCATTGCCGGGGCCTTTTCTCTAATCAGCAGCTGTTCTCCAAAGGATAGGGAGCGATTAGTCCGAGCTTACCGGCTACCCCCTGAAAAGCCCGGTTGCCTGCGAAGGTGTGTAGCATCAGAAATTTACAGATTTCGACAGGGCGACGGAGGTTTGTTCATGAATCTATCCAACTGCCGCGGCTGCGGCAAGCTTCATCTGCAGAGCGTGAACGTGCTTTGCAGCGATTGCTTTAAGCTCCATCTCGAACAAACTCATCAGGTGAAAAGGTTCCTTCAAGCCAATCCGCACGCTTCCGCTATGGATCTGGCTAGAGAAATGGGGCTATCCTTAAAGCAAGTTTATGAGCTCGTGGGCCGGTAATCTCTTTTCTTGGGAATGCTTTATGCTGACGGCTGCGTTTGTACGGGGAAAGTGGAGCCGACGTTCGCTGTGAAGGGGCCCTCTTCAGTGTAACCGCCGTTGTGACCTCAGGAACGGATGATAAGCCGGGTCAAATCTGCGGTAATGACTCCCCCTGACATAAAGCACGGATCGATTCCTGAGTTATCGCAATGGAGCCTTGCCGCTTGCGGCAGTGACGGCTTTTAGGGCTAGTTTATTCAGATAGAGCTCATCTAAAAATAGGTATAATCAAGAGCGGCTTTTTGGCAGTCCGGGACATGAGATGTTCCCTGGGGCTGTTTTTTTATTTGTTAAACGTAAAAAATACTATTTACAATTGGGCGAGCTTCGTTTATCATAGTCGTTATTATTAGTAATTATTACGAATATTGACGATTGCTTTGAAAGGAGTGTGGGTAGGGAATGGAGCTGACCAGTATGAAGCGGGTTGTCTTCGGTTACTCGGAATTTCCTTGTCTGGACGATGTGAATCTTGAGATAACCTCGGGCGAGTTCGTAGCGGTGATAGGCCCTAACGGAGCGGCGAAAACAACCCTGCTGAAGCTGATGCTCGGCCTAATAAAGCCTTGGAGCGGTCAAGTGGAAAGAAGCGGAGTCGGCCCCCAGGGAGGAAAATTGGTTGTAGGCTACGTCCCTCAGCAGATGGCCTCGTTTAACAGCGGCTTTCCAAGCAAGGTAATCGAATGGGTACGGTCGGGCAGATGGAGCCGTAAGCGCTGGTATGAACGGTTGAATGAAAGGGATCATTTCATTGTGGAGCGGGCCCTGAAGCAGGTAGGGATGTGGAATCGGAGGCATGTGAGAATCGGCGAGCTGTCAGGCGGTCAAAAGCAGCGTATGGGGGTGGCAAGGGCCCTCGCGCAGGAGCCGGATCTGTTCATTCTGGATGAACCGACTACCGGTATGGATGTGGAGAGCCGGCATGCTTTTTATGAGCTGATGCATTCGCAGGTGAAGGAATCCGGCAGATCCGTCGTTATGGTAACTCACGGCCTGGAGGAAGTGCTGCCCAGAATCGATCGCGTTATCGAATTGAAGCGCAAGGAGGGAGGGGATTGGAAATGCTGCACTACGAGTTCATGCAGCGGGCATTTTTGGCCGGGGGGATAGTGTCCGTTCTGGCTTCAGTGCTCGGCGTTTACTTGATGCTTAGGCGGCAGGCTCTGATGGCGGATACCCTGTCTCATGTATCCCTGGCAGGCGTTGCCATAGGAGGGCTGCTGCATTGGAATCCCGTAATAACAGGATTCGCCGCTGCGGTGATCGGTGCCTGCAGTGTGGAGTACGTCCGCAGATCGTTCCGGGCTTTCAGCGAAATTTCTATTGCGATCATCATGATAGGCGGATTAGGCTTCGCCGTAGTTGCCATGAATATGAATCAAAGCCTAAGCAAGAGCATGAATGCTTATTTGTTCGGTTCAATTCTGGCTGTGAACCCCGTAGAGCTGTGGCTGATGCTGGGAGTGGCGGCGGCTGGAGGGCTGTATTTCTTCTTGCTGCGGAGATCTTTGTACGTGCTTGCTTTCGACGAAGAAACCGCAGAGACAAGCGGAGTACGCGTAAGGCTGATTTCCTTTTCCTTCAGTGTGGTCACCGGGATGGCGGTGGCTGTTGCGATGCCGATAGTCGGTGTGCTGCTGGTGTCATCGCTAGTTATACTGCCGGCCGCCTTGGCTATCCGTATTGCGCCGGGGTTTACAGCTGCAATCCTGCTGTCTGTTCTTATCGGGGTTACGGGAGTTTGCACGGGGCTTACGGCATCCTACCGGTTCAGTACGCCGCCGGGCGGGACGATTGCACTTGCGCTGCTGTTGTTTCTCATAATCGGATTGGTGTTGAAAAGGGGCTGGCTGTACATAGGGAAGCTTCGCAATAAAAAGCGGCCGCACAGTGTGCAGCAGGAGCCTGTGGAGGAAGGACTCATGGTTTCTCAGGGAACGCAGTGAGCGCGGAACACTTTCGGAGCTTTAAGGAATAAATAGCTTCAAAGCGGGCTTGTGCTCTAGGAATCTATCATAAATAACGGAGGATGAAGATGAAATCATTGTTTTCTACTAAATTGCTCAGTCTGGTGCTAGTAACCGGAATGGTCACGGCAGGCTGCAGCGCTGCCGATCAGGCAGCCCCTTCTAAACCGGACTCGAAGCTGAATGCAGAATCGGGCACGGGGAAGGATATACCCGTCCAGCAGGCGAAGCTGAAGGTTGTAACAAGCTTTTATCCGCTGTATGAGTTTGCCCGCCAAGTAGCCGGTGATAAAGCGGAGGTCGTGAATTTGGTTCCCGGCGGTATGGAGCCTCATGATTGGGAACCGACGGCTCAGGATATGAAGCTGATTCAGGATGCAGGTGTGTTCGTGTATAATGGCGCAGGCATGGAAAGCTGGGCTGATAAAGTACTGGGCAGCATCAATAAAGACAAGACGGCGGTCGTCGAAGCCAGTAAACAGATGGAGCTGCTGGAAGGGACGGAGCATGATGAAGAGGAACATGATCATGACCATGACCATGGCAAGGAAACCGGCGATACGCAAGACGGCCATCACGATCACGGTCCGGCTGATCCGCATGTATGGCTCGATCCTGTTCTGGCCCAGCAAGAGGTTCAGTCGATCCAGGCGGCATTGGAGCAGGCTGATCCTGCCAATAAAGAGGTCTATAAGAAAAATGCCGCTGCGTATATCGCTAAGCTGAAGGAGCTGGACCAGTCGTTCAAGGATGGGCTGGCTTCTGCTAAACGCAAGGAATTCGTTACGCAGCATGCCGCGTTCGGATACTTGGCCAAGCGATACGGCTTGACGCAAGTCCCTATCGCAGGCTTGTCCCCGGAGCAGGAGCCGTCACCCGGCCAGATGGGGGAGATCATCCGGTTCGCCAAGGATAAGCAGGTGAAGACGATATTCTTCGAAACGCTCGTGAATCCGAAGGTAGCCGAGACGGTAGCCAGGGAGCTTGGAGCCAAGACGGCGGTATTGAATCCGATCGAGGGCCTGACCGAAGAGGATAAAGCCAAGCAGCTGGATTATATTGGAATTATGCTCAACAATCTGGTGGCTCTAAAGGCTGCCTTAAACGAGTAGAAGCGTGAACATGAAAAGATCGATGGTCTCTCCTCCCCAAAAGTAGGGGGGGACCACCGATCTTTTTGATTTGTTCAAACTTCTGCAGATGTGCCGTTCTCCGCCTCTATATTGTCAAGGTGTCCTGCACGGAGCCGCCGGGAGGAACAAGCCGCTCCATGCCGTTCATATAAGGCCGGAGAGCCGGAGGAATCCAGATCGATCCGTCCTCCTGCTGATGATTCTCCAGCAGCGGAATCAGAATCCGCGGCGACGCCACTGCCGTGTTGTTCAGAGTGAAGCAGTGTCGGGCCTTTCCTTGCGCATCGCGGTAGCGGATATTCGAGCGGCGCGCCTGGAAATCCAGCAGGCTCGAGGAAGAATGCGTCTCGCCGTAGCTGTCCCGGCTGGGCATCCAGCTCTCGATGTCATACTGCTTGTAGGTCTTCTGCGACATATCCCCCGTGCAGACGGCCATAACCCGATAAGGCAGACGCAGCAGCTGCAGCAGCTCCTCCGCATTGCCGGTAATTTCCTGCAGCAGCTCCTCCGATCGTTCAAGGCTCGCTTCACAGAGGATGACCTGCTCGACCTTGGAAAATTGATGGACCCGGTACAAGCCGTGAACGTCCTTGCCTGCGGAGCCGACCTCGCTTCGGAAGCAGGTGGATGCCGCGGCCAGCTTGATCGGCCGGGTCACATCCACCACTTCATTGCTGTAGTAGGTGACAAGAGGCACTTCGGAAGTGCCGACCAGCCACTTCTCTTCATCCGGAACCGCATAAACCTGATCCTCCCCGAGTGGGAAGAACCCGGTATTTGTCAAAGCCTCCGCACGTACCATAAGAGGTACCTCCAGCAGCTGGAAGCCTTTGCGAACAAGGAGATCCAGGGCAAGCTGTTGTACCGCCCGATGCAGCAGCACGCCTGCACCCTTCAAGTAATAGTTGCGGCGTCCGGCTGTTTTCACACCCCTGGGAATATCAATCATATCGTGGAGCTCGCCGAGCGCTACATGATCCCGAGGCATAAAACCAAATCGGGCAGGAAAGCCGACGCGCCGAATTTCCACATTATCCGCATCGGAACGTCCAACAGGAGTATCCGGCGAAACTATATTGGGTACACGGAGCAGGAGCCTTTTATACGCCTGCTCTGCAGCTGCAAGCTCCGTCTCCAGCTGCGCCAGTGTCTCATTCATTTCTTTCACCTGCTGTTTCCTGCGTCCGGCTTCCTCCGCTTGGCCTGATTGCATGAGCAGGCTGATTTCCTGCGACAGCTTGTTTCTCGACTGCCGCAGCGGCTCCACCTGATGCAGCAGCCGCCGCTTGTTCTCATCGTGCTGCAGCAGCTCCTTAATGGAAACCTCCATCCCTTTTTGGTCCGCTGCGGCTTGCAGCCGCTCTCCGTTTTCTCGTATCCATTTGATGTCCAGCATAGTACCTCGCTCCTTTTGTGTAAAAATACAAAAAGCGCCCTCATCCGTATGGGACGAGGAGCGCTTTGCTCGCGGTGCCACCCAACTTGACCGAACAACAAGGTTGTTCGATCCCCTTTGGTTCCGCGGTAACGGGCGGGTCCGGTTAGCTTAGGGAGCGTGGGCTCCTTGACGAAAACGCCTCCGAGTTGGAATCTCTTCATCGGCATAATAGACACGATTTTATTTTTTCCAGTATACCTTATTCGGCTTTGCTTGTGCAAGTGCGGGCTGGTTCCTTGGCTGTCCAAACCTCCTTGGCACCTTCTTGTTAGAATCCCGTACGCGGAGAGAGGGACAAAACGTGAATATTGTCTAAATTCAAGTGTATTTTGTTCATGGCTAGGGGAATCCCTGCCTATTACAATAAGGGAAGTCATGCATATAGGAACCAATATGATGTGGGGAGGAAATCAGTGTGCAGTTTCATCAACAGAAGCAGGAAACGAAGCTGTGGTACCGCAAGCCGGCCAAAAAATGGCTGCAGGCGCTTCCGCTCGGCAGCGGACGCATAGGCGCGATGGTACACGGGCAAGTCAACCGCGAGGTTATTCAGCTTAACGAGGATACCGTTTGGACGAGAGGTCCCCAAAACCGCAACAACCCGGATTCTCTGCAAACCATTGACCCAATACGCCGGCTCTTGAGTGAGGGGAAGGTAGAGGAAGCCCACGATATAGCCGATATGGGAATGATGGGAGTGGCTCGCAGGCAGCCTCCATATCAGACGTTAGGCGAGCTGAATCTGTTTTTTCCAGGGCATAAGGACAGTATAATGGAGGATTATCGCAGAGAGCTCGATTTGGAAACCGGGATTGCCACGGTGACCTACCGAATACAGGATACGACGTACTCCAGGGAAATGTTTGCAAGCGCTGCCGACCAGGCGCTCATCGTCCGGCTGAAGGCGGACCGTCCGAACCGGCTTAGGTTCGGAGCCAATCTGTTTCGCAAGTTCGATGCAGTCACTGAAACCGCAGGGCCTGATACGGTTAGTCTGGACGGTCAGTGCGGAGCATGGGGGACGAAATTCCACGTCCGTATGAAAGCGGTGTTAGAAGGGGGAAGCAGCCGGACGCTAGGCGATCATCTCTATGTGGAAGGCGCCGATGCTGTAACCTTGGTGTTGACGGTTTCAACCGATTTCCGGTACGAGCAGTATCGGGAACGTTGCGAGGAGGAGCTGCAGCAGGCGTCAGCTGTCCCGTATCCGGTGCTGCTGGAGCGCCATCTGCAGGAATATCGTCCGTGGTTTGACAGGATGAAGCTGTCCCTTGGATGCGTTGGTCAAGAGGAGCTTGCCGAGCTGCCTACAGACGAACGGCTGGCCCGCGTGAAGAACGGGGATGAAGATACGGGATTGACCGAGCTGTATTTTCATTACGGCCGGTATTTGTTGATTTCAAGCAGCCGTCCGGGCACGATTCCGGCTAATTTGCAGGGCATATGGAACGATAGCTATGTGCCGCCTTGGGATTCAAAATATACGATCAATATCAATATTCAAATGAATTATTGGCCGGCGGAGGTGTGCAATATGGCGGAGCTGCATTTTCCGCTGTTCGATCACCTGGATAGAATGCTCCCCCAAGGGCAGGAAACGGCCCGTGTTCAGTATGGGGCACGCGGCTTCATGTGTCACCATAATACGGATTTATGGGGGGATACGGCACCTACGGACTATGCGAGGGCCGGGTTATGGCAGATGGGGGCGGCATGGCTCTGCTTCCATTTATGGGAGCACTACGCTTTCAGCCTGGATACCTCTTTCCTGGCAGAGCGGGGCTATCCGTTAATGAAGGAGGCGTCCTTGTTCATTCTTGATTTCCTGTTGAAGGATTCGGACGGCATGTTTCATATTGGGCCTACCGTATCCCCCGAAAATTCGTTCCGGCTGCCTAACGGGGAGACAGGAAGATTGTGCATGGATCCGGCGATGGATGTTCAGATCGCTAGAGGGCTGTTCGAGCGGTGCATCAAAGCGGCCGAAATATTGCAGGTGGATGAGGAGCTGCGTAGGCAATGGAAGGAAGCCTGCAGCCTGCTTCCAGAGCCGAAAATCGGGAGGTTCGGACAGCTGCAGGAATGGGACGAGGATTATGAGGAGGTCGACCCGGGGCATCGGCATCTGTCTCATCTATTCGGTGTCTTCCCGGACGATCAGCTGCTGCGTGACGAACGCTGGTCGCATGCGGCTCGCGTTGCGCTGGAGCGCCGTCTCCAATACGGAGGAGGCGGGACGGGATGGAGCCTGGCATGGATTATTAGCCTGTGGGCACGTTTCAACGAAGGAGATCAGGCCCACGAGATGATTGCCAAGCTTCTTCGTGTCAGTACGGCCGACAATATGCTCGATTTGCATCCGCCGCAAATTTTTCAAATTGACGGCAACCTGGGAGCGGTCGCAGGGATAGCGGAGATGCTGCTCCAATCGCACGAAGGAGCGATTCGTTTGCTGCCGGCCCTTCCGTTGGCATGGCCTGATGGATCAGTTGAAGGACTGCGGGCGCGAGGGGGCTTCGAGTTATCGATCCGCTGGCAGGAGTCGCTCCTGGCAGAAGCAAGAGTCGTATCCCATAACGGCAGCTTATGCAGGCTGCAATCCAAGCTGCCGGTTCAAATTCTTCATAACGGGCAGCCTATTGCGCAAGGCCACGGAGCATCCGATATCGTAGAATTCCCGACAGAAGCGGGTGCAGTCTATCATCTTCGTGTTTTAGCCTGATGGGCAGTTTGTTGAGAAACCTGAAAATCTGAAAAAATGCTATGGCACCCCGGTGGGGTATCCCCCTTCCGGTCGCTCTTGTTCTCGGGAAACGTTGATTGGAATTCCCCACAAAGAAATGGACTTGGCTTCGAAGCCGATTCAAGTTCTTTGTGGGGTTATTTTGCTTGCCGTCATAGATAGGATTCCTCTTAAAAATTGCATCCCTATCCGCCCGGAACGGGCGTTTTTTTCACGGGTTTATAAGTGCCATGAGACGACATATATCAACGGTTGATAGAAATGGAATTAATAGAAATACAGGCTGAAGCGCAGTACAAGTTATTTACCGGAAACGTATTAATAACTATCAACGAATTCTAATAGCTATCAGGAATGGAGGGATGGATAACGATGGACACGATGTATCCTTATTGCTAGAAACAGTTGTAGATGTCGCGGACCAGAAAATACTAGATTGGCTGCTGTTGATAGAATGGACGGCATCCATCTGTAAAGGAGAGGATTACGTATGGCTGAGCTGATGGTCCCGATCACAATTCTTGCTTTTCTCTTCACGATTATGTTCATATTTTGGAAGCCGCAAGTCAACGAGGCGATACCCGCTTCGATTGGAGCTGCCTTCGTACTTTTGAGCGGCAGCGTCACTTTAACGGACCTTGGAAACATATTGGATACTATAAGTGGAGCAGCAATTACGATTATAGCAACGATTGTGATGGCGATTGTTTTGGAAAGCTTCGGTTTTTTTCAATGGACAGCGGAAAAGCTGGTGGACAAGGCCAGGGGGTCAGGAATCCGGCTGTTTTGGTATATTAACCTCTTATGCTTCCTGATGACCTTGTTCGTCAATAATGACGGCAGCATTCTCATTACAACCCCGATTCTGCTTCTGCTGCTGCAGCATTTGGGCTTGAAAAATCATCAAAAGATTCCCTATTTGTTATCCGGCGCTCTAATAGCCACGGCGTCCAGCGCCCCTATTGGAGTCAGCAATATCGTCAATCTGATTGCATTAAAAATCGTTCACATGGATTTGTATATGCACACGGCCATGATGTTTGTACCGGCCACGTTAGGGCTTGTCCTGCTGGTCTGCCTGCTGTATCTCGAATTCCGTAAAACGCTGCCCCGAACCCTCCCGGCGGGAAATCGCAAGCTGCTGCTGACCAAGGGCAGCCACCCTCTGCAAGGGGAAGAAGAACAGATGACGGTGGAGAAGCGCAATAAATTTATGAGAAATATTTTGATCTTCGTTTTTGGTGTCAGGATCAGTTTGTTTGCAGCGTCCTATTTCCATGTCCCCGTTTCGTTGGCGGCCATTCTCGGATCTGTGATTCTGCTCGGCTGGCGCTGGTACCGCCTGAAAATTTCGCCTGCCGATATGCTGAAAAAAACGCCGTGGTATATATTCATCTTCGCATTCGGCATGTATGTGATTATATATGGCTTAAATAACATTGGATTGATCGAGTGGCTGATCCATTTCCTTCAACCGCTTGTAACCGGCAGTCTGCTTCAGGCGAGTGTAATGATGGGCGTGCTCGTCTCCGTGCTCTCCAATCTGTTCAACAATCATCCTGCCTTGATGGCCGGAACCTTGACGCTGACTAATATGGGACTAGACCCGCTCACACTGAAAATATCTTATCTTGCAAGCGTCATAGGCAGCGATATCGGATCTCTTCTGCTGCCTATCGGGACATTGGCTACCTTAATGTGGATGCATATTTTGAAAAAGGGAAAGGTTCCCATCACGTGGGGACAATATTTGAAGGTGACCTCGATCGTCATCCCGCTTACAACGATGTTCACCTTGATTATTCTGGCTTATTGGGTGAATTGGATATTTTAAGACTGAAGGAGACTTCACAGCCTGGAACCTATCGAAGGGGATATGGATCCGGGCTTTTATCATTTGGTTATGAGAATATTATCAGGGCCAAGCCATTCCTCAAATGATTTTATAAGGATAAAATATGAAACGTATTATAAATTATTATAATTGGGCGAAAGCACAATGAACAATTTCACATATACTGTAGGCATGTGACTATGTTGTTGCGGAGGGGTAACCATGGCGAATTATCATTTTATCGGAATTAAGGGCAGCGGTATGAGTGCTTTGGCGCAAATGCTGCATGATCTCGGGCACGGTATTCAAGGCGAGGATATCGAAGATACCCTGTTTACACAGGCCGCTTTGGAATCCCGGCGTATTCCGATGTATGCATTCGGGGCTGCGCCGCTGACGGCTTCGGGGATGACCGTAATCGTATCCAATGCGTTTCACGATGATCATCCGGCGGTCGAACGCTGCAGGCGGGCAGGCTTGCCGATTCGTCGGTACCATCATTTTCTCGGAGAGTGGATGAAGAGCTATACGAGCATCGCCGTAACCGGCTCGCACGGCAAAACAACGACGACCGGCATGATGGCTCATGCGCTCGGAGCGGTACAGCCTGCCTGCTTCCTTATTGGGGACGGTACGGGGAGGGGGAACCCCGAAGGGAAGCTGTTCGTGTTTGAAAGCTGCGAATACAGAAGGCATTTCCTTGCATACCGGCCGGAAATTGCTGTAATTACCAACATTGATTTCGACCATCCCGACTATTTCGCCGATATCCATGACGTTAGAGATGCTTTTGAGGAAATGGCCTCTTCGGTTGGAAGTCATTTGGTCGCCTGCGGAGATGATGCACAGGTTCGCCTTCTGCAGACTGGCAAAAGGATGGTGTTGTACGGATTGGAGGCTCATAATGAGCTCAGGGCATCCGATCTGGCTATCGAACACGGCGGAGTTGCGTTTAACGTTCAATGGCGCTATACGGAGCTTGGCCGATTCTGGATTCCGGCCTTTGGCAGGCACAATGTGCTGAACGCGTTGGCCGTCATCGGTACGGGGCTGACTCTGGATCTCGATTTGGAGCAAATCCGCAGCCAAATGAAAGGCTTTTCCGGGGTGAAACGGCGTTTCACAGAGAAGCAATGGAGAGGGAATGTGTTGATTGACGATTACGCACATCACCCTTCAGAAATTACGGCTACGCTCGAAGCGGTGAGAAGCAAGTACCCGGAGAAAAAAGTGGTCGGAGTGTTCCAGCCTCATACGTTCAGCCGGGTAGAGAAGCTGATGGACGATTTCGCCGTGTCTTTGAGGGGAGCCGATGACGTATTCTTATGTCCTATCTTCGGTTCGGCAAGAGAAGCGGAAGGCAGCGTATCCATTGAGCAGCTGCAGGAGCAAATACCTAATGCACAGCTGATCTCGGAGCATACGGTCGGACATTTGTCCGCTTATGAAAACAGTGTCCTTGTTTTTATGGGAGCCGGCGACATTCAGAAATATCAAATGCTGCTTGAAAAGATGTAGGGCTGCTCCGTTCTGCACAGCGTGTAAATAAAGAAGGGTGCTTCCGGATCATCAGTGATGATGGAAGCACCTTTTTTGGGCATAGTAGCCCGTTGTGGGGTTTAAGCCTGCAAAGCCTCCTCGATGGCGTTCAGCACATCTTCAGACAAAGTAATGCCGCTTGCAGCACAATTCTCAACCACCTGCTCCGGACGGCTAGCTCCGACTAATGCGCTTGCAACATTGCTTTGGCGAAGAATCCAGGCGATGGCAAGCTGCGACACCTTAATGCCCAGCTCGTCGGCAATTTTGGATATTTTCTCGACGCGCAGGAGATTGGTTTCGCTCAGCTGCTTTTCGCCCCAGTTTTTGCTGGCGGCGCGGCTGTCCTGCGGGACCGGCTGACCGAGGCGGTATTTGCCTGTCAGCAGGCCTTGAGCCAGAGGCGAGAAGACGACTTGGCCGTATCCTTTTTCTTTTCCGATCGGAATGATCTCTTTCTCGATATAGCGGTTAAACATGTTATAAACCGGCTGGTTGACGATGATTTTGTCCAGCAGCAGCTTGTCCGCGATGGCATAGGCTTCCACGATTTGAGCCGGAGTCCATTCGCTGACGCCGATGTACAGCACCTTGCCCTGAGCTACGAGATCGTCCAGTGCACGGAGCGTTTCTTCGAGAGGCGTCTCCTTATCATAACGATGGCAGTAATAAATATCGATATAATCGGTACCGAGACGCTTCAGGCTCGCTTCGCATTGCTCCATAATATGCTTGCGGGACAGGCCGCGGTCGTTAGGGCCTTCACCCATCTTGTTGAAAACTTTGGTTGCCAGAACATAGGATTCTCTTGGATATTGGGACAACGTCCTGCCCATGACTTTCTCGGCTTCGCCGCGCTCATACATATTGGCAGTATCGAAGAAATTGACGCCCAAGTCGTATGCCTGCTCGATGGAGCGAACGGCATTATCATCTGCAACATACCCTCCGTAGGTGAGCCAGCTTCCCAAGCTGATTTCGCTGACTTTAAGTCCGCTGTTGCCTAATCTTCTGTATTGCATCTTGAAAACGCCTCCCAGCAAATCTTTTTCTTACTACCTAGCCATTATAAAAACAAATATTTCATTTGATAAGAGCTGAAAAAGAGTTCATTAACTTACCCCAAGGTATGAGACTTACGTTGAAGTAACTTGCTATAGGCTAAAAATAGTATGAAAACAATCCTTTTTATGGAATTTATCTGAATTTCGGAAAAGAAAGTGTGAATATTCCCTATTGCAGTTTGGGAGCGATGTTTTATTACACTCGGAAAAAGACAATAAAAGAAATTGTAACAACATTTTGAATAAAAGGAGGGAGAACGATGGCGGATGTGAAAATTACGGTATCGGACAATGGTCCCCTGATCGTCAGCGGGGAAATTCAGCTGCTGGACGGTGAAGGAAATCCGTTGGCTGTGAAAGAGACGACCTATTTGTGCCGATGTGGCATGTCGAGCAGCAAGCCGTTCTGTAACGGAGCGCATAAAGGGAAGTTTGAGAGTGTAGTAAGAGCGTAAGGACGCACGAATGCTGGATCAAACGTCGAATGCATCATGTTCATGAACGTCAAGCCGCATGCTAGAGAAGGTTGACCGCCGATAGGAAGGTCCCTCGAAGAACTGGTGAATCTGAACCTTCCTATTCGGCGTCAAAAGCAGACAGAGATCCATTGATGATCTAACCGGATATGCGGCTGGTACATCCCAGCTGCTAATATATCGTTCTCCATAAATAAAAGGTAGCGTAAGCCTTCCAGTCACCCCAGGGAGCGGAAATCCGGCGCAGCTCCTCGATTGAAGGCTTATTCGGCATCCCGAGAAGCTGCTTGATCGCATTGTGCAGGCCGACGTCCGCGATGGGAAAAGCGGAAGGGGATCTTAAGCAACGCATCAGCACGTAGTGGGCTGTCCAAGGACCGATGCCGCGAATTTGCACGAGCTTCTTCTCAATGGCCTCTGTATCTGCGAGCTCGAGCAGCATGTCCTTGGAAAGCAGCCCTTCGTCCATTAGTCGGGCAACCCCGATAAGATACTCGGCTTTCTTGGTGGTAAGCTGAAGCGGTGTCAGGTCGGCAACCGTTAATGCCGCAATCTTCCCGGGAGCCGGAAAGAGCCAATAAGTCTGCCCGTTCCAGGCGGCGGATTGACCGAAGGCTTCAACAAATCTTCTCTTCAGGGTGTACGCGAACGCGAGATTGATCTGCTGGCCGAGAATGCCCCAGCACAGCGCCTCGAACAAGTCGGGGATTCCGACGATCCGAAGCCCGTTAAATTGCTGTACGACGCTGCCCAGCAGTTCATCCTGAGCGGCAATCCGGTAGAAGGGGGCAAGATCCGTACCGAGGTCGAACCATTCCCAGACATACTGGGCTGCAGCTGCTCGATCGGATGGCCCTGGAGGAGTATCACCGGGAAACGTGATTTTCAAAATGCCGGGTTCCGGGCAGGTGATTTGAACCAGGACGGGGGTCCCCTCCGTCGCAATCAGCCTGAATATGGCATGATCCTCTGTATAGAACATGCATTCATTGGACGACCGCATAAGGTATCCCAGATTGTGCTCGAAGCTGAAGGGAGCAGGGGTGGTAAGCAGGATATGATCTTCATGGTCTGTCCAGTAATCGTTCGGAATTCGTGCCGGATTTGTAAGCATGACGCCCTCCATTTTTTTAGACTTTTGAATGTATCTATTCGAGGCAACCTGCAAAATATGGCATGGCCGGCCCTTTTGAGCTCTATTCTATATGTTGTATCATAGAAAACGGCTTTCGGCTTTTGCAATCTTGCTATTCTATTCTGCACCCGTTACGCTTTGGATGCAACAAGGGTATACTGGGATTGGAGGTGGGTGTCCGTGAACGATGAGCTTTGGCAGGCAATTATAAGCAATGATGCATCCTATGATGGGAAATTTTACTATGGAGTGTCGACGACGGGCATTTTTTGCAGGCCCTCGTGCAAATCGAGAAATCCGAACAGGGAGCATGTGAAACTGTTCAAAAATGCGGAGCAGGCTTTGGCGGAACGCTATCGGCCTTGCAAGAGGTGCAGACCGGACGGGAAACGTCTGCCGGATGAGGAGTGGGTACAGCAAATCAGCGAAACGATCGAGAAGCGTTTTCGTGAGCCGCTTTCGCTTGGAAAGCTTGCGGACCTGCTTCATGGAAGCCCGTACCATCTCCACCGGACATTCAAACGAATCCGGGGGCTGACTCCCGGTGAATATATTCAACAGCTTCGGCTCGAAGCATCGAAACAGCTGTTAGCCGATTCACAGCTGCTGATTACCGACGTTGCTTTGCAGTCCGGCTTCTCGAATGCGGCGTATTTTGCCGCCGTGTTTCATAAGAAGACGGGAATCTCGCCATCCGAATACCGGCTTGCCAGGGGAGTAACAGAAGAGGGGCGTCACGGCGCGCCCTTGTGCCGGTAAATCGTAAATCCGGTATGTCTCTCTTGCAATTGTTAAAAATTAGAGTATAATAATAAAAAATTCAAATTCGATGATCTATGATCGGGACAGTAGTTAATCGATTTCAGTCGCAGCGAGCCGGGAGAGTGTAAGCCGGTACGAAATCATTAATGAAGCGGACCCGTGAGATGGCCTTTTGAACCTTAAGTAGGAAGGCACGGCTGAAGACCGTTATCTTAGAAGGTGGTTAAGTCTTTTAGGCTTGACAACAAGAGTGGTACCGCGAGCGCCAAGTCCTCGTCTCTTATCGGAGACGGGGGCTTTTTTTGTACTCAAATAACAAACCAAGATCAAGGAGGGTAACGAGCAATGCTAAGTTCATTCATGGAACATCATTTGACAAGAGCGTTACAGGGATTGTTCTCCGAGCTGGGAGAAATCTGGAAGGATTCAGTAAAGGTTACGCTCGAGCAGCCCGCCCAGCTGGAGCATGGCGACTATTCGACGAACATTGCGATGCAGCTTGCCAAGGTGCTCCGCAAATCGCCGATGGAGATCGCCGGTCTGCTGGTGAAGAAGCTGGAGCAGGACGGCTCTATGGGGCATCTGATCCGTAAAATGGAGGCGGTGCCTCCCGGCTTCATCAATCTGTTCCTGGATTGGCAGGCATGGGCCGGGAAGAGCTTCAACTTGCCGGAAGGCGGCGCGGGCAAAGTCGTTATTGAGCATACGTCCATCAATCCGAACAAATCGGCGCATATCGGACATTTAAGAAATTCCTGCATCGGGGATGCGCTGGTCAAGCTGCTCCGTAGAGCAGGATACGAGGTCGAGGTCCACAATTATATCGACGACCTTGGCAATCAGCTGGCGGATACCGTCGTAGGGCTTCAGCACACGGAGATGCGTGGAACGCATGCCCGTTTCGGAGACTTCTGTTGGGATGTTTATTCCCAAATCCATAAGGAATTTGAGAAGCATTCCCATTTGCTGGAAGAGCGTACTCGGGTGCTGCATGCTTTGGAGCAGGGGAATTCGAATCTTGCCTGGATAGGCCTGTTGGTTGCTGAGCGGATTGTCCGAGAGCATGTGGAGGAAATGAAGCAGTTCGACATCGAATACGATCTGCTGGTGTGGGAAAGCAGCATCGTCAAGGAAGGTTTCTGGTCATCAGCTTTCGAGCTGTTGAAACAGACGCCGCTGTTCTGCAAGGAAACGGAAGGCAAGCTGGCAGGGTGCTGGGTGCTGAAGCAGCCGAAGGAGATGGAGGAGGATGAATCGGAGCACCATGCAGATAAGGTGCTTGTTCGTTCCAATGGCATCCTGACCTATACGGCCAAGGATATCGCGTATCATCTATGGAAGTTTGGCCTGTTGGACCAAAGCTTCGTTTACCAGCCGTTCGGAGAGAAGCTGTGGACAACCGGAAGCAGCGGGACGTCCAAGGCTTTTGGCCAAGCTTCGATGGTCGTTAACGTGATTGATCATCGGCAGGAGTACCCGCAGGCGATGGTGAAGCAGGCACTCGAAGCATTGGGTTTCGTGGAGCAAGCTGCCCGATTGCGCCATGTCAGCTACGGCGTCGTCTCACTAAGCCCGAAGGCTGCCGCTGAGCTGAACATCGACATTTCGGACGGCAAATCGTCCTATGCGATGTCAGGACGCCAAGGCATCGGGATTAAAATCAGCGATTTGCTGGATTTGATGGAAGGAGTCATCGAGAAGAAACGATCGGAACCGGAGGGCTTGTCCAGCAGGGCGATTGCTGCAGCCGCTATCCGATATTATCTGCTGCGGTTCAACCTGCAGACGGAGGTCGTCTTCGATTTGCAGCAGGCTACCGAAATATCCGGTAATACCGGCGTCTATTTGCTGTACTCCTATGCCCGTGCCGTCAGCTTGTTGAGCAAGGCTGGACATGAGCCGGCGATAGCTTTTCCGGTGCCAGAAGCATTTCCTGAGCTGGAGAGGCAGGAGTATGCTTTGATCCGGCATCTCTCCCGTTGGGAGGAAACGCTCTACTTGGCGAGCCGGGAGCTGACCCCGAATACGATATGCAGCTATGCGCATGAGCTTGCGACGCTGTTTAATCACTTTTATTCGGCCTGCGCCATCCTTAAAGCGGGGGATGGGGTAAGAAATTTCCGTCTGTGGCTGGTTGCACGGTATAAGGAGACACTGGGCGATGCGCTTCAGGTGCTCGGATTGCCGACTCCGAGCAGAATGTAAAAGGAATCCTGCACGCGGGGATTGAACTTCGAAGCGGATTCACGTGCTGTGGATTGAGACACCATTTTATATAAAAATAGAGCCCAACTGGGCTCTTACAGGCTGTTAAGACCTATCCTACAGAAAAATGCGAAAGGTAGTAGGTGGGGTATCCCTTGGAGGAGCGATAGCGTCCGCCTTTGTTCTCGGAAAATATCCGCCGTAAAGCGAATATATAATCAAATTTTCCGAGAACAACAGCGGCCGGAGGGGGATACCCCACCGGGGTCAAAGCGATTTTTCCGATTTCCAGGTTTCCCAACAAAACGAAAGAGCCCAACAGGGCTCTTTCTCATAAGTAGAACCAGGCTTATTGCAGCCGGTAATCGTCAATTTTGCCGCCGTCCTCCCATACCTCCAGGAACAGGGCGTCGCAGTCGTCGAAATCCGCCGTCGTCAAAGCTAAAGCCTGTTCTTCGTCCGTTCCGACGAAGACATTATCCATTTGTTCTTCACGCATAGCAATAACAATATATATTTTCATACTTGTGCCCTCCAACAATACCGATATCTGCGCATTATAACATAAGGGGGCGGGAGGAACGCAAGCGTCAGGCTTTCTCGGTTACAGTTGGTCAGGGAGAGCAGTCAATAGAGAGCTTGCCAGCTCGGCGATACGCCGATTCGCGTCTCCCGTATATCTCCCGCCATGATAGCAAATTACGGTTTCAATGTCGTAATCCTTGAGCTTGCCTAAGGACTGAATGGCTTGTTCCATATCGTGGGTCTGTTCGGGTGAAGGGCCGTATAGTTCGCCTTCTGCCACCACCAGGGCGTCACCGGCAATCAATGTCCGGGTTGGCTCATGATAGAGGCTGATATGACCCGGGGTGTGACCCGGCGTACCGATGACAATGATGCCGCCGCCATAAGGCAGCTTTTCCCCGTCCACAACCGTACGGCCCACGTTAGCTTTGGGGGGATTTACTAATATAGCCTTCAAGCCCTGCCGCCATTCCAACGGCACTTCCTTTGGCAGGCTGTCGATTCGGGCGATGGCTTCATCCGTTATTTTGATGAGTCTGCGGTCACCTTGAATGTAAGGCTTCTCAAGCTCGTGAGCTATAACCTCGACGGATGGGCCTGATGCTTGTACCAATTCCGGCAAATTGCCGATATGATCCAAATCCTGGTGGGTAATGAGGATAGCCGTCAGCTTTTCGGGAGTGATACCGGCTTGAGCCAAAGCTTCCTGTAACGCCTTCATCTGCCGGGGGTAGCCAGTATCCACCAGCATGGCCGAATCTCCATCTCGCAAGAGTGTGGGATAGACCCAGTCCGTTGTTCCCATAACTTCTGCGGACAATGGTAACATGTAGAGCATAGTGCTTTCCTGCATGATGATCCCTCCTGTTTCCGTAATCATTTTGTATCATACGGCAAAAGGGTTATAAAATCAACATAAAACTTAATCATAACATATTTATAACAAAATGTCAAATGTAAATTATTTATAGGTATATCTCATATTATATAAAAAGTTTATGGGAATAAATTTGTAAAGATAGGAGTCCATAGAGTTGACGACACCAGAGGAATATGGTAATTTGAATTAATATTTTCAGAATATTGAAACGACGATGAAGAGGAAGAGTAGTGAGCCGCTCGAATGTCAGAGAGCCCATGCCGGTGGAAATTGGGTATTCGATGCTGACGAAAGAAGCCTTGGAGGATCGGACTGAAAGACGTGGAGTAAGTCCGGCGGGTCTTCCCGTTACAGAAGAAGCGCCCTGCTGTATGAGAGCGCTGGTAAGCGGGTTGCTTTGCAACCAATATAGGTGGTACCACGGAAGCTTGGCCTTTCGTCCTTAGTGGATGAAAGGCTTTTTGGCGTCTATCAGAAGCTTTAGGAAAGGAAGATGAAGCATGCAGCAATCACAGCTATCTGCTCTATTATTCCCCCATGTGCATCTCAAGCCTCAAGATATTATTGACCGGTATGACCGAAGGAAGCTGCAGCCGGAGGCTATGGTCACAAGATTCGCGCCGAGCCCTACCGGCTTCTTGACGATAGGCGGCTTGTACGCTACCTTTATCTCCGAGAGGCTGGCGCACCAGAGCGGAGGTGTTTTTTACCTTCGGATAGAAGATACGGACAAGAAGCGCGAGGTCGAAGGAAGTCTCGAACGAATCATTGAAGCCTTAGACTATTTCGGAATTCGCTATGATGAAGGAGTTACGGCCTCCGGTGAAGAAATGGGAGAGTACGGACCGTATCGACAGAGCGCCCGGGCTGAGTTGTATCAGGTGTTTATCAAGGACCTTGTCGAAAGGGACCTTGCCTATCCTTGCTTCTGCGATGCAGCTGCCCTGCAGGACATTCGAAACACTCAGCAGTCCCGTAACGAAATGACCGGGTATTACGGCAAATGGGCGGTTCACCGCGGCTTCACGCCGGAACAAGTAAAAGAGGAGCTGTCCAAAGGCCGGCCGTTCGTCATCCGTCTGAAATCTCCCGGCTCCTTCGACCGCATAATTCGCTATACCGATCTGGCCTTGTATAATCCTGGGGATGAGAGGGAAGCTTGGTTCGGCAAAATGAAGCGGGTGGCGGAGCAGTACGGTTTTGCCCAAGATGCGAAGACATACAAGAAGCAGCCGGGATGCTTTAAAGGCCATGTTGGGGATGTTGCGATGGTTTTAAGGCTGGCGATGACCCATCGGACTCAAACACCCGATCTGTATGATATTATGCAGGTTATGGGCGAGGACAGAGTACGCAGGCGCTTCAGTTTTTTTGCTAATGAGGATGGAAATGAGTAAGGGAAGCCGGGCACCATTAACGTTCTTGATAGGGGGATTGGCGGCGTGCCTTGCTGTCGCATTGACGGTGTATTTTGTGCTAAGACCTTCCGACATAGAGAAGATCAATAGGCAAATCGATGTGGACGGCCTTCAGCTGCTTATGTCCAGGGCGGACGTGGAGAAGCGGATGGGTAGCTCGGCATCCTTGGAGCAAGGCTTCGGCGGCTATGCCTTACAGTATGCGGATAAGCAGATCAGGGTTGAATTCCCGGACGGGGACCGTTACAGGGACAAGGCCGCGGCGATAGAAACGGACAATCCGCATTACTCCATCCTTGGAATTCGGGCAGGCGATCCCGCCGATAAGCTGGAGCGGCAGGCCAAGGCGTTTTCCTTTAAGCAAAGCCGTAGCGATCCCCCATATTTTGTATGGGGAAGATTTTATCTTATTGTGCACTATAATGAAGATCCCGATGGGGGCAAGACCGTTCGAAGCCTGCGGATAGGAATAGAAGATCCCGGCCGAAGGAAGAAAGTGTTCTAGGAACGCCCGGCAGGATGAGGAACGTGGTTCGGTCTTGTCCCAATCGGAATCAGGAAAAGAGGAGTAGGATTCATGGGAACTGAAATTGAAAAGAAATATTTATTGGAGTCTTTTCCTGAAGCCATTCTGCAGAACAAGGAGTTGAAGCTGATATCCACCCAACATATTTACCAGACTTATCTGGCTTTTTCGGATAAAGAAGAGATACGGGTAAGGCAGCTGGTTGATCACGACGGAACGTCGACATTCACTCATACGTTCAAATCAGGGCATGGCATGGTACGCCAAGAGATCGAATATCCTATATCCGAGGAGATATACCGGCAGCTTCTGGGCAATACGCAGCTCGTTCCGTTGGAAAAGGTCCGCACTACCGTCGAGCATCAGGGACATAAGTACGAAATCGACGAGTATAAGCAGATCGATCTGCTTGTGGTGGAGGTGGAATTTGCCGACGAGAGCGCGGCTTATTCGTTCCAGCCTCCGGCATGGTTTGGAAGAGAACTGGGACAAGAGGAAGAGTTTCGGAATAAGACGCTGTGGATAGGACTACAGACACAAAATGATCGCATTTAAATTTCCCGTATGGGGTTGATAAACTTCCTTATCTGTATAATAATAAATAAGCTATAAATCGAATGATTACAGGGAGAAAAGGATTCAAAATGCCAACGACAACAACTACTACAGAAGAACAAACTCAGGAAACGGAATTACAGCAGGTTGAAATTTGGAAATGTAAAGACGCGGCGTGCAAAGCCTGGATTCGCAAAGAGTTCGTGACCGAAGAGCATCCAGCCTGCCCATTGTGCAAAGGCGGCATGGTTCGCAGCTATAAGCATGTGCCGGTAGTAAAGAAAAAAGGAAACAAAAAATTCATCGTTGGTAAACGAAGACTGTAGAAACCGATATCGCTCGAATCCTGGGCGTATATTATTGATGATAAAGGGGCTGCTGGGAGATACCGGCAGCTTTTTTGTTTGCTTTAAGCAAGCTGAATGATATTGTTCGATTTTGTAAAAGAAGTGTTCATTCCTCTCATTTTCGCAGCCGGATAGCTCTTTTATACTTGGAGGTATGAAATGGAGTTATTTTATGTATAAAGGGTGAGCTGCTATGAATACTCAAACAACACATTCTCCTGGCCGGCAACTTCCGCACAGACGTAAACCCTTCAAGACCAAGGGCCGATGGGAATCCCCGATAGCCGGATATTTGTTCATTTCTCCTTGGCTGCTAGGCTTCCTGCTCCTCACGCTGTGGCCGATGGCGCAATCCGTCTATTACTCTTTCACCAAATTCACGCTGCTGGATGTCCCGGAATGGGTAGGGACGAGAAACTACGAACGTATATTTGCTGATGACGATACGTTTCGCCAATCGCTTAAGGTGACGCTCCTATTCGTTGTCCTGTCCGTACCGGTCAAGCTGTTTACGGCGCTTATGGTCGCCATACTGCTTAACAAGAAGATTAAAGGGATTTCGATATACCGCACGTTGATTTATTTGCCGTCGCTCATTGGAAGCAGCATAGCCGTAGCGGTCTTATGGAAAAATATTTGGGGCATCGACGGCTTCATCAATAAGCTGTTAAGCGTGTTCGGAATCAAAGGAATCAGCTGGATCAGCACGCCGGGTACGGCATTGGGTACGTTAATTCTGCTCGTTGTATGGCAGTTCGGTTCGTCGATGGTCATCTTCCTTGCCGGCTTGAAGCAGGTCCCGACAGAATTATATGAAGCGTCCGCGGTAGACGGGGCCTCCAAGATAAGGCAGTTTTTCCGTATTACGCTGCCTATGCTGTCACCGGTTTTGCTGTTTAATCTGGTGCTGCAGACGATCGGATCGTTTCAGATGTTCACTCAGGCTTTTATTATTACGAAAGGCGGTCCTGTGAACTCGACCTATATGTATGCGCTTTACCTATATGACCGTGCCTTTTCGCGATATGACATGGGGTATGCCTCGGCTCTGGCTTGGATCCTGCTTGTTATTATCGGCTTAGCTACAGCCATCATTTTTGCCTCATCCCGATACTGGGTATTTTATGAGACGGAAGCGGGGAAAAAATAATGAACAGCACATTGCGTCGTTCTCTTCAATCGCATGTCCTACTAGTAATATTCAGTCTGATCATGGTGTACCCCATTTTATGGTGGGTAGGGGCCGCCTTTAAATCCAATGCTGAGATGAGCTCGCCTTCGCTGTTTCCGAAGGAATGGCTGTGGAGCAACTTTACGGAAGGCTGGACGGCGATTCCCAAATTCACGTTTACGCAATTTTATGTGAATACCTTTGAGCTGATTATCGGAGTGCTCGTTACCTCCGTTCTATCGTGCAGCTTGGTTGCTTTTGGCTTCGCCAGGCTGGATTTTCCGTTAAAAAACTTCTGGTTCAGCGTCCTGCTTGTCACGCTGATGCTCCCCACCCAGGTAACGCTGGTTCCCCAGTACATTATGTTTAATACATGGGGATGGGTCAATTCGTACTTGCCGTTTTATGTCCCGCATGCATTAGCTGGGGGGATTGGCGGACCGTTCTTTATTTTCCTGCTGGTCCAGTTTATCCGCGCATTGCCCAAGGAGCTCGACGAATCGGCCAAAATGGACGGCTGCAGCTGGTTCGGCATTTATTGGCGCATCGTGATGCCGCTGACCAAGCCCGCTCTCGTCACAGTGATGATATACTGCTTTTTATGGAATTGGGACGATTTCTTCGGTCAGCTGCTTTACATCAATTCGTTGGATAAATACACGGTAGGTCTGGCCCTGAAGCTGTTTGTTGACAGCCAGTCCGCACTGCCTTGGGGACAACTGCTCGCGATGTCTCTCGTGTCCATCCTTCCTTCGGTCGTTCTTTTTTTCATGGCCCAAAAGCACTTTGTAGAGGGCATTGCGTCCGGTGCAGTGAAAGGGTAAAATAGGTCTACCCAGCTTCATACATTGAATTAAGCTGCACATGGTGGCAGCTTTTTTGCTTCCTTTATGATAGCGTTTTCTATCAGGCTGGCCGAAAGAGCTATATAGAATAAAACAGATGCCGCATGAGGGAGTTGACCGTTCTGAATCTGTTTAAGAAAGTGCGAATAGACCGTCTGTTTTTTAGCAGCTTTGCTGTTTTTATTACCGCGCTGCTGCTTATTTTCACCTGGATCAGCTACAGTTTCACCTCACGTGAGCTGGCAGAGAATACGTCGTTCTATCAGCAGGATTTGCTGGGAGAGCTGAACAAGCAGCTCGATATCCAGCTGAGGTCCATTGAACAAATGTCCCTGGCCGCGTCCCGCAATATCGATACGATAGGCTTCGATCCTTTGGAGAAGGATTCCTTCGAGAGGCTCCGGCGCAAGAAGGACCTGCTCAATATGCTTGCCAATATTACGTATAGTACGACCATGGTGCAGTCAATATATTTGTATACGGATACGCCGGAGCTGACCGACTCTCAAGCGCCTGTCCGGTTTCTTGATCTTCGCGGCATCAAGGAAGAAAGCTGGTACCCGGAAATCCAGAAGAATGATTTCACGTGGATTGCCGATCATATGATACAGACGAATACGGGACCTCAGCATTTTATCGGCTTTGCCCGCAAGGTGTACAACAACTCC
Organism: Paenibacillus vulneris; assembly: GCF_039543185.1. Taxonomy (NCBI): domain Bacteria; kingdom Bacillati; phylum Bacillota; class Bacilli; order Caryophanales; family Paenibacillaceae; genus Paenibacillus; species Paenibacillus vulneris. The sequence goes on along the minus strand of NZ_BAABJG010000021.1, from coordinate 182,442 downwards.
GGCAAATATTACGGACTGCTTGTGCTTAATATCAAGGCCTCGGCCATTGAGCAGCTCGTGCGCGGCGAGACCGAGGGGCGAAGCCGGATCCTGCTGGATGCGGGAGGCAAGACGATATCGTCCATCGGTAATCCGGTATTAAGCGAATCGGAGCTCGCTTCGATCCGGGCGGAGAGGAACAAATCTGGCAGTGTCCGCCTTCCGGCGGCGGAAGGAAGGGAGGATGTGCTGCTCGTCTGGAACAAGACCCGTTCCGATTGGATGCTTGTTGAGACGACGCCCTGGAGCAGCATCGTGACGGGAAGCGTCCGGCTGGCGTATGTTTTGATTACGGTAGGGTTATCGGCTATTTTTATCGCCTCGTTCTTTACTTTATTTTTATCCCGGCAGTTCACGAAGCCGATCCGTCACTTGCTTGCCGTTATGGGAGGTGTGCCTGCGAGCACGTCCATATCGAATTTGCCGACGGATTATACCAATGAATTCGGCAATATGTTCAACGGCTACCGAAGGCAAATGGAGCGGATCGAGGAGCTGCTGGAATCGTTGAAGGAGCAGCATAAACGGCAGCGGGAGGCGGAGATTCATGCGCTGCAGGCCATGATCAATCCGCACTTCTTATACAATACACTGGATCAGCTGAACTGGCTCGCCATCGAATCCGGCCAGGAGAAAATAAGCGAGATTTTATCCCTGATGGGCAAGATGTTCCGCATCGGACTGTCCAACGGGGAAACAATGATTCCCGTGACGGATGAGCTGCTGCATGCCGATTGTTATTTGCAAATTCAGAAGGTACGCTGGGGAGAACGGTTATCTTATACCATCCATGTAGATGAGGAGGTTAAGTCACTTCTTATTCCCCGTATGACGCTGCAGCCATTTATTGAGAACGCCATTATTCACGGCTTTCACGGAAGACGATCCGGCCATATTGCTATATATGGATTGCTCAGGGATCAGCATGTAGAATTTCGGATAGAGGATAACGGCGCCGGCCTGCGGGACGATTGGAATACCCGGAAGAAAAGAAAAACAGGCGGCTACGGAATAAGGAACGTTAAGGACCGAATAGACGCCTTCTGGGGAGCCCCGTACGGGGTCAAGCTTGAAAACAGGGAGCAGGAAGGGACGAGGGTAACCATTATACTGCCTGTAACGGTGAATCGGCAGGAAGAGGTGGAGAGATACGATGTGGAAGGTTCTCATTGTGGATGATGATTTTCAAGTGCTCGAAGGGATGCGCAAAGCGATCCCTTGGGAGCAGCTGGATGCGGAATGGGTCGGGGAGGCGATGGACGGTGAAGAAGGCTTGGCCGCCATCAGAGCAGCCAAACCCGATATTGTCATCACGGATATTTATATGCCCGTCATGAACGGCCTGGAGATGATCGAGCAGCTGCGGAACGAGCAATTCGCCGGAGAAATTCTTATATTGAGCGGCTATTCCGATTTCCAATATGCCCGTCAAGCCTTGCGCTTGCAGGTTACCGACTATCTATCCAAGCCGATCACGGTCGCAGAGCTTCGTACGGTGATGGAGAGGGTCATTAAGGAGCTGGAAGCCAAGGAATGGAAGAAGCTGGAGCAGGAGGAAATCAGGCGGAGATTGAGGCTGTACGAGCCGTTTGTGCAGAAGGAATGGCTCAAGTCTGTCGTAACAGGCACGTTCGACCGCGAGCTGGCCGATGAGAGCCTGAGGCTGTCCGATAAAGCCTATTGGACTCACCGTAACCATGTTGTCATAGGAATCGAGCTGATGAGCACCCTAAGGATATCCAATGTCTCACTGACCGACTGGAGCTTGTTCCGCTTCGCGGTAGCGAACATTATTAGGGAGCTGCTCGCTGAGGAATGGCCGGAAGCAGAATTCGTCGAGCTGCACAGCCACCATGCCGCTATTGTATGTCATGTGATGCCGGAAACCGCGGCGGAAGAAGCGCTTCTTAAGCTGCACGGCATCGGAGAAAGAATCAGGCAGTGCATCAGGGAATACCTCAAGCTGGAAGTAAGAATAGGCTTTGGGGGATTAAAACACAGCTGGAAGGAAATGGCGAATTCTACCGAAGAGGCATTTCTGGATCTTCTCAGGCAGACGATCTCTGCGAAGCAGCCCATGGATAGCGATTCCGGCGGCAGGGAGATTGGTATCCGGCCGGTGAAGTTTTATCAGGAGCTGGCGGAGGCAATCGTCTACTCCAAGGAAGAAACGACGGACCGGATTATCGAAGGCTATGTCCGCCAGCTGAAGGACATGCAGGGACTGACGCCCGCTTATGTGCAGTATTTGTGCAAGGAGCTGTGGACGATATTCGCGTATTCCTTATACAACACGGGCATCGTGCTGGACGAATTGTTTGAGGCAAGCCCGGTAACCGAGGAAATAGCGGGAATCGGAACGGCCGATGAGCTGGAGCAGTGGCTGAAGGGCAAAATCCGGATTATCGTATCGAGCCGGGGCTGGACGGAGAACTCCCGCCATAAGGATGCCGTCGACTTTATGATTCATTATGCTCACAGCCGCTATGCCGAAGACATCAATCTGGAGGACTTGTCCAAGCAACTGTATTTATCCCGCAACTATTTGAATCAAATATTTAAAAAGGCTACCGGGGAAACGTTCACCAACTATGTGATCCGGGTAAGAATGGAGAAGGCCAGGGCGCTTCTGATAGAAGGAAAGCTGATGATTTACGAGATTTCCGAGAAGGTCGGCTACAAAAACGTCCCTTATTTCAGCTCCATCTTCAAAAAATATTATGGCATGAATCCGAGCGAGGTCGGAAAAAAGCCATTGTGATGAAAAGTGATAGAAATGTGTTCATTACTCTTATTTTTCTGGCTTCCTGTCGTTTATATAATGATACTTGTGAGATATAACCTGCTGAAGACGGGAAGGGGACATGGTATATGAAAAAGCAGATGCAATCCTGGGGTTTGATGTCATTAGCGGCACTGATTGCGGTAGGTGTCTCGGGGTGCGGAGCGGCAACGGACAGCAGACCGGGCGGCAGTACAGGAGCGGCTCCTGCGGGAACGGACAGCAAGCCGATCAAGCTGCGCATAGTTTGGTGGGGCTCGCAGGCTAGACATGACGCAACATTAAAGGCGCTCGACGCCTACACGAAAAAGCATCCCAATATCACGTTCGAGCCGGAGTTTTCCGGATTTGACGGCTATGCGGATAAATTGGCGACTCAGGCTGCTGCGAAGAACGCCCCTGACATTATTCAAATGGACCCGGCCTGGCTTGCCGAATATGCAGGAAGAAATCAGCTTGCGGATCTTTCGAAAGGAATTGAAACCGGGGATGTCGACAAATCGCTGCTAGACTCCGGCAAATATAAAGACAAATTGTATGCGATTCCATTAGGCAACAACGCAACGGGAATGGTGTTCAACAAAAATACGGTCGATAAGCTGGGCATCAAGCCGCCTGCCAACGGGTGGACATGGGAGCAATATTTTCAATTCGGAAAGGATGCCAAAGCGAAGCTTGATAAAGACAAGTATGTGCTGATGGATTATACCTCGGACTATACGATGTATTCGGCTTACCAGATCAGCCAAGGCAAAGGCTATCCGATTACAGCGGACGGCAAATTTAACATAGACAAGGAAACCTACTTGTCCTATGTCAATAAATATACGGAGCTGAGAAAAGAAGGCGTGGTTCCGCCGGCTGAAATCGCAAGCACGGACAAGGAATCCGATGCGAAGCTGGATTTGATGAACAACGACACGGTCCTGATGAAGCGCAGCTTTGCCGCGTTATTCCCGGGCTATGACGGCGTGAAGCCGGACACTTATACGCTGGTGACACAGCCTAAAGGGACTCAGTCCAGCGGCTGGCTGAAGCCTTCCATGTTCTGGTCCATTAGCGCGGATTCCAAGTATGTGGAAGAGTCCAAGAAATTCATCGATTGGTTTATTAACGATAAAGAAGCGGCGGATATATTGACTACGACGAGGGGAGTGCCCGTATCCAAAAAGATTCTGGACTATTTGACCCCTAAGCTGACGGCCGCAGACAAGCTGCAGATCGAGCTCATCAAGAGCGTATCACCAGATGCGCAGCCGTTTAATCCGGGCGCCAAGGGCTGGAGCAACTATACGGCTAAGGATTTCAAGGATATCGGCGAGAAGGTTATGTTCGGTAAAACAACGCCGGAGGCCGCCTATGACGAGCTGGTGAAGAAGGCAAAAGATTATCAATAATAATAGAGCGGGGTCCTTATCTGCATTAGCAGGAAAAGGGCTCCGCTTTTTTTGGCAGTCCGTTAGAAGGAAGGATGAAACGGATTTATTTTTCAAGCCCCGGTTCTTCGTAGTATATTGAAAATAGAACCTAAGAGTTTGGAGGATTCCTATGAACGCTAAACAGCTTGCGGGCGAAAAAGCCGTTGAATATGTCAAAGATGGAATGCTTGTAGGGCTTGGTACCGGTTCAACCGTGTACTGGTCTATTCTAAAGCTAGGCAAGCTGGTGAAGCACGGGCTGGATATTAAAGGGGTACCCACCTCTAAAAGCACTGAAAAGCTGGCCATTGAGCTAGGGATTCCTATAGTAGATCTGTCTTCTGTCGATCAAATAGATTTGACCGTTGACGGCGCTGATGAAGCGAATCCGAATTTTGAGCTGATAAAAGGCGGCGGAGGCGCCTTATTGCGTGAGAAAATGGTCGCCTCCGTCTCCAAGCGGCTCGTTATTGTGATGGACGAAACCAAATTCGTGACGAATTTAGGCCGATTCCCGTTACCGGTTGAGATTGTGCCTTTCGGCTGGGAAATGACTTGTAAGCAGATTAATTCGTTGGGCTGCAAGCCTGCTTTACGAATGGCAAATAATACCCCGTTTATTACGGATAACGGGAACTATATAGCGGATTGCCATTTTGAGAGCATACAGGACGCCAGCAAGCTGAATCATACATTGAATATGATTCCCGGAGTTGTTGAGAATGGTCTTTTTGTTCAAATGGCGGATACCCTTGTGATTGGCCGTACTGATGGCCATGTCGATATCCTGCTTAAATAAATTATATCCGAACAAAATTGGTCTCCGGTATTTGTTCTTTGACGATAGCAGAGACTAAGGGAAAATAAAGAAGACAACTCTCCTTTCAGTTGCATGAGCAGCTGCATCGGGAGTTGTCTTTTTTGTCATACAGAATGATGAAAATCGCAGGCGATCAAAACGACTTAAATACCGAATCGGCGGATATGCTCCGAGAGCTGCTCCTGAATCAAGATGTCTTTTTGCTTGCTGCCGATAAGATCATAATGAGGATACTCGTCACGATGATGAATATAATCCGGGTTCAACCCGTTTTTGATGCACCAGCTTCTCAATTCCGCCAAATCGGAGCAGCCTACCTTGGTCACGGTCTTGATTTCCGGAAAGCGGGGTTCATACCAATAATGGGTCAAAAAGGCAATTTGGCCTTCAGCCACGCGTCTCTTCCAATCGTTCAGTTCATCTCTTGTTATACCGAAAGCCATATTTGTACCTCCTTGCAGGCTAATTTTTGAAAGTCTCTTTAACGTGGTTTAATCTATGGAGCGTCTTGATGAGCGCTCTTGAATCCGTTGAAACAGCCATATACTTAAGGCAAGCAGCGACCCGCTGGCCAAATAACCGCCGATAACATCGCTTGGATAATGTACGCCCAAATAAATCCGGCTAACCCCGATCATAACGATCATGACGGCGCTCCCGAGTACCAGCAGGAATCTGCCCCGCGGGGTAGGGATATGTCTCCATAGGAGGAAGGACAACGCACTGTACAGCGTAAAGGCAGCCATGGAATGGCCGCTCGGAAAGCTGTAGCCGGTCGCTTCCGCTATGCGGTGGATTGTCGGCCGAGCCCGGTGAAAGAGCAGCTTCAGCAGCTCGTTCAGCATCCAGGAGCTCAGCAGCAGCGTAAGGAAAAAGACCAGCTCTCTGCGGTGTCCTAGTACGACGTATAAATAAATGGAGATAAGGACGGTAAGGACGGTTGCCGGGGCTCCTGCTCCAATGAAGCTGAAGGATAGCATGACCGGTGTCAAAGCAGGAGATTCCAGCCCCTGAACGTAGGATATGACCGTCTGGTCAAATTGCGCGATTCTGTGATCGCTGATGAGTGCGGCGACCAAGCCGAACCCTCCGGCGCATAGTAAACAGATTAGCAAGGCTCGCGCCAGCAGCCACGGAAGAAGATGTCTCAAAAGATAGATGCCTCCTGGTAAGGGTCTGGTGTTCTTTTTATTATGCATGAGCGGACTGAATTTAGCCAATGTCTTCTGCTTGCCGCGATAGAACCCGACCCGCACTGAAACCGGGTGTTCTTATGCTGATGAAGATAATTTTAATAAAATGATTGAAAAAATCAAAAATATGATTTAAAATTTCATTATTAAGATGAGAGGGGTAATAAAATGACGACTTTCGGTCAATATACGTATCCGGAAATAAGCGCTCAAGCGGAAGCATTACAAGCAGCATGGGATCAACTTGGCAAGCAGCAGGACTGGATCGATAAGTATTTGCTGAACCCACAGTTTGACGAAATTATTTTTATCGGTTCCGGTTCTTCCTACTACCAAGCTTTATCAATGGCTTCTACCTGCCGTTCCTGGCTTGGCAAAAGTTCGACGGCTTATCCGTCTTCCGAATTGTTCTTATTCCGTGAGCAAACAGCTCCCGCACACCGCAATTATTTGGTTATCGGCGTTTCCCGCTCTGGCGAATCGACAGAAGTTATTCTTGCCCTGGATTCGGTCAAAGACCTTTCTTACATTACGGTGGCCGGCATTACATGCTATGAGAACAGCAAAATGGCGCAGCTTGCCGAATGTCTAGTATCCCCGCTAGGGAAAGAAACAAGCACGGTTATGACGAAATCCTTCATGAGCATGACATTTATGATGCAGGCCGCTATTGCCAAAGCATCCGGTCAGGAGAATTTGGTCCGCGAAATGGAGCAGGTGATCGCACTCGATGCGGCTCTGGTCCCCAAAGCAGATTCCTTCGTTCAAACGCTGCTGAAGGAGAACTCTTTCAATAAATTCATCTATCTCGGCATGGGAACCAGCTACGGTATCGCTTTGGAAGCCTGCCTGAAAATTAAGGAAATGTCCTACGTATGGACGGAAGCATACGGAACGCTGGAGTTCCGCCATGGTCCAAAATCCGTTGTCGAGCCGGGAACTCTGGTATGTGTGATGGTTTCGGAAAAAGCTCGCTCTTACGAGCTCAAGGTAGCTCAAGAAATGCAGGCATACGGTGCATTCGTCCTTCTGCTTACGGCGAAGCAGGGTGAGGATACGGCGTTTGCCGATGCGGTGGTTGAAATCGGCGGAGAGACCCTGTCGGATGATGCGCGCAGCGTCCTGTATTTGCCGACACTTCAGTATTTGGGCTATTACACAGCCTTGAAACGCAATGTGAATCCGGATGAGCCGCGCAACCTGACTCAGGTCGTTATTATTTAATTGGAGGTCAAACCCCTATGCCATTAGTATCGTCGACACCCCTGTTGGAAGCAGCGAGAGCGAACGGTTATGCCGTTGGTGCTTTTAACGTTCATACCCTGGAAATGCTGCAGGCCGTAGTTGAAGCGGCAGAGGAGACGCAATCTCCGTTAATATTGCAATCCACCGTCGGTACGGTGAAGCACTTGGGAGCCGATTATATTGCGGCAGCGGCCAGAACCGCCGCAGATCGGGCCAGCGTGCCGATCGCGCTGCATTTGGATCACTGCACCGAGTTTGATGTGCTGGTGCAATGTATTCGTGCGGGCTACACCTCGGTCATGATTGATGCCTCTATGCATCCTTTTGAAGAGAATGTGAGACAAACCCTGCGTGTGGTTGAAATTGCGAAGGCTGCGGGCATTAATGTCGAGGCGGAATTAGGCAAAGTCGGTGGCGTCGAGGATGATATCGTCGTAGCCGAGCATGAAGCTTTAATGGCCGACCCGGAGGAATGTGTCCGATTTGTCGAGTTGACAGGTGTCCAGACCTTGGCACCCGCTATCGGTACGGCACACGGGATCTACAAAGGTGAGCCGAAAATCGATTTTGACCGCATTCATCGCATCGCCCAGAAGGTACCGGTTCCGCTGGTGCTGCACGGCGGCTCCGGCATTCCCGAGGAGCAGGTGAAACGCAGCGTATCCCTCGGAATGGCCAAAATGAACATTGCTACGGAAATCCGGATCGTGTTCTCGGATGCGATCAAGAGCGTATTCGCCCAAAATCCCGACGAAAACGATCCGCGCAAATATATGATCCCTGCGAAGAAAGCGGTCAAAGCGGCTGCCATTGAAAAAATGAGAATGGTAGGCTGCATCGGAAAAGCACAGGATTGGCGCGCTTAGGAGAGAAGCAGATGATAACAACAGTCACGCTGAACGCCGCGATTGATAAAACCTATTATATGTCCTCCTTTCCTTTGGGACGGGTTTCGAGAGCGCAGCGGATGTTTGCAGAGCCGGGAGGCAAAGGTATCAATGTAGCACGGGTGATTCATCAGCTGGGTTACCCGGTGACGGCCGCCGGGTTTGTAGGCGGGCATAATGGCGAATGGATTCGCACGGCATTAGCCAAGCAGGGGATTGCCAACGATTTCGTACAGATAGAGGGAGAATCGCGGCTTTGTCTGAATATGATAGATGAAGAAAAGGGAACCTCTACGGAAGTGCTGGAAGGCGGTCCTGTGATTCCTCAGGAAGCGATGGAGCAATTAGCTGCTGCGGTAGTGAGTTTAGCCTCCCGTTCCAGAATCGTATGCTTCAGCGGCAGTCTTCCTCAAGGTGTTCCGGCCGATTATTACGCTGAGCTGATCGCCCTGGTCAAAAAGGCGGGAGCGCTGGCCTTTCTGGATACGAGCGGCGCCGCGCTTCAAAACGGTGCTGCGGCGTCTCCCTATTTCATAAAGCCTAACGAGGATGAAGTGCTTCAGCTTCTCGGATCGCAGCTGGAGCTTAATCTGAGTCGCGATGCAGCTAGTCTGGAGCATTCGCTGAAGGCCCCTATGGCTGCTTTACACGATAAGGGCATTGCAGCGGTTACTGTGTCCTTAGGGTCGAAGGGCTCCGTTTCTTCCATTGAAGGCGAAGTATTCCGGGCCAAGGCACCGAAAATCGAGGTGGTGAATACCGTCGGCTGCGGCGACGCTTACGTGGCCGGGATGGCGATCGGTACGGCGCGCGGGCTCCCGGTGGAGGAACGCATCGCTTATGCGACCGCGGTCGGTACAGCCAATGCGCTTCAGGAAAAAGCGGGATATGTAAGCTCGGCGGATGTCGAGCGTCTCTTTGGCGAGGTCATGGTCGAGCGGATATGATGGAAAAACAACGGTGCGAGCTTTCGCACTGTTGTTTTTTTAACGAATCTAAGAGGCTTACAGAGCTTGAACTATGCCAATATGCTCCGATGCAGTGCACCCCAGATAGCACCCGCCGGATGTTTCTCATTCCACATCTTGCTGGGTTGATTTGCGGATGATGAGCTGCGAGGGCAGGAGCACCTTGCGTTTGGCGGCAGGAGCCTTGCCTTCAATGCGTTCAATGAGCATCTGCATACCGATGAATCCCATGTCGTAAGCAGGCTGAGCGGCTACCGTCAAAAACGGGTTATAGTCGGGAATAGGCTCCGGATCATCGAAACAGGCTACCGCGATATCCTCGGGTACCCGGAGATTCATTTCCCTTAGAGCCCGCAGGGTATTGACGCCAATGAAATTATTGGCGGCAAGGATAGCCGTAGGACGCCCGGACAGAGTTAAGCTCATCAAGGAACGGACGATATCCGGAAAATTGTCCTGCCGGAAATGAGTTTCAATGATGTCCTCCGGGGCCCACTGAAGCCCGTTCAGAATAAGCGCATCCGTAAACGCCTGGCGCCTCTCGCGGGCGTTCGACGCCGTATCGGGCCCGTTAATAAGGGCGATTTTGCGATGCCCCTGCTCCACGAGATGCGCGACCAGCTTGCGGGTCGTCTCCGCATTATCGCCCATGACGAGGTCGGCGGCTATGCCATCCACATGCCTGTCTGCGAATACGAACGGGACCTTCCGTTTGGCCAGCTTGCGCAGATGGACAAGGGAAGGCTCGCCTGTCGGCGCGATCAGCACTCCATCCACCTGCGCGGATAGCAGCATATCTATATAACGGGACTCTTTATCCGCCTGCTCGTCAGTATTCCCAAGCAGCAGCTGATAACCGAACTGATGCGCCTTATCCTCCGCGCCGCGCGCAATGGTAGTGAAGAAGGGGTTGGAAATATCCGGTATGACAAGAGAGACAATCTTTGTTTCCTTGGAGGTTAGGCTGCGGGCCTGCTTATTGGGAATATAGTCGAGCTCTTGAATGATAGCCTCGACTTTGCGGCGGGTTGCTTCGCTGATCGAAGGGGCATGGTTTATCACCCTCGATACGGTCATGGGAGATACGTTTGCTTTTTTGGCAATGTCATAAATGGTGACCATGGTGCGGAAATTCCTTTCACGAATCTGGCTGTAGTAAAATGTCGACAACGAGCTAAAACGATTGACGCAGATAGCTTGAGCTGTTATGTTAATGTTACCGATAACATAAAAGTATCACAACGAGAGTCCTCATTCAACGTTTCGGCAGCGAATAATAAGCCGCACCCAGGATGAAAAGGACCAGCCGGATTCGGCATTAAAAGGCGAGCTTCATGGAAGCGTATTCATCTGAGATGTAACAGTCAAAGGTTATAGCTAGAAAGCGATGGATTACAAAGGAGGCGTACTTTTCTTTATGAAAGCGATTGTTTGTGAAGAGCCGAATCATTTTGCAATGAAGGAAATCGAGCTGCCCTCGGCAGCCAAGGGAGAAGCCTTGCTTCGCATTCGCCGTGTGGGCATTTGCGGAACGGACTTGCATGCGTACAGGGGGAATCAGCCATATTTCGTTTATCCCCGTATTCTGGGTCATGAGCTGGCGGCGGAGATCGTCGATATTGGAAACAACCCACAGGGGCTAAAGCAAGGGGATCGGGTCACGATTATCCCCTATATGGAATGCGGCACTTGTATCGCCTGCCGAAACGGCAAAACCAATTGCTGTACGTCGATGAGTGTCCTGGGCGTCCATCAAGACGGAGGGATGCGGGAGTACATGACCGTGTCTTCCGACCATCTGCTGGCTGTTGACGGGCTAAGCCTCGATCAGACTGCGATTGTGGAATGCTTCAGCATCGGGGCCCATGCCGTACGCAGGGCAGCCGTTGAGAAGGGAGAATTCGCTCTAGTCATTGGTGCGGGTCCGATCGGTCTGGGCGTTATGAAATTTGCCAAGCTGGCAGGGGCTAAGGTGATTGCTCTGGATATGAATGAGGAGCGGCTAAGCTTCTGCAAAGACTGGGTGGCGGCGGACTATACCGTGAACGTGAAGAACGATCCGGTGAAGGCCATCGAGTCGATTACCGGAGGCGATCTCCCGACTGTGGTGTTCGATGCGACGGGGAATGCCCGTTCCATGGAGGGAGCGATGCAGTACGTGTCCCATGGCGGCAGGCTCGTCTATGTCGGCCTGGTCAAAAGCGATATCTCGTTCAGCGACCCGGAATTCCATAAAAAGGAGATGACGCTCCTGAGCAGCCGCAACGCCAACCGCGTTGATTTCGAGCACGTGATCGAGAGCATGCGCAGCGGTCAGATCGATACGGATGCTTTTATTACCCATCGGGCCTCCTTCGACGGGATGATTGATGCATATGAGAGCTGGCTCAAGCCTGAAACAGGCGTCATCAAGGCGATAGTTGAGCTGTAATAGCCATAGGCATCCTCGCAGGAGGATGCCTAGTTTTGTTTTTCGGGCTCGAAGCGAAGCCCGCGCTTATTACTTATTACTATACACGGACCCCATAATGAGGCGTTACGGCAAAGCCTTGACTGCGCCGGAGCTCATGGCTGGCCAACGGCCTGAGGTGCAGGGCGCCGCCGTAATCGCGATTACTGGTCAGCGCGAGACCCGTTGCGCGGTGCAGGATGCTGCACCAACCGCTGTGTTCGGCGTCATCGACGAGAGTCCATTGCTGTGTGGAGCGGCCGGATGCCTCTCGCAGCCGAACGGTCAGGCACATGTCGGCATCGGAATCCGTCTCTGCCTCAGAGACATCGTCAGCATCCAAATACTTGCCGTTATGCTTATTCCTAATCAGGACAGCTCCATCCTCCAGATCCTCTATAATCCAATGCTGTGCGGCAGAGCCATAAGCCAATTTCCCGGCTGTAACCGTGTCTCCCTGCGATTCGCCGACGGCTGGACTTGCCGAATCATCACCCGAGACTGCCGCCAAATATCGGTGCGACCGGTTCAGGATACGGGAGAAGCTGCCACCTTCGCGGGATGGCACGATGCTGGCTTCCTCCGAAAGCACGCTCACCGCATCCGTCCATTCAAGCTTCATTGACTTGTCGTCCGGAAACCGGAGCGGCAGGAAGACGTAGGAGGAGCCATGATAGTCCGAAGGGTCCCACCGGTCGCCGACATAGAGATAACGCGTTTCCCCTTCTCGGCTAACCGGAAGGATGAAGGTGGGCTGCGTATCGTATGTGGTCGGTCCACCCAGGTCGTAAAGCTGTGACCAGTTGCCGGTCAAGCTGTCCGAATAAGCATACTTGCCTTGATTCGGCTCCCAGCCGGTGCAGCCGGACGAAACCATAAAGTAGACGCCGTTTCGCTTCATGACGGCAGGAGCTTCCCGGTACTGGCCCGGCCACAAGGTTCTGACATGCTCGTCAATCGACAAATAATCGTCGCTCAGACGGTACATGTGCAGGTCGGCATTTTCTCTCGCGGCCGAAATGAAATAGGCGGTCCCGTCATCATCGACGAACAAGGTGCAGTCCCGCGACATGAATCCGCAAGGATTGAAGCTGCCGTGATACGTATATTCCCCGTCAACCGTATCGCAGCTGGCGACAGCACAGCGGGCGGCTGAATAGTCGGAGCCGTTCTCCCAATGCATCCACATGACGTAGCGGTTGGCAGGGGCATGATAAATGACCTTCGGTCTTTCGATATTGGCGCCCCGTCCCGTTGCGGCGTCCGTAACGAGCTCCGGTGCGGTCCGAACATCAATCGGCCGGTAAGGGGAATCCAGGGTAAGCACATCACCGCGGAACTCCCAGTCCCTCAGATTGTTCGAGCGGTAGCAGGATACGCGCTTGCGTCCCTGCCTGTTTTCCCCGAACCAGTAGTAATAGTCTCCGGATTGGAGTAATCCTCCCCCATGGGCATGAATCGGCTGACCGGATGTGTCCCGCCATTGCGTACCGTTGTACAGCATCGTTCTTCCTCCTGTTCTGGATAGGCTTGATACACTTGACGAAGATTATTTGCCTGAACCAATATCGATTTGCCGGATATGGTTTTGGATAGCTTCATCGGCGGCGCGCAGCGTAGTATTCACATCCTGCTCGTCATTCAAGTATTTGGTCACTTGCTCGCTTATCAATTTACTGGCATCGGGATATTTGCTTGTTGACGTATAAGCCGGAATATAGGTGCCTTTAAATATCGCATCCAGATGCTTGCCCTGCAGCACGGGCATATCGGCTCCCAGCTCACGGCGGATGCTGGCATCCTTGAGGACTGACAGCTTCCCGGAGGCTCTCGTCATTTTTTTCTGAATCGCGTCCGACGTTAATATTTCGATCACCTTGAACGCTTCGTCCTTGTGCTTGCTCGTTTTGGTCACGAAGGCGACGTGCTCATCCACCATACCGGCCATATTCGGTTTATCCGGGTAGCTTGGATATTGAGCGATGTCCCAGTTCAAGCCTTTGGCTGCATCCGATTGGAGCAGATTGAAATTGTTGCCCGTCGCAAACATCGCCAAATTGCGGTCCTTCATAAATTGATTCCGCTGGTGAACATTTGGAACCGGTTCGTTCGAAGGGATCGTATGGATCTTCTTGGACAGCTCCAGAATTTGCTTCCAGGACTCATTATTGAAGTTCGACTTGCCGTCCTTGATGGAAGGGAGCGCGATTTGCAGTGCCAGCTTCCCGTATCCTTCGGCCTCCAAGCCCCGATAGCGGACGCCCTGCTCCTCCCGGCTCACGCGCTTGGCCAGCTCGATGGTTTCATCCCATGTCATGCCGTCCTTCGGATAATCGACGCCGAACTTATCAAAAATGTCTTTATTGTAGTAAATGACGTTGAAATTCGAATCATAGGGCAGGGCGACCAGTCCGCTTTTATCATAGCCCCGAATGGTATCCACGTATGTGGCCTCGAAGCGGTTCAGATCCAGGTTATGCTTCTTGATGAGAGGCGTCATATCTTCAACCAGCCCCAGCTCCTGATAATCCGGGATCAGATTGACCCATGTCGCGATAAGGTCCGGCACAGTGCCTGCGGCTACCATTTCCTTAATGTTGTCGCCCTTGAGCATTTCGATTTCGATATGGGGATATTTTTGCCGGAGCGGCTCGACAATAAGCGATTGGAAATCGGCGTCGTTGATTTCAGACCATTTTTGCGCCATCAACAGCTTCACAGGCTCTTGCTTGGCAGGGGCCTGGGTACCCTGATCGGGTGTTGGTGCAGCGGTTTGCCCGCTACCTCCGTTGCTGCAGCCGATAAGAGCACCGATAGCCAGCAATGCTGCCATAGCTGCCGCGTAAGAACGAATTACCATTTTGCAATCCCCCTTTTAGTTTCCTTTTGAAAGCGGTTTAGTGTTATCCTATCACGGGTTTTCGGGGGCCAGCAATTCACAAAAGAATGCTAAAATAACACTTTTGCACTGACACCGCAGCGATATTGAAAAGGGGTCGTACCTACCTGGGCGCGAAAAAATTTACAGAAATAGGCGGCCGACGAAAAGTTCAGCTTCAAGGCGATGTCCTCCACAGACAACGTGGATTCCTGCAGCAGCTTCTTGGCCTTCTCGATCTTCACTTTATTGAGATAGTGCTTCGGGGACATCCCGTACACCTGCTTAAAGCAGTCCGTAATATAATTGCGGTGCACGTGCAAGCGCTCCGACAGCTCCGAAATTTTCAATCCTTCCGCTCCTCCGTATGTCTCCAGCAAATAGGCCGCTTCCGCAGCAATCGTATGCTTCGATTTGGGGGCAGAGGGTTCATCCCGGATATCGGGGATTACAATTTTTTCAATTAAAAAAGCCAAAAATTGCATCATCATGGACTGCACCATCATTTTCTGGGTGAAGGCCGGCTCCTCCAGCGACTTGAACAATTGGATCAGCCGGTTCATGGAATGCCGGATCTCGCTTTGAATTTCGGGTGGCTGCTGCGTGCTGACAATCGGCTGTCTCCTGCGGTGGAACAACGAATGGACCTCCCGGGGCTCCACATCGAAGTGAAAATTGAAAAACCGGCTTTCCTCATGCGCTTGCGGATAGTGCAGCTCGCCGGAATTGACGAGAATAAAATCCCCTGCTCTCAGCTCGTACTCAATCCCGTTAATCCATTCGCTCATGAAACCGGATTCAATATATAAAATTTCAAACATCGGATGTTTATGGTTCGGATATACGGAGCCTTTCTCTGCATTTTTATATAAAATGCTCCAAACATGAAACGATGTAAAAAAACCGGGGAAGTAAAAATGATCCTTCATCTTTTGCACCGCCCTTTTCCAGTAAATGCCTTTGGTTTCAGAGTATCATAACGAATCCGTTGGGTAAATGTCCCTGTGTATGCAAAAAAGTACAATCGAAAAAACGGGCGTAAAACAAAAAAATGCAAGGTAATCAAAAATATACAATTGTTAGCCGGAGGGAGAATCCCTTATGGTTAGGGGGTAGTACAGGCTTGCTGGCAGGACTAGAAGAGAGGATAGGCAGGAGGTGAAATGACATTTTGTAACCGTATACATTTTGTAGCGGTGTGATGGAAACAGGCAGCAGGGGAGATACGGATGAAGCACAACCAAATGATGGAAGTACATTAGGAGGCGAAATAACGGATGAATAAGAAGCTCAATCGGAGATTCAAGAAAACAAGCCATGTACTTGCAGGTGCCATATTATTAGGCGCATTGGCCGCGCCGCTGCAGGCAAGTGCGGCTGCCGGTTCGGCAGGCATACCAGGCGCTTCTTCTATACAAAGGCAAATGGAATACTTAGACCGAGGTCTTGTAGCGGTAAAAACAGACAGCGGTGTGTTCGTCAGCTGGAGGCTGCTCGGCAATGAGCCTGACGGTATTGCTTTCAATCTGTATCGCGACGGGGTGAAGGTCAACCCGTCCCCGATAACGAATAGTACGAATTATCAGGACAATTCCGGCTCAAGTGAATCGAAGTACACGGTCAGAGCTGTTCTGAACGGCAAGGAGCAGCCGGCTTCGGCCGAAGCAGGCGTTTGGGATACGAATTACTTGTCGGTTCCTCTGCAAAAGCCGGCTGACGGCGTCAACCCGGACGGCTCCACCTTTACATACAGTGCTAATGATGCAAGTGTCGGGGATCTGGATGGGGACGGCCAGTATGAAATCGTGCTTAAATGGGACCCGTCCAACTCCAAGGATAACTCGCAGGACGGGGTTACCGGAGAGGTGTTTATTGACGCTTACAAGCTGGATGGCACCTTGTTATGGCGCATTGGTCTCGGGAAAAACATCCGCGCGGGTGCGCATTATACGCAATTTATGGTATACGACCTCGACGGGGACGGCAAAGCGGAGATCGCGTTCAAAACGGCTGACGGAACGACGGATGGAACCGGCAAAGTCATTGGAGATGCGAATGCGGACTATCGCGATCTGACAGGCAGTCGCCCTGGACGTGTGCTATCGGGGCCGGAGTATTTGTCGATATTCGAAGGGAAAACCGGCAAGGAGCTAGTAACGGCGCCTTATGATCCGCCGAGAGGCAAGGTGACGGACTGGGGGGATAATTACGGCAACCGGGTTGACCGTTTCCTTGCATGTATCGCCTATCTGGACGGCAAAAGACCGAGTCTTGTGATGGCACGAGGTTACTATACCAGAACCGTACTTGTTGCGTACAACTGGCGTGACGGGGAGCTGACCAAGCTCTGGACCTTCGACAGCAATGAACCCGGCAATGAGACCTACGCAGGGCAGGGGAATCACAATTTAAGCGTGGCCGATGTTGACGGTGACGGCAAGGATGAGATCATCTACGGGGCCGTGACGATCGACGATAACGGAAAAGGGCTCTACAATACCCGATTAGGTCATGGCGATGCCCTGCATGTCGGTGATTTGGACCCTGGCAGACCGGGACTTGAAGTGTTCAAGGTCAATGAAGACAAAAATTCCCCGTACGGCGCAGCCATGTGGGATGCGGCTACAGGAGAAGTTCTATGGGGTGTCCATACAGGGAAGGATACGGGCCGCGGCATGTCGGCGGACATCGATCCGAACTATGAGGGTGAGGAAGTATGGGCATCGACAGGAGTCGGGTTGTACTCGAACAAAGGGCAGAAAATCAGCAGCTCCACGCCTTCGATCAATTTCGGCATTTGGTGGGACGGTGACCTTCTTCGTGAGCTGTTGGATAACAACCACATCGACAAATGGGATTACAACAATTACAAAACCGTGAATCTGCTGACCGCAACGGAGGCAGCCTCCAATAACGGCACCAAAGCGAATCCGGCTCTGCAGGCTGACTTGTTCGGCGACTGGAGGGAGGAAGCGGTGTGGAGAACGGAGGACAGCACGGCCTTGCATATTTACACAACGACGGATTTGACGGACCATCGGATTTATACGCTGATGCATGATCCGGTCTATCGACTGGGTATTGCATGGCAAAATGTCGCGTACAACCAGCCGCCGCATACCGGGTTCTACCTCGGAGTTGGAATGGAGACACCTCCCGCGCCGAATATGTATGTCGTACTTCCGGCCGAGGTGAAGGTTGAGCCGCAAACCTTGAATCTGAAAAGCCAAGGGGGCCAGAATTCCGTCACCGTATCTATTCAGCTTCCTGCAGGTTATGATGCCTCCGCCATCGATGCTTCGACGGTACAGATGAGCGTCTATGGAAGCAAGCCTATAGCAGCCCAAGCCGCTTCAGGCAATAAAGCTGCGCTCAAATTTGACCGGCAGCAGCTTATCGGGGCGCTTCAGGGACAAAATGGCAATGTGGAGGTTACGATCACAGGGGCATTGAGAAACGGTCATACGTTCCGGGGGACCGATATCATTAAGGTTAATCATTAGTTCATGCTTGTACGAGGGAGAGCAGCTCTGACACAGGGGTTGCTCTCCCTTGCTTTATAAGGAACTTAAGATGCGATTGAGGGTTCCGCATGGAGATGTTTATCCATTTAGGGCAATATGCTACGATAATGTTATCGTTTATGCAAGTGAATAGTACAGCCTTATTCAGCATCCCATAAAAGGAGTGATCGAATTGAAGCCGACTTATACGGATCATGCTGCCTTCCGGTTAGAAGCGGGGCATTTGCCTGCCGGCGAGCCGCTCTATATTCGCGGGGACGTAAGACTAAAGCGGGAGGAGGGCTCCGCCAGCGAGGCACTAAAGCCTGTGTTGCTAATCAGCCACGGCTTTAAAGGCTTCAAGGATTGGGGGTTCTTCCCTTATATTGCGGAAAGGTTCGCCGAAGCCGGTTTCTTCGTGGTGACCTATAATTTCTCGTGCAACGGTGTCAATGAAACGGACTTTGACGAGCTGGACAAATTCGGCGTAAACACATTCTCGCGCGAGCAGCAGGATCTCGATATTGTGCTTAAGGCATTGCTCGGGCGAAAGCTGCCGCTTGCCGAGAAGGCCGATACGGAGCGCATCTATTTGCTCGGCCACAGCCGCGGAGGCGGCGGGGGAATCGTCTTTGCGGCCGAGCATCCCGAGATTCGGGCTCTTGTCACGTGGAACGGAAGCGCCTACGCCGATTTATTCGACGAAGCCTTCAAGGCTCGGGTGCTGGAGGATGGAGTCGGCTATGTGACCAATGCGCGCACGAAGCAGGAGATGCCGATCCGGGCTGAATTTTATGCCGACCTGGAGGCTAACGGGGAACGGTTTGATATCATTCGCCGTCTGGCGGAGCTCACCATTCCGGTGCTGCAGGTGCAGGGGGATCAGGACTCGCCGCGTCTGCTTGCGGGTTTTGAGGCGCTTCGTGCAGGAGCCCCCCAGCATAAGCCAACCGTGATCCAAGGCGGGAACCATACGTTCGGCGCGGTGCATCCGTTCGTCTCCACGACCCCTCATCTCGAGGAGGCCATTCAGGCGACGCTTCAATTTTTGCAGGAAGTAGACTCTAAACGAGTACATAGCTAGAAAATAACCAGGTCCTTCATGGTCATGCATGCTTCATGCCTGACTGTGGAGGATTTTTTTGTGCCAATCGCCTGTTGAAGTGTGTGGTGAGTCGTGATACAATACACACATATTGTATGGTGTGTAACCATACACTTCTAACATTGGAGTGGAACGAATGGACGATTTTAGATGGAAGCCGGATCAAGTGCGAATCGACCCGTCGCGTCCTCTGTATGAACAGTTCGTTGAGCAGCTGCGTGCCGATATAGCGCGCGGCGAATTGGCTCCCGGTACCCGTTTGCCGTCTGTCAGGGAGTTGGCTGCAGGCATTCGCGTCAACCCGACAACGGTAATGAAGACATACCAGGAGCTGGAAAGAGAGCAATTGATCGTAACTTACCGCGGTCAAGGCACTTTCGTTACGAAAGACGAAGCCATCATTCAACAGAGCAAGGAAACGCTTGCTGCTCAAGCCGTACGCAAGCTGCGCGAGGTCGCCGAATCGCTCAACATGACGGTGGAAGAGCTGCTGTTATTAGGAGGATACAAAGGGGGAACAAGAGAATGATCGCTCAAGGCAATGATAATGCGCCGGTCATCGAGTGCCGGCAGGTTAGCGTAACCATAGGGAAAACGAGAGTGCTGCAGGACGCTACGTTTACCCTGGAGAAAGGACGCATAGCCGGTCTGCTCGGTCCTAACGGGGCGGGTAAATCCACTTTACTGAAGGTTTGCTCAGGAATATTGGAGCCAACAGCAGGAACGGTTGCTGTATTCGGGGAAAAGGCAGGCATAGCGACATTAAGAAGCATGGCTGTGCTGCCGGATCGGGGCAAACTCCCCGGATGGCTTACGTCCGGTGAGTGGCTCCAGTATGCCGAATCGATTTATCCGGATTGGGACTCCCTTTACGCCGAACAGCTGACAGAAACATTGAAGCTGGATTTGGCGCTGCGCATTGCTTCCTTGTCCAGGGGAGAGGAAGCCAGATTGCAGCTATTGAGCTGTCTAGCCCGCAAGTCTCCGCTCATCATGCTGGATGAACCGTTCACCGGCGTCGATATGATATCGCGTGAGCGGATAGCATCTACAGTCGTTGGTGATCTGGCGGATGGGGAACGAACCTTCCTTATTGCAACACATGATATTCGCGAGATGGAGCAATTATTTGATACACTGATTTTGATTGATCAAGGGACAATCCGGGCGACAGATGAGGTAGATGCATTAAGAGAGCAGGGACTATCGGTTGAAGCTCGCTATAGGGAAGTGTTCTCATGAAAATCATCAAGCTGCTTGCCGATATGGAAACAAGCCGATTCGGCTCTTTTATGCTTGGAACCCGCAGAAGTAACTACAAATGGATCGGTCTCGGTATGCTGGTCCTGCTAGCTGTCAGCATAGTATTGATGAGAGGCTTTACTACGGTCAATGGCTTGCTGAGCACTGCAGTACTGAATGTTTTCACAGTGATGATCTTTTTTGTCCTGATAGATGGAATCCACCTCTCCACCAAGCAGGAAAGAGCATGGTGGCTTCTGCTTCCTCATCCCCGTCTGACCCTCGTATTGGGCAAAGCGCTGGCATTATGGCGAATAGGGATGCAGCTGTTTTTGTATTTTGTGCTGATACGAATGGCACAATATGCCCTTTTATTAGGACTGCATCAAATAGAGGCTGCCGCATGGACTGACGTGCTATTGACCTTGGGAGCGGGGGCGCTTCTTTTGATTGCAGCCTTGCCGGTGATAGTCAGTCTAGGGATTCTCGTATCGGTATTTCCGTTGTGGTGGGTGCGCAGTCTTGTGATCCTGGTGATGATGTATTTATTTACGCTAAGCCTTATATTTACCTTTATGGCGGGGGACACTGGCTTCGCTTCAACTACTCTTACGCCGTTATCTGTTAGCCGATTTGCCGGCATCGCTTTGTTGATCGGATGGCCCTTTTCCATCCTATGTTTAGGGTTTACCGCGACAGTCGGGATGAGGTATTTGGTGAAAGCAAGCTCTTGGACCGGCAGTGCTGCCGTTAGACGACATCCTGAACGACAGGCAGCCTTGCCAGTAACAAGGTCTAGACCGAGCGTTAGCCGGAACAGCAATCCATTTTGGTCGCTAGTTGCGATGGAGAGACGCAGATATCTCTGGTTCGGGCTGCAAAATCATCGTCAAGGAAAAACTATTGCTGGCGTGTTAATGATGGTTATTGCCTTCATTGCGTACCAAAACGCCGGGGAAGTGTTTGAATTGGTCTCGTTCTTTTCTTTAGTGTTCATTGGCTTTTATATGTTTACGATCATATATTACTTTAATCGGCAAACTGAATTTATGAAAGGGACTGCCTCGTGGTGGGTTGCGATGCCGCATTCACGGCGATTGCTGCTTGGGAGCCGCGCCATGGCTTATTTATCCGTTGTGCTGCCTTACTTGGCGGTTCTGCTGCTAAGTACGGTTATCGGCACGGCTGTGCGACAGTGGATAGACCCGATGCCGAAAGAGGAGCTGAAGGTCGCGCTGAGTTACTTCTCCCACTATGCTTTAGTGTTTATTCCGCTCATCATTTTGTATATTATTGCTTTACAAGGGTTTCCCGCTTTTCTGAAACGCTCCTGGCAGATGATTTTTACGGCGCCGCTATATGGCGGATACATTCTCAGCTTTCAATTGGCCAATGCTGTTATTATGCCGCATCGACTGGATGGGGCAACGTTTCGATCAGGTCCGGCGCCTGATTTTGGTTACCACCTGCTGTTGATTTATGGGATTGCAGTGCCTTATGCCTTATTCTGCTTTTGGCTTGGCTGCAAATATATGAACCGGTACGCGTTAGCCCGGGATACCATTTGGCTCGGCAAGCTGAATAAATAACTAAGACATGCCGACAGCCTTCCACCAAATGACAATACCTGCCAATAACCTGCATGAGATGAAGGGGATATTGGACATCCTAGCCTTAGGTCCAGGGAATTCCCAGCCTGCGGACTATTGAGACGCAAATCCATTATCTGTAATCTATAGATAAAAGATGACGAGACCATGAAGCAGGGAGTTGCTCAATAGATGATCAATATTGGAACGATGGTGCAGGAAAAATTCCTTTTTCTTAATAAATTTATTCAATCCCCTAAAGATGTGGGGAGTATTACCCCCAGCTCGAAATATTTGGCCAGAGCCATGACGCGAAGCATTCCTTGGGATGGAATAGAAGCTGCCGCAGAATTGGGAGCAGGGACCGGTGCGATTACCGAATCTATGAAACAAGTTGCAGGGAAGCATACAAGAATCCTTTTATTTGAAAAGGATACCGCGCTCAGAAACCAGCTGGCCGAAAAATACACGGACATGGCCTGTTATCCGGATGCCTGTCAGATCCGCAAAGCGATGAGCAAGGAAGGAATCGAATCGTTAGACCTGATATTGAGCGGACTGCCTTTCTTTAATTTCCCGCAGCCGATCCGCGATGCCATCCTGCAGGAAGTATTGCTGTCGCTGAAGCCGGGCGGATGGTTCGTGGCCTTCCAGTATTCGCTGCAGATGAAGCAGCAATTAAGCCGCTATTTTGAAGTAGAAAGCATTCGATTCGTCCCTCTGAACCTGCCGCCTGCTTTTGTTTATGTTTGCCGCAAGAGAGGTGCCGGGGAAGATGGGCTATGATACGTTAATCAGCATGATCGGCGACTACGGCTATGCGGCATTATTTTTTGCCTTGTGGCTCGGTATCGTGGGAATGCCGATTCCCGACGAAGTGATCGTAATGACCGGTGGAGCGGCTGCCGCAAGCGGGCTGCTGCATGAGATTCCGGCTTTCTTGTTAACGTATCTCGGCGTTATCTCGGGACTGTCCTTGGGCTATTTTCTGGGCCGCTTTATGGGGACAAGGGTCATTGAAAAATGGAAGCGTCAGAAGAAGATGGAGAGGTACTTGTCCATGTCGGAGAAGCTGGTGGAGAAATACGGCCCCTATGCTCTAGTAGTAAGCTACTTTTTCCCGGTAGTCAGACATGTTACCCCCTATATCGTCGGGATCAATAAGATGGGCTTCCGAAAGTATGCGCTGCTGTCCTACTCCACAGGCTTTGTGTGGACATTGATTTTTTTCGCCGCAGGCAAAATGGCTGGAAATCACGTTGAGCAGGTTGGGCTGCTGATTCACAGCTACGGACTCAAGCTGCTATGGATTCCGATTGCAGCGGCGGGGATCTGGATGGTCTATAAAATAACCCGGGGGAAGCGTTCGAACTTGGATGCCGGGAACTAGTCGGCAAAATAGGAAGGGGCAGAATGCGGATCTAATGCAGCTGCTCTCTTTTGGGTTCGGTGGTAAAAAAAGGGTTGACATCTGACGGCAATGGATTTAGTATACAAATAACCATTAAAACCAACTAAGTATATAGGAATAATAAAAGTATCATTCGCCGGACGGCCGGAGATGAGGCGCTCTTTAAGAGAAGAGCTGCAGCATCTCCTTTTTTTATGTTCTAGGCAAAGGAGGATGGATATGTTCACTAACGGATTCAAGGTGTTTGACATTCATGCGCATCTGCCCTATCCGCTGCCGTTTCTGAAGCGCAGCGAGATTATTAACGAGCATAACGCCAAGCGGTCGGAGCGAATGCGGCTGACGTGGGACTTTCCCCGCAGGGACCAGGAGGAGGAGAGGGAGGCAGGCAAGCCTGTCATTGAGCGTTGGAAGGAGGAGCTCGAAAAGTATGACATCGGGGGCATCAACTTCTTGACCGCATGGAATAACGATAATTTGGCGGAGCAGATTCGGGTCAGTCCCGACCGGTTTACCGGCTTCGCCCACCATTCCATTGAACAGCCGGATGCGGCCGAGGAGTTGAAGAGAGCGGTCGATGAGCTGGGACTAAGAGGCTACAAGCTGTTCGGCCCGCTGGTGCAAGTCGCCTTCGACTCAGCCTCCTTGACACCGGTTTGGACCTTCGCAGCGGAGAGAAGGCTGCCCGTGCTGATTCATTTCGGTATCCTGGGCCATACGGGCGGCATTGTGCATCACCCTAATATCAGCCCGCTATCGATCTTTAATGTAGCCCGGGAATATCCGGAGATTCCGTTCATCATTCCGCATTTCGGCGCCGGCTATTTCCAGGAGCTGCTGCATTTGTGCTGGAGCTGTCCGAACATTTACATCGATACTTCAGGCTCCAATCAATGGATGCGCTGGACCCCATATGAGCTAACCCTGGAGACGCTCTTTCGTAAGACCTATGAGCTGATCGGACCGGAGCGGATCATCTACGGTTCGGATTCCAGCAGCTTTCCAAGAGGCTATGTATACCGCTATTTACAGGATCAGGTCCGGGTTTGCCGGGAATTGAACTGGAGCGAGCGGGATATCGAGAACGTGTTCGGCAACAATGCGAGGCGATTGCTGAATGTTCCAACGAAGCTAACTGAATAGGAGAGAGGAAGGAAGAGCATGAAGAGAAGAAGGAACAGCCAATCCATAGACAGGATGAGAGCCGCTTTGCTGCTATCCGGCTTACTTATCGCTTTATCCGGCTGCTCGGGAGGGGCGGCCCAGCATGCTTCCGGGAAAGGAGACACACCCAAGGACCAGGAAGCAGCCAAATCGTCCGCCGATGCCGCTCAGTCCAAGGACGAGAAAGTGACCATCGAATATTGGCAGTATCAGTACCCGGCCAAGGTCGATTTGATCCATGCGCTCATCGAGGATTTTCAGAAGAAGCATCCTAACATTATTGTAAAGCAAACCAATTTTCCCTATGACCAATATAACGAGAAGGTGGCGGCGCTTGTTCCTGCGGGAAAAGGACCCGATGTCATCAACCTGTACTACGGCTGGCTGCCCAAATATGTCTCCTCGGGGTACTTGCAGCCGCTGCCGGACAGCGCCTTTTCGGAGGCGGCCATTAAGCAGGAGTTTTTCCCCTTCGTGGATACCGCCAAGCTGAACGGCAAATATTACGCCATTCCGACGGCTGTCCGTACCCTCGCGCTTTTTTATAACAAGGAGCTGTTCGCCAAGGCCGGGCTGGATCCCGCCAAACCGCCGGCAACATGGGATGAGCTGGTGGATTACGCCAAGAAGCTGACCCAGAAGGATAAGAACGGCCAGTACGTCATCGAGGGGCTGGCTTGGCAGCCGAACGCGCAGCTGCATCATTGGTACCGGGATGCGCTGGTGTATCAGGCGGGGGGCAAAGACATCAGTGACGATAGACGCAAAATTTTGTGGAACCAATCCCCGGCAGGGCTTGAGGCCTTCAAATATTTGATAGATTTGTCGCTTGTACATAAGGTGGGCACGAACAATTTTTATAATGATGACATTACGGCCTTCAAGGGCGGTCATGCGGCGATGAATATCGACGGTTCGTTCCAGCTCGGCGGCTTGAAAAAGGATGTGCCGGATTTGCCGTACGCGATCGCCCCGCTGCCTGCATATAAGGAGAAAGCGACGCAGGTATCGTTCTGGGCCAATGCCATTACGAAAAACGTGCAGGGCAAAAAGCTTGAAGCCGCCGCGGAGTGGCTGAAATATTTGACAAGCAAGGAAGTGCAGGAGCAATGGGTGGAGAAGGTCGGTGAGCTTCCGGCCAAGAAGGAGGTCGCTTTGCAGGAGAAATATGCCAAGGATGAGAAGCTGGGGCCGTTCATTCAACAGCTTGGCGTGGCACATGCCCATTTCTTCGTTGATGAGAAGCTGGAGCGGGACTACTTCACAGAGGCGGTCGATCAGGTCGTGCTGAACAAGGTGCCTTACGAGAAAGCTTTCGAGGAGCTTGTATCGAAGACGCAGAAGCTGTATGACGATTATTGGGCGAAGCAGGATAAGAAATGAGGCGGGAGTCAGGGGGAGTGTCTATGGAACAAGTAAATAAGCTTGCACTCCGTAAAAAGCCAATTTCCTTTAAAAGCGGGCTCAGCTATAAAAAGCAGCGCTATCTGTTTATTTACAGCTGCCTTCTGCTGCCCCTTCTTTTTTTTGTCATCGTACGTATTCTTCCTATTGCCTATGCATTCAACATTGGCTTCCGGGAGTGGGATTTATTGTCGGAGGAGAAGCCCTTCGTCGGATTCGACAACTATGCAGCGCTCTTTCAGGATACGAAGTTCATCAGGTCGCTCGGCAATACGTTCGTATATGTTCTGATCGGCGTGCCGGGGCAGTTGATCGCCGGTTTGGCGGTTGCGCTCCTTCTTCATAAGCTCCATGTATCCAGAGGCTTGTACCGGACCCTTTACTTTATCCCCTATATCACCAGTGTAGTGGCGGTAAGCTGGGTGTTTCGCTGGATTTTTATGAAAAACGGAGTTATCAATGCGCTGCTCCTGAAGCTGGGTCTCGAGCCGCAGCTATTCCTGGGCTCTCCGTCTCAAGCGATCTTTATTGTTATTGCCGCAATGATATGGCAGAGCATCGGGTTTCAGATGATTGTCTTTTTGAGCGGGCTGGAGAATATCCCGACCTTGTATTACGATGCAGCTTCCATCGACGGAGCGAACCGCTGGCAAAGGTTTCGTTATATTACCTTACCGCTGCTCAACCCGGTTCTAGTGTTCTCCGTCATTATTGCCAGCATCAGCTATCTGCAATCGTTCACCCAGGTGTTGAATATGACCTTGGGAGGTCCGCTGAACTCGACGGTTTCCCTGGTATTGTATATCTACGATATGGCCTTTAAGCATTTCAATATGGGAGAGGCGGCTGCGGCGACCGTGGTGCTGTTTGTCATTATTTTATTGCTGTCTCTGCTGCAGATGAAGATATTAAGCAGCAAAACAGAGTATTAGGCCCTAGGGGGTGAAGGCAGTGAAGGTTACAGGAAACGCCGGTGGAACGAACAAGAGGCGCCGGTTCGGGGCTACTATAGTTCTGCTTCATATCGTACTCATCATCGGAGCTGCGGGAATGGTATTTCCTTTTGTGTGGATGATCGCCACCTCCTTGAAGCTGCCGAAGGACGTATTCTCCTTGCAGCTGATTCCGGAGACGATGACCCTTGATAATTATGCGGCCTTGTTCGTCCAATCCCCGTTCGCCGATTGGATGCTGAACAGCCTGATCGTAGCCTGCATAACGACGGCAAGCGTGGCGCTGTTTGATACGGTAGCAGGCTATATTCTGGCCCGATTTTCATTTCACGGCAAGCAGGTTATCTTTATCGCCATCTTAAGCACGATGATGGTGCCTACGGAGATGCTGATCATCCCCTGGTATATCGCCTCTGTTCAACTGGATTGGGTAGATACGTATACGGGGATTTTGTTTCCCGGGATCATGTCGGCTTTCGGCATTTTCCTGATGAAGCAATTTATGGAGCAGGTTCCTCAAGAGCTGCTGGACGCAGCCAGAGTCGATGGTTTGAATGAATGGAGCATCATGGTGCGTATTGCGGTGCCTCTTGTTCGTCCCGCGCTGGCTGCATTAGGAATACTTACTTTTTTATCCAGCTGGAACGCTTTTATTTGGCCGCTTATTGTGACCCAGTCGCCCGAACGATTAACCATTCCGGTGGGCATATCCTTCTTCTCGAGCGAACAGAAGGACAGCAGCGGCTGGGCGATGATTATGACAGGAGCAAGTGTCTCGGTGCTTCCGCTAATCGCCGTATTCCTGTTGTTTCAAAAGCATATTATCCGCGGCATTGCATTAACGGGACTGAAATAGGTTCTTCACCACTTGGCGGGTACTTATATGAATTTGGCCTCTTTACAAATAGCCGGATATAGTAGTAAAGTCATGGAGATGCGGTTGGTGCTATAGGAAAACAAGTACTATTTTGCCAGCTTGTATGCTACAATGGATGTAGTTTGGCTATATAATCACCATGACAAATCGATAATGGCAAACTTGCCGAAAGGCAGGGACGCAAAGCCACAGGCCTAAAGGAGCATTCCTATGGCGGCTGGGTTACCGAAAACGGCGCATAGGTTCTAAGTTTTGCAAAAACAAGACTGCCCAATTTCGGGCAGTTTTTTTTAATTCTTATAACTTTCTTTGTAAAGGGGCTGTATCATGTGCAAGCAAACTTCGTGAACCCGTTCTTAACTTCATCACTTCATGTCATTGAAACGCTGATCCAAATTAAACCCATTGTCGGGCAGCTTAGTATGAGAACGATCCAATACACGGAGGATTACGTTTGGCTCAAAATCGGGATTCTAGGCCAGCTGCAAAAGGATATTATTTTTGGTATTCCCGAGACGGTTGCTTTACGGATGGTATCCGGGATGATGGGCGGTTACCCCCTCACGCATTTTGATGAGATGTGCCAGAGCGCGGTCGGCGAGCTGGGGAATATGATTAGCGGAAATGCCAGCACCTTGCTGTTTCAGCAGGGGATCGAAGTCGATATTACACCGCCGAGCCTCATTAATGGAGCTGCAAACCATTGGGGTGGCGAAGTGTTCAGTATTCCTCTTAGTCTGGAATCCATCGGAGAATTTCATATTTATATTTCCGCATAATAATGTATACTATTCCTATGAGACAAAATGTATATAAAGTCCTATAGTTTTGAGCATTGGACTTCCGATCTCTTTATGATATGTTATGTAATATCACACTCCTATATATAGGCGGGTTTTCTTTTATGGATGCAGAGCCTTTGTTAAAGCATGTAAGGGATAAGAAGTCACAGGTTATTGAGCAGTGGCAGAAGCTGATGGAGGAGCAGATTTTACGCGGGTATAATGTATCCAATATGATGCGCAGGGGCGACATCTATTTTGATTATATTACCGATCTTCATATTCCCCCGGAGCAGCATCCGATTCGGCAATTGGTTGACGATTGGTGCGGAAGGTTCGAGGAATTGGGGCTTCAAATTATTGATATTATTCAATGCTCTCACTCATGGCGCCGCGCCTTGCTGGATGTACTCGGAGATTCGCTGCCGGCAACCTTGTATCACCAAATTTGTCTTCGAATCGACGATTTCGAGGGAATCCTATGCAAGCATTATTGGCAGATTACATTGGCTTCAATGATAGAAAAAGATACGGCTATTCACCAGCTTCACGACGACCTGATGAATCTGATCGGGAAAATGGCCGCCAGCATGGCGCACGAAATTCGCAACCCTTTAACTTCTATTAAAGGGTTTATTAAACTGCTTCGTTCTAATATCCATTCTCTGCCAAAAGAGAAGATAGACTCCTATTTGGAGTTCATAGAGGATGAATGCAACAATATGCATATGCAGGTGACCGGATTTCTCAGCTTCTCCAAGAAGCCTATGGTGGAAGAAGAGAAGGAGCCGATCTCCGTCAAGCAGATGCTGGAATACAACCTGTCGTTGCTGCGCCCTCGACTAATTAATGAAAATGTCAATCTGTGCGTTAAAATTCCGGAGCATATGACCCTTCGCGTTCAGAGGCTGGGAATCCAACAGGTGCTGAACAATTTGATTAATAATGGTATCGATGCGCTCTCTCAAGCGAAGTATGATAAAAAAATGAAGATATCCGCCTTCGAGGACCAGCGTAAAGCCTATATTCACATTACGAATAACGGTCCTCCTATTCCGGCGGAGCTCGCCAAGTCGCTGTTTGTTCCATTTGTTACCAACAAAACGAATGGAACGGGTTTAGGTCTTACGATTTGCAAGCAAATTATGCATAAAAATGACGGGGAGATCTCGTTCTCCAGCACGGATAAGGAAACTGTATTTATGCTGACCTTTCCCAAGTCGGCTTCCTGAATAACTGAATCCATAATAGAGGAACTGCAAGCGATTAAGCTTGCGGTTTTTTTGTATGCACATATACCTGCAATAACTTACCAACGGTTAAATAAGGAGCCGGGAGGGGTTTGTTCATGCTCCGTTCATATTCGTGGTGTACTTTAATCGAAGAAATCGAATGTGCCCTGTCGTCATTCGTCCGGGCATAACGTGGATGCCGACGCTGATAAAGCAAAGCTCAGTACCGCTTACGAAGAAAGCTTTGCTCCGCAAAGCTCTTAGGAGGGGAACCCAATGAACAAACTGACCAGCTTCTCCATGAAAAATGTAGCTGCGGTGTTCATCATGATAGCCATATTGATGGGCGGAGGCTTGTACTCAGCATCTACATTGAAAGTGGAGAACATGCCGGACGTATCCTTTCCGGTAGTCTTAATTTCCACCACCTACCAAGGTCCGCCTAAGGATGTGATGGAAGAGGTCACGAAGCCTATAGAGGATAAGGTGGCCAATATCGAGGATCTTGATTCGCTGACGTCTACCTCAAGCGATAACGTATCCACTATCATCGTCCAATTCAAGCAAAATGTAGACACGGATAAGAAGAAGCAGGACTTGGAAAGTCTGGTGCAGGAAGTGAAGCTCCCTGCGACGGCAGATAGACCCAAGGTATCCACCTTCGGCTTTGCTTCGATACCTGCCTATTACTTGGCGATCAATGCCGACAACGGCATGAGCCAGACCGAGCTGGATCAGCTCTATGAGGACAAAATCAAGCCAGGCTTTGAAGCGATGCCAGGCATTGACCATCTGGACTCCATCGGCGCTAGAGAAACGACCATGGATATTCAGCTGGATGCGGATGCATTGAACAGCTTTGGCTTGACCCCGGCGCAAGTGACGGCCTCGCTGCGCAGCGCTTTGTCCAACGGGCCAATCGGCTCCGTCGAGTTTGACGGCAACACGAAGATGGCGCGGGTCACCGGCAATCTCGACAGCCTGTTTGGCTTGGAGCAGATGGAGCTGACCACAGGCAGCGGCAGCACGATTACGCTGAAGGAGATCGCCAAGATTAAGGCGGTAACCGAATCTACCTTTAACGCCCGCCTGGATGGGAAGCCGGCTATCGGCGTTCATTTGTACAAGACGAAGAGCGCGAATGCCGTTGATTTCTCCAACGATACGGACAAGCTGATCGCAGAGTGGCAGCAATCGATGCCTGGCGTGACCTTCAAAGCCGTATACAACAGTGCGGACGAAGTCAAAGAATCCGTAACCGGCATGCTGAAGGAAGGCATATCCGGGGCGCTGCTCGCCTCCTTGATGATTCTGTTGTTCCTGCGAAATGTTCGTATGACGTTGATCGTTCTAGTATCCATCCCGTTGTCCATATTAATCACCTTGCTCGCGATGTCTCAGCTTAATATTACTCTTAACATCATGACGCTTGGCGGTATGTTTATAGCGGTCGGGCGTGTCGTCGACGATAGTATCGTGGTCATCGAGAACATATATGCCGCGCTGCAAAAAGCGCATGAGCGCAACGAATCGGTAATCAAGCTTGCAACCAAGCAAGTGTCTATGGCTATCACATCATCCACGCTGGCAACCGTCGGGGTATTTGCTCCGATCGGGATGGTAAGCGGCATAGCCGGTGAATTTTTCAGACCATTTGCCATTACGCTCGCCTGCGCCCTGCTTGCATCCCTTCTGGTGGCGCTGACGGTGATCCCGATGATGGCCAAGCTGCTGGTGATCCGCGGCGGAAGCATCAAGCATCATGATGAGAACAAGCGTGGTCCGGTCCAAGCTTTTTATGAAAAAGTGTTGAAATGGAGCCTGACCCACCGGATCAAAACGCTGGTTATCTCAGGCCTTTTGCTGGTCGTCACATTGGCGGCCGTCATGCCTAATTTGGCCGTCAGCTTTATGCCGAACAGTCAGGCAGAACGCCAAATGTATTTTCAAATCAAGCTGCCTTACGAGACTTCCTTTGAGAGCAACGACCAGCAGACGAAGCAGATTGAAGCGATGCTGCGAGAAGCCAAGGACAGCTCGGGCGAACCGCTTTTCACCTATGTTGAGGCCTTGGTTGGCTACGGCGGCAAAACCGATCAGGTAGCTTATGAATCCGAGGTGTATACCGAGGTGAATGAGAAGGCCGACCCGGACAAAGTGAAGGATGATTACAAAACGTTAATTCTGAACGAGCTGCCAAAAGGCTCGGAGGTAACTCCTAAGACATTGGCGGGCGGTGGCGGCGGCGTTTCCTCGACCGACTTCTCCTACTCCCTGAAGGGAGATGATCAGAAGCAGCTGGAGAACGCATCAGCTATCGTGAAAGAGAAAATGAAGGAATTCCCTGAGCTGACGGAAGTGGAAGACAGCTTGAGCGATTCGAAGACGGAAGTCGAAATCAATGTCGATCAGCAAAAAGCTCGTACGTTCGGCTTGAGCGCTTCGACGATACGCGATACGGCACGCAGCTGGATTCAAAAGGATCAGCTCGGCGATCTTCATTTTGACAACTTGCTGTACAAAACAACGGTCGAGCTAGCCAAAGAGGATAAAAATTCGCTTGATAAAATCGGGAAAATCCCTTTGAAGGCTTCGAACGGAAATACGGTCTATTTGAATGAAGTAGCTAAAATTACGGAAAAGCAGGCTCCTGCTTCCTTACAGCGCGATAGTCGTGTTCAGGTTGTGACGATTACCGCCAAAATCAATGATGTGAACAAATCCGGCGTCAGCAACAAGGTATCTGCCGCGTTGAATGCAACGGAACTGCCTGACGGCGTATCCCGCGAGGTCAAAGGGGTAACCGCCGATATTCAGGAAAGCTTCTCACAGTTGTTCGTAGCAATGGGTGCCGCTGTGTGTATCGTGTATCTGGTCATGGTGCTTGCCTTCGGTAACGCCGGTGCGCCGTTTGCGATTCTGTTCTCGCTTCCTTTTGCCGCCATCGGGGGGTTAATAGCGTTATTGTTGACGGGAGAGTCGTTGAATATTACATCCTTGATCGGCTTTATGATGCTGATCGGCATCGTAGTTACCAATGCCATAGTGCTCATCGACCGCGCACAGCAGTTAAGAGATGAAGGCTACACGGTCCGTCACGCGTTGGTAGAAGCCGGCATGGTGCGGTTAAGACCGATCATTATGACGGCGGGTGCTACCGTCGTTGCGTTGATTCCATTGGCTCTTGGTCTGACCAAAGGCACCTTGATTTCCAAAGGCTTGGCTGTCGTGGTCATCGGCGGGCTGACGACTTCAACGATACTGACTCTGGTTGTCGTACCGGTCGTGTATGAGCTGATTGAAGCCATCAAGAGTAAAGTCGGACAATGGCTGCACCGTAAGCAAAAACCTAATGAAACTATGGACATGTAAGGGGAGAGGATAGGATGAATCAGCGGAAAAGAAAAAGTCAGTACCGGCGCTTGTCGATGACGGCAGGATCGTTTCTTCTTGTCGCTGCGTTGGCTGCCGGCTGCGCATCACCCAAAACAACGGACACGGTGGCGTCAACGCAATCGGATACCAAATCCGTCAAGGTAGCAGCCGTCACTAAGCAAAGCATGGGGGATCCGAAGGAGCAAATAGCGGATGTCGTTGCGGCTTCACAGGTGGACGTTAGCCCCAAAGTGGACGGCCAGGTGCTGCAGGTACTGAAAAAACGGGGCGATGTGGTTCAGCAAGGGGAGG
Organism: Paenibacillus vulneris; assembly: GCF_039543185.1. Taxonomy (NCBI): domain Bacteria; kingdom Bacillati; phylum Bacillota; class Bacilli; order Caryophanales; family Paenibacillaceae; genus Paenibacillus; species Paenibacillus vulneris. The sequence continues at coordinate 148,814 of NZ_BAABJG010000021.1, read as the reverse complement.
TGATCTTTAAGCTGGACACCAAGGATGCGATCCTTCAAAAGCAAAAAAGCGTGGTAGCTCTGAAAAGTGCGGAGGATGCTTTGCAAAAAACATCGGAGGACCTGAACAACAGCCGTACCGAGCTTCAAAACTCGATCACGAAGGCACAGCAGCAGCTGGATAATGTGACGAAGGATTACAATAAAATGCATAACGATTATGATGCGGGACTTGTAACGAAGCATCAGCTCGAGCAGAGCGAAATGCAGGTGAACAATGCCCAGCTTGATTTGCAAAATTTGCAGAACAAGTTAGATGCGATGGATAAAACGAATGGACTGGCCAGCGCTCAGTCGCAGGTAGATTCGGCAAGAATCAGTATCCAGGACATTGATAACACGCTGGACAATTATGAAGTAAAAGCTCCGACCAGCGGTGTATTGACGGATTTGAGCATTGAAGTGGGCCAAACCTTAGCACGCGGCAGCAAGGTAGGGCAAGTTCAGCAAATCGACCCGATTAAAATTAAGGCCGACTTAAGCGAGACGGCAGCCCAGCTGGCAAGAGGCAAGCAGGAGCTGAGCTTCTATAGCGCGGATAACCCGGGCCGGATCTTGAAGGGCCGTGTCACTTATTTGGCTGATGTGATGAATTCGCAGACGAAGTCATTTCCTTTGGAGCTGGAAGTGTCAAATACGGACGGGTATTTGAAGCCAGGTACCCGCGTCCAGGTTCAGCTGACCACGCAGGAGGAGCAGCAGGTGATTGCTGTGCCTAGCCTGAGCATTGTACGTGAAGGCAGCGACGCCTTTGTATTTTTGCTCAAAGGAGGACAGGCAGTTAAAACTCCTGTGAAGCTGGGGCGCATTAACGAGACGTACCAGGAAGTGCTGGAAGGCGTGAAGGCTGGCGATGAGCTGATCGTTTCCGGGCAGCATCAGCTTAAGGATGGACAGAAGATTACAGCCGTTAAAGAACAGACTACAGATATGAAAAAGGATACGGCGAACGAACCGGCAAAAACAACGACACCGTAAGGAATGCTAAAAAAGGAGGTTTTTCTCAATATGAAAACCAATTGGAAAACGGCTATGGCAGCAGCTGTGCTGTCCTTAACGCTAGTGGCCTCAGCCATTCCGGTAATGGCCGACGATGCGGTGCCGAGCGCTTCGATAAGCACTCTCTCCTATGCTTTGAATGATTCGATAACCGCATCGGTGAAGCGTGTTGCCGTTAATCGAACGACGGGTGGCTTGCAAATCGGCGCTGTTGTCAGATTGACGAATAACGGGAACGGTATGCTGCGTGTTCCCGATTATGAAATTCGCGTGAAGACGAAGGAAGGAATCGAATACAAGCTGCAGCCTAGCGCATCCAACATGAAATCCATTATGGCTAAGGAGAGCGGGGAGCTGTCCTACATGGTAACCGTGGATCGTCCTGATGATATCGAAGTCACGGACCTCTCCTTTGTTGAGGTAGACGAATATACCTATCCTAAGACGGAAAAGGTGCTGCTGTCGGTCCCTGTAGCATTGAATGTCTGGTATGGAACTAAGGGGCAGCTGACAGATCCTTATGCCAATATGGCTTGGGGACAGCCGTTTCAAATTCCGGGTTCAAGCTCTCCGATTCGCTATACACCGGTAGAACTGACCAAGCAGAACGATGCGAACGGCTTCTCCTATTTAGTTACCCTGATGGCCGAAAATCCGGGTACAGGCAATGAGACTGTCTCGAATTTCCGTATGGACGGCAAGACACCGGACAAGTTGTACACCGGGAAGAAGGTTGAGCAGGAACCCGTTACTCTCGCACCCGGCGAAAAGAAATATGTCCATTTCGCCATAACGTCGGATAAGGACATCAATCTGATCGGCTTGATGCTGATGACCACGGAGGGATTCGTTCCTGCGGGCGGTCAAGCTGGACAAGGAGCAGGGACCGCCGGAGCGGGCTCAGGTACAGGAGCGAGTGCCGGTACTGCTGCAGGTCCGGTAACGACCTCTGCGACAGGGTCCGGATTTGATGTTGGCCGTCTGGTCATTGCAGCACCGACTCCAGAGCAGATGAATAACACGGCTAACTATACTATGGGCACGCCTATCGCTTTGGATCCGATGAATCATCTGGTTGATTCCAAAACGGAGGTTTCCTTAGTCGAGCTGCATTTGCATGATAATGACGGACAAGGCTTCAAATCGGTCGTCGCCAAATTCAAGGTTTCGAATAAAGGCGATATGACGGTTGCCTTCCCGCAATTCCAGGCGCAGCTTGTCGGCGGGGACGGAGCAAGCTATGCCGGTACGAGACAGACAACTACGGCAGCCGAAATCATGCCGAACCTGGGTTACGTGGTCAGCTATTCCTTTATGATCCCTGCTTCAGAGAAAGGGGACAATCTGACCATGAAGCTGTTGGATAACCAAACCGCGGCGCCGTACAGCAGCACGATTGCCAACTTTAGCGCTCCGGTACAGAAAGAGGCGGACGATTCGGTTATGTCCTTGTATCCGTTTAATGCGAAGCTGGACAACTGGACGATACAGGCCTACACCAATCCCGGCGGCAACGGCCTCGGCCTGTCCTACTCCTATAATTTGAAGCTCTGGCTGACCATTGACCGCCTTGAGGATGTTGTTGTCGACCAAAACTTCTCCAAAATGAAGTTCGAAATTGTAGATAGCGCAGGCCGTATTCTTGGCTCGCAGACGGCTTCCTTAACGGGAGAAAACAAATTGGTCAGCGGCGAACAGATGATTCAATTCAGCAATATCAAGACAGACCAGTTCAGCTATCCGCTAACCCTCCATATTTATGAAGCAATCGATACGCCGAATGGAGAAGCAACCCGTTTGGTTAAGAGCGTGACGCAATAATTCCGATAGCGGGCTGTAACATTGGCTGCAGGGCAAGGAGCCTAGGTAAGAAATTATGACAATGGTTTAAGGTTGCATATGTTTCTCAACAGACGCCATTGGACCGATAAGGTCCAATGGTTTTTTGCCATTCTAGAGTTTACCAATCTCCCTCCGTAATCAACGGCAACAAACATCATAGCAGGAAGTCAGAAGGTACATAAACAAAAGTACGTGCCCAAAAGGATAAAAAGGGGCGACTTAGGCGAAAATGGATAAAAAATAGTGAAAGAGGATGCTCAGTGGACCTGTTTCAATTTTTATCCAGAAAAATGTTCAATTCGAGCCGGCGCGGACAGCAGATGAATGAAACGCCGATCAATGAGGAGCAGCCGCGTCTATTATCTCCGGAATTGGCCGTGAATCAGGATGTCATCACTTCTTTGTACGAGGATTGCACGGACATTATTCTTCATCCCTTTAAAATTGGGGAAGCCACGGATGCTTTACTGGTTTACATAGATAACTTGTCGGATACCGATCTTTTGGATCAGCAGGTGCTGTCCCCGTTGATGCAGGCAAGTCCAACAGGAATAACAAGAGCGGAGCTGAAGAACCGCATTCAGGTGTCCGCTTCTCAGGAAATAACTACATACGACGATGCTATCAAAAGCATTTCGAGAGGGGATCCGGTTCTGTTCATTGACAAGATGAACATCGCCATGTCCTTAGGCTTAGGCAAGTGGGAGAAGCGTTCCATTGAAGAGCCTATAGCGGAATCTGTTGTAAGAGGGCCGCGTCTCGGGTTCACAGAAACATTGGGCGTGAACACGTCCATGCTAAGGAGAAGCATTCGCAGCCCCTCTCTGAAAATGAAATCTCTCACGGTAGGACGGTACAGCCAGACGGAAGTGGTAGTCACCTATATCAAAGGAATTGCCGATCCTGCTCTGATCGAAGAAGTGTGTCAGCGGCTGCATCGGATAGATATTGATGGCATCTTGGATAGCGCTTATATCGAGGAGCTAATTACGGATAATCCGTATACGCCTTTTCCTACCATGCTGTCTACGGAACGCCCGGATGTAGTCAGTGCCAACTTATTGGAGGGACGCGTAGGTATCATTGTGGACGGATCGCCGTTTGTTCTGCTGGCTCCGGTCACTATGTTCTCCTTGCTTCAATCGCCCGAAGATTATTACCAAACCTATTGGGCGGGTTCTATGATCCGATGGCTCCGCTATTTATTTTTTTTAGTTGCGCTTACGATTCCATCGGCTTATGTCGCCATATTGACGTATCATCAGGAGATGATACCGACGACGCTCCTGCTCAGTGTCGCCAAATCACGGGAAGAAATTCCTTTCCCCGCACTGGTTGAAGCGCTGCTGATGGAAGTGACCTTTGAGGCGCTGCGCGAAGCGGGTCTGCGCCTGCCCAAACAGGTCGGTGCCGCCGTAAGTATCGTAGGGGCGCTGGTTATTGGTCAGGCTGCCATCTCGGCAGGACTGGTGTCCTCTCCCATGGTCATGGTCGTAGCCTTTACTGGAGTGGCTTCCTTTACCTTCCCGCGTTATACGCTGGGGGTTACCGTCAGGCTGCTTCGCTTCCCGCTTATGTTTCTTGCAGGCTTTCTGGGTCTGCTTGGTTTGATGCTCGGCATTATTACGATTGTTATTCATTTGTGTACGCTGCGTTCATTCGGGGTCATCTATTTGTCGACCGTAGCACCTTTGAAAAAAAGGGCTCTCAAAGACGTATTGTTTAGAAATCCGCTTTGGACAAGGGATATGCGGCCGCACCTTAGCGAATATTACAATGAACGCCGGCAGTCGCCTCATTTGAAACCGCGGCCTCCAAAGTCCTAATGCAATCGAACTTAGAGCATCCATGTGAAAGGGCAGGATACGATGGGCATACTCACTCGCTGTATTACGGCAATAAGCGGCTTCGTTATGGTTCTGCTGCTTACCGGCTGCTGGGACCGGGTCGAAGTGAATGACTTGACGCTGGTTATGGCCGCAGGGCTGGATAAAAAAGGTGATAAAATATCGCTTTCCGTCCAGGTATTCGTTCCTCAGCCTTCCGGCGGTGGGGGTGGTGGCGGTGGCGGTGGCGGTGGAGGAGGCGAATCCGGCAAGGGAACGAGCGGCGCTACCGCCCAGACTATCGTCAGAGCGGCGGAGGGAGTGACGCTGGCGGATGCCATGTCCAAGCTGCAGGAGGGATTCCCGCGCCGTATTTTTTGGGGGCATTGTGAAATATTTATTTTTGGCGAGGAGCTTGCCAAGGACGGGTTTAGAGACAACATCGATTTTATTATGAGGGAGTCCGGTCCGCGGGAGAGAGCGGATGTCTTCGTCAGCAAAGGCGATGCCAAAAGTATTTTGCGGTTAATCCCTCCCATTGAACGGAGCTCCGCCGAGGTGCTTCGGGAGATGGCCAAGCTTCAAACCGGAATGAAGGTAACCGTGAAGGATTTTGCCGAGATGCTGAACGGAGATGCGGGCGCAGCCGCACTGCCTTGGGTTGAGTCTCTTCCGCCCGAGGCTGGTAAAGAGTCCCAAAATACGGTAGGCTTTATCAACGGAACGGCTATTATCAGAGGGGATAAAATGGTCGGCCGGTTGAACGATAAGCTGACACGGGGACTTTTATGGCTGAGAAATGAGGTCGAATCCTCCATCGTGACGATAGAACCTAAGGAGTCCGCGGGGCACGTATCCATGAAGCTTCTGCGCAGCAGCACCAATCTGGTTCCTCACATTGAGGGAGATCAGTGGAGCGTAACGGTTATAATCAAGACGGAGGACGATGTGATCCAGAATACGACGAATCTGGATTTAAGTGATCCGGTTGTGACCAAGAAATTGGAGAAGGAGCTGGCTGAGGATATTGAGGAGCGAATCAAAGCGGCTCTCGTACGGCCGCAAAAACAGCTGAACGCGGATATTTTTAACTTTGCCGAAGCCTTTCGACGCAAGTATCCGAAGGAATGGCATCAGGTCAAGGACCGGTGGGGGGAAGTATTCCCGTCAGTTAAAGTAAACATCGAGGCTTCCGCCAAAATCCTCCGGACCGGAATGGCGACGATAGATTCCAAGAAACAAAATAAAGAGGTGGAGCAATAATGGGCTGGGGCTCTGCGGTTTTCGCTACCGTCGTCACCTTACTGATGGTTTTATACGAGTGGCCAAGAATGAAGCAGCATACCAGAAGGGAAAAAGCAGCGTTTATCGTCATTACATTGACAGGCTGGATATTAGCGGTTCTTCTCGTCTTATTCCCGGACATGAAGGGACCGACGCAGTGGGTGGATGCTTTGTACAAGCCGCTCGGCAAGCTGCTGGAGCCTTAATGCTTCGGGTCGCTGTATATGAAAATAGGAACCTGTTGGGGTTCCTGAGTTGGTTGAAAAACCTATGGAGATGAACTATTGCCAATATACTCCGATGGGGTATACCCCTCCATCCAGGCTTCCGAAGCAGGCTTTGCTACGCAAAGTCCCTAGCTATTGAAACCCGTGAAAGGTGATTAGATTTGGCGGTATTTTCCCGGGTTTCAAAGGCGGACGTAAACTCCTTCGAGGCATACCCCACCTCCCTATGCAGCATAGTTCACGCAAAACTAGGTTTTTCAACACTATCAAGGTTCCTTTTTCCGCTTGGTTATGTGCTATGTCCCAAAGCTTAGATTTTTCATTTCCTCAGGACGCATCGCCTTCAATTGCTTCTCATACAGGTCGCGGTACAGCCCGCCTTGCTGAAGCAGCTGCTGATGCGTGCCGCTCTCCACGATTTCTCCCTGATCAAAGACGAGAATTTGATCCGCTCTTACTACAGTGGCTAACCGGTGGGCGATAATGAAGGTGGTTCGGTCCTTCATTAAATGCTCCAGCGCTTCGGTCACAAGCGCCTCGGATTCCGCGTCCAGCGCAGAGGTTGCCTCATCCAATATCAGGATGCGAGGATTTTTGAGCAGCGCCCGTGCAATGGCGATACGCTGCTTTTGACCGCCCGACAGACGAACTCCCCGTTCTCCGACAACCGTATCATAGCCAAGCTCCATATCGCTGATAAAGCCGTGGGCATTTGCCGCGCGGGCCGCTTGAATAACCTGCTTTTTGTCTGCCTTCGGGTTGCCGTAGGCAATGTTATCGAAGATAGTTCCGGAGAACAGCATATTATCCTGCAGCACGATAGCGATATGTTTACGCACATCATATACGTCGTAGTCCTTAAGGTCGACGCCGTCCAAGTACACGGTGCCTTCATCCGGATCATAGAACCGGGGAATGAGATTGATCAAGGTCGATTTTCCGGCTCCGCTTGGCCCTACGAGCGCGATGACTTCGCCCGGACGGGCGGTAAAGCTGATATGCTGTAGGGCAATGCGTTGCTCGGTCACCATGGGAGGCGGGTCAGGCCTTGTTTTTGGCGGAATAATATAAAATTTTTTGGGTGGCTCGGCCATATCCACGAGATCCGGGTCCGACGATTTACCGGGCTCTTTTTTTATGTCCGGACGCTCGGTAACGTAGGTGAAGGAAACATTTTTGAATACAATGCCGCCCTTGCAATGCTTGAGGGGAACCGGGTTCTCTTTAACTTTGATTTCCGGCTCGATATCGAACACCTCGAAGATGCGCTCGATATTGCTCATGGAATTTTGTATCGTGACATTGGCTTCGGCGAACCGCTGGATAGGACCGTACAGCTGGCTCAAATAGGCTTGAAACGCGATAAGCGATCCTATGGATAATTGTCCCTTCAACACGAGCAGGCCGCCGGTGAACCAGATAATGATGCCTCCCGTTTGGGTAAACGTCTGGCTGAGCCGTCCTAACGAATTTCCGAGGAGCTGCGCTTTGTTGGCGTGGTTAATATGATTTTTGGCCTGCTTTTCGAACCGCTCCATCTCCGTTTGTTCCTGATTGAACGATTGAACGACCTTCATGCCGGAGATTTTTTCGACCAGAACCCCGTTAATACGCTCCATCTGTCTGTGGACAGAGCGCCAGGAGAGACGTATCCGGACATTGAGATTGGTGAAGGTCAAGTAATAGAGCGGCAGCAGCCACAGGGACAATAAGGCAAGCTTCCAATGCAGGCTGAACAGCATAAAGCCGGCAAACAGGACGAGGAACATATCGATGATCAGATTGATAACCCCGCCGTTGACCAGGTTTTGCGCTCCGTTGACGTCATTCATAATTCTCGAGACGATACTGCCGACCTGCCTGTTATCATAAAAGCGCTGCGACAGCTTCTGCATATGTTCGTACAGCTGGTGACGAATATCATAAACCATCCGGTTACCAAGCCGGAAGGTGATCGTATTTCGCAAAAAATTGATCCAAATGCCGAACGCATACACGATGGCCAGAAAAGTCACGGCATTGGTCAAATTCCAGAAGCCTTCCTTTTGGGGAAGCACGTCGTCAATCAATATTTTGGTCATCCAAGGGCCGATCATCGGCACGGCAAATTGAAAAATACCGAGGACCAATATGAGCAAGAGGGTGAGACGGTAAGGCTTTAAGAAGGTTAAATACCGTTGAACAAGCTTCTTTTTTTCAGCGGACTGATTTGGATTTTGATCGGACGCATTCATGCCAATCCTCCCTGCTTCTGTCGTAAATTTCCAACAAATTAGACATTAACATAGTCGGAATGAAATAAAAATGAATGATTCCTTCAATAAACATGGACTATTTTGCTCTGTGAAGCGGCTCTTTCTTCTATTAAAAATGAATCCGCCAGGAGACAAAAAGTTCCTCCTCTAACTAATTATTCACACCATCTTCACACGGAATTCATTACAATAGTTTCTAAGATTAAGTAAATTTGCACGTGGAGGCGGTAATATGGCGAGAATTCTGATCAATCATCTCTATAAGCGATACGGTAAGGACAAACAACCGGTCGTGAAGGATTTCCATCTGGAAATCAAGGATAAAGAGTTTCTGGTCTTCGTAGGTCCATCCGGGTGCGGGAAGTCTACCACGCTCAGGATGATTGCCGGCTTGGAGGATATCTCCGAAGGAGAAATCTATATCGGCGATACATTGGTTAACGATCTGCCGCCGAAGGACAGAGATATTGCTATGGTGTTCCAGAACTATGCGCTGTATCCGAACATGAGCGTTTACGAGAATATCGCATTCGGTCTTCGTCTGCGCAAGCTGCCTAAGCATGAAATCGATTTGGCCGTTAAGCGTGCGGCCCGGGTACTCGAAATCGAGCAGTACTTGAACCGTAAGCCAAGACAGCTGTCCGGCGGACAGCGGCAAAGGGTTGCTCTCGGACGCGCCATCGTACGGAATCCGCAAGTGTTCTTGATGGATGAGCCTCTGTCCAACCTTGACGCCAAGCTTCGCGTACAGATGAGAACAGAGATTATCAAGCTTCACAAATCGCTGGGCGTAACGATGATTTATGTAACGCACGATCAGATCGAAGCGATGACTATGGGTGACCGAATCGTGGTTATGAAATCGGGGATCATCCAGCAGGTGGATACGCCGGAGGTCATTTATACGAATCCTGCCAATACGTTCGTCGCCAGCTTTATCGGATCGCCTCCAATGAACTTTATTGACGGCCGCATTCAAGAGAATGCCCAAGGCAAGTTGGAGTTTCATACTCAGCGCTTCTCATTGGCTATTCCAGAAGGGAAAGCGCATTCATTAATCAAGAACAAGCAGGTCAACAAAGTGGTTACCCTTGGCATCAGGCCGGAGAATATCAGCTTGGAGGAAATGGTGTTTCAGGCTTATCCTAACGCGATCATTCCGGGCATTCATAAGCTTAGTGAATTGATGGGCGCGGACAGATTCCTTCATCTCGATATCGGGCAGGAACGGATGCTTATCGTAAGGGTTAACCCGCGGTATCACTATGATGAGGAAGATAAGATCCAGGTAGCGGTCGATATGTCGAAAGCGCTGTTCTTCTACAGTGAGACCGGCGAGCGGATCATGGATTAATATACGGCGTAAGGGAAAGGAGTGACTGAATTGCAAGCTGTAAAATGGAAACGCATACGAAATCGCTTTGTTGCTGTGCTGCTGATCGGGTCGTTGGGTTTGACTTGTACGGCGTTCCCGATTTTGCCGCAGCAAACGGCGCGGGCGGCCGATACGGCTGCCAAACCGGATGCGGCTAAGCCGGCCCAGCAGGGGAACCAGCAGCGTCAAGCCATCAAGGCAAACGAGTTCGAGCCTTATTATGCCAACGTCTTAAAGGGCTGGAAAGATAAAGGGATCAAGGATGGGGCGGCTCCTATCGAGATCAACGCAAGCAAAATGTCCAAAAAGTCGGATGAATCGGTAGCGACGGTAGGAAGCTATGAAGGCAAAAGCAACGTGCTTCTATGGAACAGTCCAAAGGAAAGCTGGATCGAATATCAGGTGGATGTGCCTAACGATGGCCTGTATGAGCTTCACGTATCCTATCGTCCCTTCACGGGCAACGGCCTACGCAGGCCGATCAGCTGGGATGTAAAGCTCGACGGAGCGCATCCGTTCAGAGAAGCTTCTTCCATTACCTTGTACCGGGAGTGGAAGGATGCCCGTCCAATCAAGAAGGATATTGACGGTAACGACATCCGGCCCAAATCGGAGGATATTTCCGGCTGGTCCGTGAAACCGTTGAGGGATGCGGGTGGCGCATACTCCGAACCGCTGCAATGGTACTTCAGTAAAGGGTCGCATACGATCCGCCTGCAGGGCTTCGAGCCGATCGCTCTGGAATCGATCAAGCTGGTTCCGCAAACCAAGCTGAAATCGTACAAGGATGTCAGCGCAGCCTATCCGCAAGCCAAGCCGGTTCAAGCGGAGGCGGTAACGCTGCAGGCCGAGGACGTGAAATCGAAGAACGATTCGGCGATTCAGTTGGTGTCCGATACGGATCAAAGATCGGTTCCGCTGGCGAAAGGCAAAATTACGTTTAACAGCATCGGTGGGAAAAAGTGGTATGACCAGAACCAGGAAATCACATGGACTCTTGATGTTCCTGAATCGGGGAAATATAAACTGGGCATGCGCGCTCTGCAAAACACCATCTCGCAAAAGGCTTCCTTTAGGCGTATAGCCATAGACGGCAAGGTTCCGTTCGAGGAAATGCTCGCTTATCGCTTCTCCTACGATACAGGCTGGAAAGGGGTTACCTTATCCGACGATGAAGGAAAGCCGTACGAGTTTTACCTGGAAAAAGGGACGCATACGTTGACGATGTCCGTGACGCATGCACCGTTCAAGCCGGTCATCATCGGTATTGAGGAAATTACGGATATTTTACAGGGAATCGACCAGGATCTGAAGTCGCTGACAGGAGGTCAGGACGACAAGAACCGGACCTGGAAAATCGCTCAGGATATGCCCGATCTGCCGAAGCGCTTGACGGTTGTCGTCGACTTGCTTAAGAAGCTGTCCGAACAGATGCAGCAAGTAAACGGGCGCAAAGACAATGTCAGCGAGAGCATGAACACCTCCATCAAGGATATTGAGGAGCTGCTGACCAAAGTCGATGATATCCCGTATCACAGGGATACGATCAGCACGACGAATGAAAAAATAAGCAAGTTCATCGAAACGCTGGTCCAACAGCCGCTTCAGCTCGATGAAGTGTATTTTGCGCCGGTAGAGAAGAGCTTTCCTTCGATGGAAGCATCCTTCTTCACAAAGATGAAGGGGATGGTAGTCAACTTCTTCTACTCGTTCCAAACGAAAAACAGATTGAGCGATATCGACGATAACGTACTGAACGTATGGGTGCAACGCGGTCGCGACTACGTAACCCAGCTGCAGGAGCTATCGGACGAGACGTTCACACCGGAAACCGGCATTCAGGTCAAAGTCAACCTGCTTCCGAATGCTCAGCTGCTCGTCTTGGCGAATGCGGCAGGCATCCAGCCGGATATCGCACTGGGCTTAACGCAGGACCTGCCAGTTGATTACGCGATTCGGAACAGTATCTATGATATCTCGCAATTCCCGGATTTCAAGGATCTTTACAAAAACTACAGCCCGGGTTCATGGCTGCCTTTCTACTATAATAAAGGCTACTATGCGGTGCCTGAAACACAATCCTTCCATGTGCTGTACTACCGCAAAGATATTTTGAGCCGTCTCGGCTTGTCGATACCGAACACATGGAACGACGTGTACGATATGCTGCCGACGCTGCAGCAAAACTATATGAACTTCTATATGCCGCCTACGGAATATATGACGTTCGTATACCAGAACAATGCGGAGTTTTTTGATAAAGAGGGCTCCAAGACCGCGTTGGACAGACCGGAAGGCTTCAAAGCCTTCAAGCAGTGGACCGACTTGTTCAATATTTACGCGATGGACCGTTCTGTGACCAGCTTCCTGCAGCACTTCCGCAAAGGCGACATGCCGATCGGATTTGCAGATTATAACATGTACATTCAATTGTCCGCAGCGGCTCCTGAATTGAATGGAGCTTGGGGGATCGCCCAAATTCCGGGTACCCAGCAGCCGGATGGATCCATTTCCCGCTGGTCGGGCGGCGGTCAGACGGCCGGTGTCATTTTCAACAAATCGAAAAAGAAAGACCAAGCGTGGAAATTTATGAAGTGGTGGGCATCCGCCGATACCCAAGAACGTTACGGCTCCGATTTGGAAGCCTTTAACGGAGTAGCCTTCCGCTGGAATACAGCCAATGTCGAGGCCTTCTCCAAGCTTCCTTGGAAGAGAGAGGATGCTAACGTCATCCTGGAGCAGTGGAGATGGTACAAGGATATGCCGAACCTGCCGGGCGGATATTTCGTAGGTCGTGAAATCAATAATGCATGGAACCGGGCCGTTGTAGACGGAACGAATTACCGAAGCTCTCTGGAAACCACCGTAATGGACATTAACCGGGAGCTAAGGCGTAAGCAGCAGGAATTCGGTTTTATCGACGAGAATGGCAATGTCATCCGAACGATGGATCTACCGGTCGTCGATAAGCCTTGGGATGGGGTGAATCCGTATGTTAAGTAACCAAGCAAGCCTATCAACGAAAACGGCCGCTCCGGTCAAACTGACATGGACGGATAAGATGAAGGCTCTTCTGTCCGAGATGTGGGAGTACCGCTTGTCATACTTGTTTATTGCACCGTTTATGCTCTGCTTTCTCGCCTTTATCGTCATACCGGTAGTGGCGGCGATTGCTCTAAGCTTTACTTACTTTAATGCTATCGAGCCTCCGCGTTTTATCGGCTGGACGAACTTTCAGAACTTAATATCCCAGGACTTGACGTTCCTGAAGTACGCTCTTCCGAACACGTTCAAGTTCGCTATTATCGTTGGACCCGGCGGCTATATTCTTGCCTTCCTGCTGGCTTGGCTCATTACGCAGCTGCCTGCGGGCTTGCGCAAATGGTTCGCCCTTGCGATGTACACTCCTTCATTGACGATGGGGATTGCGATGTCCATCGTATGGCTGCCGCTTCTATCCGGCGACCGTTTGGGTTACTTGAACAGTTTATTGCTGCAAATCGGGTTTATCGATGAGCCTATCCTGTGGGTTACCGATAAAGCTTACCTGATGAATTCCATGATCGTGGTTACCTTATGGTCCAGTATGGGTGTAGGCTTCTTGGCCATGATGGCCGGTATTCTGAACGTCAACCCGGAATTATATGAAGCTGGGCGCATAGACGGCATGAGCAGCAGACTCCAGGAAATCTGGTACATTACCATTCCTTCCATGAAACCGCAAATGCTGTTCGGAGCGGTCATGGCTATCGTAACCACCTTTAAGGCCGGAGCGATAGGTGTGGAGCTGTCGGGACAAACACCGACTCCGCAGTATGCGGGACATTTGATCATTAACCATATCGATGACTATGGATTTATTCGATTTGAAATGGGTTATGCCGCTGCGATTTCCGTATTCCTGCTAATTCTGATGTATTTGTCGAATAAACTTAGCATGGGATTGTTCGGCTCTAAGGAGGATGAATAATGCAAAACGCAGCCGTTTGGTGGAAGAAGGTGGTTCCATGGAGAAAGAAATCCAAGCTGCACTCCATGGACACGTTTCAAAAAGTACTTGTATTTCTGCTCGTGGTGTTCTCGATATTCATGCTGCTTCCGCTCATCTACATCTTTAACCATGCGCTGAAGCCGTATCAGGAGCTGTTCATATATCCGCCGAATATCTTTGTTCGGGAGCCGTCTTTCCAGAACTTCGTCGAGCTGTTCCTGGTAGCCTCCAGTTCGACAGTGCCGGTTACACGTTATTTGTTTAACAGCCTTGTGATTTCGGGCGGAGCCGTCGTTTGCGTGACCATTGTCAGCGCATTGTGCGCATACCCGATCTCCAAGCACAAGTTTCCGGGTCATAAAGCGGTATTCGCTACGATCATTCTGACGCTGATGTTCGCACCGGAAGCTGTGCAGATTCCGCGGTATCTGGTAGCCAGCAATCTCGGCATTATGAACTCGTACTGGGGGCATATCCTGCCTATTCTGGCGATGCCTGTCGGGGTTTTCCTGCTCAAGCAGTTTATTGATCAGCTGCCGAACGAGCTGCTCGAGGCGGCCAGAATTGACGGAGCAACCGAGATTCATATTTTCTTGAAAATCGTCATTCCGATTTGTATGCCTGCGGTGGCGACGGTTGCGATTCTGACGTTCCAAAGCTCCTGGGGCAATACAGAGACTTCGACGCTTTTCATGCAGGACGACGAAATGAAGAACTTCCCGTTCTTCCTGTCCACGTTAACCAATAACCTGGCCAACAACGTTGCGAGACAAGGCGCGGCAGCAGCCGCAGCCATGGTTATGTTCATACCGAACCTGATCATCTTCCTGATATTCCAAGGTAAAGTTATCGCTACGATGGCTCATTCCGGGATCAAATAATAGAGAAAGGAGGAAGAACCATGTTAGTCAAAACACGATGGCGCCGGCCGCTGTTCCTTCTTCTGGCCTTCACCCTGTTCGCCTCGGTCATGATGCCTATGACCGCGTTTGCCTGGGTGCCTTACGATACGAACTATAAGGACGGATTCGGCCAGCTGGTCTGGACCCAATCGGCCTATACACCGGTTGAAGTGCTGGGCAGGGAAATTTATGTTCCGGATCCCAAGGATCCTGCCAAGCAGGTATTTTCCCCGCTTGTACAGCCCAAAGGGATCTTTATCGATACCAAGGACAACATCTATATCGCCGATACGGGAAATAACCGGATCGTGCATCTGGATGAGAACGGGAACTTTAAGCGGATTATCGATGTGAAGGAAAACCCGCTCAAGAAGCCCGAAGGCGTATTTATCGATAAAAACGGAGATATTTACGTTGCTGACACAGGCAACAAACGCGTTTTGCGGTTAGACAGCAACGGCAAGATGATCCGCGAATTCAAGCGTCCGGATTCGAAGTTTTTGCCTGAATCGTTCAAATACGATCCGATCAAGGTTGCCGTCGATAAGCGCGGTTTCCTGTATATCGCTACATTGGGCGGCTACCAGGGCTTGCTGCAGCTGGACCCGGAAGGCAATTTCCAAAGCTTCTTCGGAGCTAACAAAACAGAGTTTTCCGTTATGGACGCATTGAAACGGATGCTGTACACACGCGAAATGTATTTGCGGGAAATCAGTAAGCTGCCGGGCTCTGTCAGCAGCGTAACGATCGACCAGAACGGCTTTATTTATACGGTTACGAAAGAAGTGACGAACGGTCAGATCAAGAAGCTGAATATCGCGGGCAAAGATTTGCTGGCAACGAAGAACGACACGTCGGCTACCGGAGACGCAGTCAAAACGTTCGGGGAAGTTCGTTTTCCGAGCAGAGATAAGCTGACGCCGAAGCTGAATGACTTGACGGTTGACCGTAACGGTAACATTACGGCCATCGATTCCACGTTAAAATACGTCAACCAATATGATGCGAACGGAAATCTGTTGTTTTTCTGGTCGGGAGACACCACCGCTTCTTCCTCCAAGCTTGGAGTAGTCAAGACGCCATCGGCCATTGCCTCCAACTCGAAGAACCATCTGTATATTCTGGATGAGGAAAACAACGTCGTACAGGTGTTCCGTTTGTCGGAATTCGGTGAACTGGTTCATAAAGCGAACCAATTGACGCAGGAAGGCCGCTATGAGGAAAGCGAGAAGCCTTGGCAGGAAGTACTGCGCCTTAACGCCTACTATACTCCGGCGATGCTGGGCCTTGCCAAAGCCGCCTATAAGAAAGGCGACTTTGAGCGCGCAGAGAAATTGTTCTACGATGCAGGGCAGATTCAAGGCTACTCGGATTCATTCTGGCAAATCCGGCTCATGTGGTTCCAAAGAAACTTCGGTCTGTTAATGAACATCGTCATTATTTTCGGAGTAGGGTACTTGCTGTTTGAACGTCTTACGCGCAAGAGTGAGTTCCGTAAAAAATGGCGGAACCGCCAAAGAACGAAGATTCCTTTGCTCGTTCAGCTGAAGCATGCATTTTATATTCTGAAGCATCCGATCGACGGCTTCAGCGCGATTCGTTACGAAGGCAAAGGCGGATTCGCGAGCAGCACCATCATGCTGCTGCTGGCGCTGGTATCGTTCTGTATTTACAGAGCTTTTACCAACTTCACATTTAATCCGTCCGTAGTATTGGACATTAATCTGATTACGGTGTTCATCCAGTTTATGGTGTTATGGGTAGGCTGGATCGTATCCAACTACTTGATAAGCACGATCTATCGCGGGGAAGGCCGGTTCCGGGACGTTGCCTTCGGCAGCACGTATGCTTTGTTCCCGATTGCTCTGGTTGGATTGCCATTAACCTTGCTTTCCAATGTCATGACATTAAGCGAAAGCGCGATCTATTCCTTCCTGCAGATTGCTATGATGATATGGGTCGGCCTGCTGATGTTCTGGAAGGTGCAATCCATGCAAAACTACAGCGTGGGTGAAACGGTTATGAACATTTTCCTATCGCTCGTAACTATGACGATTCTCGGTGTCTTAATCTTCATCACATTCGGACTAAGCAGTGAAATGAAAGACTTCTTCTATTCGATCTATCAGGAGGTGACGATCCGATGAGACGTAAACGTACAAAAGTAGTCCTCTCCGCGACACTGGCCGCTACGCTGAGCTTATCTCTATTTGCAACGCAGGCGGTCCAGACGATTAATGCGGCGGATCCACCGGCTGCCGGATCGGGGAACGCAGGGGACAATGCCGCCAAGCCTGATGCCAACGCGCAAGCTCCTGCGGCTAATACAGCTGCTCCGACACAGGCTCCGGCAACGGCTCCGGTCGATGTGAACAAAGTGAAGGCGGAGCTGCCGAACGACGCGAACTTCAAGCTCGCCGCACAGAGCGACAAGCTGAAGCTCCTCGTGGACAGCACGACCGGGCACTTCCAGGTAGAAGATAAGCGAAATGGGGAAATTTGGCGCTCCTATCCGAATGTGGATCTATGGCCTCAAGAAACAATTACAGGAACGTGGAGAAATAATCTCCGTTCTCCCATCATGGTTGAATATATCGATGCCGCGAACTTCAAGTCGCAGCCCAAAATGACCAGTCTTATCGAAGATAAAGGCGTGCTCGAAGGCTTCCAGACGACGGCGACAGGCTTCAAGGTCACGTTCAACTTCAAAACCTCCGGCTTTAAAATTCCGGTGGAAGTGAACATAAAGGATGATTACGTAGAGACCAAAATCATCGACAGCGGCATTGAGGAAGGCAAGCTCAGTCTCTTGAACCTGAAGCTGTACCCGATGTTCGGCGCGGAGCCTTCCGTCGGCCAAGACGGCTACATGGTCGTTCCAGACGGTTCCGGTGCATTGATCCGTTTCAAAACGAAACAGATCAACGATAAATCGATTTATCGCGAGAATATGTACGGCAGCGATATTTCATTTTATGCGGAAAGAACGGCCCGTCAGCAAGCGAAGATGCCCGTATACGGCATGAAATCCGGCGACAAGGCATTCGTAGCGATCATGACCGGCGGAGAAGAATACTCCAAAGTATTCGGTTCCCCTTCCGGCGCATTCGGCCAATCCAACTGGATTACGGCAGAATGGCAGTATCGGATCAAGTTTTTCCAAAATACGAGCAAAAAAGGAAATGCGGGCTTCTTTACCTACAGTAAAGAAAGATTTACCTCCGATCAGCGCAGCACCCGTTATTACTTACTCGATAAAACCAATGCGGACTATGTCGGCATGGCCTCCAAATACCGCGAATATTTAATGAAGGAACAAGGCGTTAAGCCGCTTCAGGCTGCGTCGAACAAGATTCCGATGTTCGTGGATATCGTTGGAGCAGACGTGAAAAAAGGGATGCTGTGGGATAAATATTTGCTCGGAACTTCAACCTCTCAAGCGATGGAAATGGTGAAAAGGCTGTACGGTCTTGGCATTGAAAATATGTCCATTCAATACTTGGGCTGGCAGAAGGGCGGTTACAGCTCCTTCGGCGGATTGTTCCCGGTAGATAAGCGGCTGGGCGGCAATGAAGGCATGAAGCAGTTCATCCAATTCGCACATTCCTTGAAGGTGCCGGTCTACTTGACCGCTAACTACACCTACAACAATAACGATAGAGACGGATTCAATGCGAGATATGACGGGATGCGTAACCTTGCAGGCAAGCTGATGGATTTCGAAATGTTTGCAAGCCGGGATACGATTACCCAGATGAGTCCGAAGTTCTCGGCCCAGTCGCTCTCCAAGGACATGAGCCAGTTTAAGGAATTGGGTGCGGACGGCATTTATTTTGAAGACGGCATCGGCCGGTACTTGAACAGTGATTTCAATACCCGTGCACCGTCTACGAGAACGGAAACGATGCATACGCAGCAGGAGATGCTTAAGGAGACGAAAGAGACGCTGGGCGGAGTAAGCGTAGAAAGAGCCAATATGTATACGCTGAAGGACATTAGCCATATTCACCGCATAGCGGATGACTATTCGTATGACCTGTTCATCGACGAATCCATTCCGTTCCTGCAAATCGCGCTGCATGGCCTTGTCACCTATTCTTCCGGCTGGTCTAACCTGCGGGATCAGTACAAGACCGAGATGCTTCGCAGTATCGAATACGGCGCAAGCCCATCGTTCATTTTCACTTATGCGCCGTCTGAGGATATGAAAGGGGCTTACTCCGTTTACTACTACAGCATGAATGTTCATGACTGGGAATCGACCGCTGTAGAGGAATACCAGCGCTACAATAAAGCTTTGGGCGACGTACAGACCAAATTTATTGTCGGCCACAAAACCATTGCTCCGAACGTGAAGGAAGTTACCTACGACGGAGGGAAGAAAGTGGTTATCAACTACAATTCAACACCGTATAGCGACGGCAAGGTAACGATACCGGCTCAAGACTTTATCGTAGTTCAAGGAGGCGCTGGCCAATGAATCGCAAATTGAGATTGAGCTCCGCCACCCTACGTAAAGTGGAAGGTTCTTTATTCATCGCACCATGGGTTATCGGATTTCTGGGCTTTATCGCATTTCCACTGGTATATTCGTTCTACATGAGCTTTAACCGCGTTAAAATTACGGCCGGCGGCGTGGAGTATTCGCCGGTCGGCTTCCAGTACTACCGCGAGATTTTGTTTGCGGATGGCGGCCTCTTGTACAATGACTTGCTGCCGTTTTTGCGTCAAGCGTTAATGATGATTCCGGTTATCGTAGTTTTCTCGCTGCTTGTAGCGATTTTACTGAATCAGAAGTTTATCGGACGCTCGTTTTTCAGGGTCATTTTCTTCCTGCCTGTCATATTCTCCACCGGACAAATTATCCAGGAGTTTATTACTCAGGGGGAAGGAACGTTGTCCTTCGTTCAAGAATTCGAGCTGGGCAGCTACATCAACACCTATTTGCCGAAAGCCTGGGCGGCTCCGCTTAACTCTATCATTAACTCGTTCGTTCTCATCCTGTGGTATTCCGGTGTGCAAATCTTGATTTTCCTGGCAGGTCGTCAGACTATCTCGACCTCGGTATATGAGGCAGCCCGGATTGATGGAGCCGACCCTTGGGAAACGTTCTGGAAAATTACGCTTCCTGGCTTGACACCATTTATTTTGCTGAACTTGATTTATACGGTAGTCGATTTGTTCACGTTCCCGTCCAACCCGATCATATCCAAGGTCAACACGACCAACTACGGTTTGTCTAGTGCTCTGGCATGGATTTACTTTATGATCGTATTGCTCTTCCTGGGTATTGTCCTGCTCATCTTCTCCAGAGTGACCAAATCCTCAAGCGGAGCCAAATAGAAAGGAGGCGAGACGGAATGCAAAAAGTAATAAAAGATATCAAGAACGTGCGCTTCGATTCTCATTCGGTCAGGTCATGGCTGACAGCGGCCAAAAACCTGCTGATAGGCAAGGAAGCCGATAAAGGCTTAATATTCAGGCTGTTCATGTACCTGATTTTGATTGACGTGGCCTTTATCTATGTGAAGCCGATCATTTATATGATCACGACCATGATTAAGGACTCCGCCAACCTGCTGGATCCGGCTGTTATTTGGGTTCCGAGGTCCTTCTTTACAGGCCATCTGCAGGAAGCGTTCCGGCTGTTGAAGTATTCCAACGCTTTCTTTATCAGTATGACGGTGTCGCTTAGCGTTGCAGTGCTGCAAGTCATTTCATGCGCTATTGCGGGATATGCCTTTGCCAGATTGGATTTTCCGCTTAAAAAATTCTGGTTCGTATGTCTCATCTTTACGTTCGTCATGCCGCCTCAGGTGACCATTTTGCCATCCATTCTGCTGTTCAAAGACTTCGGATGGATCAATACGTACCTGCCGCTCATCGTGCCTGCCATATTCGGGCATGGCTTGAAAGGCGCGCTCTTTGTCATCATCTACCGCCAGTTCTTCAGCACGCTTCCTAAGGAGCTTGAGGAGGCAGCCAAAATGGACGGTGCGAATGTATTCAGAGTGTTTTTCCGGGTTATGCTGCCGATCTCGACTTCGGCGATCATCGTCGTATTCTTGTTCTCCTTCGTTTGGAACTGGAACGATTTCTATTTCCCTACGATGTATATGTTCGGGGCAAAAGAGGTTCCGCTGTCCATCAGCTTGTCGCGTCTGGCTGCATCCTTAACAGCCGAAGCGGAGCAGGCCGGTCCAAGTATTTTTGCGGAGCCGATCAAGATGGCCGCATCGTTCTTGATCATTATGCCGGTCTTGGTAGTCTACACGTTCACTCAGCGCTGGTTCGTAGAAGGCGTAGAGCGTACGGGTCTTGTAGAATAGTAAGAAGTAGGAAGCCTGCTGCGAGCAGGCTTTTTTCTTTCACCTATCCTAAGCCGATGGTCTGACGCGTCATTATTTCCCGGGAAACAAGGGGGATAGCCATGCTTCGGATAGCAGGTACACAGTGCGATGAAACGACTATGACCAGCTCTGCGTGAAAGCAAAAAGCCTGAGAAATTCAGGCTTTTTTGCTTGTCTAATTCTAATTTGGCAAGTAATATGTAGAAATAGGGGGTATTTTGAATGCATATATTACTTGTGGAGGACGAGCTCAAAATCCGCGAAGTAGTCACCGCATATTTGAAGAATGAAGGATGGGAAGTCGATTGCACGGCAAACGGCTTGGAGGCCGTTCAATTGTTCGAGAACGGTTCTTATGATCTGGTTATTTTGGATCTTATGCTGGAGGGCCTGTCGGGAGAAGAGGTATGCCAGCAAATCCGCGCCAAATCGGTCGTACCTATCATCATGCTGACTTCCAAGTCGAGGGAGAGCGATACAATTGCAGGATTAAATCTGGGAGCCGATGACTATATAGCGAAGCCTTTCCGGGTTAAAGAAGTTATTGCCCGCATTCATGCTCTTCGACGCCGCATTCATGCTTACAAAGCCGATGCCGTCAAGCAAAACGTATTGACCTTCGATAGAGGCCAGTTAGTCGTAGACTTGGAAGCGAACACCCTGCTGGTACGCGGCGTACATGCGAATTTGACAACGACGGAATTCAAGCTGTTAACGGTGTTTACGAGCAAGCCGGGCAAGATTTGGTCGCGCAGCGATCTTTCTTATCATGTGCTTGGCTATCGTTTTCAGGGAGACAGCCGTTCCATCGATACCCACGTCAAAAATTTGCGCAAAAAAATCGAGGAAGACACCAAGGAGCCCCGGTATATTCTTACCATGGTAGGCTCAGGCTATAAATTTGCCGCAGAATCGGATACGAAGGAAACAACTTGAGATGATTAAAGTATTTCGCAAAATGGAAGTGATCTTGTTTTTAACGCTTCAAAGCTGCTTCATCTTGATTATATCGGTGGTGGCTTACGGCTATAATTTTAATTGGCAGGATGTCTTCACGCACTATCAGGAGGATCAGTTAAAAGTAAACGCTTTCAAATTAATAGACGATATGCGCAACGATAATTTGTCGGTAGGGCCATATACGGAGGAGCAGAAGTCTTGGCTGAACCGGAGGGCCACATTATACGGCATTCTCGTCCGTTACGGAGAGGACAAGCATACGGTCTGGTTTGATATGTTCTCGCGTGTACAAAACCAAAAGGATCTTATCATCCAGGAGTATCCGGTGGTTGCCAAGGGAGAGACCCGCGGCATTCTGCAAGTAGGATATTTAAAGACATTGAATCAGATCGATCCGAATGTCATCGCCTATCAAAAAATGATGGAAACCCGTTCCGGAATCTTGTACGGTGTCATTATCCTGATCTCCGTGCTGGTCAGCTTTGTCGTTGCCCGTCTGCTGTCCGCACATTTGCAAAGACTGCAGGAAACGGCGAATAAAATCCGTCTGGGCAATTGGGAGGTACAGGCGGCCGTCAAAGGTCCGGAGGAGGTCCGGAGGCTTGCTTTAACGTTAAACGAGCTCTCCAGGGAGCTGAAGAAGCAGGAGGATTGGCGCCATCATCTTATGGAGGATTTGACCCACGAGCTTCGAACGCCGCTGACATCCATGCTCTCCCAGCTGGAAGCGATGATTGACGGGATCTATGAAGTGGATCTGGAATGGCTGGAGCAAATCTATGACGAGCTGATCCGGCTTACCCGCCTGATGAATGATATGGAACGCTTATCCGAGGCGGAGGCCGCCCGGTTTACGATAAACATTCGGCGAATTAATATCGTACAGCTGACCCAGAACGTCTACCGCAATTTTCAGCAGATGGCCAAGAGCAAGGGCGTCAAGCTGCAATTTGTCCCTACCAATGCTCCTTGCTACGCCGAAATCGACCGCGATAAGATGATACAGGTCATTTCGAACATTGTATCCAATGCGATTAAGTATACGGACGAAGGCGGAAAGGTCACGCTTGGGGTTGATTGGACGATCGATTCTACTATTATCTATTGTGAGGATACGGGTATTGGAATCAGCGAGGCGGATTTGCCTTATGTATTTAACCGGCTGTACAGGGTCGATAAGTCCAGGTCCCGCTTTAGCGGAGGGGTCGGTCTTGGCTTAAGTATCGTTAAAGCGTTAGTAGAGGCTCACGAGGGCAAGATTGAGGTGACAAGCACCTTGGGACAAGGCTCCAAATTTATGGTTACGATCCCGAATGTGTACAAGTCGCTGGAGCAGCAATTATCATAACAGCCTATGCTGGAAGGAGGCAGACGGATTGAGCTTTTACGGTCAAAATGTACTTCCCGCCGTTCGGAAAATGCGGGATCTTGAGCTGCTGTTGAAGAGCCGGTTCCAATACCTGGTTCTGCTCGACATTCATATTTCCCAGCTGGCCAGTATTGTGCAGCTTGCAAGATCGCATCAAAAGAAGATGCTGATCCATGCCGATTTGATTCAGGGGTTGAAGAATGATGAGTACGCGGTGGAATTTTTATGCCAGTCGGTCAAGCCGGCCGGCATAATATCCACTAAAAGCGCTGCCATAGCGACAGCCAAAAAAAATAAAGTGCTGGCGATTCAGCGGCATTTTTTGCTGGATACGACGGCACTGGAGATGACCTATAAAATTACGGAGAAGGTTCAGCCGGATTACATTGAAGTGCTTCCGGGCATTATGCCTCATATTATTTCGGAGATGAAGGAGGAGCTGGGGATTCCGATCCTGGCAGGCGGACTGATCCGCACGGTGGAGGATGTGGAGATGGCCTTGAAGGCGGGGGCGGTCGCCGTGACGACCTCCCGCAAGGAAATATGGAGACAATATGAAGCCCAGGGATAATTACTTGGGGTCTGCGGTAATAGGATTGACAGCATCTTCCCGCCGCTTCTCGAGGACTTGGCTGTGCTGCTCGATCTCTGCCTCGCTCCAGCCGAACAAGTCGGCCATATATGCGATAACCGGCTGCTTCCATTGATGAACGGAGGCAATGTCGAAGTACATGGCGCCGGTCCGGCGGATGAAGAAATCGGATGGGGTAGACACCATCTCCGCTTCAATTCCATAGATCAGCATGGCCAGCCACAGAGCAGGCATACCGTACTTGTCAGCTTCCTCCTGATGCTCCCGGTACAGCTCGAACAGGCGGTCTGCATTGGACCCGTAACGTGTAACCAGCAGGGTCGCTTCACGTTCATTCAGCCCGAATTTGGCAGCCTGCTGTACTTTGGTTTTGATAAAGGAGGCATAGCCTTGAGATCCGCCTACATCCCCGCCCGACAGCTTGACCTTGTCTGTGGTGCAGCCAGGGAAAGGGGAATGTCCTTGCTGCTCCAACTGGTTGGCAACCAGGTTGACGATCCGCTCGGCCATTTTGCGGTAACCGGTCAGCTTGCCGCCTGCGATAGTGATCAGCCCAGACGGAGCGATGAAGATCTCGTCCTTGCGTGAAAGCTCGGACGGTGATTTGCCGTCCTCATGTATCAGCGGACGCAAGCCTGACCAGCTGGATTCTACATCCTTGGGCTCCAGCTTGAGGGTAGGGAACATAAAGTTGGCGGCCTTCAAGATGTAATCTCTGTCCTCAACAGTCATGCGCGGACGGGCAATGTCGCCGGTATAGTTCGTATCGGTAGTCCCTATATAGGTTTTGCCGTCGCGCGGAATGGCGAACACCATACGTCCGTCCGGCGTATCGAAATAGATCGCTTGCTTCAGAGGGAACCTTTTGCCGTCAACAACGAGATGGACGCCCTTGGTTAGATGCAGCCGTTTGCCTTGCTTCGAGCCGTCGATTTCTCTGATCGTGTCTACCCACGGACCGGCTGCATTGACAATCTTTTTCGCTCGGATGTCGAAGGCTTGACCGGTCAATTGATCGACGGCGCGGACTCCGACTATTTGACCCTGATCGTAGATCAAATCCTCCGCTTTTGCGTAATTCAGCGCGTGAACCCCGCGGCGAACCGCTTCCTTCATCGTCTCGATGGTCAATCTGGCATCATCGGTCCGGTATTCTACGTAATAGCCCCCGCCTTTTAATTTATCCTTCCGCAGCAGCGGCTCCATATTCAAGGTTTTGTCCTTATTCAGCATGATACGGCGCTCCTGCTTGCGTACGCCCGCCAAATAATCGTATACAAGCAAACCGACAGAGGTTGCCAGCTTCCCATAGGTACCGCCCTCAATAATCGGCAGCAGCATCCATTCCGGTGTCGTCACATGCGGCGCATTCTCGTATACAATCGCGCGTTCTTTTCCTACCTCGGCCACCAGCTTGAATTCGAGCTGCTTCAAGTAACGAAGCCCGCCGTGGATCAGCTTCGTGGAGCGGCTTGAGGTCCCGGCACCGAAATCCTGCATTTCGATAAGACCTGTCGACATGCCTCTGGTTTGGGCGTCCAGCGCGATTCCCGCCCCCGTAATGCCTCCGCCAATAACTAGCAAATCCAATGTCTGATTAGAGAGCCGTTCTATATGATCAGCACGGTGCGCTCCAGAAAAATTCGTCGTCATCTGTATCATCCTTTTCGTCATGTTGGGTTGTGTAAACAACAAAAAAGACCGCTAACACGTCCCTGCAGAAGCCCAATTAGCTTCGGCAAGGTATGTTGCGGTCTACTCTTATTCTCTGACCAAATGTATTAACTTGTTCAATTGCTGCTTAATTAACCGTATCATAACATGAGAATGACGATGAAGCAATAGTTATTGACAGAGAAAATGGGTTTGTGTTAGATTTCAACATGAAAACGGTTTACAAGTTTGTTCATGTACGACAAGGAGGAAGGCCGATGAAGAAGTCCCGTTATGTCGTTGCTATAGATCAAGGAACTACGAGCTGCAGAGCCATCGTTTTTGACCGTCAAGGGACGATTGTGCATACGGCGCAAAAGGAATTCACGCAATATTTTCCCCAATCCGGATGGGTTGAGCATGATGCGAACGAAATTTGGAATACCCAGCTGGAGGTGCTGCGCCAGGCAGTGCAATCGATTGCCGTTGATGAAATCGCTGCCATAGGGATTACGAATCAAAGGGAAACTACCGTGGTATGGGATAAAATAACGGGAGAACCGCTCCACCGGGCTATTGTTTGGCAGTGCCGCCGCACCAGCGGCTTGTGCGATGAGCTGAAGCAGCAGGGCTGGGAGGACAAGATCAGGCAGAAGACGGGCCTAGTGCTGGATGCCTATTTTTCGGGCACGAAGCTGAAATGGGTTCTTGATAACCATCCGCATATTAGAGAGAAAGCTGAACGGGGAGAAGCCTTGTTCGGCACTATCGACTCCTGGCTCATCTGGAAGCTGACGGAGGGAGCCGTGCATGTGACCGATGTCTCGAATGCATCGAGAACGATGCTGCTGAATATTCATACCGTGCAATGGGATGAGGAAATTTTAAAGGAATTCAACATTCCGGCTGCGATGCTTCCGGAGGTTCGGGCATCAAGCGAAGTCTACGGGTACACGACGCTGCTTGCCGAGGACATCCGCGTTCCTATCGCGGGGGCAGCCGGGGATCAGCAGGCCGCTTTATTCGGGCAGGGCTGCTTTAAAGAGGGAATGGCCAAAAATACTTATGGCACAGGGTGCTTTGTTCTGAAGCAGACAGGGGCCAGACCGGTTATGTCCCGAAAGGGACTTATCACCACAATTGCCTGGAAGATGAATGGCGAGGTCTGCTACGCACTGGAGGGCAGCGTATTTAATGCGGGAACGGTCATTCAATGGCTGCGCGACGGCTTGGGACTCATTCAGGATGCCGCGGAAACCGAAGCGTTGGCCTTGTCCGTCGAAAATACGGAGGGAGTCTACTTCGTGCCTGCCTTCACAGGGCTCGGGACACCGTATTGGGAGCCGGATGCCCGGGGGATGATCACTGGCTTGACCCGGGGTGCCGGCAAAGCCCATCTGGTAAGAGCAGCCCTCGAATCCATAGCCTATCAGAGCGCAGAGGTGCTGCAGGTTATGGAGGAGGAGTCGGGCATTCATTTGACCGAGCTGCGCGTTGACGGCGGCGCAGTCAAAAACAACTTCCTGATGCAGTTTCAGGCCGATATGCTGGGCGTTCCCGTCGCCCGCCCCAAGGTGATCGAAACGACGGCCCTGGGAGCGGCATGTCTGGCCGGGCTAGCCGTCGGCTTCTGGCAGGATACGGCGGAGCTTGTGCAGATGAACGGATTTGATCGTACGTTTACCCCGCAATCTGCGGGCGACGCACTACGAGAGCACAGGCTGGAAGGCTGGAAGCAGGCGGTTTCGTATCAAATCAAGGCAAACTAGCATTTGGGTTACAGCTCTAATTGTATACTTTATCCATCCACATCGAATTCAAAGGAAACCGCTTGTAGGCCCGACCCTTCGAGATGGACCTCTTTAGTAATCCGGTAATGGCCTTTCTTCAGTTGATTTAGCGGAACATCTTGATCATGGACCCCGCCGGGCTCCATCATGATTCCAAGATCTACGAAGGCAATAGTCATAGGATAGGGTGTCCATTCGCCATGCTTATGGATTTCTATTTTATAACCGACGCCAAAAGAAATGAGGGAGGAGCTTTCATTTTTTAAGTGAAGGCTCATCGTCTCGCTGCTTCGAAATTGCGCTTTATCCGCGTACAGCTTGGCAGCAGGCGGACCGCTGGGAGTTGTCATTTTCGCAGTATTCGCAATATCCGGAAGTTCATTATGGTTCTTGCTTGCATTGGAGCTCATGCCGGTTTGAACGGTATGGACTATGCTCCATAGGATTACGCATTCAGCTATGACGAACAGTGCAGCCATAGGGATAGCAACGGATTTTTTCATAAGGACCCTCCTTTTTCCTTATATGACGACAAATGGATTGCAATTGTTTCAGCGATTTTGCTTAAGCAGCAGCACAAAAAAGCCCGTTCTCCGACGAGGGAGACGGGTCTTTTGCTTAGGAGGGCCAATATGTACTTCAAGTTTATAGAGGGACGATCTGGCGCTCTTTTTGCTTGTAGTATACCCATTCGGTAAAGCCGATTTCTTTGAGCCGCTTGCTCACCAATTCCCAATCGTCGCCGACACGTTCCGGCTTGTGTGCGTCGGAACCGAAGGTAACTCTTACGCCATAATGGCAGGCGCGCTCAAGAACAGCATCGATAGGGTACCAGCCGCCGCAGTCCTTCGTTTTGCCGGAGGTGTTGATTTCAATAGCAATGTCCTGTTCTGCGATAATTTGCAATGTTTTGTCCACGGCATCCGTAGGAATATCGGAGAAGGCAGGGTAGAAGCCGCGCATGGCATCGATATGGCCGAGAATCTGGAACATGCCGCTGCGAGCGGATTGCTGAATCAGGTCATAGTAAAGCTCTTTTTGCTCGACTTTTTGCCGGTCGGTCAAACCGTTCCAACGCTTTTTATTGAAGATGCTGACGCCGCCCGACAGATGGACGGAACCGATAATATAGTCGAAAGGATATTGCTCATACACCTTGCGGTACACGTCCGCGTGCTCAGGGAAAAAGTCGGATTCGACACCCAGCAGAACGTCGATTTTTCCGGCATACTCCTGCTTCAGCTTCAGCACCTCGTCTACATAACGGCTGAACTCGCTTTTAGCCATCGCAATGCCGGGCTGCTCCTGCTCCACGTCGCTTGCAAAGTAGGGTGAATGGTCCGATATGCCGATAACGGACAGTCCGTGCCGTATGCCCGCCTCGATATAGTCGCGGATTGTGCCGAGGGCATGGCCGCAACGTTCATGATGCGTATGCAAATCAAATTTCATATCAAGTCACTCCGATCCTATAAATTGAATTTCCTGCATGCCTTTCAAATCCTCTAAAAATTGATGGAGCGCCGAGCTTAAGTAACGTCCGGATTTATAGACGACCCCGACGGGGTGGCTGCTTTCAAGCTCATTGACCTTTATCATCTTCAGCGTGCCGAGACGCAGCTCGGTGGCAATGGATAGCTTGGAAATAATCGCGGCGCCCAGATTCAGCTCCACCATTCGCTTGACTTCCTCACTGCTGGACAGTTCCATCACGATTTGAGGGGTAATGTTCAGATGCTTGAAAATTTGATCGACGAATCGCCGCCCGGCCGTTTCCGGAGACAGCATTATGAGAGGAATATCTCTCAGCTTCTCCATCGGAATATGCTGGAAGCGGCTTAACGGATGTGCGGGTGAAACCACCAGCTCAAACGTGTCGTAATACAGCACGGAGCTTTCCAACGCCGGATGCTTCTCGAACAAATAGGTGATGCCGATATCGATGGACCCATTTTCCACGCTGTGCATAATTTGCGAGGAGGTCATTGAGTGAATCGTCGTTTTGATCAGCGGAAACTGATTCTGAAAGTAAGACAGCACCCGCGGCAATATTTGTATCGCTATCGAGGTTGTCGTTCCCAAGTGGATATGACCTTGAGGCGTTGAATTCAGATCGGCTAAACGCTGTTTCAAATCTTCAACGGTCTGCAGAATGATTTCCGCATGCTCCAAAAATACCCGTCCGCTATCGGTGAGCGTCACGGGCTGATTACGGTCGATCAGTACGGTTTTAAATTCGTCCTCCAGGCTTTTGATCTGTGCGGAGACAGCCGGCTGTGTCAAGTTCAATACTTCTCCCGCTTTGCGAAAGCTCATCGTTTTGGAAATGGTAAGCAGTGTTTCTAGTTGGTTTAAGTTCAATGCCGGAACCTCCTCTCCAAAAGGGGTTTATTGCTTCCCAGTTAGCTTCGTCAAAATAGATAAATTTTATCATCTTTACAAAAAATATAAAATCCGTTTCTTGAAAGCTATTTTCATTATATGACACTTGCTCCGGCTGAGCAAACAAAAAGTACTTCGTTCCCGAATGATTTACTACATAAACTATAAGGGATATCTGGGACGGCGGCTTGGGAAAAACGATTGTTTCCGGACTAAAAAAAGAGCTGAGGCTGTGACCTGCACCCAACGTTAGACTTACCTAACCAATGGAGATGCCGTTCACTGCTAAGCTCTTTTTCTATGGCTTCCGCTAGGCTTGGCCTAATCTGTCCATCAAATCTGTCAAGGTATCGCATACCCAATCCGGTTGAACTCCTGTCTTCGCCAGCTGCTCCTCCAGCGTATTCCGGTTAATAAGGCCGGTAAGCACCAGCGCCGTTCGGCACTGAGCCGCGATGCCTCCTTGAATGTCGGTCAACAGATTATCCCCGACAACCCAAATCTGCTCCGGCGGCAAATTCAGCTTGCGTATGGCATAGTTCATAATGATAGGGGAAGGCTTGCCGATGACGACAGGCTCCGTCTGGCTGGCTCTCTCGATAGAGGCGCCGATGGAGCCTGCGCCGGGGCGGAGCTCATTGTTCCAGGGAAGCAGATGGTCCGGGTTGGTCATAATGAAGCCGGCGCCCGACCGTATCAGGCTGACGGCTCTCGCCATCTTCTCGTAATTGAAGCTGCGGTCGATGCCCTGAACCACATAGTCCGCAGGACCATCAGTTACCGGCTCGAAGCCGGCGTCCTGCATCGCTAGCTCCAATCCCGCTTCACCGATCAGATACATGCGGTTGCCTTGGTTTTGCTCCTGCATGTACATCGCGGCAGCCTGGGAGGAAGTAAGCACCTCCTCGGGTTTCGCGTCTATGCCGACTCGTCCTAGATGGGCAGCGACCTGCTCAGGGGGTCTTGAGGAATTATTCGTCACGTATACATAGGGATGTCCCTCTTGCTTCAGCCATCGGATGAAATCGGCAGCTTCAGGGATCGGTGTATCTCCGTGGTACAGTGTACCATCCAAATCCAATAAAAATCCGGGCACTTGCTGGTCCTCCTCTTCTGTATCACAGTTGTCAGATGATCGAGTTCATTGTAGCAAAAGCGGTCCTATCCCGCCACTTTTTCCGTTCGGATGGATGCCATTGCTTGTGATATACTGTGATTAATGATTGGCAAGCTGATTGCCTTAGTTATTCTTAAGCCCTTCCGGAGGTCCAGATGAATTCTTATGTGAAATCGTGGATTGAATTAGTAAGCAGCTGCCGTAATGAAGCGGAAGCGGCGCCCATGAAGCAGTATATGCGCAATCAGTTCGATTTTTTGGGTATACGGGGCCCGAAGCGGGTAGAGCTGTTTAAGGAATGGGTGCATCGTAACGGGCTCCCCCCGTTAGAGGAGCTTCCGGAAGTCGTTACATCATTGTGGAGCATGCCGGAACGGGAGTATCAGTATACGGCGATTGATCTTTTGGTCAAAATGCAAAGGAAGCTGGAAAAAGAGCATATCGACTTATTGGAATGGCTGATCGTCCACAAATCATGGTGGGATACGGTAGATGGGATCGCTCCTAATGGAGCGGGATATTTATTTCAAAAGCATCCGGAGCTGATCGCGAGCTATGCTGACCGCTGGATTGAATCCGATCCTATTTGGCTGCAAAGATCGGCCATTCTTTTTCAATTAAAATATAAGAGCCGAACGCAGGAGTCCTTACTGTTCCGGTACATACAGCGCCGGTCCGATTCGGATGAATTTTTCATTCAGAAGGCTATCGGCTGGGCATTACGCGAATATTCCAAGACGAATCCCGAGGCGGTCAGAGATTTTATCCAAAGCCATGAGTTGAAGCCGCTTAGTCGGCGTGAAGGGATGAAGCATCTGGACAAGCTGGGAAATATACAATCAAAAGAAAGGGAGGGGTAAGCATGCTGGCCGAACTGCGTAAGGCGGATCACGGGTTTATCGCTCAATTCGAACGGCATTACAAGCATTCGATTGAGGAGGTATGGGCTTATTTGACGGAGAATGAAAAGCTGAACCAATGGTTCCCTGAGCTTGAGGTGGAAGAGCTGCGTCAGGGTGGGCTTATCAGGTTCAACATGCCGGATGGGACCCAGCTGGATATGATGATCCTCGATATGAAGTCTTTGTCTGCTCTGGAATACACGTGGGGAGAGGACCGTGTGCGCTTTGAGCTGGCTGCCGAGCCGGGAGGCTGTCTTCTTTATCTGAAGGAGACGATTCAGGCTGTCACCCCGCATACGCCTAAGGATCTGGCCGGATGGCATGTCTGCCTCGACGTTATCGCAGCGTTATTGAACGATACGGTCATGGATCGCAAGCGCGAGTGGGAACGAATGTATGAACAATACATTCAGGCCGTGGAGAAGACGGTAGGCAGCTTATAGAATCAATCGCGGGCTATCGAACCTTCCTGGGAACGGTAGCTCCTTTTCATTTACGGATAAGCAGGTCTTTACTGCAGCAATCTACCGAAGTCTTTAATTTTCACATGTGCGTGTACGGTAATTTCTGCATTAGAGATGATCTCTCGACGAGGAAGTTTCAACCATTCGGTAAAAGAAATTAAGTTTCTCGCATACTGTCCGATACCTATGGAGTCAACCCGGTTCTTTTGCATGATGCTTAGTAGTTCCAAGCTCTTTTTTTCCACCAAACGAACCATCAAAGCTTCCAGCTTTTTCTGATCCTCCTCCTTTTTCATGTTTAATTCACCTGAATATTCTAACAAGGACCCTATAATATTGAGGTCTATGGCAACCTTCAGCTTGTTTCTGTTCAATAATGTGTCCGGGGAGGATAAGATTCGTATTTTTCTATCGCTGGACACGTATAGTAATGCAGCATCTTCATGTTTATTGGGATCAATCTCACTTAGATTCATATAAATATTTCCTGCACCAATATCCTCATGAAGCAAAGCGAAATACATTTTATCTTCCGGCTGTACTTTGGCTACATATTGATCGTCCCGGAACAGCGCGACCCCATTAATGATGATGCTTGTTTTGTTTTCTTTGATTAGGGAAGCTACGGGATCAGTGCCGTCATCTTGAATATCCCTAACAAAAGAATACAGGTTGGTGTAAGGAATGTCGTTAACCTTCGCTTCCGTTCGGATAAGATCATCAATATATTCCCCGACCGTCTGGCCTTGGGGGTATTTTTTCGTTAACAATTTATTGGCCTCTCCTTCTACTACGACGACATGAACGCGATTGCCGAAGGAAGGGTCTCGGACGAGTGCGTCAATATGCTTCCAAATGCCTTTCTTTGCGAACTTATCGCCAAATAATACCTGCCGCACTTGTCCGTTCACAATCTTTCGATTGTTTTGCCTATCAAAAATCATTCTTGCTTCCCTGCTGCTTCTTGCTTCCGTTGAGTAGATGAGGGTTTCTTTTTCATTTGCTCTCGGGAGGCTAATCGTCAATCTTATGGAATTGCCATTTTTGTTGTCGTTCGCGGCATCATAGGCAATAGACCGTACAAAGCCCGTCTTCTCGAGAATTTTTTCGTCCGAGCACCCAACCAGGATCAAGAAAACGATGACGATACCCCATTTACACTTCATGATTGGCCTTCTGTTCCTTCCATTTATTGAATTGGAGTACAAGGATTAATAGAAGAGGCATCGAGAACGCAATGCACATTTCAATATAAAAAGCGGTATTGAGCAGCTCTTGAGACTTTCTAAGAATCTGTGGTACCCATCCTACGGCAAATAGAATCGCAGTAATCCCTATTTCGATCCATTTGGGT
The DNA here is from genome assembly GCF_039543185.1 of Paenibacillus vulneris. Lineage (NCBI taxonomy): Bacteria > Bacillati > Bacillota > Bacilli > Caryophanales > Paenibacillaceae > Paenibacillus > Paenibacillus vulneris. Next base: position 115,142 of record NZ_BAABJG010000021.1, on the reverse strand, counting down.
CGAGCGTGGGGGAATACTTGCTTCAAGGTCATATGTGCTGCAAAACAAAACATAACCGTTGAGATCAAGTTCACATAGAGAAAGAAAGGAAACACCAAACTTTCTATTCGATTCATAAAAGGCAGTTCAATGTAGCTAAGTAAATTCATTAGCGGATAAAGAAGGGTTTGTAATTGTTGAAAGCTATAGAAGCCTAGTGAAATCCAAATGACGAATAATTGAACACAGGTAGTAAGCAAATGTCCGGCCATGACACCTTTAAACAGCTTGCTTTCTTTATTCGTGAAAGGAATGAAGAACAAGCAAAGTTCGTAACCGACAAAAGCCTTGTAAATTTCAGCCCAACTCGCCAGAGAAGGCGGATGGGATGCTCCTTGTAAGAATGAGGTGGTGAATCGAACGAGCTGCCAATCCTTAATAAAGAAGAGACACAATCCAACTATCCAAATGGTTAAAAAGAATAGGATCGTATTGGCTTTGCAAATATTGTAAAGAGTTTTGCTAATTAAGCAATAAACCATCGCACAATACAAGAAAAAAATAAGCATAGGGTGCATGGATTGAAAAAAAAGCAGTTGAAATACAAAAATAAAGTTCTTGCCGATTAAGGAAGCGAGCCCGATCCAGATCAAAGCAATGACAACATAGAATGGGTACAGCAGCACCTTAGGAAGTGATGTCTCTAGGATTTGAAAAGCAGACCTGCCATTTCCCCACTTATAAACAACCCAGTAAAGGAAAATGTTGAATGATGCAACGCAGGATAAAATAATATATCCTACCCAACCATTGGTACCCAGGTTCTCGACAACAGTACGAGGAAGGTCAAATAAGCTGATATCCATTTCGATCATATAGATGAGCAAAGCAATATGAAAAGCATTTAGTTTTTCCTTCATCCATTCACCGTCATTTACGCATTTTATTTCGGATCTTATTTTTAGTTTTCACAATACTGGGACGTTTACGCAATAACCAGAAAGGTCCTCGAACGAATGTATCCAAGGAATCGTTCACATTCATCGGTGCAACAGGCGTTAAATAAGAAGTACCCAAATTGGTGATTCCAGCAAGGTGGATAACCATAAACCCGATGCCGATGACAAGCCCCAGATTGCCAAGCATCCCTGCTAAAATGATGAAGCCGAAACGGATGAGCCGGATGGATGCACTCATAATATAGCTTGGAACCACGAATGACGAGATGGCGGATGTAGCAACGGTGATGATAAGGATATTACTCGTAAAACCGGCTTGAACAGCAGCCTGTCCGATAACGATACCGCCAACGATTCCAATGGTTTGACCAATTTTGGACGGGAGTCTTGCTCCGGCCTCTCTGAGCAATTCAATGGTCGTTTCCATAATCAAGGCTTCTAATAGCGGGGGAAAGGGAACTTTACTCCTCGATTCGACTAAATTATAGAGCATGGTATGCGGAATCATTTCGTAATGAAACGTAGTCGCCGAAACGTAAAAGGATGTTAAACCGAGCGTAAGAATAAATCCGACCAAACGGAGTAGTCTGATCGCAGTACCTGTGAGCCATCTACTATAGTAATCATCGGGTGAAGAAAAGAAATCAAAAAAAGAGGTTGGACAGCAAAATGCGGAAGGGCTTCCGTCAATAAGTCCTACAATTCGGCCTCCGACAATTTTAGATACGATAGCGTCAGGGCGTTCCGTGGTCATGAATTGCGGAAAAACAGAGTTCGGATTTTCTTCGATGAGCTGGACCAGCATATTCCCTTCAGTAACCATGTCAATTTCAATGTTTTGAATTCGCTTGATGAGCGTTTGTACAAGCTCCTGATCGGCAATGCCCTCAAGATACATCAAGACGACATCCGATTTGGCCACTTCACCTACTTGGAGCTTGACTGTTTTTAACTTGGAGCTTTTGATCCTATTGCGAAGCAAGCCAATATTTAGCGAAATATTTTCCACAAATCCATCATGCGGTCCGGTAATAACAGTTTCTGTCTCCGATTGCTCAATGGTTCGGCCAATAGCCTCGGAAACATCGACCAAATATGCAGTTTGCCTGAAAAAGACGGACGCTTTGCCGTCCAAAATGCCCTTGATACATGCCTTGCTATCCTGAACGGGCTGGTAAGTACCCCGAGCCAATATGCCTGCAACATCGTTCTCTCCCGCGTGAGTAAAAGGATGGATCACATCGCGAAAAAGTTCCGTATTCCCGACCAGCGTAGGCAGATAGACCACATCAACTTGACATTGCTTGAAGGCATGATGGTTAAAATCCATACAATCCTTAAATGCTGTGATGGTTTGCTCAAGCGAAGGCGGGGTTACGCTGTCTGTCTCGGCTTGTGTCTCATTTATTACTGGTTGATTCGAGAAAAGATTGAGAAGCTTTTGAAGGAATGTCATATTTCCCCACCTCGAGAGGTATTTTCCCCAAAAGGCTGTTCAATAATTCAATTATTTGTGCTGCTGCCAATTAGGAAAAGCACGAACCGGGCAGAAGCGGAATACAAGTATAAAATCGGCACACATTATAAGATTTACTTATACAATATTAAAGAAAAGTTGATTAATGGAGGGTAACAGCATGAAACTACTTGAATCCATCGAGCAAGTGTTTCGGCATTTGGCGGCTCCGTCCGGCCACGATTTGAGAAGAGCCGTGGAGCGATTGAATTTGAATCCGGAGGAGGCAGCTATGTATGTGACGGAGCCGTCGCATTTGCCCTATGGCCGGAGGATCTTGTTCCAATCCGAGCATGTGGAGGTCATCCTGATTCATTTGCCTGCAGGGCATGAAACTTATATCCACGACCATGGAGAATCCATAGGATGTGCCTATGTGCTCGAAGGGGAGCTGACCAACAAGCAGTTTTGGCTGGATAAAGAGGGCTACGCCCATGAATGCGGCGAGTCCGTGCTTCGACCTAACCAATTTATGTTTGCCCCGAAGGGCCAAATTCATCAAATGTGCAATTACGGCAAGCAAAGAGTTGTTACTCTCCATGCTTATACTCCTGCGATGAAAAATACAAAGGTATATTACCAATACGAGCAGGTTCTTGATTATGTTATTTAAGAACGAAGAGTAAACACGGTCGAATGTCTTTGATAGGGCTCGATAGGGTTTCTCATACTATACCATTTTTCCGGCCCCGCTCTTTGTGGGGTCATTTTCATTAGGAGGATTGTCTTCCTGGACCGAAAGGGTTTCCCTCTCGCGAATAGAATTATGAATGTAACGATCGGGTTAGGAATAGAAGTTCCACGAAAGGAGGAGGGGCTTTTTGGATGACGCAAAGAAGCAGTTGCTGAATCACCAGCTGTCGCAATTGCGGGTTCAACTGCTTTTTGCGAAGCTTTCCGTATGCTCTCCGGATTGGATCAGGCATCGCTTCACTCCTTCTTATAACAAAATTTACCTGATTAAGGGCGGGGAAGGATGGCTTCAAATCGGCAAGGAGCAGCTCCGTCCGGAGCCGGGGGACCTGGTGTTTATACCAGGCGGGGTGGAGCAATCTTATTCTGTCACGGGCGGAACTCCCTATACCATGCATTGGTGTCATTTCAAAACGAATTTGAATTTCAACCGGCTCTTTCAGTTGTTCGGTTTGACCAACGTGGTGAAAGCAGATGAAGGCCGTGAGCTACAGTACTGGTTTCAGGAGCTGGAAGAGCATCGCAGAGATGAAGGCCCGACTACCTCGCTGAAAATCCAGTCTGCTCTCTTCGCGATAATTTCTTATTTTATCGATCATGCGGTTACGGACCATGGGCGGGAGGCCGTCAATGATTCCTTGCGAAAACTGACGGATACGATCCATTATATCGACGATCATTTATCCAGGGAGCTGACGATCGAGGAGCTCGCACAGAACGCCCATTTTCATCCGAATTACTTTATCCGTGTATTCAAAAGGCATCTCGGGATGCCGCCTATGCGGTACATTCATGAAAGGAGAATGGAAAAGGCGAAGCAGCTGCTCAGCTCTACGGATCTTACGGTTGGGGAAGTCGCTCGCCGAACCGGGTTCAAGGATGTGTCCTATTTTTCTGCGGCATTCAGGAAAGGGGCAGGCGCCTCTCCTTCGGAATATCGCAATTTGTTCCCTGGCCGCTAGCAGGGTTCATTAGGATGAACCGTGCTTGTCCCCAAGAAGTTAATTTTACAACAAAACAGGTTAGGCTGATCGCTTACGGCAGATCTTGAAAGCGCTGTATTATGAGAATGTGAGCCTAATACAGGCACATACATTCTACAGCGAGGTGGGAGATAATGAGGATGAAGACCGGGTTCAGGACGCTGGTAGCTTTATGCGTTGCTTTGGGCAGCGGCATGCCTGTAGTGGAGAACGAGCAGATGGTGCACGCTCAGGATCAAGCGCCGACGCAGCTCTACGTTGCCAAAAACGGCAGCGACACCTTCGAGGGCACGATGAGCCGCCCTTTCGCTACGCTGGAAAAAGCCCGCGACGCGATTCGCGAGATGAAAAGTGCCGGGGCCCTTCCTCCAGGAGGAGTCAAAGTGACCATCCGGGGCGGGGAGTATCGGTTCACCGATACGTTTCAATTGGATGAGAGGGACTCCGGAACGCTGGATTCCCCTATTACCTACGAAGCGTATCAGGGGGAGAAGGTCACTATTTCCGGCGGGGATACGATCGATGCTTCCATGTTCCGCCCCGTCTCTGACCCGTCTATTCTGGGGAGGCTTCCCAAGGAAGCCGGCAGCAAAGTCATGCAGCTGGACCTTAAGGCGCTGGGCATTACCGACTACGGCGTGCTTGGCAGCACCAGCAACGTTCCGCCGGAGCTGTTTATCAATGGAAACGTTATGACGCTCGCACGATGGCCGAACAGCGGCTTTACGACGGTGGATCAGGTAGTGAAGACCCCGGACAGTGCGGCAGGAACAGGATATACCTTTACCTATAAGGACAGCGGGCTGCATAAATGGCAGAGCATCGATTACACATGGATGCTGGGTTACTGGGGGAACGATTGGGCAACCAACGATCTTCAGATCAAGTCCATTGACCAGGAGCGTACTACTATCGAAACCTACAAGGGCACCAGCTATGCGATGAAAGCCGGGCAGCGCTTTTATTTCTACAATATTCTGGAGGAGCTGGACGCCCCGGGCGAATGGTATGTAGACCGTAATACAGGCATGCTGTATCTCTATCCGCCGGCTCCGCTTCAGGAAAGTAAAATTCAATTGTCTTTATTCAATAAAAATTTGATTACGATGAACAATACATCTAATGTCATATTCAGCCATCTCGCGATGGAGGTTCATAGGGGCAACGCCATCGATATTACGGGCGGAGAAAATAACCGGATCCAATATTGCGAAATCAGCAAGATGGGCGGCTATGCGGTCAAAATCAACGGGGGACGGAACAACGGAGTATACGGCTCAAGCATTTACAGCATGGGAAACGGGGGCGTTCTGTTGAACGGCGGCGATTTTACGACGCTGACTCCTGCAGGGAACTACGCGGATAATAACGATATTTACAACTATGCCAGAATCAAGCTGACTTACACCTCCGCCGTTGAGCTGAATGGAGTAGGTAACCGCGCCACGCATAACAAAATGCATAATGCGCCGCATCTCGCCATCCAGTTCAGAGGAAACGACCATGTGATGGAGTACAACGAAATCTACGATGTGGTCAAGGAAACGGCGGATGCTTCGGCGATTTATTCGGGCAGAAGCTTCGTATGGCGCGGCAATGTCATTAATAACAACTATTTCCACGACATTATTGCCAGCGATTTGCGTGTATCGACAGCAGCAATTTATTTGGACGATTACATGAGCGGCGTGGAAATGAGGGGCAACGTGTTCTACAAGATCGGCAAGCAGGCGTTCAAGCTGGCCAACGGCCGGGAAAATGTCGTCGAGAACAATCTGGTCATCGATACCGGCTCTTCGATCGCCTTCATGACACGCGGATATAAGCCCGGTGAAAAAAATTATGAATCGTTGATGAGCAAATTCGATCAGGTTCCTTATCAGAGCGATATTTGGGCACAGCGCTACCCGACGCTTCCCAATATTTTGAACGACGATCCCCTGCTGCCAAAACGGAATGTTGTCCGCAACAATGCGTTTGTCAACAGCGGACCTATTACCGGAGACAGCCAGAATATGAAGCTTGGCACTTTCGAGAACAATCTGTCCTTTGCCAACAAGGATGACATAGGCTTTGAAGATGCGGCAAATGGAAACTTCCAGTTAAGGAATGATTCCGTGATCTTCTCCAGCATTCCGGAATTTAAATCCATTCCGTTCCATGAGATGGGGGTTAAGGCAGCAGGACTTCCGCCGTCCCAGTCGGGCTTATCCGTAAAATCGGTGGATTATCCGCAGAATGGAGACGATGTTAAGGTTCAGATGAGCTTGAACGGTAATTCGTTTGAAGGCATAAAAGATGAAACCGGCCTCCGCCTAAGGGAAGGAACGGATTATGTGACGGAAGGGTCGTCCGTTCGGTTGAACAAGTCGTATCTGGCTTCGCTGGCGCAAGGCTATCATGCTCTGACCTTCTCCTTCAGCGCAGGGAACGATGCTTTCTTGAACGTCAATGTACTGCCTCCTGCAAGCGCGCAGCTTAGCTCATCCTCCTTGAAATATGCGCAAAATTCAGGCGACAGCACCATCGGTATGAGTCTGAACGGCAATACGCTTCTTTCCATTAACGATGGCAGCCAGGTGCTGAAGGAAGGAACGGATTACATCAATAACGGAACCTCTGTGACCTTCAAGAGCTCGTACCTCATGAAGCTGGCTCTGGGCCAATACAACCTTCGGTTCACATTTAGCTCGGGCACTGAGGCGGTTCTGGCATTAAGCGTCGTTCAAGAGAGCTATACACTGAACAAAACGTATTCGGCTTCATCGCAATGGAGCAATGATTACAGCGCGGCCAAAGCATTTGACGGCAATCCTGCATCCCGTTGGTCTGCGGAGAAAGGAAAAACCGCGAATCAGCACTTGACGGTTGATTTTGGTGACAGCATTACGTTCAATCAGGTGATTGTACGGGAGAGTTCTTACCAGAGGGTGAACCATTATGTCCTGCAATATTCGGAGGACGGCGAAAACTACATCGACATTCCAGGAACGGAAGGAAGCTCCATTGGAACCAGCAAGACGATCGATTTCGATCCGGTCACAACGCAATATTTGCGTCTTCTGATGTACTCGACCAAGCTGGAGTCCGGCGCCAGCAAGGAGCCGACGATCAACGAGGTGGAAGTCTATTATGTGCCGCCGGTCAACCCAATTGAGCTTACCGTACCCGGTGATCTGACTGTGGAGGCCGTGGGAGAACGGACTAAGGTAGACATCGGGACAGCGACATCGACGGAAGGAGTCGTTGTCACCAATGATGCTCCGAGTGATTTTCCGCTCGGAACGACGGTGGTTACCTGGACCGCCAAGGATGCCGAGGGACGTACCCGGACTGCAACTCAAAAGGTGACGGTAGTAGATACGGTGCCCCCGGTGATTACCGGTGAAGCTGCGCCGCAGCCTAATCTTAACGGCTGGTACCGTACGCCGGTAACGGTGCATTTTACCGCTGTCGATAGCGGTTCGGGCGTTGCCAGCGTAACTCCGGATATCGTGCTTTCCAACGATGGGAGAGACCAGACGGCAACCGGGACAGCGGTGGATAAAGCGGGAAATACGGCGACGGCGGCCGTCTACGGCATCCATATCGATACGGTGAAGCCGATGATCGATATTAAGGCAGCTCCGTCCTACACGACGTCCCAGACGATGACAGTAGCTTATTCCGTCTATGACGATTTATCGGGCGTAGACAGCATAAAGGCTCTATTGAACGGCAGTCCGGTGGTGAACGGTCAAGCCGTGAGGCTGGCTGATTTAGCGGGAGCCAACACGCTAACCGTCACCGCATCCGACAAAGCAGGCAACATAACGGAACAGACAGTTAGCCTCCAGGTAGTTATTGATGCTGCCGTCACTATCACCCCTAAGACACTGAACCTCAAAAGCCAGGGCGGGGCGAACTCGATGACGGCCGGCATCGCTCTGCCCCAGGGATACGCAGCTTCCCAGCTGGATACAGGCTCGATCCGATTGACGGTGAACGGCAAGGTCATTCCCGCGCAAGCCATTCCGCAGGGGGCGGGAGGAACGGGCTCAAGCCTGACAGTCAAATTTGACAGGCAGCAGGTGATCGCGGCTTTGGGAACAGCCGAAGGGAATGTAACCCTAACGGTCAGTGGAAGCCTGCTCGACGGGAAAAGCTTTGCAGGGAGCGACACGATTCGAGTGATTCATTAATGCAGACGCCATATGGCAACCGAATCGGTTGAAAACCCTGAAAATCTGCTATGGTACCCCGGTGGGGCATCTCCTTCCGGTTGTTGTTCTCTGGAAATTTTGATTATATTCGCGTCATAGCGGTGATTTCCTGAGAACAAAGGCGAACGCTTACGCTCCTGCAGGAAATACCCCAACTATCACCTTTCGCATTTTTCCATTAGATAGAGTTTTTTTAACAACCCGGGACGCCATGAGGCGTCCTTTTTTCTTTACTATGAGGGTAATTATGGATAATATGGTAGTTAATTTATTTTTTTGCATGATTACAAAGGAGGTACCTTATGACAATGCAGCTGAGAGTTGCCTTGCCCAAAGATAACCTGGAGACCGTCGTTTCATTTTTAGAAAAAGCTAGGATTCCGATTCCACCAAATATTTTGAACACAAGAGCCTATTTGCTTTCTTCTCAGGCGATGGAATGGATTATCGTGAAGCAGATTGATATTCCTATGCTCGTTGAACTTGGAGCGGCCGATTTGGGGATCACCGGAAAGCATATTTTATGGGAGCAGCCCAAAGAGCTCGTCGAATTGCTGGACCTTGGTACGGACCGGGTGGATTTGTTTCTATTCGGCGAATCCGGGATGCTGAGCCGCCCGGACTTGACGATTGCAACGAAATATCCGAGGATCACTTCGAGGTATTTTCGGGACAAAGGAAAGCATGTCAGGACCATACCCGCTATCCTGGATTCGTTGGCTGCGTCTGATGCCGTGGTCGCGGCGGATCAGGATTACGCCCTTTCCCCAGGAAGGACGATAGTCGATACAATAGCCGCTTCGACGGACCGTCTTATTGCCAACCGGAGCAGCTATTGTCTCAAGCAGCGTACTATCGATGATTTTTGTTCCTGCTTACAGCGCGCTATTTAACCATACAATACAAAAAGGCGGCCGTGATAGCCGCCATTTTTTGTATTCGTTTGTTGAGAAACTTAGTTTAGTGCGAAAAGGGCTAATATGGAGATGGGGTATGCCTCGGAGGAGTTTACGTCCGCCTTTGAAACCCATGAAAATACCGCTAATTATAATCACATTTCATGGGTTTCAACAGCGGCTGGAGGGGCATATCCCATCGCAATATAATGGCCATTTTCAGTTTTCTCGAGTTTCTCAACAAACAAAAAGGCTGCCTCATAGGCCGCCTTTTTTTCTCATCCTCACCACATAAACGGTGTAAATAATCAAATATAGCACGAACATGAAACTGGATACGCGGTACATCATGGCATAATTCGTTGCAGCAGCGATAGGTCCCAGAAGGAGAGCGCCGAGACCGATACCGAGGTCAAAGGCAGAGAAGAAGGTCGCGTTGGCTGCGCCGCGCCGTTCCGGAGCAGCACGCTGGACGATCCATGCCTGAAGCGAAGGCTGGATAGCGCCAAATCCGGTGCCGTAGAAGGCGGCCGCCGCTATCAGACTGTCGGTTCCTGTCGTAAAGGACAGCAGAATCAGGCCGGCCAGGCTGAACAGCGCTCCAGGGAGCAGAACCCAGACATGCCCTCGGGTGTCGAAGATTTTGCCGGAAATAGGCCGCACGACAAACAGCATAATGGCATTGACCGAGAAAAACCATCCGACATTGGCGATACCCTGCTCTTTCCCGAACAAGGTGATGAAGCTGACGATCCCCCCGTACGTTAAGGCAAGGAGCAAAACAAGCAGGGAAGGGAACAAGGCTTGCTTATCAACAAGCCGGGACCATAAGCTTCCTCGGGAAGCCTGGTTTCCTTTCTTAACGGGAGGTTCCGTGCCGGCTGCCGCGGAGTAAGATTTCCCGCCTACCAGCATGGAGACCAGAATGGATAGCAGGGTGAGGCCGAACGAAACGGTGAATAATACGCCAAAGCTGAAAGTATTGATGATGGCGATACCGCTCATGGGTCCCAGTGCCATCGCCAATGTAGAGGCCAAACCGAAATAGCCCATACCTTCGCCCCTGCGGGACGCCGGAATAATGTTCGAAGCCATCGTTCCATAGGTGGTAGTCGAGATGCCCCAACCGATCCCGTGCACGACCCTCAGTAAATAGATCACACCTACGCTGGCGGCGGCTATGTAGCTTCCAATGGCAATCAAAATGATGACAGAACCTATCACGAGAATGGATCTGCCCGAAAACATATCGAGGGCCGCTCCAGAGAAGGGCCTAATGATTAAGGCGGATACGGTTAGTATAAAAATAACCATTCCGACGGCCGAATTGTCTCCTCCAAGCTGGGTTACGTAAGCCGGAATGGTAGGCAGCAGCATTTGAAACCCGAAAAAAAGCAGCAGGTTGGCCAGGGCTAGTAAAATAAAGGTCCGGGTCCACAAAGGCTCTTTACCTTGCTTTTGCTGATCGAACGGCTGCTCTGCAGTCTCGACCCGATCCGCCACGGTCTGACTCATAAACCATTCCTCCTTTACAAAAATTTTATACATTTTAAATAAAAATGTTTACTAAATAAATTATACACGTCTCCGGACAAAAGTAAATACATCTTTTTCCCCCGGATGCAAAGGACTGGGGCTTCTGCACTTGATCCCAATTTCACTCCTGTCTTTAACAAGAGCAGTACTACTATCCAAACAAAAGATCGGCTCCGATACTTACAATGCTTTACTATTTTCGCTATAATAAATAAGAAAGCTATTGCTTTGCTTAAAATAATAAAAGGATACACATTTCATAGGATGGTGGAAGCCATGCATTTCGTAAATCCGCAAATTACCGTTACGATAGGTGCAGCTATGGCAGCCTGTATGGCCATGCTGTTCAGGATGCGCGCATCCAATAAAGCAGTCAATCCTAAGAAACTGCTCATCCCGCCGATCGCTATGAGTACGGGGTTTCTTATGTTTGCAGCGCCAATGACCCGAATTCCGTTGTCCTGGGCTATGGGTGCTTTCTTGGTCGGAGCTCTTATATTCTCTTATCCGCTGATCCGGTCCTCCCAAATGGAGGTGCGAGACGGTGAGGTTTATTTGAAACGCTCCAAGGTATTTATTTTTATTCTCGCAGGGCTGCTCGTTATTCGTATTCTGCTGCGGCAGATTATTGAGCAGTATGTGACGCTGCCCCAAACGGGGGCCATTTTCTTTTTGCTGGCTTTTGGTATGCTGCTGCCTTGGAGATTGGCAATGTACTTCCAATTCCGCAAGCTTCAGCCTGCCAAGCAGCAATGGGATGGCTAAAAATGCTAACCAAAGCTTCTTATGCCCGGTTGCGGCAGGGAAGCTTTTGTTATTATTAGCCAATTTTGCGCCTCCCGGCAAAGTACCAGATTCAGCTTTGAAGTCTAGCCCCACGTTACGGGGTTATTTTGCATTTTGCGGAAACAAGGAATGAGGACGTCAGCACCCTTCATACTTATAAGTAACAAGTATGTGACCGAGGAGGCTTGTCCGATGTCTTTTTTTGATAAGATGAAGCAGGGAGCATCCGATGCCGCTAAAAAAGCTCAGCAAACTATGGAAACGACGCGGCTTAAGACACAAATGGCATCCAAGGAGAGGGAAATTGAAAAAGCGTATCTTTTGATCGGGGAATGCGTATATCAGGCGCATGCGTCCGGCAATTGGAAAGCATCCGAGCGGGACGTTCTGGCCTACTGCGATCATATCGGCCTGCTTCGCCAAGGGATTCAGGCATTAGAGCAGAGGATTAAGGCGGCCAAAAATGAGAAAGAATGCCGATGCGGCAAAATCGTCGCCATGGACGTCAGATTTTGTCCGGTCTGCGGCTTTCAGTTCGAGGACTTCCCAAGAGCAGAGGAAACAGATGAGGCTATTCAAGTGATGTGCCGCTCCTGCCGCAACTACAATGAAGTCGGGGCTAAATTCTGCGCTCACTGCGGAATCGTCCTGTGAACAGGAAAAGAAGAGAAGACGGCGCTTCTCTTCTTTTTGTGTTCTTATTTTTTGGCAGCAAGCCAATCGGCAAGCCCTTGAATCTCTTCGTTTTTCAGTTGGGTTTTGAAAGCAGGCATTCCGCCGCCGCCGGCACCGATCTTGGCCGCAATTTGATCCTTGGACAGCTTGCCGCCCACTTTGGTCAGGTTAGGTCCGGTTTTACCTTCCAGATTGCCTCCATGGCAGGCTACGCAGCTTTGCTTGTAGATCGCTTCGGCATTCACTTGTGTCGTAGCGCCGGTTCCGCCTGTAGTCCCGCCAGTGGGAGCTCCGCCGGTGGTACCGCCTGTTGTACCTCCCGTAGTCCCGCCTGTAGTTCCACCGGTCGTACCTCCTGTTGTTCCACCTGTGGCAGGAGAAGGAGCAGGGGAAGGACTTGCCTGGTTCTTGGTTCCGCAAGCGGACAAGCTTAAGGTAAGAGCGGCCGCCAGCACGATAATGGTCCATTTGTTTTTCATCTTAGTTCCTCCATGATTTGCTTGGTGTCGTCTTTTTTTTCGACGGTCACGTCTTCAACCATCCCTCTGGTGGAATTACGAAATTCCCTCAAGGTATCGCCGAACGCTCTCCCCAATTGGGGGAGCTTGGCGGGACCGAATACGATCAGGGCGATGATCAATATGATGATCAACCCTGAGACCCCGATGTTGTTGAACATTTGGTTCCCTCCTTAGAGTTTTGCCGAAGGCAAAACTGACTTCGAAAGCGTTACTGAGTTTTGCCGAAGGCAAAACTGACTTCGAAAGATGCTGCTCATTCCGCTTCGCCTCAACTGTTGCTCGGCATCGTCGAAATTTTGCGGTAGTAGGTTCCCGATAAGATTACGCTCAGCTCAAACAGCAGAAGCAGCGGAATCGTAACGGACAAATGGGAGACGAAATCCGGCGGAGATATGCAGGATCCGGTAATGGCAAGACCGAGATACGCGTATTTCCGCGTTTTTTTGAGCCTGTCCGGCGTCAGAACTCCGATGCGGGTCAGGAACAGCACGATGACAGGCATTTCGAACGCGATCGAGAGCGGGAAGATCACATTGAACATAAAGGAGAAATACCGGTCTATCCCGTATGTTTCCACCGCTCCGATGCTTTGATTCATGCTTTTCATAAAACGCACCATCATCGGAAAAACAACGGAATAGCTGAATGCGACTCCGCACAGGAACAGGAAGAACGCGGCAGGGATGTAAGCAAACGTCTCCTTGGCCTCCCTATCGGTCAAACCAGGTCTCACAAACGCCCATATGTGGTAAAGCAGAATCGGCAGAGTCAGAAATATCGCAAAGACAAACGCGCATTTCATATAAATGAACAGCCCGTCCGTAAAGGAGAAGACGTTCCATTCAATATGAGCCGCTGCCGGCTGGGACCGGATATATTGCAATATGCCCGGTGACAAATAGAATCCTCCGCCTAGAGCAAGCACGAACCATGCTATGACGATAATCAACCGTTTTCGGACTTCGGCCAGGTGCGCGATAAGCTCTTCATTGGCTTCCAAATGATTCACCCCGCTATGCTAAAGGGCCAGGTGTCTTCAAGTATTTCAGAATTCCCTCAGAAGCCCGGTATGCAAGGGCTCCAACAACGGCAGTCGGATTATAGCCGCTGTTATGCGGGAACGCAGAGGCACCGACGACGAACAGGTTCTGTACATCCCACATTTGCAGATAGTTGTTCACGGCCGAGGTTGTAGGATCAGCTCCCATGATGACCCCGCCGGTGTTATGGGTCGATTGGTAAGGAACGATATTGTAGTTTTTTAGCTCTGAATTGGTTTGGACCGTAGTCGCCTTCATTTCCTTCATAATCGCGTCCGTCTTACTGGCAATGAACTTGACCATCTCGCGGTCCTGATCTTCAAAATCGTATGTAACCCGGATTAACGGCTGCCCGTACACATCCTTGTAAGTTGGATCCAGATCCAGATAATGATGTCTCCATGGCATATTGGAGCCTTGGCCAGCCACGGTGAGGACCCGGTTCGCATATTTGATGGAGGCTTGTTTGAACTCCTTGCCCCATGCAGGGGTTCCCTTCGGCGTTGAGTTATTGGCGATCGGACGAAGGCCCGCTTGCGCTATCCGGATCCCTGCTCCATGGATGAAATTCAAGTTGGAGTGGTCGAAGTTATCTCCGTTGAAATCGTCTACTTCTGAACCCAAGGCTCCGGCTCCTGCATAAAGATTAAACTCCTGGTCATCATAAAAGCCGACCGAGTTGGCGCCGTTAACCTGATACGCATAGTTTTTGCCGATAACGCCAGTACCGGTTTTTGGATCGTATGGTTTGCCCAGCTTGGAATTAAGCAGCAAACGAACGTTATTGAAAACAAAGCTGGTCAAAATAACGACATCGGCCGGCTGTTCAAATTCTTCACCGGTTATCGTATTCACGTAGACGACACCGGTCGCTCTCTTCCCGTCATTCAAGATCCGAGTAACATTAGACTCGGTTCTTAGCTCGAAGTTCCCCGTCTTTTGCGCTACAGGGATCACCGTGACAACCGGATCCGCTTTGGCCCCGTATTCGCAGCCAAACCGTTCGCAGAAACCGCAGTATTGGCAAGCGGCGCGCGCAATTCCGTCGGGATTGGTGTATTGGGTGGACAGGTTGCCGGAAGGGTAGATGTAAGGATGCATACCCAGCTTTTTGGAGGCATCCTCGAACATTTGCATAATCGCAGTCTTCTTCATCGGAGGGGTAGGAAACGGATTCGAACGTTTACCGACCATCGGGTTTTGCTCGGCCTCTCCGGAGATGCCCGCCATTTTTTCAAATTTGTCGAAATAGGGCTCCAGCTCATCGTAGGTGATACCCCAGTCCTGAATCGTCATTCCGTCGGGGATTTTTTTGGCCCCATAGCGTTCAATCGTTTTGGACTTAATCTCGAAATCATAGGGCAGGAAGCGAAAATATTGGCCGTTCCAGTGTACCCCGGCTCCGCCGAGCCCTTCGCCAAGAATGAAGGAACCATAGGAGCGCATCGGAAGCGCAGTTCCTTTCTCCGTGTTGCGGAAGGTGACGGTTTCTCTGGACAGGTCCTGAGCCAAGCCATACTGCTGGGCATAACGAAGCTCATCGTGAACCATGTAGTAGTCCTCGGTCTTTCTTGCCCTGCCGCGCTCGAGCCCGACCACCTTCACTCCCGCTTTTGCCAGTTCACAGGAAATCACGCCGCCCGTCCAGCCCATACCAACGACAACAGCCGATACCTTGGGTAATGTTGTAGCCATGCAGTTCTAACTCCCTTCTAGTGGCTCAAATGGTCACGCAAGCTTTGCGGGTCCATTTTGACAAATTCTTTTTTATCGACAACATCCACATAGCTCATTTGGTTGCCGGGGAAATTTTTCATCTTCCAGCCCAGCATATTTTTGTTGCCTCCGTACAGCGGATCGGAATAAACACCTTCCATAGTGAAATTGACCAGCAGCTTGAAGAAGACAGGGCCTGTCGAGCCGTAGAGCTTGATATCATTACCGGCCTCCAGAGCCTTCAGCACCTCGTCCTGCTCTGCTTCTCCCAAGTCCAAAAACGACTTCTGGTATTTGGTTTGACTCAAATTCTGGATAGCCTGCAGCCCCATCGTGAACAACTCGTGCCGCCTTACGTTCGGGAAGTTGCCTTGGGTCGCTTCTCCTGCCAGAAAGGGTCCCATCATATATTCTCTGGCGTTAATCCCCCATTGTCCGGCTAATTGATGGTCGATAAAATAGGCGACACCCAATTCCTTTGCTCCCGGACCAAGCTCGTCCTTCGGATAAATCCGTTCCGTTGCCGCTTCCGTCAGACGAAACTGCTCCTGATTGAAAAACATCAGCGCTTGATTGTAATCTGCGGCTGCTCCTGTACCGGGTTGAGCTGTATCGGGCTGCTTGCCCGGCTCTGTTGCTTTCGGAGCAAGATTCCGGCCAATGACTCCCCCAACGACGCCGCCTACGACAACCCCGCCGATGGCAGCACCCGAATATTTCAGAAACTTACGCCTTGAGTCACTTTGCGGTTGATTCGGTCTTTGATCCGGCAAAGTAAGCCCTCCTTCAGTCAGAAATGTTTGGATATGGGTAAATTACCTGTAATGCCGTTAGTTTTCCTGTAAATTTCCTTTTTATGCGAACGGGAAAAAGTTTTTTATGCGTCGGTAGAAAAGGATTGTCAGCCTGCAAAAGCGTATGGTAATATATAACAATTAAGTGGAAGGGCTTCTAGGGATCCGACGGTTATGGGCCGGTTCGAACCAAGCGAAGCCGAGTGCAGCTGCTTGCACTACACCGTAGGGATAAAAGACCTCGAGCAAGTTCCGCCTGTCAAGGCAGAACGGCACGGGGTCTTTTCTGCTTTAGCGGAGGAAAGGAGATGGAAGCATGAAAGTCATTCAAGCGGACGGATTATCGAAGGCATTCGCCATCAAGCAAAAGGAAGCGGGGGTTGCCGGCAGCCTGCGCTCGCTGTTCAGGCCCAGGTATACTGAGAAAGCCGCCGTGCTTGGCATCGATTTGACAGTGGAAGCGGGGGAGACGCTCGCGTTCCTTGGACCGAACGGGGCAGGCAAATCGACCACGATCAAGATGCTGACCGGCATCCTGCATCCATCGGGAGGGTCGGCCAAGGTGCTTGGTATGTGTCCATGGAAGGAAAGAAGCCGGCTGGCCTACCATATCGGCTCCGTCTTTGGGCAAAAATCACAGCTGTGGTACCATCTGCCGCCTATCGATACCTTCGAGCTGATGAGCCGGATCTATGAACTGAAGCGTGATGATTATAGGAACCGCCGGGATGATCTGGTACGCCGGTTCGAGCTTGAGCCGTATTTGCATACACCGGTTCGAAAGCTGTCGCTCGGTGAACGCATGCGCTGTGAAATCGCGGCGGCGCTGCTGCACCGGCCGGGAATTGTCTTCCTGGATGAGCCTACGATCGGGCTGGACGTTATCGTAAAGCAAAAAATCAGAGAGCTTATAGTGGAGCTGAACCGTGAGGAAGGCACGACGATTTTTCTGACCTCCCATGATGCAGGAGATATCGAGCAGCTGTGCAAAAGAGCCATCGTGATTAATCACGGCCAGGTCATACTCGATGATCATGTGGAGCGCATGAAGAAAGAGCTGTTAACGGAGAAGACGATCCAGTTGAAGCTTCAGGAGCCCGGTGAGCCTTTTCAATTTCCCGGCGTCAAGCTGATAAGTCAGGGGGCAGCAGAAATGAGGCTTTCTGTAGACACGACGACAGCGAATTTGGAGAAGGTGCTTTCCCATATCGTCACCCACTACCGTGTAGTCGATGTAACGATTGAGGATCCGCCTATGGAACAAATCATTTCCCATATTTATGCGCGTGAAGCGAAATATGGATCGCGAGACGACGGAGGTGAGCCGCATGAAGCAAGAGGGGTTGAACCTGAGTACAGCGGTCAGCGGCAAGGCTAAGCAGCCGCAATTCTCCGCGCTTGGCAAGCTGATCAAATATGGTGCGATAGGCAGGGTCACGCTGCGGAATCATTTTGCCTATGTGTATGACTTTCTTATTCGTTCCGTCTTTCTCATCATTATCATGTATATATTCGTTCAGCTGTGGAGGGTGACGTATCAGGGGGAAGGCGGCGGTCTGATTGAGGGCTACAGCTACGAACAAATCATTTGGTATATCTTGTTCGCCGAGGCCTTGACAACGGCGTTTCCCAGCTTGTCTACCCGCGTGGAGGAGGAGGTTAAGAACGGGGATGTCGGCTACAAGCTGATCCGTCCGCTAAGCTATATCGGGTATCATTACGTCGGGTATATAAGTGAAGTGGCGATCCGGCTATTGGTAAATCTGTGCGTCGGAGGGTTGCTCGGCATTGCCCTGTTCGGATGGCCTGACTTCGGCTGGGGATGGGCAGGGTTTATCCTGATGTCCGCAGGGGCGGTCACCGTAAATTTCCTGCTGAACATGGCGCTTGCCCTTTGCGCGTTCTGGGTTGAGGAGACAAGAGGACTGGAATTTGTCTACCACAAGCTGTTGTTTACCATTGGCGGCATGCTGATGCCGCTGGAGCTGTTCCCGCGGGCGCTTCAAGAAGTATGCCGCTGGCTTCCGTTCCAGACGGTGCTGTATGTTCCGGCAAGAACCGCGGTGCGTTGGTCTGACTTTGCTATCATGCCGATGCTGCTGACACAGGGAATATGGATTATTGTGCTAGGAGCAGGTGTGGCTTTGATGTATCGCCTGGGTGTCCGCAAGGTCAATGTGAACGGAGGATAGAGAGGAGGAGTGAAGCATGTTTCGAAAAGCACAAGGAATCGGACTCTTTGTGTGGAGCTGCTGGAAGCTGAACCTTGCCGGGGCGATGGAGTTCCGTCTCAGCTTTCTCATGACGGCTGGCATGATGATGGTGAATAATGCGGTATGGATATTGTTCTGGGGATTGTATTTTCAAAAATTTCAGGTCGTAAACGGTTGGACGCTTCAGGACGTGATGATGATGTGGGCGGTGAGCTCGGGGGGCTTCGGGCTCTCAGCCGTCTTCTTCGGCAATGCGTACCGGATTGCTTCCCTGGTTGCCGCAGGTCAGCTGGACATCTATTTGTCGCAGCCGAAGCCGGTATTGCTGCATGTACTGGTCAGCCGGATGTCGATTTCGGCCATAGGTGATATTCTGTTTGCCCTGCTGATTTATTTCTTCTTCGGGGACTTGACCTGGGCAGGAATGGGCAAGTTCGCTTTGGCATTGCTTATAGCAATGGTCATCTTCATGTTTTTTGTAGTGATCTTTCAGTCTCTTGCTTTTTTTATCGGGAATGCCGAGGGGATTGGACAGCAGGTGTTTAACGGCATGCTGGCCTTTTCGACTTATCCTACGGGAATTTTCAAAGGAGCAGGCAAGCTGATTCTTTTTACCATAGTTCCGGCCGGGTTCATCAGCTATATGCCGATTGGGCTGCTTCGTTCGGTGGAGCCGTTATTCCTGTTTCAGGCGCTTGGGGTCGCGCTGCTGCTTGCCGCGGGGGGGACGGCTTTCTTTTATTACGGATTAAAGAGGTACAGCTCCGGTAATATGATGGGCTTAAGAATGTAGAATGGTGAAAGTAATTTTGGGCCGAATGTCGTTTAGAAGGTCAGGAGGGGATTGAACTGTGACTATACCGGGAGCCATTCCCAAGCCCTTGGATCGGCCGCGTTGGCGAACCTGGCTAGGAATCCTGTATTATCGGGTACGGCGTCGCTTCAAGTGGATAACGAGCTCTGCCAAATGGGCTTCAGAAATAAGCAGCGACAAGCTGCCTTATGTGATTTGCACCCATCGGACGCCTTTACTTCGCCAGCTGAAGGATGTCGACATGCAGCTTCAATATAACAAAGTAACGAATTTACGTATTGCAGCACAAAGACTGGACGGTATTCTATTGAACCCCGGAGAAACGCTGTCCTACTGGAAGGCTATCGGAAAGCCTACGAGGCGCAAGGGGTATAAAGACGGTATGATTCTTCATAAAGGAACGGTTCGCACGGGGGTAGGAGGAGGGTTGTGCCAGCTGTCCAATCTGATTTACTGGCTCGCGCTTCATACTCCGCTTCAGGTCGTCGAGCGGTACCGGCACGGCTACGACGTCTTTCCCGATGCGGGAAGAACGCAGCCCTTCGGGACAGGTGCCACCTGCTTCTATAATTACTTGGACCTGCAGTTGTATAATCCGACGGAGGCGATTTATCAGCTTCATATCCGGTTGACGGAGCACGACCTTATCGGGGAGTGGAGATCGAATCTGCCGGCCCGTTACCGCTATGAAATCGTGGAAACCAAGCATTGGTTCACGCAGGAGTTGTGGGGCGGATACGTAAGGCATAATCTTATTGCCCGGAATCAGTATACAATAGAAGGGGAATGGTTAGGCGGGGAACTAGTAGCCGAGAACCATGCCATCATGATGTATGAGCCATGTTTGCCGTCAGGAGAATGAGTCTTCTTTCCTATTTTTGTTCTTCCAAGCAAAAAACATATACTTATTTAGTGAAATTAGGTATAATGGTAGGGAGTATAGTCCTATGAAATTTACGTGATTTTGCTGAAAAGGGGACCTTTTATATCATGAAGGCAGAATATATTAATCCTTTCTTGGAATCAGCAAGGATTGTCATTGAGCAAGTCGCCAATATCCGCCCTTCCACAGGGAATCTTGGGATAAAAGACGTAAAGTTCGTAGAGAAGTACATATGGATTCAAATCGGGATGACCGGCCAGATGCAGGGGGATATCGTATTCGGGCTTCATGAAGAGGTCGCTTTGAAGATGGTCTCAGCGATGATGGGCGGTTTTCAAGTTTCGGAGATGGATGAAATGAGCAGGAGCGCCATCTCGGAGCTCGGCAATATGATCAGCGGCAATGCAAGCACCATGCTGTTCAATCAAGGGGTTAAGGTTGATATTACACCGCCGAAGCTGCTGCATTCCGCGAATTCCGCAGGCTTTTTGCCGAAGAAGGCGTTAACGATCCCTCTCATTATGGATGGAATCGGTGAGCTGGATATTCAGGTTTTGATCGTCTAATCAAAATGCTTTACAATACGAAGTGGGGAGCTCCGGCTTGGATGCGATCCACTTTTTTTAGTTCCTGTCATTATAGGGCTGTGTAAGGCAAATTGGATAGCTCGCCGTGTCTGTGGTACCGACGTGTTTGGGAGGAAAATCATATGTTTTTTGGAAAAGTTGCTGTCATTACAGGAGCTTCAAGCGGTATTGGAGCCATCATGGCACAAAAGCTTGCAGAGAAAGGGGCTACACCTGTACTCTTGGCCCGTTCCGTGGATAAGCTGGAGCAGGTGGCGGATTCCTTGAGAGTGCCGAGCGGTATCTATCAGGTCGATGTCACCTCGACAGAGCAGGTTAACGAAACGATTCAAAAGGTCATCAGCCACTATGGCAGAATCGATATATTGATTAATAACGCAGGGTACGGCGTATTTGAGAAGTTCGTGGATGCACCGATAGAGGAATTTGAAGGCATGATGGACGTGAACTATATGGGAACCGTCCGCTGCACGAAAGCCGTACTGCCGCATATGCTCAAAGCAGGCAGCGGGCATATTGTGAATATCGCTTCCATGGCAGGCAAGATCGGCTCGGCCAAGTCCTCGGGGTATTCGGCAACCAAGCATGCGGTGCTCGGCTTTACCAACTGTCTTCGTCAGGAGCTTGTCGACACCGGGGTTCACATTACCGCCATGAATCCGGGACCGATCGATACGCCGTTCTTCGATAGAGCGGATCCTACGGGCAACTACGTGAATAATGTCAAATGGTTCATGCTGAAGCCGGAGCAAGTGGCCGATAAGGTAGTCCGGGCGATCGAACGGCAAATTCCGGAGATTGACATGCCGTTTATGGCCGGAGTCGGCGTGAAGCTGTTCCAGCTGTTCCCGCGTGCATTCGATAAGATCGCATACAAGGTGCTCAACAAGAAATAGGGCCGTCAAGGCTGTTATACGGGCGGCAAACAGCAAAGGAGCCTGCGACAATGGTCACAGGCTCCTTATTACATCTTACGACGGGGATCCGTTAAGCTTATGATACGCTTCAAGCAGCTTCAGAACCGGGATGCCGTTAATCGTCATCCCCTCCATGGAGCAGTCGCTGATGCTGACTCCGTCCAAGGTACAGTCCGAAATGCTGCTTCCGTTCAGGTCGCAGTTTTCAAAGCGCAGCGGGCGCTGCTTCGCCCCCTCAACGTAGGCTGGATGGCCAGCAGGAGGCAGGCCGATGTTATGAATGTAAGCTCCGCCCAGCTGGGCGCCGTCAATCTCCAGATCGCTTAGGTTGGCATCGCTAATGCGTGTTCCGCTTAAGTTGATGTCTGTAAAACGAAGGTTTCTTAAATCACTGCAGCGGAATGAGGTCTCCGGCATGGAGACATTACGGAAGCTTACCTTCTCACCGCGGGCGTTGACGAACTCAGACCCGGAGAAGGTGGATTGGCTTAGAAGGATCTGCTGGTTCCTTGCGCCTTTGTCCTTGATCTCGAATTGCTCGCTTTCCGTGCCATTTCCATTAAATAATGACATTAGGATCACCGCTTTCCTTAGAATAGGGAGTGGAGGTTGATGTCCACCTGAACATATAGACGCCAAAATAGGCTGTTTTCTGACAGCTTATTGACTTCAATCAGTATAAAAAGAAAAAAGACAGGAACATAAGTAAGCTTCCGGTCTTGTCATGGTGTAAGAACTGTTTGGGGTAGGCTACAGGATGAGCATTATTCCTGTTCCGTCGTTTTATTCCGTTCCTTCAATTGCTGGTTTAGGTCGCGGATTTCTTCAAAAAGCGCTCTTACGGCCGCTTTGCCCTCGGGGTGGGATTGATTCCAGTGGCTTGTCAGAGCCGGCATGGATCTGTGGATATGATTATAAATGGACCAAGCTTTAATTTTTTCCACCATCTCGGGAGAGGAATCGCCTGTCACAAGCTCGGCAAATTTATCGATCAATGCGTCGAGTTCGGTTTGAAATTGGGGATTCATAGAAGCTCCACCTTTCAGAACATAATAAAATGTACTTATTGTAACCATAGTTAGTCTAGCGCACGAATGGATTTCTGTCAAAATAAGGGTCGGCTTCGATAGATGCTGACTTGAGGAGAAAGGAGAACAGCAGCTATGACAGAACGGCTGTCCATTGAAGAACTGGGGGAACGAAAAAGCCAGGACGCTTCTTTCCATACGCAAACAAGCATACTATGGACTAAGGATGCGGGACAGGAGGCAGGTACAGCGGAAGAAGCAGATTCGGATCTGCCGATGGAATGGGCGGAGGACGAGGGGGAGGCATTCCCAAACGGCACTTTGCTGGAGAGGGAGCCTCTGCGCTGCCGTTACAAGGGGCTTCTGCTTTACCGGCTTACCTATATCAGTGAAGGGCTTAGAGTAAAAGGATACCTGGCTGTCCCTGAAGCAACCTCCGCATCGGAATGCTTTCCTGGGCTTATCTACTGCCGCGGCGGCATCCGTAAGGTAGGGATGGTTCGCAAACAGCGGATACTGTCCATGGCGAAGCGGGGATATGCCGTATTTGCCCCTTTCTACAGAGGAAATGAGGGAGGCGAAGGCCGTGAGGACTTCGGAGGTGAAGACCGGTATGATGTGCTTCACGCGATTACGCTTGTGCAGTCGCTGCCGGAAGTGAAGCCGGGCAAGGTTCCATTGATCGGGTTTTCCCGCGGTGCTTTGATGGCCATGCTGGCGGCGAGGCAGTGCGATCAGGCAGGCCCCGTCGTCGTCTGGGGAGGCGTCAGCGATCTGTTGGATACCTACGAGGAAAGGGTTGATTTGCGCCGCATGCTGAAGCGGGTTGTAGGGCATCCCCGCAAGCAGATCGACTCCTACAAAGACCGTTCGCCCGTGTATTGGCTTCAGGAGCTGAACGTGCCGATCCTTATCGTGCACGGTACCGCGGATACCCAGGTCAGCGTATCGCATGCCCGCAAGCTGGCGGAAGGATTGGAGCTGGCGGGTAAAGACTACGCCATGGAGCTTTATGAAGGACTGGAGCACCGATTCCCGCGGGACGCGGACGAGAAGGCTTTGGATGCGGTATTCGAATGGATTACCGCAAAGCTGGAGAAGACAAGGGAGGCTTGATGTTCCTCTTCTCCGTTGGTATGATGCATTTATGAAGGGGGAATTCGATGAATAACGGTTTTGCTTCTTTACATATTGAGGATGTTTACGTAAGGCGGTTGCAGGCAATGGATATTGTCACCCCATCGCCGATTCAAGCGGAAGCTATTCCCGTCATTCTGGAGGGGAAGGATGTTGTAGCCCAATCCCAGACAGGATCCGGGAAAACATTGGCTTATACGCTGCCGCTGCTGCATAAAATAGACAAGACCTCCAAGAACGTACAGGCTGTAGTGCTTGTACCGACCCGCGAGCTGGGCATACAAATCGTACATACGCTGGAGCAGCTGACGGAAGGAAGCGGCATTCGGGTCCAGTCGCTCATCGGCGGCGCGGCCATCAGCAGGCAAATAGACCGCCTCAAGCTGCGTCCTCAAGTAGTGGTGGGTACCCCTGGCCGGGTTCTGGAGCTTTTAAAGCTTCGTAAGCTAAGCATGCACTACGTCCATTACATGGTCGTTGACGAAGTGGATCAAGTGTTTGAGCTTGGTTCCATGCATGAAGTGGAGGCCATCTTCAAGGGGATGCAGAAAGAACGCCAGGTGCTATTCTTCTCGGCGACGCTGCCGGAACCGGTTCAAGCGGTTATCGACAAATGGATGCATGAGCCTGTATTCGTGCAGGTTAATCCCGAGCAGAGAACGTCGCAGACCCTGGAGCATCTGTTCTTCGTATGCGAGGAGCGGGATAAAATCGATACGTTAAGACGGCTTGTCCGGCTGTACAATCCTCCTGCGGCTATTGTTTTCATCAACGAAACGGAGGATGTGGCCGAGGTAGTCGCCAAGCTGCAATATGCAGACTTGTCCATTGAGGCGTTGTACGGGGATGCCGGCAAACAGGAACGGGCCAAGGTAATGCAGGCGTTTCGCAGCGGCAAATTCCAGCTGCTTCTGGCAACGGATATCGCCGCCAGAGGACTGGATATCCCCCATGTGACGCATGTCATCAATCTGGATCCCCCGATAGATGCCGATCATTATGTTCACAGGGTCGGCCGGACAGGCCGAATGGGCAAGAAGGGAACAGCAATTTCGATCATTACGCCCAAGGAACGGTTTATTATCAACAAGTTCTCCAAATCGCTCGGAATTACAATCGAGGAAAAGGAAATGGCCTACGGGAAGGTGCTCGATCCCGGGGAGCGAAGAAGCGGGCCTAAAGCGGCGAACCGTACCAGAGTAGAGCCTGCAAGACGCAGGAGCGGGGAAGCGAACGGCGAGACCCTTGGCGGTTCTCCAAAGGAGACGGCAGCAAGACCTGATGCTCTTAAGGCAAGAACCGCGTCGCTGGCGCCAAAGCCTAAGCAGGCTGCCGTGAAACCGGCATCCGTCCCCGATAAGCGCAAGACGGAGCGCGAGCGCCAAAAGGATCGCAAAAATAAAGGAGCTCCGCGCTGGCTTAAGGAGAAGCAAAATAAGCCGAAGCTATAAATAGCTCCATGTAATGAGTCTGGTTGAAATGGAAGATGAGGTTGGGGGAGGAGCTCGCAAGAGAATATGGGGAAGCTGCTAAGGGGGATTTTGTCTATTGCCATAGTGTGCGCATTGCTGCTGGGCGCAGCCTACTGGTATGTTCAGCCGGCGAGGACGCTGGATTTGAATTATTCCGAGCTTGAAGTTCGTAATAAGGTAGCGAACATGCTGACGAGCCGCAAGCTTGAGGTCGATCTGACGGAGCCGGAAGTGAACAGCCTGCTGAAAAAAGCGCTGGCCGCCCATCCTCAAGTGGGCTCCGATCTTGAAATGACAGGGGCCGAATTTTCCCTGGAAGGCAATCGGTGGGTGGCGGATGTCAATTTGCTATATAAGGGGCAGTGGACATTCGGCGCCAAGCTGTACTTTACGATGTCCTGGAAAGAGCCCAATATGATAGCGACCCATACGGCTACACAGATCAAGGAAGTATCGATTCCCGGCACATGGTTTCAGCTGAACCCGCTGCAAATTCAGTTGAATGACTATGTTCCTAAACCGGCCGCTGTGAGAGAAATTGCCTTTGAGGAGCACGGGGTGCGCGTCGGGCTGAAGCTTAGATAAGCTGGAATGGATGATAATAACGAAAAAATATGCCGGATACGTCAGACAGGAGAATCCTGTTGGGCTGTATCCGGTTTTTTTTGTCTGCAAGTATAGGTGGACTTTATGAATGTTATGATCCATATAAAGAAGGAATTGGAAATCAAAAGGAGAATATATATTCGCATATCGGTTCTGTTTTGTGCTGATAGCATTGATTTGGCAAAGGAGGAAGGGGTGAGCGGAATGTTATTACAGCTGGAGCATATGCAGATTCCGGTATCTGACCTGGAGCAGGCTATAGCCTGGTATACCATGCATCTGGGCTTCAAGCTGGAAGGAAAGCATGAGCATGTACATGCTTTTTTAACTTTGCCGGAAGGGCCTATGTTGATGCTGTGGGAGACGAAGGACAACACGGCGGCCCATTTTACAGTGAACGGTAAGGACATGCCGGTGCTGCTGTATCGTACCGGACAAATTCATGAGCTGCACAACCTGCTTGCCGGGCTGGGCAGTACAATCACTTATTATCGGGATGACGGCTTTGGCTGGGTGCTCAAATTTTATGATCCTTTCGGCAACCTATGGGGAGCCATTCAATTAAACGAAAGCAGGTAGAGATGAAATGGGGAAACAAATCAGCAGCTCGCTTACGGTTTTGATGGTATCGGACGCAGAACGGTCACAGGCTTTTTATCGCGATGTATTAGGCTTTGACGTAACCCCGTGGTGGGCAGTGAAGGACGGTCTCCACGGTCTTGCATTGAAATTGCTGCAAGCAGGGGATGCATCGGCAGTTAGACCGAATCCTCCTGCTAAGGGATCCTCCATAGGTGTCGACGTATACGCTTATGTAGAGCATTGGGATGCATTGGATCAAATGTACAATGATTTCCGCACCAAGGGAGCGAAGATTGCCAAGGAGCCTGTCATCTATCCGGACCAAGGACCGTGGAAGGAATTTATCGTCGAAGACCCGGATGGATACCATCTTGCGTTCGGCGGAATTAATGGCACACGGGCCCATTACAGTATCGAAGCTCATGTAGATAACGTTGTCGTATGGGTTAGAGATATCGATCGCGCCGTGGAGAGATACAGCCGTCTGATGGGGCTGGAGGTTCGCAAGGAGGATCGCCATACGAACCAGCTCCACCAGTTCCATCTGGCTAATGGTACAAATCTATTGCTTGATTCCAACGGGATGGAGCATATCCCGGTTCCGGAGAAAGGTCCGGTCTTGTTTCATTTGAGCACGTCCAACATCGATAAGGCCATCCAGCATACCCGGGAATGCGGCTTCGAGGTGGTCTACGGGATCCATCGTTTTGATCAGGTGGCCTTCTTTAATATCCGTGACGAGGACGGCAATATCATCTCGGTATGCCAGAAGCATGCTGCGAAATGATGCGGAATCTCACGAGCACTTGAAGAGGAACTACAGCAGCAGGTGAAGGTGAATAATCCCCTTAGATCTTCTGAAACAAACGGGCCAAGGTCATTCCCGCTGACCTCGGCCTCGCATTTCTTTATGAATCTTTTTCCAACGGTCCTTCTCGACCCGAGCGGCTGCGGCGTCCGCCTTTCGTTCCATGTAAGCGAGCTCCTTCTGGAGCTTGAGAAAGCTCGCGAATCGCTCGGGTTCGAGCTGCCCATCTGCCAAAGCGGCTTGAATGGCGCAACCGGGCTCGCGCTGGTGCTTGCAATCCGCAAAGCGGCAGTTTGCCGCAAGCGTATCGATATCCTGGAACGCGATATCCATCGATCCGCTTCCTTCCCAAAGCTGCAGCTCCCTCATTCCCGGCGTATCTATGATGAGCGCGCCGCACGGGAGGATAACAAGCTCGCGATGGGTTGTCGTATGCTTTCCACGGTCGTCGGCTTCCCGCACATCGCCTGTTTTTTGCCGCTGCTCGCCATAAAGGCTGTTCAGCAGAGTCGACTTGCCGGCGCCCGAAGATCCAAGCAAGGCTATCGTTTCACCCCGCTTAAGGGTACCAAGAATCTTCTCAGTTCCTTTATCGGCAAGGCTGTTGACCATATAAACAGGAACCCCGAAGGCAATGGCCTCAACTTCAGCAAGCTTGGCCTCGGCTTCTCCGTCCTCGCACAAATCTTTTTTGGTCAGAACAATCTCTGGTGCCGCACCGCTTTCATAGGCCGTTAGAAGATAGCGCTCCAGCCTCCTCACGTTAAAGTCGCGGTTCAAAGCCATGACCAGGAACACACGGTCGACATTGGCAGCCACGATCTGTTCTTCTGTCGTCTGGCCCGCAACCTTCCTTGAAAATTTGCTTTTACGCTCATAGACTCCGTGAATGATCGCTTTGCGTTCTCCGGGGAGCTTCCTCATCCATACCCAATCCCCAACCGCCGGGTAGTCATCGCGTACGGAGGCTTCATAACGGTATTTGCCGGACAATTCCCCCAGCCATTCGCCATCTTCGGAGTATATCCGATACAGATGCGTATGCTCCAGCGCAACGCGTCCGATATCGTAGTCTTCCTTGTGCTGATTAGCGACAAACGGCTGATAGCCGAACGCTTCTAAGGCTGTAAGTTCGTGCTTCTTATTGATAATCCCACCAAGCTTTCTTTTGAAGGTTTGTTATGCGCTCATTGCACGGTTGATACTTAATCCAATGTTCACTCATCCAACATCACTCCGATCTCATTACTATAGCCATAGTATAGGGATGAAGCCGCAGGACTAACAGGGGGAAAATAAATATAAAAAGTTTTTACATCGGTCCAGCTGCGCCGGGTTGAACCCTTTTCGTTTACATTCCGTTTAAATAGATATCGTAATCTTTTATTGCGAGAGAATTACCGGTAAGAAACGGACATACAGAAAAGAGGTCGGATAGGAGATGGAAAAGATGAATGGGAAGAACCCATCAGGACAGTGGCGCTTATTTATCAAGGTCATTCGGCAGACGAAGCCCTCCAAATGGATGCTTGGCATCGCAGTCGGACTAAGCGTCATCTCGACGATTGTAGGATTGATTGTACCTTTGTTCACCAAAAACCTTGTGGACAGCTTTTCCCTAACGTCGATTGAGCCCAAGCAGATCGTGCTGCTCGTTATGACATTCACTGCCCAGGCATTGGCGGGAGGAGTATCCATATATTTACTGAATCGCGTCGGGCAGCAAATTGTCGCGAACCTGCGGGATCGGCTGTGGAAGAAGCTGCTCGCCTTGACCGTTCCTTATTACGATAATCATCGTACCGGGGAGACGATCAGCAGGATGACGAACGATACCGGAATTGTGAAGGGGCTTATTTCGGAGCACCTCACAAGCTTTTTTAACGGAGTGATCTCGATCATCGGTTCTATAGCTATCCTGCTGTACCTGGATTGGAAGATGACCTTGATCATGCTGCTGGCCGTACCGCTCTCGGTGGCTATTCTGCTGCCGATCGGACGTCAGATGTTTTTGATATCCAAAGGGCTGCAGGACGAAACAGCCCGGTTTACGGGCGTCTTGACCCAGGTGCTGTCAGAAATTCGACTTGTGAAGTCGTCCAATGCAGAGCCGCTGGAATATGAGGCTGGCAAAGCCGGTATTATGAAGCTATTTCATTATGGCGTGAGAGAGGGGAAGGTTCAGGCGCTGATCTCTCCCTTAATTTCTTTCGTCCTGATGGCCCTGCTGGTCGTCATTATAGGCTATGGCGGAATGCGGGTATCATCCGGCATTCTGACAGCAGGTGAGCTGGTCGCGTTTATTTTGTACCTGATCCAAATCGTCATGCCGATGACCCAGATTACCCAATTCTTCACCCAGCTGCAAAAAGCGATGGGAGCAACGGAGCGCATCATCGACACATTGGATGCGGAGGAGGAAGACACCCTGCAGGGACGGAAGCTCGAGAATGCGCGTCAAACGATCACCGTTGACCATGTTTCATTCGGCTACGACGGCGGCGATCCGGTATTAAAGGACGTTCATTTCACCTTGGAGCCGGGACAAGTAACGGCAATTGTCGGCCCTAGCGGCAGCGGCAAGACGACGATGTTCTCCTTGCTGGAACGATATTACCGCCCGCAGAGCGGAACGATCCGGCTCGGCAAGGAGAGCGTTGAAGAGTATTCGCTGCAATCCTGGAGAAGCCAAATCGGCTATGTGTCGCAGGAAAGCCCTATTATTGCAGGGACGATAAGGGAAAACATCACTTACGGCATGGAGCGGGACGTCACGGACGAGGAACTTCAGCGGGCTGCCGCGATGGCGTATGCGGACCTGTTTATTAGCGAGCTGCCCAAGGGATACGATACGGAGGTCGGGGAGAGGGGAATTAAGCTGTCCGGCGGACAGCGCCAGAGAATCGCCATAGCCCGCGCGCTGCTAAGAGATCCCCAAATCCTGATGCTGGACGAAGCAACCTCCAGCCTGGACAGCAAATCCGAAATTGTCGTGCAGGAAGCATTGAACAATTTGATGAAGGGGCGGACGACGCTCGTCATAGCCCATCGGCTGTCCACGGTGGTAGACGCCAGCCAAATCCTGTTTATGGAGAAAGGCCGGATTACAGGCAAAGGGACTCACGCGGAGCTGTTGGAGACGCATGCATTATATCGGGAATTTGCCGCGCAGCAGCTGCGGCTTCAAGAGCCTGCAAAACAGCATAGCGTATAAGAAAAAGCAGAGGAAACGGTAGAACGTTTTCTCTGCTTTAGTCTGTTGAAAAACCTGAAAATCTGAAAATTGCTTTGGTACCCCGGTGGGGTACCCTCTTCCGGTCGCTATTGTTCTCGGGAAATTTTGGATTATACACGCTGATTAGCGGGGATTTCCCGAGAACAAAGGCCTGCAGGCACTTATTTCTTGCGTTTATTCACATAGGAAGCATAAACGATCTCGCCTGTATCGAGCTTTGCGATTTCATCATTGGTCCATCCGGCAATTTTGTTATTGCCTTTGACGCCGGTCAGCTTAATTTTGTATTTGGTTTCCAGGTAGCTGTCCAATGCCGGCATATCCGCTTCGGTAAGCTCTCTCAGCTTCTTCTTGCCGTTTAGCTGTCCCATCAAAATGCCGATCGTTTCGGCGGCGGTGCTTGTATTCGGCTGAATTCGCGCACTGCCGTAAGCGATAGCGGAGGCACCGACGTTCTTTCCGGCAAGAATGACGTTGTCGTAGTTTTTCAAAAGGAAGCTGCGCAGCGGCATCCCGTATTTGTCGGGACGTCCCATCTCAATGCCCCACTTGTTGGCGCTCGTTCCTTGCAGATCGAGAGGATAACCGGCGATGCTGACGTTATCCCAGAACATTTTGGCTCCCAGCATGTCCGACGGCTTTAACACATAATCGGATTCGTAATGGTTATATTCACGTATGTACAAGTAATTCGGGAAGCCGTTCAGCTCTGCGTTTTCCCACCCGACAATATTTTTGCGGAAATGATTCAGAATCAGCGGGATTTCCTTCTTCCCGAGCTCCATGGCTTCGGCTACCGATTTGTCATCACTCGGATCGACGGTATAGATCAGGAACGCATTGATGATGACTTCACCGTCGCGCTGGTTCACCGCGTTCAGTCCCCGCAGGAACACTCTATCGTTGGTCGGCTTATAGGCGCTTGTCATGCCGCTGAGTCCAATGGCAAAGCTGTCATCGACTGAGCCTCCGCCGTACTTGGCCCTCCGCTGCTCCGGAGTCATATTGTTGAAGCTTGTTTTGAATTTGTTCCAGTCGACATTTTTGAACTTCATCATCATGCCTGAGCTCATATACTCGATGTTATTTTGACCGTAGAAGGCTTCCAGGCCCGGCATCCGTTTGGCGTCAAGCTTGCTGATCAATGCTGCAAAGTCGGTATTGTCGACGAAATAATCCGCCTTTATATTTTTCTTGGCTCCGTCTTTTCCGGAATAGGTGATGGATTCCACCGCGTGCGCCCCGAATTTGCCCGGGGTTTGCTTCACTTCTTGAATTTTGATGCCGGACTCGACAGGGATATCCTTCTTCAGCTTATCAAAATACTGGGTAAATTCCGGCAGCTTGCGTATTTTGCCGTTGCGGAAGCCGTCGAACAGCTCCTTGGCGCGGCCTTGAACCAGCGAGTGGTATTGATCATCTCTCGTTTCGTCCAGGAACAGCATCTCACCCTGGAGAACTTGTCCACCGAACGCTTCGCGAGGGTCCAGCACCTTCACCTTCAGCCCCTCATCGGCGGCCGCCCTTGCCAGATACAATCCCTCAAGCTCGCTTCCCAACACAACCACATCGACCTTTTCCGATGGGATCGGCGGCTCCGGCGTTGGTGTCGGCGTCACGGTCTGCGGCTTGGTCCCGCTAGACGATGCTTCCGTCGTGCCTGGGTTATTCTGTGCTCCGCCGCCTCCGAAGTGCATCACCGAGTAGACGGCTCCAGCCGCTACCAGGGCCAAAACGGACAGGCCGACGGATAACTTTTT
Source organism: Paenibacillus vulneris (assembly GCF_039543185.1). Taxonomy (NCBI): domain Bacteria; kingdom Bacillati; phylum Bacillota; class Bacilli; order Caryophanales; family Paenibacillaceae; genus Paenibacillus; species Paenibacillus vulneris. The sequence goes on along the minus strand of NZ_BAABJG010000021.1, from coordinate 82,804 downwards.
TCCATTCCATTTCATTACGTGGTATTCTCCCCCAATCCTTTCCTTACCTGTTCGATTTAGGAATTTCCCTTACCGAAAAAAACAGTATAAAAATAGTCTACCATTTTTCTCATGCCTGTTCAAAAGACCCCCACAAACATTTTCGGGCAGGCGAAACATTGTAGTAGTAAATACAGGAATTCTTCGCGAAGGTTCTGATTCACAAATCATGACTATACATCCACCGGTGCCTAGGGTTGTCTGCAGCAATTTTGGCGCCGCTTACCCCCACTATTTATGAACAAGGAGCTATGATGATGAACAATACTTTCAAGAAGGTTATGGTTACCGGTTTGACAATGGCCATGGTGCTGGGCGGTTCCACCGCGGCATTTGCCGACAACGGCAACGGCAAGGGAAAAGGCAATGATAAAGACCGCGGCCGCGATGCGGTTCAAACCAAAGTCAATAACAAAAATAATAACAGCGATGTTTATATCAATAACCTGAACGTGAAAAACATGACGATCAAGCTGTCCTTCGACGATGTGAAGGGCGCAGATGTAGAGTGGGCCGCCCGCTATATTGCCAGCCTGGCTTCCAAGAGAGTATTCGAGGGTTATGAGGACGGGACGTTCCAGCCGCGCAAAACGATCACCCGCATCGAGGCTATCACCGCTGCCGTTCGTTTGATGGGGCTGCGTGACCAAGCCGAATCGACAGAAGCGATGAATTCGAACCTGAACTTTAAAGATGCAGATAAAATCAAGCAAAAATATCCTTGGGCTGTCGGTTATGTTGCGGTAGCGCTTCAAAATGACTTGTTCCAGGAATCCGATGATTCCGTTCAACCGGAAAAAGAAGCAGACCGTCTCTGGGCGACTACGCTTCTAATTAAAGCATTGAAGCTTCAGGAAGAAGCTAAAGCGAAAATGAATACGAAGCTGACCTTCAAGGACGCCAATAAAATTCCTGCCGGCTCCGTCGGTTATGTAGAAGAAGCTATTGAGAAGAGCTTGGTTGATGGCTATGAGGACAATACGTTCCGTCCGGACCGTCCGGTAACACGTGCGGAGCTCGCTGCATTGCTCGATCGCACAGGCAACCAGCTTCCGGATAACACGTCGATTAAAGGTACACTGAGCGCAGCAGTGAGCAACAATACGCTGACTCTGACTAATAACGGTCAGCCTTATACCGTGGAGCTTGATTCGAATGCTTTCATCTTTAGAAACGGCGTTAAAGTAGCGGCTTCCGAGCTGAGATCGGGAGATCAAGTCATCGTTCGTACCTATGGCGGTAAAGCGATCTTCGTAGAAGTAACCAAAGCCGCAGGCGGCAATTCGACTACACCGGACAACGCAACCTTCTCCGCATCCTTGAACGCTGCAGTAAGCAATAACAAGCTTTACTACACTAAGGATAATCAATCTTACAGCACAGAGATCGCATCGAATGCGACTATCCTTCGTAACGGTCGTACGGTATCGGCTTCTGACCTGAGATCGGGAGATCAAGTCAATATCCGTACGTATAACGGCAAAATCATTTTCGTCGAAGTAACCAAGCTTGCCGAAAGCCAGCTGCCTGACAACACGACATTCGCAGCTACGGTTAATACAGCTGTTAGCAACAACACGCTGACATTGACCAAAGATAACCAAACCTACAACGTATCCTTCGCTTCCAACGCGACGATCATTCGTAACGGCCGCACCGTATCGGCTTCCGAGCTGAGAGTGGGAGATCAAGTCAATGTACGCACTTATAACAGCCAAATTATTTTCATCGAAGTGACCAAGCTCGCTGAAAGCCAGCTGCCTGACAACACGACATTCGCAGCTACAGTTAATACAGCTGTTAGCAACAACACGCTGACATTGACCAAAGATAACCAAACCTACAACGTATCCTTCGCTTCCAACGCGACGATCGTTCGTAATGGCCGTACCGTATCGGCTTCCGAGCTGAGAGCAGGAGATCAAGTCAATGTGCGCACTTATAACGGTCAAGTTATTTTCGTTGAAGTGACCAAATTGGCTGACGAGCAAATCGATTTCACGGTTGTCGGCAACCTGAACTCCTACACGCTAAATTCTGCCGGATCGATTGCTACTATCTCTATCAACCAAACCTTGAGCAATGGTACGGTACAAACAGCGGTGTACAACACGTCCTCCAATTTGACTATTCAAGGGGACCTGTCCCAGCTGACCACGAACCGTTTGGTTGAGCTGAGAGGTAAAGACCAGCTCGTTCATACGATTGTCATCCGCTAATCCCTTATATCGATATAGATAGTGGAAAGGTTAGATTACAAAAGGAGCAGTCTTCCCGTGAACCAGAGAGTTCGCAGGAGGGCTGTTCTTTTTTTGGCAAATCTATGGACACGTGACGCCATAGGTGTATAATAGAAAAATTAATGAAGTCAACCGGAGGAGCTTATGGATAATCAAACTGTCAAGCTAGAAGATATCATCGTGGCCAGTCACGTGCTGAAGGACGTCGTCCATCATACCCCGCTGCAAAAAAACTTTATTTTATCGGAAAAATATAACTGCAACGTGTTTCTGAAGCGGGAGGATCTGCAGGTGGTCCGCTCGTTCAAAATCCGCGGCGCTTATAACTTAATACGCAGCCTGCCGGAGGACAAGCTGGCCAAGGGCGTCGTATGCGCCAGCGCGGGCAACCACGCCCAAGGTGTCGCCTTCTCGTGCAAGGCGATGCAAATCCAAGGCAAGATTTTCATGCCTACAACGACACCCCGGCAAAAAATTTCTCAAGTGAAGCTGTTTGGCGGCCCTTTCATTGAGGTGATTCTGATCGGCGATACGTTCGACGATTCCTTGAATGAAGCGGTGAATTATTGCGAAAGGGAAGGCATGCAGTTCATTCATCCGTTTGATCACCAAAAAATCATTGCCGGGCAAGGCACCGTAGGTCTTGAGCTGATGAACGATATGCGGGAGCCCGTCGATTTCGTCTTTGCGGGAATTGGCGGCGGCGGCTTGGCGGCCGGTGTAGGAACGTATATTAAAAGCATCAGTCCTTCGACCCGATTTATCGGTGTCGAGGCGACGGGAGCGCCATCCATGCGTCAATCGATCGATCAAGGCGAGATTGTGACGCTGACGGACATCGACAAATTCGTGGACGGGACAGCCGTGCGCCGTGTCGGAGAATTGACCTATGATATTTGCCAAAAGGTTTGTGATGACATTATCGTCGTGCCGGAAGGCAAGGTATGCACAACCATATTGGAGCTGTACAACGAGAATGCCATCGTAGCCGAACCGGCTGGAGCGCTTACCATTACGGCGCTGGACTTTTACCGGGAGCAGATCGCCGGTAAAAATGTCGTTTGTATCATCAGCGGAGGCAACAACGATATAGACCGGATGCAGGAAATCAAAGAACGGTCGATGATCTATGAAGGGCTTAAGCATTATTTTACGGTGGAGTTCCCTCAACGTGCCGGTGCTTTGCGTGAGTTCCTGGATGAAGTGCTCGGGCCGAACGACGATATTACGCGATTCGAGTATACGAAGAAGACGAGCAAGGAGAACGGGCCTGCGCTGGTCGGTCTCGAGCTTAAGCATAAGGAGGACTATGAGCCTCTGGTCGAACGGATGCGGCTTAAAGGCTTCAAGTTCGTCGAGCTTAACAAAAATCCCCATTTGTTTAATCTGTTGATTTGATGTGGAGAAGGTTATTCAACAATCTGGACGCAGCTCAAGAGCTGCGTTTTTCTTTTCACTTTTTTCTAAGGTTATGTTAAAATTTGGTACAAATAGTTGATATATACGAACTAATGTTCTATAATGAGAATGACATGACTGTTCGGAGCTGACATCCTCATGGATTTAAAGGAACTGAAGATACTTGCCGATCCTCAATATTTGCAACAGGATCAGGTAATCAATTTGTACACATAAGGAGATAAAGCTATGGAAAAAAACAAGTTACTAAGAATGGACAATGTTGGCATCGTTGTAGAATCCCTTGATGACGCCATTTCTTTCTTCGAGGAGATTGGCTTGAAACTCGAAGGGCGAGCCACTGTCGAAGGTGAATGGGCTGGCCGCGTAACCGGGCTGGGTTCACAGTGTGTAGAGATTGCTATGATGGTTACCCCAGATGGCCACAGCCGGATTGAACTTTCGCGGTTTCTCACCCCACCTGTTATATCAGATCACCGAACTGCTCCTGTAAATGCCCTCGGTTATCTGCGCGTCATGTTCACCGTTGAAGACATTGACGAAATGGTATCCAGACTCACTAAGCATGGGGCTCAGCTCGTTGGCGAAGTGGTTCAGTACGAGAATTCGTATAAGCTCTGCTACATTCGTGGAAGCGAAGGAATTCTAATTGGTTTGGCGCAACAACTCGGTAATAAATAAGTGACGGTTGAAGTCAGTGAACCCGTTTCACATTGCAGCCGATGCGATCGATTTTTTTGATTTTGACATCTATGATCCTATTAAGCTATAGCTGCTTTTATATCAAATAAAACCCTGGCCGTCCAACGGACAGCCAGGGTTTTGCATATCAATCTATTATTTTGCCGACACTTGCTGCAAGTCCTGAACACCTTGGTAGATAGTCTCGAACAATTCTCCAAGATTCTCTTCCTCAATGCAGGAAAAGGCAACACGCAGATCCGTTTCGCCCAGGGCAATTGTGCCGACACCATACTTATCGAGCAGGTGGGTGCGGAGCGTTTCGGCATCAACGGTTTTCAGCTTCAAGCACATGAAGTAACCGGAGTTGAATGGGTAGTATTCCCAGACTCCATCGAATTTGCCGCTGTCCAGAATGCTTTTTACTTTGTTGGCGCGGCCCTTCATGATGAGGGATTTCTCATGCTTTTGCGCTTTGAAATCCGGGGAGTTCAGCGCGCGCAGGACAAAGGTTTGCGACGGATGAGGTCCGCTGGAAATGGTCGCCCGGATAATTCCCATCGTTTTTTGCTCCAAGGCAGCGAGCATAGCGTCGCTTTGACCGGCATAAGTGATGAAGCCGACGCGGAAGCCCCATGCATACTCTTCCTTGGTCGCTCCGTCAATTTTGATAGACAGCACGCGAGGATGCAGATCGGTCAACTGGCCTGCCAGAGACTCAACCATCGAATCCTCGAAGAACAAGCCGAAGTAAGCGTCATCGGTTACCGCTACGACATTGATTCCTGCTTCCGCAGCATCCTTGATAGCCGCAACGATCTGCTTGCCTTCTTCTAGGCCCGGTGTATAGCCTGTAGGATTGTTAGGGAAGTTCAGGACGACAATCGCTTTTCCCTTGCTTTTTTGAGCGAGCAGAGCTTCGCGAAGTCCTTCGGCATTAAATTTGCGCTCGCTGTTATAGAGCGGGTAATATACCATTTCCGCACCGCGGCGAATACCGAAAGTCAGCTCGTAGTTTTCCCAGTTTTTATCAGGAATGATGACGACATCGCCAGGACCTGCATACAGGTCGGCCACGATACTAAGACCGTGAGTCAACGCGTTCGTCGCAATCGGGTTCCCCAGGTTTTTGCCCTCCAGCGAAGGGTTTTCCTCGATCATTTTGGCACGCCAAGCGGCACGCAGCTCAGGCTTACCGGCAGGAGGAGCGTATTCGTAAATATCTTTGGGATCGTAGGCGGATAATGTATCTTGAATCACCTTCAGATGCATAGGCTTGCCATTCTCTAATGCAGTACCGATGGTGGCATTGAATTTCTTTGCTTTTTGCTTTGCTTCTGCGGATTGGCTTAGGATGCCAACCTTAGGAAAATAGATTTGCTTGCCCAGATCGGACAGCATTTCATACACATAAGGGTTTTCTTTGGCAATCGTATCGTTGAGCTGTTGCGCAAGAGGGTTCATCTCGCTCCATCCTTCCATTCATCTAACTTACATAAATTAATAGGCATAACATTAGGCAATATTATACCATTTTCGACCGAGGGAGTCACGGCTTCTTTCGGAAAATGCCGAACCTTTTTCTGCCGACCTTCGAACGATGTACGTGATTTGTTCCAAAAACGATAAAAAATGGGAGGACAATTGTTGACAATGTTTGAAGTTCCTCCGTATTGGTAGCGATGTACCCGGATTTATGTTACCATATACAGGGGCGCGGATGAACGTGATTCGTCTTTTTTTGCGAATTGAAACGTTTTATGGTTAATTGGACCATCAACATCGCTGCCAATTATTACTGAGGAGGCAATTATTGTTATGGAAATCCGCTACGCGACAAATCCGACGGAAACGAAATCGTACGATACGGACAAGCTAAGAAACGAATATTTGATCGAAGGGCTGTTTGTTCCAGGCAAATTGACTATGGTATACAGCCACGTTGACCGTTTTATTACAGGCGGCGTTATCCCAACTTCCGAGCCGATCAAACTCGAAGCGGACAAGCATGAGATGGGTGCTGACTTCTTTCTGGAGCGTCGTGAAATCGGGATCATCAACGTTGGACCTAAAGGCTCCGTTATCGTTGAAGGTACAGAATATGAATTGAACACTAGAGACTGCCTGTATGTAGGTCTTGGCAATAAAGAAGTAACGTTCAAAAGCGCTGACGCTTCGAACCCAGCACGCTTCTACTTCAACTCCACGCCAGCTCACAAGCAGTATCCAACTGTAAAAGTAGGTCTGGAAGAGGCTGAAACCGAGCACCTGGGTTCCATCAACTCGTCTAACGAGCGCGTTATTCATAGATACATCCACTTGAACGGCGTTCAAAGCTGCCAATTGGTTATGGGTATGACTTTGCTGAAGCCGGGCAACATGTGGAATACAATGCCTTGCCATACGCACAACCGTCGTTCTGAAGTATACTTCTACTTTGATATGCCGGAAGACGGCCTGGTGTTCCATTTCATGGGCGAGCCTAGTGAAACCCGTCACCTGGTTGTTCGCAACGAGCAAGCGGTTATCTCCCCAAGCTGGTCCATTCATTCCGGTGTTGGTACCAACAACTACACCTTCATCTGGGCTATGGCCGGTGAGAACCAAGTGTTCCACGACATGGACAAAGTAGATCCTAAGGATCTTCGTTAATCCGACAAGCGCATCAAGGTGCGTAGAAAAGACTGTTCCGCTCGACATTCATTTGTCCTGCGGGCAGTCTTTTTTTATTTGTTACAGGGCGGCCGGATTTTTCTCATTGTCAACGGATCGGGGCTGATGAGATAATGGGCTTGTGAGCAAGGGATAGAAAATGGGAGGAAACGGTCCGTAGACATCAGAAGAATCGTGAATCTGCAGCAAGAGAAGTCGTATATCATAGGCTCACGGTGAGTGCATAAGCCGATTTCCCTTACAAAGAATGAGGGGTTGATGAGCATGGCAAGTATCGTCAAAATCAGGGCCAGCGTGTTTATCGGGGGAATGAGCTGGCTGCCGGCAATTCTCGATCCGGAGACAGGAAACAAGCTGGAGTATGCAGCGGACATCCGTGGCTTCACTCCCCATGCGGTAAACACAGGACGTTCTCGCGTTGAGCAGGAGGTAAGCGTCGATTTTGCAAAACAAAGGCTCGTCGTTCACGCCAACACCGGCTTAACGATCTTGCGGGTAACCGACACGGACGGTAAGGTGCAGTTTAAGGAAGGCAGGGCGGCTGTGGACGGGATCACCGTATCAAATGAAGTCTGGGGAGAGCATGAGGTTTCCTTCGTGATGAGAGCCAGCGTCAGCAATCCGTTAAGGCTTGACGCCCCGACTGTAGATTATCGTTTAGAGGTCACCGTGCATAAAGACGGCATTGCACATATCCGTGGTTCTCATGACGGCTTTCCATGCTATGAATTTTATAAACAGGTTGACTTTGGCGAGCATCAGCTTATTCACTCGCATCATTTTCTGGATACCGGAGATACGCCTCAGGCAATGGCCGGGGATATGGAATATCATTTCGAGAAGACCGTATAAATGAAACCGCCCCTCTGAACCCGTGCCAATGGGAGCAGAGGGGCTTTGAATGCGCCTGCTTAAAACGATTTCGCCTTGAAATGAACGACTGCGCTGTATAGCATTTTCCCGAGATTAGGGTCAAATACCACATGATGATCGATAGCGTAAACATCCAGCAGCAGCGCCTTGTTATTCTCGATTTGCTCCGAAATTTTTCGCTCCAGCGTCTTCATATCGTAAGCTTCGAAAAACTCCACTTTGTTTTCAATCCGATCCAGACGGAACTCCATGACTTTCCTCTCCTACTACGGTTTTTACCATCTATTGTACCAGATATAAGATTAGGGACAAGACTTGTGCGGTAATGCTTTCTCTGAGCAGTACTCGAATGAGGGAGCGATGACTCGCCCGGAAGATAGGTCTTCCTCCGGAGGAAGAACGCCTATGCTTTGCCTCACGAAAAACACGTTGTCAATCCATGGAACGGGTGAGATAATAGGTCTCGTACGCCTTATTCTATATGAAAAGAGAGAACCCTCTCATGATCTACTTTCTGTTATTTTACACGATTGTCTATATGGGAAATGCAGTATACGGGACCTATATCCCGGTCTACTTCCAATCGGTAGGAGCCACTCCTGCACAAATAGGCACTTTGCTGAGCTTGGGGCCGCTAGTGGCCGTGCTTGCCCAGCCTTTATGGGGGATGGTAGGGGACCGGGCAAAAACCAAGAACTCTGTGCTGGCTTGTCTTCTTATCGGCAGCGGAGTTATGGTTCTGCTGTTTCCGCTATCTTCGGCGTTCTACTATTTGTTGATTATGGTATGTCTGTTTACTTTTTTCCAAACCTCTATCTTCGCGATCAGCGATGCCATTACCTTGGAGGAGCTGGACAAACAAAAGCGCTGGTCCTTCGGAGGCATCCGGTTGGGCGGAACGTTTGGCTTTGCCATGATGTCCATCGTGTTCGGCTATTTGGCCAAAATTCATATCGATTACCTGTTTCCCGTCTTTGCTGGGGTGATGCTGGCCTCTCTCTTGCTGTTAACGCGCTTTCCCAAAATATCGGGGTATCAGTCGGCGAGCAACAAAATGCAGATCTGGGTTCTGTTCAAAAACCGCAAATTAATGACGTACCTGGCCATTAATCTTGTACTGCAAATAACATTGGGGTATTATTATTCGTTCTTTCCCATCTATTTCCGTGAGCTTGGGGCCGATAATGCGATGATCGGCTGGTCTATGGTTATTTCCTCGCTCAGCGAAATCCCGTTTCTACTGTTCGCCAACCGCTTGATGCAGCGCGTCCGGCTTATTCATATTTTATTGATTTCGAGCCTGGCTACTGCGCTGCGCTGGCTCAGCTTCTCGTTTACGGAAAATCCGTATTGGGTTCTTCCGGCTCAGGCGCTTCATGGACTGATTTTTATCGTCCTGACGGTTACGATGGCGATGTATATTAACCGGGAAGTACCGAAGGAGCTGAAAGCGAGCGGACAGACGCTAAACGGCTTGCTCAGTCTCGGAGTGGCAAGAATTATCGGCAGCTTTTTTGGCGGTTTTGCAAGCGAGGCTTATGGAATGCGCCATGTGTTTATGTTTAATGCCTGGATAGCGCTGGCCTGCAGCGCTTTTATCCTATGGATTAGCATCAAAGAGAAGAGAGCGGAGGCAGCCGCATCGGGAGACAAAGGAGTGCTGAATCAGTGAATCGGATATTGGTAACAGGGTATAAGGCAGCTGAGCTGGGCATCTACTCACTGAAGCATCCGGGAATTCCCATCATTAAGAAAGCGATCAAAAAGCAGCTTACCGCCCTGATGGATGAAGGGCTGGAATGGGTTATTGTCAGCGGTCAATGGGGTGTGGAGCTGTGGGCCGCCGAGGCGGTGTTAGAGCTTCAGGAAACCCATGAACAGCTGCAGTTGGCTGTCATCACACCGTTTCTCGAGCAGGAGGAGAATTGGAGCGACGAGAAGAAGAGCTTGTACGCAAGCGTGCTCCAGAGAGCCAATTACGTGAACAGCGTGACGAAGATGAAGTATGAGGGTCCATGGCAGTTTAAAGAGAAAAACAAATTTTTGCTGCGTAATTCAGACGGTATCCTTCTCGTATACGATGAGGAGAAGGAAGGGTCCCCAAAGTTCATGAAAGAACAAGCCGCTGCACTGGCGAATAGACAGGCTTACCGCATCATCAGCATCACCGCCAATGACCTGCAAAATATTATTGAGGAGGAACAGATGGAGCAATACTAAAACCTTCTTCCCCTTCATAAGATAGTATCACACTTAGGGAAACTAAGTGCACATTGGAGGGATTCATATGGGAGAAGAATTTCAAAGGGATGAATTGCTGGTTGAAGAGGCTGCAGCGGAAGTGGAAGTGGTTGTAAGCGCTTCAGAAGAAGCCGAGGAAGAGGCAGTAGAGGAAGAGGTTGAGGAGGAAGCAGCTGAAGAGGCAGAAGCCGGCGAAGAAGCAGAAGATTCATCCGACGGGTCAGAAGAGTCAGGTTCAGAGGTTTCCGAATAGCGTATTGCTCCAAATCCCTTCTCCAAGAACACACATTCGACCTGTTCAGCGATGAACAGGTTTTTAATTTTGCTTCTTTTCTATGTATAATAGGGTCTGAAGGCAGTAAGGAAAGGATGAACCCTATAACTATGAACATCACCGATTACAGCGTGGAATTTGTAAAGGACCCGTTCGGCATTTTACCAGGCAAACGATATGAATTTGTCCTGGATATCGAGGTCGATGAGGAGGACGAGCTGTACTCCGACCAAGGCTTGTATGTCAGAGCTATCTACAGCGTGGAGGAAGCCGGATCGCGAATCGTGAAATATGAGATTTTCGAAAGAGGGACGGAGCGGTACCTCGAATTTGATATGGAAGATGAAGAAATCGCTTTGGTAGAGGCATTTTGCCAAGAGCATTACCATGAGGCTGAAGAAGCCTAACTGCATACGCCAGAAAGAAAAGAGCGAGCCGGAATTTGAGCCGGCAGCTCTTTTTTCGATATAGGATAGTCGGTTCCGCCTAAACATCTCCTACAATTTCAGCAGGTGTCATGAGATTAGCCGAATCCGTCCAGGCTTATTCCTGCATATTTTTGTGATGCGGACAATAGGCGTTCATCAGGTCTAAGGTTTCGGCGTCCCATGTGCCCCCGCGCTGCTGCAGCCCGTCAGTCACTTGAGTAAAACGGGGCTCCGTCAAATTTTGCCCGAATTTATATTTCGAGCTCATCTCGCTCACCCGGATGCGCACGACGCCTGTTGCTTTCAGCTGAGAAGCATAGTCGGAATCTGACGGATCGATAGGCTCATACCCTCCCTCCGGCTGAAGCTTGCGCATGAAAGCTTGAAGCGCTCCGGCCTTTTCCCCGGCATCCTCGACCATTTCGGCCGTACCCTTGATCAGAACCGATTTAAAATAAGCGGTAGCGGGACAAGCCAGCCTCGGATCTAGAAAGTAGGAAGGGATAATGGCATACTCCTTGGCAACAGCGAAGGTTACCCGGGCTTCGCGCTTTAGATTTTTCATTTTTTGCCCGATTTTGCTGCCGTGAAAATAAATGCGATCCTCGTAATACACGAAATTAAGAGGCGTCAGCTCAGGCCATCCGTCCTCTCCGATGGTGCCCAGAACCCCGAAGCTCATCTCCTGTAAAAATAACTCCGTCTCCTTCTTATCCATCATTTCAAATTCTTTTCTTCTCATGGTTCAACCTCCATTGCTCTATTGACATCTAGATTACGATTATGGATTGACAATCGAAAAGCACCAATTTACATTATTTTTAATGTACCAATGCGAGTGGAGAGGATCGATAGCCATGCATTTTCAAATTCCTTATCACGGTTATGAGCTGAAATATTCGACCAAAATGCAGGCGTTGTATCATGCGTTGCGGGATACGATTGTAGAAGGGATACTGCCTTATGGGACCAGACTGCCCTCCAGCAGGGAGATGGCCGGCTTGTACGGGATGTCCCGCGGAACGGTCAATCAAGTGTACGATATGCTTGCTTCCGTCGGTTATGTAGTAAGCGAAGTCGGACGAGGTACCTTTATCTCCTATCGGGGGGAGGGCCCCAAGGAACCGGATACGGCAAAAAAAGAATACAGGCTCTCCGAATGGGGTCGTCGGCTGCTGGAGCAGTCCGGACCTGCAGCTCTGTACACACCGGCGCCGTCGGCAGCCGCAATGAAGGCAGATTTTGATACGCTCCACCCGGAATATGATGCGTTTCCGAAGGAAGAATGGAGCCGTTGTTTGTATGCCGCTTCCAGAGAATTGACCAAGGGAGACGGCCCAATGGAGCTTCCTCCGGCGCAGGGGGACGATGCATTAAGAGAGTGTATCGCCCAATACTTGCGCAGAGCCCGAGGCATTGCTGCTGTTAAGGAGCAGATTGTCATTGTGAACGGCTCCATGCAAGCTATTGCGCTTGCGGTCCAGATGCTCGTACAGTCGGGAGATAAGGTCGTCATGGAAAGCCCTGGATTCAGGGGAATTCCAAGAGCTGTTCACGCGGTGAACGGTATAGGCGTTGCTGTAGAAGTGGACAGGCACGGGATTGTCCCGGACGACTGGAATGCCAGGCTGCTGTTCGTGACGCCAAGCAGGCAGTATCCTACCGGCGCCGTACTAAGCATGGAAAGAAGGCAGCAGCTTCTTCAGTGGGCACAGGAGAGGGACGCCATCATTGTAGAAGATGACTATGACAGCGAGTTCCGTCATCGGGGGAAGGCATTAGAGCCGTTAAAGGTATTGGACCGTCAAGAACGGGTTATCTATATAGGCAGCTTTACCAAAACGATGCTTCCGACCATTCGAATCGGCTATGCCGTTCTCCCGTTGCCGCTGGTCCTCCCCTTCGTGAAGGCCAAATCGCTGTATGAGCCGCTGCCTGCCGGCTTGCTGGAGCAAAAGGCGCTCGCAGGCTTCATGCAGAACGGTCAGTATGAGAAGCATCTGCGCAGGATGAAGCGGGTGTACAGCCGCAAGTTTGAGTTTCTGCTCAAGCAGCTTCAAACGCATTTGTCCGAACCGTTCGATTGGGTGGAGAGCGATGCCGGGCTGCATATTTTTGGCTGGTGGCGAGGAGCTGCGGGCCAATATGAGTCATTTCGTGACCGCTGCGCTTCAGCGGGCGTCCGCTGGTCGGAGATTGTTACCGATAAAGCGGCAAAGCTTAAATATGGCGCTTGTTTTCACTTTCCTCATTTGCCGCAGGAAGCAATGGAATATGGGGTCCGGACCATGAAGGAGCTGGCCGCGCGGATATAAAGACAGGAAGGGGATTGATGATTTTTCCATGGAAGGAAATATATGAGGCCCTGTCGAAGTAACGTCTAAGATAAACCGTTTTCAAAAGGTCGGGGAGATGAGGCGCTTGAAACGATGGGCAATTGGCTTCTTGTTAGCGTTGACTGCGGCAGGGCCGGTCCTGTCTGCTGCTGCGTATGCGGAGGAAACCGGGATTCATGTCACAATCAATGGAGCACCCGCGTTGTTCGAAAATACGCCGATCCTTATTGACGGCCATGCCATGATTCCAGGGAAGGAGCTGCTTCCGTCAATTGGCGCCAGCTTCTCGTGGACGGCCGGCAAACAAACCGTTGTCGGCATGAAGAACGGGACCAGGATAGAGCTCGACATCGGCTCCCGGCAAGCAAGGGTATCCGGGCAGGCTTCGGAGATGAATGTTCCGGTGCAGCTGCAAGACGGAGAGCCATTGGTTCCCCTCCGCTTTGTCTGTAACGCGCTAGGGATGTATGTGCATTGGAACGAGGAGACCAGGACGATTTCTGTTGAAAACGACGATCCGCTGAACGGAAGAACGAAGCGGCAGATCGATGCGCGGATCCGGGCGTCTGCTCCGGTCTTTTCCGGAGCTGTTTTCGAGGAGAAGCCTCATATCACGGCTCCCCATAAACCAGGCAAGCTGAACACGGATTATGTGGAAGACGGGGTGAAAGCCGTCAATCTGATGCGTTATTTGGCAGGCCTGCCCGATGATCTGGTGCAGGATTCGTCCCTCAACGAGCAGGCTCAGTACGGAGCGGTGCTTCTGGCCGACTACGGCAAGCTGTCCCATACCCCCGGCAAGACGGCGGGCATGGATGAAGACTTTTATAAAAAAGGGTACTTATCCACGAGCACGAGCAATATTTACAGTATTTATGCCGCCGGCAGCGCCATTAAGCCGAGCAGCCTGTTAACACGGACGGTTGCATCCTACATGAGCGACCATGACGATTCAAATCGGGCGACGGTCGGACACCGCCGGTGGATTCTGTACCCGCCGCTGCAAAAAATCGGCTTCGGGCTTGCGGAAGGGAGACGTTTCCACGATTATCGAACGTATTATTCCCCTATGCAGGTGTTTGATAAAAGCCGGCCTGTCCCATTCGAATACGATATCATCACCTGGCCGGGGAAGGGTTACTTCCCGTTACCTTATTTCCAGGGAAGTGATCCTTGGTCAGTTTCCTTGAACCCGGAATTGTTCAAGAAACCGAATCTAGGGGATGTAACCGTTACGCTGACGCGTCTAAACGATCAAACCATCTGGACGTTGGATCAGGAGGATCAGGAAGGCCGGAACGGCGGCACCTACTTTAATGTCGATACTACCGCTTATGGCGTTCCTTACTGCATCATTTTTAAGCCGAATGACGGCATCCAATATATGGATGGAGACCGCTTCGAGGTTCAAATATCCGGATTAAAGGACAGACAAGGGAACCCGGCGTCAGTCAATTATCAGGTTGTCATGTTTGCAAGTTGACTAATCGAGCCGGTACAATCATGGGATAAGAACTGAATTTACAAGACCCATACCAATAACGAAGCAGGTGATCCCTTGTTACAACCGGTACCTATCATGGGGATTCCGTTCTCCCCTCTTGATTTGAACGAGACGCTGCAGCACCTTGCCGATCGGGTGAATAGCCCCGGAGATTCTTTGTTTCATCTTATTACGGCCAACCCTGAATTTGTCATGACGGCCCTTCAGGACCGCAAATTCAAGCAAATTATGGATGCGGCCCACCTGATAACTCCTGATGGTATAGGAATCGTCCTGGCTTCCAGATGGAAAGGAACCCCGCTCAAGGAAAGGGTGACGGGGTACGATCTTTTGATCGGCTTGCTCGAGATGGGCAATGAAAGAGGCTATTCATTCTTTTTGCTGGGGGCAGATGAAGAGACGAGCCGCCAAGCGGCGGACAACATTGCGGCACGCTATCCCGGGGTTCGCATTGCGGGGAGGCATCACGGCTTCTTTGGCAAGGAGCAGGAGGAAGCAATCGTTCGCACCATTCAAGCCGCCAAGCCCGACTTTCTGATCGTTGCTATGGGGGCGCCGTATTCGGAGAAGTGGATTACGAGGTACAAAACAAGTCTTCACGCCAAAGTAGCCTTCGGAGTCGGCGGAAGCCTCGATATTATTGCCGGAACTGTCAAGAGGGCGCCGGTCCTATGGCAGAACCTCCATCTGGAATGGCTGCACCGGCTGCTGTCCAAGCCCTCGTTAAGATGGCGAAGGCAGCTTCTGCTGCCGAAGTTTGCCTGGAGAGTTGTTACGGGAAGAGGCTGAGTTCATAGATTGAAGTTAACTTATCCCCATCAAGCGATGGCCTTTGCTATGAAGCTGATTCGGTTAGTTTACGGGGAGCTAGCTCCGAATTTTATCCGTTAAAGCCGTGTCAACAAAGAAATCCTCCTTTCCGTACTTGCGGAGAGGAGGATTTTTTAAGCTTCGATGCCCAGGCGCCATATGGTTTCTGCTGCTTTTAAGCGGGTGCCTGCTGATCCCATTCCTTCAGCTTCTTGTCCGAGGGAAGAAAGAAGGTCAACAGTCCGAGCAGCGGCAGGAAGCTGACCATCTGCATAACTGCCTCCAGATGAAACTTGTCAATCAGGCCGCCCAAGGCTACCGCTCCCAATGCTCCGAGTCCGAAGGCCATGCCGGTGATCAGTCCGGAGACCGTTCCGATTTTACCTGGAACAAGCTCTTGAGCATACACTACGGTCACTGAAAAGCTGGATAAAATAATAAGTCCATTGATCAACAAAATAACGTAGGCCCAAAATGCATTAGCATACGGCAGCACCAGCGCTAGAGGCGCGGAGCCGAGCATGGAGAAGAAAATCATATTCCGCCGTCCGAAACGGTCCGCAAGCGGCCCTCCGAGGAAGGTGCCGACGGCACCGGCAGCCGCAAACAGGAAGATGTAGATTTGCGCATGCTCCAGAGACAGGTTGAATTTCTCCATCAAATAAAACGGGTAGTAGGTCGATACCCCGGAATGGTACCAGGATCTGGCGAACACAAGAAAAATCAGCATCGTAAACGCAAAGGTGATCTGCTTCTTGCGGGCCGGTCGGTTGGCATGTGCGGCGGATTTTTTGACCGGTCTCGGGTTTGCCGCCATATAACCGCTGTACCACCGCGCAATATACATTTGAACGGCTATGGCCAGTCCGGCCACAAGAACGAACCAAATGGCCCCTCGCTGTCCAAGAGGAGCAAAGATGAGCGCCGTCATGATGGAGGCCAGGGATTGTCCGGCGTTGCCGCCTACCTGGAAGATGGACTGTGCCAGCCCGCGCCGGGAGCCTGCGGCCATGTGTGCGACGCGAGAGCCTTCCGGGTGAAAGATGGCGGAGCCCAACCCGACGAAGATGACGGATACGAGAATCATGCCGTAATTGGGTGAAAAGGCAAGGCCCAGCACCCCTAGGCATGTCAATCCCATTCCGAGCGGGAGCATGTAGGGGGAGGGCTTGCGGTCAGAATATAAGCCGATGGCCGGCTGCATAAGCGAAGAGGTCATGTTAAGCGAAAAGACGATAATCCCCGCTTGCATATAGCTTAGATGCATCGAATCCTTAAGAATCGGCAGGATGGCCGGAATAATCGACTGGATGGAATCATTGAACAAATGAACGATGCTTATGGCTAGTAAAATTCGCATGACAGTCGGCTTGAGACTGTGCTGCGGGGCCGATTGCAGTCTTGCGCCGGCGGCTTCCGTTCCGGATGATGCTGCTTGCATAATGGCTTTCTCCTCTGCTAGTACGATGATGTCAGGATGGCTGAATGGTTCCTAACGCTTCTCCCATTTTGACTTTGCTTCCGACATGCAGGTCGCTGCGGCTTAAGAACGTATCGCTCTCCATCAGCAGCACGACGGTGGAGCCGAACTCGAAGTAAGCGAGCTCATCCCCGCGCTGCAAGGTGTTGGGCAGCGGCTTCACGTACTGGATGCTGCTCACGTTCATCGCTCCGACCTTTACTACGGCCACTTCGCCGCCCTCATGCTGCATATAGGTGATCAATCTTTCGTTACGGCTCAATACTCTGCGCATTTGGCGCAAACCGAACTCGTTCACCGGATATACTTTGCCCGGGACGTGCTCTTTCTCGATAATGTTTCCGTCAATCGGGGTATGAATCCGGTGATAATCGGTCGGGCTCAAATATAGCACGAAATAAAATCCGTTCTTATAATTCACCGTACGGGGCGAAAAGTTAAGCAGCTCCTCAACGGTATAATCTTGTCCCTTGACGTTAACGATCAAACCTTCTTCTATCGGTCCCATGCCGGTAATCGCTGCATCAACCGGACTGACGAGGGTATGCTCGGCAGTATCGACCGGACGCAGCCCGGATTTCAAACGTCTCGTAAAAAAATCATTCAGAGAAGCATACTCCGACAGATGCTTCTCGGCGTCTTGAACCGGAATGCCGTATATTTTGGCAAAGCGCGGGATCAATCCGCGACTTGCTCGGGATTTCGCAAAGGATCCGGTTAACCGGGAGATCGACTTGCGGGAGGATAGCTCCGTCAGCAAGCGGAAAAAAGGTTTCATCATAACTGTTCATTCACCTATTTCTTCATAGTGTGGGTCTACCGAATATCTTGACACAGAACAGGGTCCAACGCAAGAAAAAAAGCATGGCCCTACAGGAAGGAAAGGGACATCTGCCCATACGCAAAACGGCGATGTTTCGGTGCCCAACCGGCTCCGGTATCGGCAAGTGAGGAGAGCCGTCTATTTCTGCGAACCGGATAATGCACATTTAGCCGTTGACTTTTATCCCAATCGTGCTAATATGATATTTGTCACTAGGGGAGCCGAAAGGCTGAGACTGGATCGATAGATCCTAGACCCTCTGAACCTGATCTGGATTGTACCAGCGTAGGGAAGTGGAGAACGTTAGAAGCGTGTTATCTACGTACATGCAGGCCACTTCCATGTTGTTGATGGAGGTGGCCTTTTCGCGTTGTCCTGTCAGAACAAGGTCTGGGCTGAGGCCCCGAGCATCATCATATTTAGAAAAAGGAGTGGATGGAAATGTCCAAAGGGTTAAAGCTAACCGACATCCTGGTCACCATCGTCATCGCAGTTGTGTTCGGCATCATTTATCGGTTATGGGGAGATGTGTCCAACGTCGTAAAGCTGGCGGGCTTGCAGCTGGATCAGCTTGTCTACGGGGTATGGTTTATGGCGGCTACGGTAGCGGCACTGATTATCCGCAAACCGGGTGTAGCGCTGCTGGCGGAGGTGGCCGCGGCTTCCGGGGAGCTTCTTACGGGATCGCAATACGGGATTGAATCCTTGACCTACGGGATTGCTCAAGGTTTGCTGGCTGAGCTGGTATTCGCCTTATTCCGGTACCGCAGCTTCTCGATAACGACGGTTTCCCTGGCAGGGATCGGTTCGGCTGTCGCTTCGCTTGTTTTCGACGCGTTTAAAGGCTATTTGATCGATCTGCAAACCTGGAATTTGACGCTGTATTTTGCTTTCCGCATCGTCGGCTCGATCTTCTTCACGGGGATGTGCGCGTACTGGCTGGTGAAAGCTCTGGAGGTTACCGGGGTGACACAGCTTGTCCGTCCGGCGAGCAGCGCAGATTACCAGGCCTTGGAGCGTAAAGGATGATGCAGCAGGAATGTGCATCTGTACATGGACTACGTCTCAAATTCGCCGGTAGTCCGACGCTTCTGTTCAACGATATTTCGTTCTCGGTTCAGACAGGGCAGAAGGTGCTGCTCCTCGGACCGAGCGGATGCGGCAAATCTACGCTGCTTCAAGTATTGACCGGGCTCGTTCCCAATGTGATCGAGGTCCCTGTCAAATTCGACGAGATTGCCATTCCTGCCTCATGGGGCTATGTATTTCAAGACCCGGATACCCAATTCTGCATGCCGTACGTAGATGAAGAAATGGCGTTCGTACTGGAGAATCTGGGGGTTCCGCGGGAGGAGATGAGCGGCAGAATCAGCGACGGGCTGCGTCAGGTAGGACTTGAGCTTCCCGAGCTTCACATGCCCATTCAAGCGATGTCCCAGGGGATGAAGCAGCGTCTGGCGATAGCCTCCGTGCTGGCCCTGGAGCCGGAGGTTCTGTTCTTCGACGAACCGACGGCGCTGCTGGACCCGGAGGGCACGCGGCAGGTGTGGGATACCATCAAGGCCATAGGAAGGGACAAAACGGTCGTTATCGTAGAGCATAAAATCGATGAAATCATCGGATTTGTCGACCGGGTCGTGCTGTTCTCCCCGCAAGGGGATATCTTGGCGGACGGCCCGCCTGCCGACGTATTCGGGCAGCATAAAGAAAAGCTTAAGGAGTACGGTATCTGGTACCCGGAGGTATGGGATGATTACGTCTCCGGACCGGCTTACAGGTCGCTGCGGAATGCTGCAGAGGAGAATCCTGTGCCGGCATCGGGATTGCTTAAGCTGAGCGATTTTAGCGCCTACCGCGGCAGGGAAGCGAAGCTGCGTGTTGAGAAAGCGGCGGCAAGCTCCGGCGAATGGATTGCTGTAGTGGGCGAGAACGGAGCGGGCAAGAGCACGCTGCTTCAAGCCCTGATGCAGCTCATTAAGACCTCGGGCGCTTACGAGCTGGCTGGACGCGGCGTTAAAGGCTTCAAGGATGTGGCGGATACCGCAGCTTACGTCTTTCAAAATCCGGAAATGCAATTTGTAACCCATTCCGTGCTGGACGAGGCGGCGTTCGGGTTCCGCCTCGGGCGGAGGCTGGATGCCGAAAGGCTTGCGCTGGAGCTTCTGGCCGAGTTCGGTCTGGAGGCCCAGCAGAACCAGCACCCTTATCAATTATCGCTCGGACAAAAACGCCGTCTCAGCGTGGCAACGGCAATGTATCAGGCACAGCGGGTTATTTTGCTGGATGAGCCTACGTTCGGACAGGATGCGGCGAACACCTTCGCGATTCTGGAGAAGCTTGAGGCCTGGAGACGCCAGGGAACAACCATTATTATGGTCACGCATGATCTGGAGATCGTCCGGTGGTTCGCAACCCGGGTCTGGGTCGTGGAGCGGGGAAGGCTCGAAGCGGACACGACGCCGTCGCATTATTTGCAGAAGGAAGTGAAGGATAGTGGACAACTTATTGGCTTACGATGAAACCTGGCTGCACCGAGTGAATCCGAGCTTCAAGCTGCTGCTGTCTCTGGCCTTGTTCTTTGTCCTTCTCTTCACGGACAATCTTAATGTTCTGGTCAATCTGACCCTTGCCCAGCTGATTCTGCTGCTGTGCTTTTCGGGACAGCCTCTGCACCGGCTGCTGCTGATGTTCCTGCCGTTCGGACTGCTCTTCGTGTCGTCCTCCATGTCCATGATGCTGTTCGGAAAAGGGGACACGACATGGATTCATTGGGGATTGATTCGGGTTACGGAGGAGAGCTTCTACCGCGGGCTTCATATCGGCTTGAAGACCGTCAACATGGCGCTCACAGGATTGACGTTTGCATTGACGACAAGGCCCGTCGCCTTGTTCTACTCGCTGATGCAGCAGTGCAAGCTGCCTGCGAAATTCGCTTACAGCTTTATGGCCGCTTTACGGCTGATTCCCATCATGGCTGCCGAATTCCAGACGCTCGGCATGGCGCTGAAGGTGCGCGGTGTTAAAAGGCGCGCAGGTTTAGGCGGCGTGTATGAGACGCTAAGGCTCTACGCGATCCCTCTGCTGGCGCAGAGCATCCGCCGGGCGCAGCGTATTGCAGTTGCGATGGAGGCCAAGCGCTTCTCGGCTTCGCGCCATCGTACATTTTATTATCGGATCGGATTTTCCCAGCGCGATGTCTATTTGCTTTTCTATTTGGTGCTGACGGTGTGCGCTGCTCTGTATTTGGGCCAGCATTTTCCTTATTTCCATGTAGGAGATGTAAGGTATAAAGTCGTCTGATCTTGAGATTAGGATGTAAGCAAAATTAAAGGAGGAACTGCCATGAAATTTTCACAAGAGCTGCGTCAAGCAGTGGAGGACAGCTGGAATGCAAGCTTTCATCATCCGTTCGTTCAAGGAATTGCTAACGGCACCCTGCCGCTTCAATGCTTCCGTTATTATGTGCTGAACGATGCTTACTACTTATCCCAATTCGCCCGTGTACAGTCCCTGGGCGCAGCCAAAGCGGCCGACCTTGCCACATCTAACCGGATGACCGTTCACGCTCAAGGAACTTACAATGCGGAGCTGTCACTTCACGAAACATTCTGCAAACGAATGGGCATTACGGCCGAGGAACGTGCCGCGTTTCAGCCGGCGCCGACCGCTTACGCCTATACATCGCATATGCAGCGGGTAGCCTATAACGGGCATCTGGGCGACATTATCGCCGTGATTTTGCCGTGCTACTGGCTGTATTACGAAATCGGCGAGAAGCTTCAGGGATCAACCCCGGAGGAGCCGATCTACCGCGAATGGATTGAGGCTTACGGCGGCGAATGGTTCCGGGAGCTGGTGCAGGAGCAGATCGATCGTCTGGACTCGATTGCCGCAGAGGTATCGCAGGCCGACCGCGATCGGATGAAGCAGCATTTTATGATAAGCAGTCATTATGAATATTTATTCTGGGAAATGGCTTATACGCTTGAAGCGTGGCCAGCCTATAAATAAGAAAGAGTACCTGTATATCCCCTTGCGGTTAACAGTGAAAAGAGTTCATGCAATGCTGGACTTAACACTGTAGACCGGAGGGGATTTTTATGAGACGAGGAGCAATACTTTTTTGCGAATGATAATGCTGTTTCAGGTCTCCTCCAAACATAAGAACTTGTGGGCATGTGCACTTATTTTACAATCTCTATCAGGCCTTCTAATTTATTTATTTCGTAAGTAGGTTTAAAGGATGTAGTATTTTCCTTGTGCTTTGGATTGAACCAACAAGTATCAATACCATAGTTAATTCCACCTTGAATATCAGAAGTCAACGAATCGCCTACCATTAGCACGTTGGATTTGTCTGTAATCTGAAGCTTATGAAAAGCATAATCAAAAATTTCTGTTTGTGGTTTTTGGAATCCAGTTAATTCAGAGATAATAATATGTTCAAATTTACCTCCTATAGGGGAATTATTAATTCTAGATGTTTGTACATTAGTGAAACCGTTAGTAATAATTGCTAAGCGTTTATGCGAGAGAGCGTTAATGACTTTTTCAGCTCCTTGGACGAGGTGCGATTGCTCTCCAAGAAACCCCAAATAATCTTGATTGAATAAAACTGCATCAATTTCAAGTTCATGTTCTAAAAATAATCTCTTAAATCTCTCTGAACCTAGTTCAACAAGGCTCAATTTTCCATTTTCTAATTCTCCCCATAACACTTTATTAATTTCTTGGTAACTCTTTTTGAACAGCCTTAAGCTATTTAATAGATTATATTTTTCAAGGACTTTTTTAAAAGCTTGTTTCTCCGATTTAGAAAAATCAAAAAGTGTATCATCTATATCAAAAAATATAATATCGTAATTCTTCATTTTGTCCCCCTATTTTCAGATCTAATTCATATATAAACTCCAAAATTGAGTTCTTTATATTATGACCAAGCTGGTGATGAGAATCAACTAAAAATGGCTGACTTCATAATACGAAAGGGAACGATAGTTTTACTTCGCATTTGAAGTGATTCTCGTTTCCTCTACATGATGTTTTACAAAAAAATAGTTTATAGCTAACGTAATATTGGAGATAGCATCCTAATAAATTGAAAATGGAAGCGCACACACCCTGGTCCATTCATCCAAGTCTAGGCAGCTGCCTGCAAGAGCTGCGGCGCAAAAAACGATGGGAGGCTGAGCGTATGAATGCCAAAGCGGTGGATTACAGTCGCATTGCCAATTCTCCTCAATTTAAAGCTTTAATCGCAAGGAAAAAACGATTTCTAGTGCCGATGTCTATCTTTTTCTTCGCTTATTACTTCGCGCTGCCCCTTTTAACCTCCTATTCCAAAGTGCTGAATGCTCCGGCCTTTGGCTCGGTATCCTGGGCGTGGGTTTTCGCCTTTTCCCAATTCATTATGACTTGGGCGCTTTGTATCGCGTACTCCCGCAAGTCCAGCCAATATGATGCGATGATCGAGGAAATTACGAGAAATAACGCGTCTTGAATCGGGTAAACCGCACGGTGAAAAGTCGAAGGAGGAAAAAAGGATGAATACGTCAGCATTCATATTATTTTTGGGGATTGTGGCCATCACCTTGATCATCACCTATTATGCGGCCAAAAAGACCAATTCGACGAACGAGTTTTATACGGCGGGCGGGGGATTGACGGGATGGCAGAACGGATGGGCGATTGCGGGAGATTATATGTCGGCAGCCTCGTTTCTCGGTATTGCGGGAACGATTGCTTTATCGGGGTTTGACGGCTTTTTCTACAGCATCGGCTTTCTTGTAGCTTATCTGGTCGTTCTATATCTGGTTGCTGAGCCGCTGCGCAATCTTGGAAAATATACAATGGCGGATATGATCGCGGCAAGGTTTAACAATAAAAAGATTCGCGGGGTCGCAGCGTTGAACACGATTACGATCTCGATCTTTTATATGATTGCCCAGCTGGTGGGGGCAGGGTCGCTGATTAAGCTGCTGTTAGGGTTGGATTACGTGACCTCCGTCTTGATCGTAGGGGCTTTGATGACGGTGTACGTCGTATTCGGCGGCATGCGTGCCACTTCGTGGGTACAGATTACCAAGGCGGTTCTTTTGATGGGGGGCACCTTCATCGTCTCGATCATCGTGCTGGCGAAGTTTCACTTCAGCATTACCGAAATGTTCGAGCAGATGAAGACAGCGACACCGCTGAAGGAAAGCTTCCTGAATCCCGGGAATAAATACAAGGTGCCGCTGGATACGCTATCCTTGAACCTGGCGCTCGTGCTAGGAACGGCTGGCTTACCGCATATTCTGACGCGCTTCTTCACGGTGAAGGATGCGCCGACGGCAAGAAGCTCCGTCGTTCATGCAACCTGGCTGATCGGAATTTTCTATATTATGACGATCTTCCTTGGCTTCGGCGCAGCGGCCTTCGTAGGCTACGATAATATATTGGCCGCGGACAAGGGAGGCAATATGGCGGCTCCGCTATTAGCCAGAGCGCTTGGGGGCGACCTGTTCTTCGCCTTTATTTCGGCAGTAGCGTTCGCGACCATTCTTGCAGTGGTGACCGGACTGGTGCTGGCTGCAGCCTCTGCCTTCGCCCATGACTTCTATACTCATATTATCCGTAAAGGAGATGCAAACGAGAAGGAGCAGATGAGCGTCGCTCGCTGGGCTTCCGTGGGGGTAGCGGTCGTTTCCATCCTGCTGTCGCTGTTTGCACAAAAGCTGAATGTGGCGTTCCTCGTGTCCGTCGCCTTTGCTATTGCGGCAAGCGCGAACCTGCCCGTAATTCTGTTTACTATTTTCTGGAGACGCTTTAACACGGCAGGTGCAATAACCGGGATGCTGACAGGCTTGATCAGCGCACTCATTCTGGTTATTGTAAGCCCGAGCGTCTGGAGTCCCGAGCCGGGCAAGGCCATCCTGGTCGGGCAGGCGCTGTTCCCTTATGCGAACCCGGGCATCATTTCTATACCGCTCGGCTTCCTAGGCGCGTGGATCGGAACCTGGCTGTCGCGTTCATCCGATTCAGCGAAATATGATGAAATCCTGGTTAAGGCGCATACGGGGATGAAGCTGTAGAGCTGCAGCTGCATCAGTCATTCATAGCAGGGGTGGCGAGACAAGAAGCAAGAAGACCGAGCGCGGTATACGCCCGGTCTTTTTTTGCTTCCTAAGCATCTTTATCGCTTCTTCATTTCGAAAAACTCACAAGAGCTTCGCGAATGATAGGTCACATCGCTGACTCCCGCTTGCGTCACGATGAAGGAATCCGTAAAGCGGGTAATCACGACGCCGGAATCCACAATATGATCGTCCTGAAACACGCGTACTTTGGACTGACGGTCCATCGCTTCCTGAAAATCGGCATCGGTGACGAGTCGGCGGTTCATGGCCATGGGTCAGAATCTCCTATTGTATCCATATTTGAAAAGGCTATCGCCTATTATAACAGAAAAGAGGACGGGCTTGCAGACCTCGAGTGAAAAGCTCGTGACCCCATTTCCAACTTGTGGTATGTTGGATGGGCGGAGGCTTCGCACAATCGATAAGGGAGAAGGATAGGAATGAAGAAATGGGTTGCGCTATTGCTGCTGGCCTCTCTCTGCCTATATCAATATTTCAGCTTGAATACCGCGGATCAGGATCCGTTCCTGATTACGGACTACAGCCGGCTTCATCCGGTCAAGGTGGAGCGGGTCGTGCAGGGCCGCGAGGAGGAGCAGCTGGTTCATCTGCTGCAGGAAGCACGGGACAAGCATCTTACCGTATCCATCGCAGGCCAGCGGCACAGTCAGGGAGGTCATACCTATTATAAGGACGGTATCGTTGTCGACATGACTTCATTTAATAAAATCATCTCCATGGACCTGCAGGCGCGAACTATCCGCGTTCAGGCAGGCGCGACGTGGAATGATGTTCAGGAGGCCGTCAATCCGTATGGACTGTCGGTCAAGACGATGCAGTCCCAGAATATTTTTACCGTAGGCGGATCTATCAGCATCAATGCCCATGGAAGAGATATTCGCAATGGCTCCTTAATCAAAAGCGTGGAGTCGTTTCGACTGCTGACGGCCGACGGCCAGGTGAAGCAGGTGAGCAGGACTGAGCATGCGGACTTGTTCCCTCTGGTTCTGGGAGGCTATGGTTTGTTCGGCATTATCCTGGATGTGACCTTAACGCTTACGGAAGACGAAGTATACAGGATATCAACGGAGAGGATGACGGTTGAGGATTACAGCGGATATTTTAGAAGCCAGGTTCAAGCCGAGCCCGATATCCATATGCACATCGCCCGCATCTCGGTTGCTCCGGATTCGTTCCTTAAGGAAATGTATGCCATCAATTACAAGGTGGATAGGGAGCTCCCTCTTCGGCAGTATCAATCCTTGAAGACAACGGAGGATTGGGTGATACCGACCAAGCTGCTGTTTCAGATGAACCGCGCCTCGGACAGCGGAAAGAACATGTTCTGGCGGATGCAGCAGTGGTATTTCAACCGGCAGCAGCAGTCGGTCATCAGCCGAAACAATGCCATGCGGTCGGAATCGCAGTTCATGGAGTACAGGGAGGCAGGCAGAAATGACCTGCTTCAGGAATACTTTATTCCGGTCAATGAGTTTTCCTCTTTTGTCCAAAGCTTTGGGGAAGTGCTGAAGGACGAGCATTTGAATTTGCTGAACATTACGGTGCGTTATGTCAATCAGGATCGGGAAGCGGTTCTCTCTTACGCTCAAGAGGATATGTTCGCTCTCGTCTGCTTGTTTAACGTTCCTTTGTCGGACGAAGGGCAGGAGAGATTCAAACAAAGCATTCAAAGTGTTATCGATCGGGTTATTGCCCACAAGGGGACGTATTATTTGCCGTATGCGGCGTATCCGAAGCGGGAGCAATTTGAGGCGGCCTACCCGCGTTCCCGCGAATTTTGGGACAAGAAATCCGAGTACGACCCCGAAGGGTTGTTTATGAATTATTTTTACCAACAATACAAGGGGGACTAGCCTGATATGAAGCTTCGCTGGCTTATCCGTTCACAAAGCATCGTCACGCTGGCGGGAGGAATGATTTATCCGTATTATCTGCTGCTTCTAAAAAACCTGGGGAACAGCTATTCCAAGTACGGGCTTGCATTCGCTGTCTTTACGATAAGCTCGGCTGTCGTATCCCAATGGATCGCGCCCAAGCTAGACCGATATGCCGTAACGATACTTGCAGCAAGCTCCGCGGGCATGATGATCGTCATGCTGCTGTTCCCGTGGGTTTCCTCATACGTGTGGGTACTCCTGCTTCAATGGATCATGGGCAGCTGCAACGCGCTGCAAAAAACAACCGAAAAAGTGCTGCTGGCCGATTATACCGAAAAAGGGGACCGGGGCGGAACGGTCGGAACGTATCATTTTTGGACTTCGATTGCTTCCGGCTTCGCCGTTTTGCTGGGGGGCTTCATGATGGATTGGATGACGATGAACGCCTTGTTCTATGCCAGTGCCCTATTATACGGTGTCGGCGCATGGGTCGTATGGCGCCAAAGGAGAGAGAAATTGGATAATTTAGGACGCTAATATTTCGATGGAAAAAATATTTTTTTATTGAAGTGCAACCTTTCCTTCTTATCGTCGTATAATCAAGGTTGGTATATAACCTACTATACGTAAACATGGAGAGGAAGATTGTATTAGAATGCTTCATAAGGAACAAGACGGCTGGCGTAAGGACATCGCGCCATACGAGAGACCCCGCATTAAGAGCAGCGTATGGCAAATCATTAATACGGTTGTGCCGTTTTTCCTGCTTTGGTATTTAGCTTATGTGAGTTTATCGGTTTCATTTTGGTTAACCCTGTTATTGGCCATTCCTGCCGGCGGATTTCTAGTTCGAATCTTCATCATTTTCCATGACTGCTGCCACAAATCGTTTTTTCGAAATAAAGCAGCGAACGAAATTATCGGTACCATTACAGGAATTATGACCTGCTGCCCCTACAACCAATGGAGGCACAGCCACTCGGTTCACCATGCGACAAGCGGTAATTTGAACAAGCGGGGAACGGGGGACATATGGACTTTGACGGTTGAGGAGTATGGAGCTTCCTCATTTCCTAAACGATTGTTGTATAGGCTCTACCGCAATCCGCTGGTCATGTTCGGTCTCGGTCCGATCTACATCTTCCTGATCGATTATCGGTTTAATCGGAGAAATGCCGGCTTTAAGGAAAGAATGAACACATACATTACCAATCTTAGTATAGTCGGGACAGCCGCTTTGCTTTGCTGGTCTATTGGCTGGCAATCCTTTCTTATGGTGCAGGGCCCGATATTTTTCATCTCGGGTGCTGCAGGGATTTGGCTCTTTTATGTTCAGCATCAGTTTGAGGATACGTATTATGAGAATGAGGAGCATTGGGACTATGTCCAGGCGGCTTTGAAGGGAAGCTCCTTTTACAAGCTGCCTCGAATCTTACACTGGATTACGGGAAATATCGGCTTTCATCATATTCATCATTTGAGTCCTCGTGTACCGAATTATTATCTTGAGCAGGCTCATAACGCGAACCCTGTACTGAGGGACGTCAATACGATTACGCTGTTAACCAGCTTGAAATCGTTGAAGTTCAGAATATGGGATGAGGATAGCAAGCAGTTTGTGGGCTTTAAGCATATGAAGCAGCAGCAGCTTAAGGTGAAACCGAAAATAGAATAAAGAGGCGTTAAAGGAGAAGGCATTCGTGAGGGAATGCCTTTTTCGTATTTTATAGCGAACCATAGTCAGAAGAAGGTCGTCTCTTCCCCATAAATAAACCGCTCAAGCTCGGATAGCTTTGCGTCGGATAACGTCTCCGAATTGTCCAGGTAGAGGACCGGGCACGCGGAAGAATCCCATTGAATCGTCTTGCGCGTTAAGGACGGGCTAAAGCTGCTCCAGTTGTTCAGCTTCCAATCGTCCAGCTCCGAGCCTCTTGCCGTAATCCGTTCGCGATAGACGGAAGCGTCGCGCAAATAAACGTACACTGCTCTTACCTCTACCTCGCGAGCCGCCGCTCCGATACGATTCAGCTCCTGGTCAAGCCACGAGACATTCTCAATTTCTTTGGTAAACGGGCCGACGACATAAGTGTCGATTCCGAGCTCAAGGTTTTCCAGGGCGGCATCCATCGTGATCCGATAGCCCAGGTCGCGGCAGTGTTTCTTGTATACAGGGGAGTCCCGATCGGTAGGATCCAGTCCGGATAGCGTCATAATCGTCTCGGCTGCCGGACGCAGCAGCGTGTCCATATCGAAAAAGGCGGGACGATGCTGTCGCGCTAGCGCCTTAGCCAGAGTGGTTTTTCCTGCGCCCGCAGGTCCTATGAAAAACACGAGTTTGGGCATAGCTTCCTCCGTAAGGTTATGATTAGTGATACAAGTCTCCCCATATTGTAGCATAATCTGGAACTCGCGTAGTATACAGTGGAGTCAGTTATTGGGGAAATCGGAGATTGGCTGAAGCAGATCGATATTCATTCGCTATAAACTTTTTGGTAATAACCTACAAATCCGCATAAAAAACGAAAACTAAGAAATCCGATTTGTATTGGAAGCATTGGGTTTATCTCATTTTTATAAAGAAATTTTTAATATTTTTAATGACAACTTGGTCAATTAACCATAAAATAGAAGACAATACGAATTACATAATTTTTCCGTTACAAGAAAAATGATCCTGAATTTGAAGTGAGGGTGATCCCCCTGTCCGAGGCGATCTTGGAAGTAAAATCTTTGAAAACCGTCATAAGAGACAAGAAGCGCGAATTGACCGTTGTCGACGGTATTGATTTTGAAATCGGCAAAAATGAAGTCGTAGCCTTGGTCGGCGAGTCCGGCTGCGGCAAAAGCATGACCTCCTTATCGATCATGCAGCTGCTGCCAAGAGTCGGAGAAATCGCTCAAGGCGAGGTGAGGCTGGAAGGCCGCAATCTGATCGGCCTGAACAAGCGCGAGATGTCCCGGATAAGGGGCCGTGAAATCGCGATGATCTTCCAGGAGCCGATGACTTCGCTGAATCCGGTTCTAACTATCGGAACCCAGCTGACGGAAGCGATCAGCCGGCATTTGAACGCTTCGAAGGAAGAAGCGATTGCAACTGCTGAGGATTGGCTGCGGCGCGTAGGCTTCCCGGAGCCGAGCCGCATTCGCAAGGAATACCCGCACCGGCTGTCGGGAGGAATGCGCCAGCGCGTCATGCTGGCGATGGCGATGGCATGCAAGCCGAATCTCCTCATTGCTGACGAGCCTACAACGGCGCTGGATGTAACGATCCAGGCCCAGGTGTTGGACTTGATTCGCCAGCTGCTGCAAGAGACCGACATGTCGGTCTTGTTTATCACGCATGATCTGGGCGTTGTCGCCGAGATGGCGGATCGGGTTATCGTCATGTATGCCGGTCAAATAGTGGAGACCGCAGACGTCAGGACGATTTTTACGGGAGCGAAGCATCCATACACGAACGGTTTGCTGCAGTCCACGCCCCGCATGCAAGGTACGATCGAGAAGCTGGTTCCTATTCCCGGCAACGTGCCGCCGGCCGGCTCTTTCCCGGCAGGCTGCAGGTTCGCCGACCGCTGTCCGCAGGTGTTGGCGGAATGCCGTGAACGGCAGCCTGAGCTGAAGGACATCGGCAGCGGCCATCAAGTCCGGTGCCTGCTGGTTTAGCTATTTTCAAAGGGGGATGACGGAACGTGAGCGCACCGCTTTTAGAAATAAAAGGATTAAAAAAGTATTTTGGAATCGGTGGAAACTTGAGCAAGGGAGCAGTCAAAGCCGTAGACGGGGTCAGCTTTACCGTTAACGTCGGGGAGACGCTTGGTATCGTAGGAGAATCCGGCTGCGGGAAATCGACGGTAGGCAGGTTGGCTTTGCGCTTGATGGATTTGACCGATGGTGAAATTTGGTTTCAGGGACAATCCATCGGCCAATGGAGCCAGCGGCAGCTCAAATCGGTCCGCAAAGATATGCAGTGCGTGTTTCAGGACCCCTATGCATCGCTGAATCCGAGAATATCGGTAGGGAAAGCGATTGCCGAACCATTGGTCGTGCAAGGCGGACTCAGCTGGAAGGAGGCCATGAAACGGTCGGAGCAGCTGCTGGAGATGGTAGGTCTCAGCGCCCAAACAGCCAGATTGTACCCGCATGAGTTCTCCGGAGGACAGAGACAGCGTATTGCCATCGCCCGTGCTGTTTCGCTAAATCCAAAGCTTATTGTGGCGGACGAGCCCGTATCTGCGCTTGACGTATCGATTCAGGCTCAAATTGTGAATCTGCTTGGGGAAATGCAGGAGAAAACCCGGGTAGCGTATCTGTTCATTTCCCATAATTTGAGCGTCGTCCGGCATATTTCCGACCAGGTCGCGGTGATGTATTTGGGTCAGATTGTGGAGCTGGCCAACAGGGACCAGCTGTTCGACCGTCCGCAGCATCCGTATACGCAAGCATTGCTGTCATCGGTCCCCGAGCCGGCCATGGATTCGAAGCGGGAGCGGATTATTTTGAAGGGGGAGGTGCCGAATGCAGCGAACCCGCCTTCAGGCTGTTCCTTCCATCCCCGCTGTCCCCATGCAGCGGAACGGTGCCGGACGGAGAAGCCAGCTTTCAGGGAATGGGAGCCGGGCCATTATGCCTCGTGCCATTTCATATAAATCTTATCCAGTACCAGGTTATGACAAGAAAGGGGTATCCATTTGATGAAAAAACCATTCGGTAAAGCCGGCAGCATCGCTCTTGCTGCGGTCATGAGCGCGACGCTCTTATTATCAGCCTGTACGTCAGGCGGAGGAGCGGGCACCCAAGCAACGGACAAGCCTGCCGATCCGGCGGCAACGGCATCCAGTAAGGAGAAGATCGACGGCGGGGAAATTACGACGGCATACTTGTCGGAGCCCCAAGGCTTCATCCGTTTTTGGGCAACGACGACAACCTCCAGCGAAATGATCGAGCTGGTGTTCAGTACGCTGTACCGTTTTGACGAGAAGCAAAATATCGTGCCGGATCTGGCGGTCGGCCAACCGCAATTTTCGGACAACAAGCTGGAAATGACCGTGAAAATCCGCAACGACGCCAAGTTTACGGACGGCAAGCCGGTTACGGCGGACGACGTCGTATTTACTTACAACATCCCGATTAATCCGGAATACAAAGGGCCACGCAAAGCGCCGTTTACGAAAGTGACCAAGGTCGAAAAGGTGGACGATACGACGGTGAAGTTCACATTCAGTGAGCCCAATGCCGGTTATATCGACATGATGATCTATAACATTCTGCCGCAGCATCTGCTGAAGGATGTAGCGATTAAGGATATGGAGAAGTCGGCGTTCTTCAAGCAGCCTGTCGGCTCGGGTGCATACAAGCTGGAGGAGTGGAAGCAAGGCCAATACCTGCGCTTCGTTCGCAATGAGAACTACTATGGCGGCAAGCCTTCCGTCGAGAAGGTAACGGCCAAAATTATTCCCGACGCCAATGCGATGATGGCACAGCTGCAAACCGGCGAAATTAATGTGATTGCCGTTCCTGCCGATAACTTGCAGGCGATCGAGCAGTTCGCCAAGACATCTGGCAAAATCAAGCTGCAAAAAGGCATCGGTACGGGCCAATACCAGTTCGTGGCCTGGAATTTGACCAATCCGCTGTTCCAGGATAAAAAAGTGCGCCAAGCGCTGACGATGGCGATTGACCGCCAAGGGATCGTGGACAATGTGGCGGAGGGCCAAGGCAAGCTGGTGAACAGCCAAACGTCTCCTTCCTACTGGAACTTCACGGATAACGTCCCTAAATTCCCGTACGATCCGGAAAAGGCGAAGAAGCTGTTGGAGGAAGCAGGCTGGAAGGACAGCGACGGCGATGGGATTTTGGACAAAAATGGTCAAAAATTCGAGTTTGAAATGCAAACGGTTCAAGGAAACAAGGTACGGGAGAAAGCAGTAACCGTAATTCAGCAGCAGCTGAAAAAGGTCGGCGTCAGCGTACAGCCACGCGTGGTAGAAGGCTCCGCATTCACGAAAAACTGGTCCGGCAAAAACTTCGTTGCTTTGTTCCACGGCTGGAGCATCTCCGGAGATCCGAATCCAAAGAGCATCTGGCATTCCTCCATGGTTGAGGGCGGCTCGAACTACATCACTTATAACAACCCTGAGGTCGACAAGCTGATCGATGAGGACTTGAGAACCTTTGATCTGAACAAGCGCAAAGAGCTTCTCGGTAAAATTGATGCCCTGATCGCTGAGGATCAGCCTTATACCTTCTTGTACTCTCCTACCGTGACCATGGCTTATCCAAGCAATCTGGAAGGGTTCAATCCGGCCCGCGATAACTTGAAAGAGGTTCAGAAGTGGTATTTTACCAAATAATCGAGACGTGATTTTGAAATTATAATGAAAGAAGTGACCTCCGGTGGCCCGTTATGCCTTAAGGCGTTTGCTGAACGCCATTCCCATTCTGATCGGTATTACGATCATTTCGTTTGCAATTATTCATATGGCTCCGGGCAGCCCGCTTTCTCAGTACATCGATGATCCGACGATTAAAGCCGTTGACAAGGAGAATATGATAAAATCCTACGGATTGGATCAGCCTCTCTACATTCAGTATTGGAAATGGATCAGCGGCCTGGCTGTAGGCGATTTCGGGACCTCCTTCCTGAAAAACCAGCCGGTATCGGAGCTGTTATGGGATCGGCTGCCGAACACGCTGCTGTTAACGGTAACCAGCTTTTTGCTGGCGATAGCCATAGCGGTTCCGCTCGGCATCCTATGTGCCGTGAAGGTCAACTCCCGATTGGACCAGATCGTCTCGGCGATCACCTTCGTCGGGATTTCCATCCCCGGATTTTGGCTGGGGCTGCTCTTGATGATGTTCTTCGCAGTCCGGCTCGGATGGGTGCCATCCGGGGGGCTGCAGACGATCAACGCTCCGTTCAGCTTATCGGACCGGGCGCTGCATTTGGTCCTGCCTGTATTCACCATCGCCTGCTCGGAGGTTGCCGTCTGGATTCGTTATGTGCGCTCCAGCATGCTGGAAGTGATCAATCAGGACTATATGCGTACGGCAAAGGCCAAGGGGCTTCGGGACGGCCGGATTCTTTCGTTCCACGGCTTGAGAAATGCAATGATTCCGCTTATTACATTGTTCGGTCTATCTTTGCCTCATTTTTTCGCGGGCTCCGTCATCGTGGAAACCATTTTCAGCATTCCGGGCATGGGACGTCTCTTCACCGAGGCGGCCTTCCAGCGTGACTATCCGGTCATTTTTGCCGTAACGACGCTGGTAGCCTTTCTTTATGTGCTCGGCAGCATACTGGCCGACTTATCCTATGCTCTCCTGGATCCACGGGTGAGCTACAGTAAAAATGAAGCGAAGGTGTAACCGATGAATGCAGCCGTAACCACAAACAATTCAACCGTGAACGTATCCGCCCAGCCGAGAAATCGCGCATGGGAACGGTTCAAGAGCAACCGTCTGGCGTTAATCAGCCTGGTTATTATGGCCGTGTTAATCCTGCTGGCGCTGCTGGCTCCGGTTATCGCTCCGTATGACCCGGCGGACCAGGACTTGATGAACCGGCTGAAGCCTCCGAGCAAGGAGCATTGGTTCGGAACGGATGATTTGGGACGCGACTTATTAAGCCGGGTTCTGTACGGGGCCAGAGTATCTTTGTCCGTAGGCATTTTCTCCGTCGTATTCAACGTCATCATCGGGGTGACCGTCGGAGCTTTAGCCGGATATTACGGCGGGCGTGTCGACAGCATTCTGATGCGTCTGGTCGATGTGCTGCTGGCATTCCCGCAATTTTTCGTCCTGATTACAGTGGTGACGATCCTGAAGCCGAGTCTGTTCAACATTATCGTCGTGTTCGTCGCCTTCGGCTGGATGGGGAAAGCGCGATTGCTGCGGGGACAGATCATGTCGATCAAAAACCGGGAATTCGTCGATGCGGCCCGAACGATCGGAATGTCCGACTTCCGGATCATCTTCGTGCACATTTTGCCTAACGCGATTGCGCCGGTCATTATCTCTGCTACGCTGCAGATGGGTTCGATGATTTTGACGGAATCGAGCCTGAGCTTCCTCGGTCTAGGGATTCAGCCACCGACGGCCAGCTGGGGGAACCTGCTGCAAAGCGCCCAAAGCTTGACGATCATGACCAAGGCGCCATGGTATCCTATCATTCCGGGCTTCATGATATTCCTGACGATCATGTGCTTTAACTTTATCGGCGATGGACTGCGCAGCGCCTTCGATTCGCGTTAAACCGCCGTTATTACCTGAAGAGACATTTGGATGAAGAGTCCGAATGTCTTTTTTCATTTTACCCAGAGCTGAGCATGTTCGGTCTTTCCTGCAAAATACTTTTTCCGTACATAAAATGTTCACGATTTCCGGCGGATCGCTTGTGACTTTGCTCATAGTGGGCTTGCAGCCTTGCTTTTACAATGAACACAGAAGTTAACATCCGAAGGGGGAGGAAGCGTGATGGAGCTCAAGGATTCAAAATCGGCAGACGATACCAAGCTGAAGGGGACGTTCGTATCGGTCATGCTGCTGGCTGCTTTTCTGATATTGAGCTGGGTCGGCGTATTCGTATTGTTTGCTGCTCGGGGGTAATCATTTCGTGGAAGGGATTGAAGATGGATGCATATGCACAAGCTGGAGAAAATTTGGTTAACGGTCGGCGTCTCGATGCTGGGTGTGTTTTTGATCGTGCTGGGGGTCGGAGCTTTTGCCCTGGGAGCGCAGCCTCCGGGGGACCATGCATCCGGCCATCACCGTGAAGTCGTAGATCCGGAGACGGTGGACCAGACGGCGCCATTCAACGAACCGGGCTTGAAGAAAATCGGAGACAATGAGTATGATGCGTACATGCTGGCGTTTGCTTTCGGCTATGGGCCGGAGAAAATGGAGATCCCCGCCGGAGCTACCGTGCATTTTCACATGACAAGCAAGGATGTTGTACACGGATTTCAAATTCCGGGAACGAATGTAAACATGATGGTGGTTCCAGGAGAAATCAACCATTTGACCTACAAGTTCACCAAGCCGGGGGAATATTTGGTACTGTGCAATGAGTACTGCGGTGCGGCGCACGAAATGATGCAGACAAGAATTATTGTCAAATAGTACGTTGCAGGAAACAGCTCTATGTCTGATTCCTGTTATGTGAAAAAGATCACAATAAGCGGGCAGTGATTGTAAAGGAGTGTTATCAAAATGAGTAACGAGATAAAAGAATTCGACCGCCGTGATTCAGCGCTAGTGCTCGCGCATGTATTATTCGCATTTCTGGCTCTTCTGCTGGGGGGAGTAGCCGGCGTGCTGCAAGGCCTGGTACGAGGCGGAGCTATTAAGCTGCCGTACGAAATCGGATATTACCAGCTGCTTACTGCGCATGGCGTGCTGATGGCGCTTATTTTTACCACGTATTTCATCATCGGGTTTCTGTACTCCGGCGTGGCTAAAACGATGGGAGGCCGCCTGCTGCCGATTGCCAGATCGCTAGGATGGCTCGGGTACGGACTGATGACGTCGGGTACGATTCTTGCCACAATCATGATTTTGTTGAATAAAGCGACGGTGCTGTATACGTTCTATGCTCCGATGAAGGCATCGCCATGGTTTTATGTCGCTCTGGTTTTAGTTGTAGTAGGCAGCTGGATGAGTGGTTTTGGGATATTTATCCAGTATCGGTATTGGAAAAAAACGCATGGCGGCCGCATGTCCCCGCTATTTGGCTTCATGGCTGTCGTGACCATGCTGATGTGGCTTATTGCCACGATCGGCGTCGCTATCGAAGTCTTGTTCATGCTGATCCCTTGGTCGTTCGGTTGGGTAGAAACGGTGAACGTGGTGCTGAGCCGTACTTTATTCTGGTACTTCGGCCATCCGCTCGTTTATTTCTGGCTGCTCCCAGCCTATATGTGCTGGTATGTTGTGATTCCCAAAATTATCGGCGGCAAAATGTTCAGCGATGCGCTTGCGCGGTTGGCTTTTATCATGCTGCTCTTGTTCTCCATTCCCGTCGGATTTCACCATCAGCTGATGGAGCCGGGGATTTCGTCGGTATGGAAATACGTGCAGGTGGTTCTTACCTTTATGGTTGTCGTGCCTTCTCTCATGACAGCCTTCTCACTGTTCGCCACCTTTGAGCTGCATGGGCGGTCAGTCGGGGCAACCGGGTTATTCGGATGGCTGAAGAAGCTTCCTTGGAAGGACGTGCGTTTCTTCGCTCCTTTCATGGGCATGCTCATCTTTATTCCGGCCGGTGCAGGAGGTCTGATCAATGCAAGTAACCAAATGAACATGGTCGTTCATAATACGCTGTGGGTGACGGGGCACTTCCATCTGACCGTTGCAACAAGTGTCGCGCTCACCTTCTTCGGAGTGACCTATTGGCTGCTGCCTGCATTGACAGGGCGTGTCCTGACGCCTTTGATGCATAAGCTGGGGATAGCCCAGACTATCGTCTGGCTGGCCGGGATGTTCTTCATGTCCGGCTCCATGCACATCTCCGGGCTGCTCGGCTCACCGCGCCGAACCGCTTATACGACCTATGAGAACCATCCGGATGCGGTTCTATGGATGCCTTATCATGTAGTGATGGCCATAGGAGGGACGATCCTGTTCATCGGCGTCATTATGATGATCATGAACGTGATCATGCTGCTCAATGCGCCTAAGGGCAGCACGGAGTATCCGATTGCCGAAGTGCGGGATACGGCGGAGCAAACCCCGGCGATCTTCGAGCGCTGGGGAGTATGGGTCGGCGTGATTGTAGTTCTTGTCCTTGTGGCCTATACGGTTCCGGTTATGGAGATGTTGAACAATCCGGGAGCGGGGTCGAAGGGAATCGTTACCTGGTAAAAATAAAGAAGCCCCCTAGAAGGGAGCGAGTTTGTTGAGAAGCCTGTAGAGCTTGAACTTTTGCTAATATACTCCGGTGGGGTATGCCCCTACAGCCGCTGTTGAAACCCGCGAAATATTTATTTAATTTTATGCGGTATTTTCGCGGGTTTCAAAGGCGGACGTAAACTCTTCCGAAGCATACCCCACCTCCATATGTAGCAAAGTTCCCGCAAAACCAGACTTCTCAACAACCCGAAGCTTCCTAAAAGGAGCTTCTTTATTTTTTCTTTTTTAAGTCGGAGGGATACCAGGGGCGGGTCAGTAGCATGGCATGACCGAGCCTATTCCGCCGAGATACGATCTCCGCGGGTTTGCGGGTGGGAGATGACCAGAAATTCTACGTCCTGCTCCGAACTGTTTTTCATTTGATGGGGGACTCCCGGAGGGATTTCGATCCCTTCCTGAGGCTGAAGCTGTACCGTCTCACCGTTCAGCTCCATCTCCGCCGCGCCCTTCAGCACGAAAAAAAACTGCCGGGATCGTACATGATAATGACGCACTTCCGCGGTTCCGGCGGGCATCCGTTCATGGATGACGCTTAAGTCCTCCTGCTTGACCAAGTGCCATCCGTCAGATTGATCTCCCCATACATAATGCTCTGCGGTTTGTTTGCTAATCTTCATCCGTTCCATCCCCCTTTTCTGGATCCGAAGAATCCTGCAGTTTACGGGCTTCCGCTTCCTGAAGCCAGCGCAGCCGGTAGCAGTTCATGCCGACCCGGCCCAGCTCATCGAGCAGGCCGTAGTTCGCCCATGCGCCGACGACAGCGCCTATGCCCGGCACCAGCTGGAGCATCTTTCGAAAATCGATCGTATCCCGATACTCCTGCTGCAGCTGCTTCCAATCAATATGCCGAGCGTAAGATTCGGCAGGCGGGAGAGAGCGTGCGGTTTCCGGCCAACGGGACAAGGTCCGGAATAACGCCTGCTTTTTATCCTGGCCCGAGAAGGCCAGCTGAAAAATATACAGGATAAACAGCCGCTCCCGGTAATCCTGTGTGGAATGCCCATAGGCATGCGCCAGCTCGAACAGAAACTTCATTTTAATTCCGATGAGAATGGGGAAATCCGCCAGCCCGAGCAGAATGCCTCCCGCGCCTGTGCCCGCGCCTTCCGCCGCCGCCAGCTTTTTATAAAAGCCGAGCAGTTCTTCGGCCCTGTGATCTCTCAAGGCAAGCGTAGCTCCGACGATAGGAGGATTCTTGGGCATATATTCCAGGCTGAATAACGCGGTCTGGACAATTCCCTTAACGGTTGCCGTAATCGTCTGATGCACCTTTTCCGGAATGACCTGATTGATTTTCATCGAAACCGACCGTGACGTTCTCTCCAGTAATCCTGGCGGCTTTAATAATTCCCTCTCCCACAGCTTCAGGGCCTTGGCCGTCTGCTGCTCGTATAAGCTTCCGTTAGTATCCATGGGACGGATTCCCCCCATTAGTCAAATTCAGCCGTTCGGCATAAGTAGCTATATTATACATGGAAAGCGGCGTTAATCACAAAAGTAGGCGGAGCGTTCAAAGATAATCGTTTATCCCGGGGGAAATTCGGTTATACAAGTGTTAGACGACACCATATTCCCTGAAGGAGACTTGGCAGGATGGAAGTATTTTTGGCGGTCCTTATGCTGCTGGTAATGATCATTCTTTCTAATTTGCTGAACCGGTTTATGCCGCTCGTTCCTGTCCCGCTAATTCAGGTTGCCTTGGGAATGATATTGGCCATTTTGCCGCTAGGACTTCACCTTCCCTTGGAGCCTGAGCTGTTCTTTATTTTATTCATTGCCCCTCTCTTGTTTAATGATGGCAAAATGACCCCAAGAGACGAGCTCTGGAGATTGCGGGTTCCGATTTTATTGTTAGCGTTAGGACTGGTTTTCGTCACTGTATTTGTTGTCGGCTATTTTATCCATTGGATGATTCCATCGATTCCGCTTCCGGCCGCCTTTGCTTTGGCTGCCATCTTATCCCCCACAGATGCGGTTGCGGTAAGCTCCTTGGCAGGGCGTATCCGATTGCCGAAGAAGATCATGCGCCTTCTCGAAGGAGAGGCGCTGATGAACGATGCCTCCGGCCTGGTCGCCTTCAAGTTCGCCATAGCGGCTATGGTTACCGGAGCCTTCTCGCTGGGCAGCGCCGCGCTTAACTTTGTGCTGGTCGCGATAGGCGGGCTGGCGGTCGGCGTCGTCGCTGCCTTTCTCATCATTCGCATCCGGATGCTGATTCGCCGGTTAGGTATGGAGGATGCGACCTTCCATATGCTGCTGCAAATGATAACTCCCTGCCTCATCTACTTTCTGGCGGAGGAATGCAAGGTATCCGGCATTTTGGCCGTGGTGGCTGCGGGGATCGTTCATGCGGTCGAGAAGGATCATATGGAGAACACGACCTCTAAAATGCAGATCGTCTCCGCCAGCACCTGGTCGGTTATTTTGTTCATCTTGAACGGCCTTGTATTTCTCATTCTGGGGGTGCAAATACCTGAGGTCATTCATGTCATCTATGTCGACGCCGCTTTTAATAATGCGCAGGTGTTCGGCTATATTATTATCGTCTCGCTCATGCTGATCTGTCTTCGCTTTATCTGGGTTTTTCTGTTTTTGAAGAAAGCCGACTTTACCGCTTCCTTGCTGACCTCCTTGTCAGGTGTGCGAGGAGCGGTCACTCTGGCAGGCGCATTTTCGATCCCTTACACTTTAATGGACGGAAGCCCGTTTCCGGAG
This sequence comes from Paenibacillus vulneris, assembly GCF_039543185.1. Taxonomy (NCBI): domain Bacteria; kingdom Bacillati; phylum Bacillota; class Bacilli; order Caryophanales; family Paenibacillaceae; genus Paenibacillus; species Paenibacillus vulneris. The sequence goes on along the minus strand of NZ_BAABJG010000021.1, from coordinate 42,347 downwards.
CGGTCCCTCATTATTTTTATTTCGGCAGGCGTGATCTTGTTCACGCTTCTGGCCGCGAGTCTTCTGCTGCCGCTCTTCGCAAAGCGTGAGGAAGGGGGAGCGGAGGACAGTCATCAGCTGCAGGAGAAGGATGCGAGAATCCGGATTATTAAGGCGGCCATAAGCTCCATTAGAGAAGAAATGACTGACGAGAACCGCCCTGCGGCCCAATCCGTGATTACCGATTATAAAAAGCTTCTGAGGGCGGGAACCGAGATCGGTTACAACGACTCCAGATTAAGCCAGGCGTATCGGGTGATGGAGAATGAAGCCAGACTGATCGGCATTCAGGCGGAGCGCGAGGAGCTGGCCCGAATGCTGGCTGACAAAGAAATATCGCACGAGGTGGAGCTGCAGGCACGGCGGATGCTGAACGAAATGGAGCTCGCCTGTTCGAACCGGCTTCGTCTTAGGCTGTCGGTGCCTGCCATTGTGATGAAGCGTTTATGGTCGAAGTGGGGCAGGAAGAAGCAGGAGCAAGGCCTGCCTACCGATTCGCTCCGCTCAGCCAAAATTCAGACGTCGCGCGCGGCCATATCGGCAATCCAGAAGCAAATCACCGAGAAAAACCGAAGTGCTTATGAAACGGTTATTTCTCACTACCATATCTTGATTGATCGGCTATGCAGGAAGCAGATTCAACCGCATAAATTGGAGCAGTTCCATAAGCAGAAGACGGAGCTGCTATTCAAGGCGATCCAGGCGGAGCGGAACGAGGTTCAGCAGCTGTTTGAACAGGGAGAGATCAGCCGCGAAATGGCCGGCGCGTTGCGCAAGTTTATCAATTATACGGAAGCGACCCGTCTGGAGGAGGAGCCTATCTGATCTCTTGTGCGGGTAGTTGTAACTGTGTGTGTTTCGTTATGAAAAACGGTTGGTTTATGCTACAATGTCGATAGCTTGTGTTTCCGCGAGCCAGCTTGTTGGAAAGGACGGAAATAACTTGTTCGTGCAGCAAAGGCATCAAGCCATCATTCAAAAAATTAACAAAGAAAAATCGGTCGTCGTCTCCGATCTGATTGAGATGTTCGGCGTCTCGTTCGAAACGGTGCGCAGAGATTTGGAATTTCTGGAGAAGGAAGGCTTTCTTAAGCGGGTGCACGGTGGAGCCATTCTGGCTGACATAGACTATAAGAAGGAACAGCCGTTAACGTTTCGGGAAACGAAATTCGTCGAGGAGAAGAAGCAGCTCGTTGAGCTGGCTACCCGGTACGTAGAGGAAGGGCAGTCCATAGCGTTGGATGTCAGCACTACCAATACGGAGTTTGCACGCGCCTTGAAGCGCAAGTTTGAGCGGCTTACGATCATTACCAATTCTCTTCCGATTGCCAATGAGCTTGTAGAGATGCCCAATTATACGATTATCCTGACGGGCGGCGTCATACGCAATCAGGAACGTGGGGTTGTCGGGGAGCTGGCGGAAGCCTTCGTCTCGCAATTCCATGCCGATCTGTTCTTCATGAGCGTGAGCGGGATTTCTCTGGAAGAGGGGATTACCGATTACGGCATCGGCGAGATCCAGCTCAAAAAGATTATGCATAAAAATGCCAAGCGCACCATCGCGCTCGCCGACAGCAGCAAATTCGAGGTCGTGTCATTGATCAAGGTTTGTGCGATTAACGAAGTGGAGCGCATTGTCACCGATTCATTAATTGATCGGGAGATTGTGGAGAAGTATGCGAATAGTGGGATTTCAATCGTATTTGAATAAAGTGAAGCAATAACAGGCCAAGCGCGCCGAAGCGGTTGCCGTTCTGTTGAGGATGCTTGACAACCTGTAGAAGTCATACGGTAACAGCTTGCCCCGTAAGAGGATTTGTACCCCTAATAGGGTCCTCTTACGGGGCTATTTTGATACGGGTGGTCCCATTCTGAACGATGTTGAATTACACAATGGTGTCATGCTCATATAGTTTAGTTGGTCTTCCCCATTCGAAAATGTCCAATCCAATTTCCCTAAAGCCATATTTCTCATAGTAGAGAATATGGTCCGTCGCCAAATAGACCTTCTTATAGCCCAATTGCCCCGCTATGTTTCGGGCGTGCTCCAATAAAACCGAGCCATACGCTTGTCCCCGCTCTTTTTCGTCAATGAATAGTGGAGCTATCCACGGGGTTAAATCTTTTCTCCTTACAAATTCATGTTGAATTAACTGATAAAATCCAATGATTTGATTGTCCTTCAGGAGCAGAAATGTAAACGGCAAGCCTGCTTCTGACGATAAGCTTAGATCAATCTGAGGAAGAACAACATTGGCTACGTTGGGCCACTTTGCTTTAACATATTCCGCAAGCTCCATCTGGCGCTCAGGGCAATCCTGAATGGATGTAATAGCTAACATATGGACGCATCCTTTCCGAATGAAAGATAGCTTCAGATTAAACGCTGTAGGAAAGAGGAGCAACGGAAAGTTTAGTTCAAATGAAAAAGTAGGAGAGGCGCCCCTGACAAGTGTTATTTGAAACCGGAAAAAGGGTTGAATATTTGTGTGTTTGTGTGTTAATATGTGTGTTGGTTGGTGAGAGGGGATGACTTCTTTTGATCATTGTTGCCGTACTATTAGTCATTTGTTCAGGATTGACCCATGCGGTCTGGAATTTGTTCGCGAAGAAAAGCGAGGAGAAGGGCTTGTTTCTATGGGCTATTCTTATCCCCTCCGTCCTCGTGCTTCTTCCCTCATCTTTCATGGAGCTCCTTCATGCACAGCTACCGGCTTCCGGCTGGCTGCTCGTTCTGTTATCCCTCGGGTTGCAGGCCGCCTATGGTCTTCTGCTGACAGAAACCTACAAGCACGGTGATCTGTCCCAGGTGTATCCGCTGATGAGAGGGACGTCGACGCTGCTGATTCCGGCAATTGGCGTGCTATTTCTCGGCGAATCGCTTTCTTTGTGGGGATGGCTGGGGCTCGCTTGCATCATAACCGGAATTTTTCTTATGAGCAGCCGGCTGCTTGGACGTCATAGCGGCCATGCGCAGGGGAAGCCCGTAATATTAGCTCTTTTGGTAGGGCTGTGCACGACATGCTACGTCCTTGTCGACAAACTGAATTTGTCCAATCTGTCGCCGTTTACTTTGCTGGAGATTGCCAATATCGGTTTCGTCCTCGGCATTTCCAAGTCGGTCCGTACCGTCCCGCATTGGAAGAAGAAGCTGATGGAGCAATGGAAGGGGATTGCCGTCGGATCCATTTTGAATCCGGGCTCTTATCTGCTGTTTTTGTATGCCATGAATATTTCCCCGTTGTCCCACATTTCACCGATAAGAGAGGTGGGAATCGTATTCGGGACGATATTGGGGGTCTGGCTGTTAAAAGAAAAACAGGGGCTTCAAAGAATCGTATCCTCTGCCGTCGTCGCTATGGGCATTATGCTGGTGGCTATTTGGGGCTCTGCGGGTTGATTCGAACATTGGCAAGAGGTTTTGAATAAGATGTGAATATAGTACAAAAATGAATGAATATTGTGGTGCATGCTGCAATGTTCTTTTGTTATATAATAAATGAAAGCGATTTATGTAAGCGTTTTAATTCGAGGTCATAAAGCGGTGCTACAGGTTAAACGTCACCTTGAATCAGTGTCTTTCCTTGCATATTTCATTTTCGGGGGGTCATGGAATGAAAAGAAGAAATCGTGTGATGCTGGCTTCATCCTTAAGTACGCTCTTGATGTTGTCCGCCTGTGGAGGTGCGGACGGCGGAGGCTCCAAGGAGAATCAACCTACAGCCAAGGCAGCTAACGAGGTCAAGCGGGAGCCTGTAGAAATTACGTTTTACCGTCCTAATACGGGAACGACGGATGAGCAGTTTATGGACTTGATGGGGAAGAAAATTAAAGAGAAGTTTCCGTATGTGACCCCCAAATTTATCCCATTCGGTACGGGAACGAGTATTAATGAGGTTATAGCCTCCGGGCAGGACCTTGATATCGTCATTCTATCCATAGGCTTCGTCGCCCAGTTCCAAAATTACAACCTTCAGACTGATTTAGGCGAATTTATTAAGAAAACCAATTACGATACAAGCCGTTTGGAAAAATCTATGTTTGATTTCATTAAGGATTATGGCAAAGGGAGTATATTCTCTCTACCGATCTTTACGACGGCGGAAGTTCTTATGTACAACAAGGATTTGTTTGACAAGTTCGGCGTACCTTACCCTAAGGAGGGCATGACCTGGGACGATCTGTATGAGCTGTCCAAAAAGATGACGCGTACGGAGGGAGGGACGCAATACTACGGCTTTGCAACCTCCGTGTCCCATATGGAGAGGGTGAACCAGCTATCGCTGCCATTCGTTGATCCCCAGACGATGAAGCCAGCGATGGATACGGAGAAATTCAAAATGTTCGCGGAAAATTTCGCGAGGTTTTATAAAATCCCGGGCGCGGTTCTTCCGAAGGAGAAGCACGGGAAGGAGGCCGATCTGTTCATCAAGGACCGGACGCTTGCCATGTACGCTTACTTTAACAGCACGATGGTAGGAGCCCCTGCGGATATGAATCTGGATGCCGTACCGCTGCCATCGTTCAAAGAAGCGCCGGGAGTCGGCTCCCAGATGTACCCTACCCTTGCCAGCATCGCCAGCACAAGCAAGCATAAGGATGTTGCCTTTGATATATTGGCTTATCTGACCTCCGACGAGATGCAGGAGAAATTCGCGGCGGACGGCACGGGAATGCCGGTTGTGAACAATCCGAAGCTGATCGAATCGTTCGGCAAGGATGTACCGACGCTGAAAGGGAAAAACATCAAAGCCTTTTATCCGACCAAGCCGGCGCCGATTTCACCCAAAACCGTCTACGATGATATAGCCGAGAAGCCTACGACAGCAGCGTTCCGGGAGGTTGCTCAGGACTTGAGCGATGCAAACACCGCCTTCCGCAAGGCGGCGGAGCAGGCGGCCAAGGATATCGAGGCAGCGAAGAAATAGCGGGTTAACATGTTTAGCTGAAATTAATACACACGGCAGCTTCGAGACTCTCGAAAGCTGCCGTTTTGCGTTACAGTCATAGTTTTTTCAGCACCTCGAATATTTTCAATTCATTGACCGTCGCCACCACCTCGGCCGTGCTCTGCATTTTGAATTTTTTCAGGATGCTGCCGACCTGCTTTTTGATCGTTTCGTATTCGACGGTCCGCTCCTCGGATATTTGCTTGCGCGTTTTATTCTCACAGAGAAGCTTGAGCACCTGCAGCTCGCTTGGCGTCAGCTCCGATATAATTTGAATGACATAGAGCAGGCTGGTTTCCGTTTTTTTGATCCGGACGAATTCCTCGCGTATCTTCTCGGCGATCATGGGACGGATGGGGGACCGGTTATGAAAAGCCGAGCGTATGGCCTCCACAATTTCTTCCTTCTCCGCCGTTTTCAGGATGTAATCCATAATGCCGGTTTGAAACGCAGCGAAAATAATATTGTCGTCCTTATGCACCGTCAACACAATAATTTTAATATGCGGCAGCTTCTCATTAATTTGTTTGGCCGCATGAATGCCCGCTAGCGGATCCTCCATTTCGATATCCATCAGGATAATATCCGGTTGATGCATGGCGGCGTACATGACAGCTTCGTAGCCTGAGCTTGCCGACGCTACACTCTCCATATCCTCACAAGCGGCAATGATACGCTCAAGCCTTCTGCGATGAGCCTCCATATCGTCTACAATCAGTATTTTGATGTGATCCCCGTTCATGAAAGACGCCTCCCCTTTTTCTGGCTGTTGTCGGATGGGGGTATATTTTATTCCCCTGCCTTATCTCGAAATGTTTGAATAAACGGCTTCTGGCTTGGATTTATTCTAAATAACAGGTAAATAAATACGAAATGTGGTTCCTTGCCCCAGCTTGCTGTCGACACTGATCTTGCCGTCATGCCCCGCAACGATTTTGTGACAGTAAGATAGGCCGATCCCCCAGTTATGAATCGACGGCTTGGTCGAGAAGAAGGGGGAGAAGATCCTATCCAGATGCTCCTTCGGCATTCCCGGCCCATTGTCGGTTATGGAGATCATTCCCCAGCTGTCCTGCCGCCCCAGATGAATAACGATCGCTCCATCCGGTGTACCGTCTATCGATTCTAGAGCGTTTTCAATAATGTTATAAATCGCCTCGGCCATGTGCTGCTGATCGATATAAGCCGCAGGGATTTCGGCACTCGCTACAAACTTGATATCCGCCTGATGGGGACCCTGCTTGACCAGGGAGAGCGCCTCCTTGACAGGAAGATTGAGGCGGCATGGCTGCAGATTCAGCTCAATCGATTTAAGCTTGTGGGCCGCATCGCTTATACTTTCCATTGCTGCAGAGCAAGATTTGAGCATCAAATCCAGGCTGTAGGAAGTATCCTCGTCGTCCGCGTGCTTCTCCTTCAAATATTCCGCCTCGGAACGTACGGCTAGCAGATGATTTTTCAATGCATGAGTAAAGGCTCTTGCTCCCAGAGAAGCCGTATCAATGCTTTTATTGATTTGAATGTCTTGATTTTTGTGATACGTCTCTATGGAATTGTATTTAAACACAATAAGCAGCAAAAAGGCCAGCGCCGCAAATACCACATAAGGAAAAACATACAGCGTCAGTGGATAGGAGCCGATTGGCGGCTGAAGGTAATTGTAGTATCCCTGCAGGTACGTTGCTATGACCAGGTTCTTGGGAGCCCATGAAAATAGCAGGAAATGAATCAGGACAACGGGGATCAGGCTCAATATGTGATACAGCGCGTAGTTTTTCAAAAAACGGATCTTCGGATAATTCATATAATAATTGAGCAGCATCCAGAAGGCGATCAGAATAAGCGCATCCCCGGCATAACGGAAGCCGTATTCTCCGATATGAATCGCTGTGCTTAATGACAGCCCCTCCGCAGCGGCATGGTCGACGGCCAAATCCTGAAGCCATATTTGAACACCGGGATCGTAAAATACAAAGGAAATGACGGAGAACAAGGCGATAGCCGCATAAATGTTGGCGTTGGTCCGTTTTCGGGACGTACGGGTAAAGGAAACGGCAAAGCAGAGAAGCGATCCGTTGAATAAAATAATGCCGCCATTCAATAAGCGAATCAGCATGTTGGCGTTAAACTTGGTCAGTACAAGGTAGTTCCACGTGCCCGGGCTAAAGTTAAAAAACGTATGAATGATATTGTAATAATAGTTAAACTTACTTAAATACAAAGTAAAGGAAACGAATGAAATGACCCATCCGAGGATGATGCCGAACATAAATCGGGTGGACAGGCTGTTCATTTTACGATAGGTGAGAAGAATCGAACAGACGATAAACAGCAGCGTGAAATAGATCATGTTGAACGACTCCAGATGTCAGAATACGGGTGGATGATAGAGGGGGAATAAAACTTTCACCTTCTGCGACCGGCTCGGGTTCCCCTATACTATAGACAGCGACGAAAGCGTAATCATTATGATAACAAAACAAGGGATGGATGTAAATTGAAAAAACCTATATCGAGGACTTTCAAAGATGAGCGACCGCGTTCAATGGCAGGTTTAATCGCCAATAGGAAAGCTCCTTCATTACGTTCAGGTATTCATGAAGGTAAACTTTCCTATGTGGGGAAAAAAGTGATAGGTGTCGCCTTAGCGGGAACCTTATTAGTAGGCGTTGCAGCTGGCTGCGGGGATAAATCGGCCGAGAATAAAGCAGCGAATAACGGAGCTTCCACCGATTCGCAAACGGTTAATCTTCGCATGACCATTCTGCCTGACGATCTGGAAACGACCAAGCTGGCCTATGAAGAATTCAAGAAGGAAAACCCGAATATTAACGTCCAATTCGAGACGATTCCTCAAGCGCAATATTATGAAAAACTGCGTCTGCAACTATCCGGCGGCGAAAAGATCGATTTGTTCGGCGGCAATATGGACGTGTTTCTGGATACGGGCATTTTGGAGCCGTTGGACGATTACATCAAGAAGAATAATGTGGATGTTTCCGGCTTCGGTCCGCTGTACGACGGGATGAAGGTAAATGACAAAATGTACGGCTTGCCATACCGCAAATCGAATTACATGCTGTATTACAATAAAACGTTGTTCGACCAGGCGAACGTGCCTTATCCGAAGGCCGATATGACATGGGACGAGTTCCGGGAACTGGCGAAGAAAATGACGAAAGGCGAGGGCGCGAACAAAATTTACGGCGCATACTTGCAGCAATGGGCGCAGACCTGGTATATGCAGGCCGTTCAGACGGGAGCCTCCATCATTGATAAGGATCTGACGCCGTTTAAAAAAGCGCTCCAATTCCGCAAGGATATGGAGAAGGACGGCTCCATCATGCCATGGTCCGAGCAGGTGACGACCTCCGCGCATTACAATTCCGCGTTCCAAAAGGGCAATGTTGCGATGAACCTCATCGGTGATTGGCACGTAGCGCAGCTTCGCCAAGCGGAAACGGATAAGAAAATCAGCTTTGACTGGGATGTTGTACCGATCCCGCATCCGCCGGGCGTAGCCGCGAATACAAGCCTGGCGACTCCGGTATCCATTATGATCAACAAGGATTCGAAGAATAAGGAAGCCGCATTCAAGCTGCTGCAATATTTGACGGGCGCCAAAGGTGCGAAGGTATTCGCATCCAAAGGCTTCCTGACCGGCTTCACGAACGATGAAATCCGCAAAGCGTATGTAGGCGACGGCAGCATGAAACCGAAGAACATTCACTACTTCGTGGAACAAAAAGAGTATCCGGAGTATCCTCTGCTCCCAGGTGTGAAAAATATCGTCGTCGGCAACATCTATCTGCAGGAAGGCGAGCTGGCGCTGTCCGGCGGCCAAACGGTCGATCAGGCGATTCAAAAAATCGGCGAGCGCGTTCAGAAGGAATGGGCGGATAAATACGCCAAGGATTTTAAAGCAGGCAAAAAATAATTTAGTAGAAAAAGAAAGGTGTTCCCATTTTGTACTTGATAAAGTGGAATCAGCATAGTTAGTGGGGAAAGATGCTTTCAGCGCGAGTTTTGGCTTATCGTCAACACCATAAAAGAAATTCCAATTGACGATAAACAAGATGTTTGAGCCGGCTGAAGGCATTTTCCCCACGGACAGCTGCACTTTATCAAAGACTAATGGGAACACCAACAACAGGAGGGAGTTGGACCGCATGCAGGCATCCAGAGCGCTAACAAGAAGAAATCGGCTGGTAGGGTATGCTTTTTTGCTCCCTAATATCCTCGGCTTCCTGACGTTCATCTGCTTTCCGGTTATGGCATCATTCGTAATGAGCTTCACCGATTGGAACGGCTTCGGAGATATTACCTTCGCAGGCCTTGATAATTATAAAAGACTGATCGGCGACGAATCGTTCCGCATTTCGCTTTTGAACAGTATCGTGATGATGGTCGTATCGGTTCCGCTGACGCTGCTGCTGGCTATATTGGCTGCCGTAGCCTTGAATAAAGGGATCAAAGGACTCAAAATATTCCGCACTGCGATATTTCTTCCTCACATTACAGCGACCATTGCCGTTGCGGTCGTATGGCAGCTGCTGTTCAACCCGACGATGGGGCCCATCAACGGAATTTTGCGAAGTGTGGGTATCGAGAATCCCCCGGGATGGCTGGCTTCCACCCAATGGGCGCTGTTCTCGGTCATTATAGTCACGATCTGGCAAAATGTCGGCTATTACATGGTGCTGTATCTTGCGGGTCTTCAAGGGATTCCGAAGGACTTGTACGAGGCGGCGGAGATCGATGGGGCGGGCAAGCTGTCACAGCTCATCAAAATTACGATTCCGATGCTGTCGCCGGTCATTTTTTTCACAATTATTATGGGCATCATCAATTCGTTTAAAGTATTCGATCTGATCTTCCTGCTGACCAAGGGAGGGCCGGGGCGCTCGACGCACGTGCTCGTGTACGATATTTACTATACGGCCTTCCAAAGATATGAATACGGCTATGCATCGGCCATGGCTTACGTGATGTTCGCCATCATTGTCCTTATTACCATTATTCAATTCCGCGGCCAGAAAAAATGGGTCAACTACTAACCGACGAACGGGGATGACAAGAGAATGAACTCAGTCGCACAAACTTCCAAACAACCGCATTCCTTGAAGCTGTCCCGCTCGTCCGGAGCGTGGGTGAGTAAAGGATTGCTTTATATCGTGCTGATAGCCGTCGCAGGCTCGATGATTTTGCCGTTCTTGTGGATGATATCGGCATCTTTCAAATCGGAGGCAGAGGTGTTCGGGTTTCCGATCCAGTGGATACCGAGTACGTTCTACTTCTCGAACTATTCGAAGGTATGGCAGGATCTTCCGTTTTTCACTTACTATTTGAACACGATCAAAATTGCCGTCAGCACGACGCTGCTGCAGATCATCACCTGCTCCATGGCCGCTTATGCCTTTGCTAAGGTAAGGTTCCCGGAGCGGGACAAATTGTTCTTCTTATACATCACGACGATGATGATACCGTTCCAGGTGATGATGATTCCGCAGTTTTTGCTGATGAAGCATTTCGGGCTGTTAAACTCGCATTGGGCGCTTATTTTGCTTGGAGCCTTCAGTCCGTTCGGCGTCTTCTTATTCCGGCAGTTTTATATGTCGATTCCCGAGGAGCTGTCGGAAGCGGCTCGTATCGACGGGTTGAGCGAGTTCGGTATTTTTGCCCGAATCATTATGCCTTTGACACGTCCTGCTATCGCAAGCCTTACGATCTTTACCTTCATGCATTCGTGGAACGACTTTCTCGGGCCGCTCATTTATTTGAACGACGATAAGTTATTTACACTGCAGCTCGGGATGCAGCACTTCCAGACAGAGCATGCGACGGAATACGCGCCTCTGATGGCTGCCGCCGTATGTGCCATTATTCCGACCATCATCATTTACTTTATGGCGCAGGATCATTTCGTGGAAGGCATTTCCGCCGGAGCCGTGAAAGGGTGATAGGCTGTGATGAGTGACGCGCAAAAGAGAAACAGGCCGAATATCGTCTACATTTTCGCCGATCAATGGCGCAGGCAGGCTGCCGGCTTTCGGCAGGAGGACGTGGTGTGGACGCCGAATATCGATGCTTTCGCCAAAGACAGTCTGGTCTTCGATCATGCCGTTAGCTGTACGCCTCTGTGCTCGCCGCATCGGGCGGCTTTAATGACGGGAACGTACCCGCAGACGAACGGGGTGTATACGAACTGCAAGCTTGGCGCCGATATTGCGCTTCGTGAGGATGCGATAGGAATCGGAGATGTTCTCAAGCATGGCGGGTACCGTACCGGTTATATCGGTAAGTGGCATCTGGACCTGCCGGAGCAAAATGTGACAGAGCATCCTGTCTCCGGCGCTGCTGGCTGGGATGCTTACACACCTCCGGGTCCCAAAAGACACGGCTTCGATTACTGGTATTCCTATGGAACTTATGACGAGCATTTGACGCCCCATTATTGGAAGGACACGCCGGAGATGATTCAGGTCAACCAATGGTCCGTCGAGCACGAAACCGATATGGCGATAAGCTATTTGCGTGGGCAAAGCGGTCAAAAATCTCCATTCGCATTGTTCTTGTCGTGGAATCCTCCGCATAGTCCTTTTGATCAAGTGCCGGAAAAGTATAAAGAGCGGTATAAGGACGTTTCGTTGAAGTGGCGTCCCAATGTGAAAGCAGAGGGGCTAGCCGCCCATACAGGTGAACCCATCGAGGACGGGATGGACAATCTGGAGCGGTATATGAGGGATTACTGTGCGGCCGTTACGGGAATCGACGAACAGTTCGGAAGGATCGTGCACGAGTTAAAGGAGCTTGGTCTGGAGCAAAATACATTGATCGTGCTGTCTTCGGATCACGGCGAGCTGATGGGAGCACACGGATTAATGGCCAAGCATTCGTGGCATGAGGAATCGATCGGCATTCCCTGCCTTATGAAATGGCCGGAGAAGATACAAGCAGGAAGAACGGATTTGCTGTTCAATAGCGTAGATATTATGCCGACGCTGCTGGGGCTTGCGGGACTGGAGGTTCCAACAACGGTAGAAGGCAGTGACTATTCTCGCGCCTTGCTCGGACTGGAGCCCGCTCCGAACAATCCCGCTTTCCTGTGTGCCTTTCCAGGCCGCAAAGATGTGATGGAGCAGTTCGCCGCCCAGGGGCTGGATAATAAACGATACGGGTGGAGAGCGGTACGGACCCTGCAATACACATACGTCGTGCATCGGGGGTACTCCGCGGTAGATCCGAATTTTTGCTTGAGGCTGCTGTATGATCTGAAGGAGGACCCTTATCAGCTGAACCCGCTGCCATTGCAAAAAGCATCCCAGCAGCCTGTGGCACAGCAGTTGAACGCGGAGCTTCAAGCCTGGCTCCTAAGGATGGACGATCCTTTTGAATTATAGCTGTTCAAGTAAGTGTGGCTGCGAGGCAGAAGCCAGCAGAAATAACCTGATCACGTCTTCGGGCGTGCAGGTTATTTTCCCTATACATACTTATTTTTTGAAAGGATTTGATAGCGCATACATAATTGGATGCTTCAAACTCATAATGAAGGAGGGTAAAGCATGTTGAAGCAATGGAAGGGCGTTACATCTTCTGTATCCAGATTGTTGGTTTTCACTCTTATCATCTCGACCTTTTCTGTTTGGGCAGGGTACACGGAGGTGAAGGCAGCAGGTATCGTTTACGTCAAAGCCACTTTTGATACGTATCCTGCAACGCCATCTACGTCAGGACCGACAGCGGAAACCGGAGGCAACTGGGGACTGTACAATGCAAATGTCACAACAGGCGATTATGCGGTAGGGGAGATAGTTTACACCCGTGCAGATCGAAGCTTGAGACTTGTTGCAACAACCCCCGGGAAGGTCGTCAATACGGCAAGAACACTTTCTACTCCCATAGGCGGAAAGGTTGTTCTGGAGTCAGGCGCTATGTTTTCCGACACAGCACACCCACGAAGTGTGTTTGAGCTGAGAAGCTCCAGCGGTATTTATGTTACGCCTCTAAGTGTGGATACGGCTGGGAAAATGAAGGCCTACACCAAGGATATCGGCACCTATAAGGCTGATACGTGGTATAAGCTGCGGGCATTTGTAGACAACACAAACCGTTTGATGGATGTGTTCCTGAATGATCAGCCCGTACTTCTTGGCACGGCTCTTCCCGCGCAGTGGGACAAAATTTCATCTATTAAATTTTCCCAGACGGGTGCTGACGGCTCTGCAGGAAGTATGGTGATTGATGATGTGAAGATATCCGAGTTTGTTCCGGTAACCGGCATCGCGCTCCCGGCCAGTATGTCTATTGCCTCGGGAAGCTCGATTTCCGCCGCTGCCTCTCTGGTTTGGACACCGGCTGATCCGTCCGACCAGCGGATTCAATGGTCCTCAAGCAATCCGGCGGTGGCGACGGTGGATGACCGGGGAATTGTAAGCGGTGTCAGTAATGGGACTTCGGTGATAACGGCTCGCGCTTTAGATGGGAACCAGACTGCTTCGGCGGAGGTGTCGGTGATGACATATGTCCCGGTACAAAATGTCTTGCTTCCTCCAACGGCTCAAGCAGCTGTGGGCTCCAAGCTCCCGCTTCAGGCGGTGATCGAGCCGACTGACGCCAGCGATCCGCGTCTGGAGTGGTCCAGCGACAAGCCTGAGGTTGCAGCCGTAGATGCATCCGGTGTCGTGACCGGAGTATCGACGGGTCAGGCTGTCATTACCGCCAGAGCGGTAGACGGAGGGAAGACGGCCTCTACTCTTGTAACGGTAAGTATCGCTTCCGTTCCCGTGCAGTCCATAGCGCTGCCGTCGAACATTGCCATGGATGTTCAGGATGAAATCACTTTAAGGCCGCGTTTTACGCCGTCCGATGCGACGAATCGGAATGTGACCTGGTCGTCGAGCCTACCGGATGTTGCATCCGTGGATGGAGCAGGAAGAATTCAATCCTGGAAGCCTGGAACAGCAACCGTTACCGTCACTTCCCAGGATGGCGGTAAGACGGCAGCCTCGTTCATTACTGTACAACAGCGTGACCCGAACGAAGGTGACGAGTATGACCGGATGAGGCTCAAATGGAAGAAGTCGCTCGATGGAGGAGCTTCTTTCGATAGGAATGATCCCGATATCGCCGCTATTATCAATTCGACCAACAGCAATGCGTCCAAGTATTGGAGCACGCTCCATACGAACTCGGACCGTGCCTTGTTATGGGATGACATTCCTTCCTCGGCAGATACATCCGATTTTGTGACCAGCAACTATGCCCGATTAAAGACGATGGCGCTTGCGTATTCCATGAAGGGCGGAGCGCTGTATCATCATTACGGTCTGAGAGACGATATTATAGAAGCGATGGAATTTCTATACCGAGATCAATATAACGAAGCCGGGAATCCGTATGGAAACTGGTGGAATTGGCAAATTGGCGTTCCGCTTAAGCTGGCGGATCTTATGGTGCTGCTTTACGATGATTTGACGAAGGATCAAATTGAGCGGTATGTCCGAACGATGGACCATTATATCGGCGATATTTCTCTCCCGACCTTTACACAGACCGGCGCCAACCGGACGGATATTTTAACGGCGGAATTGCTTATGGGCATCGTTCAAAAAGATCCGGTCCGTCTAGGAAACGTCCGTGAGCAAATGAGTCCCTTGTTCCCGTATGTAACCGCGGGAGACGGGTTTTATGAGGATGGTTCGTTCGTCCAGCACTCTACCGTTGCTTATACAGGAAGCTACGGTGAAGTATTAATCCGTGGAGTAGGCAATTTGCTGTTTATGCTGCAGGGGACAACCTGGAGCGTAACGGACCCGCAAGTGTCCAACGTGTACCGATGGGTTCAGGACACGTTTGCCCCCGTCATTTATAACGGTCAAGTCATGGATATGGTACGAGGCCGTGCTATCGCCAGGGAGAACAATACTGGCAACACGGCAGCCGGAGGCATTATCGGCGCGATGGCCCGCTTGGCCCAATTCGCGCCGCAGCAGGATGCAGAGACCATTAAGAGCTTGATTAAGCACTACTTGTTGGCCAATCCGACTTACAACTATTACAAGCAAATCACGGATATTGAGACAATGCAGACGGTGCAGCAGTGGATGGCCGATCCTTCTATTGCCGCCCAAGGCGATGCTATTGCGCATTTTGAATTGAATGCCATGGCGCGGTCCGTCCATCGGGGTCAAGATTACGCATTCGGGGTCAGCAAAAGCTCCAAACGTATTCAAACCTATGAGCTGACCAATGGAGAGAACGGCAAGGGGTGGTACACCGGCGACGGAATGACGTATTTGTATAACGGGGATTCCAGCCAGTATATGGGTGATTTCTGGCCTACCGTCAATTGGTACCGGCTTCCCGGGACTACGGTAGATACGAGGGAACGAACGGTGCCTCATTATCAATATGGGGATGGCGAGGGTACGCCAACTAATGCTTGGGCAGGTGGAGTGACTCTCGGCGAATATGGGTCATCGGGGATGAACCTTCGCCAGATGGGGACCTCGCTTACGGCGAATAAATCCTGGTTTATGTTCGATAAAGAGATTGTCGCCCTAGGCTCCGGAATTAGCAGCAGTGATAATCGTCCCATTGAAACAACGATTGAGCAGCGGAAGCTGAATGGGGCGGGAGATAATGATTTTATTGTGGACGGTGACCGGATGCCTTCTGCTTTGGGCTGGTCCGCAGTCAAAGATGGTGTGCATTGGGCGCATTTGTCAGGTAATGTTCCAGGATCGGACATCGGGTACGTGTTCCCGGAGACCGCAAACCTTAACATGCTGAGAGAGCAGCGTACAGGGACATGGAAGGACATTAACGATAACCCGTCGATTTCAACTGATCCGAGAACGAACCGTTTTATGACGATGTGGCTGAATCATGGAAGCAATCCGTACAACGAGACGTACAGCTATATCCTGCTTCCGAACCGTTCGGCCGCGGAGACAGGAGCATACTCGGCTAATCCAAGCGTTACTATACTGGAGAACTCCCCGGATGCTCAGGCGGTGTATGAGAAGAGTCTCCAGATCACGGGTGTTCATTTTTGGAAGGACGCATTGAAAAAGGTTGATTTCATAACGAGCAGCAGACAGGCATCGGTTATGGCTCGCGAGCTGGCAGGCTCTAATAGGCTGGAGCTGGCCGTATCCGACCCGACACTGGAAAACACGGGTGCTATAGATCTGGAGCTGGACCGGTCGGCTGCGGGAGTGCTGTCCTCGGATCCCCAGGTGTTCGTTACCCAACTCGCACCTACCATCAAATTGACGGTCAATACCGGAGGCACCTTAGGGAAGTCGCTGAACGTGGTGTTCGATACGGACCCGCTCAAGCCGCGACCGGATCCGGAAGCGCCTATCCAGGAACCGGTTAATCTTCCGGCTCCGCTGCCGGATAGCGAACCGATAACCCATGTGTATGATGTCTTCGACGATCAAATCCAGGGAAATCAGCCGTTGGAGTGGAGCATATCCGCGGACAGAAATACATCTGCTGCTTTAGTACCCTTGTCCAATACGGACGGGCTGGCCCTGCGCTTGATGGACAGGAACGGCACAGGCACAGTGACGGCTAAGCGGCCGTTTCTGAGGCAAACGGGTAAGGTGGACATAGAATGGAGCTTTGCTTCAACATCGGCTGGAGCCACTCAAACCTTCGAGCTGATGGACGGCGGAACGCCGGTCATTACACTGAAAGCCGGTGATAAGCTGAGCCGTATCGATGCCAGCGGAGCGAGCATTCCCCTGACTGATGTTCCGGCAAATCAGTGGAGCATGCTAAAGCTGCGTATTGATCCGGCTGCCAACACATATGATCTGTACTTAAACGGGAAGTTGGGAGCATGGAGAGCGGAATTCAGCCGGCCTGGCAGCGGGATCGACTCCCTGCAAATTCAAACCGGCGTGCAGGATGCTTCATCCGTTCTATATATCGATAATGTCATCATGTATAAATTCGGTGCCGTATCGCTCGTCAACGAAACGTTCAATGATGCTGTGACCGGCACGAAACCTGCGGGATGGACGATAGCCGATAAAGCGGCAACGGCGGAGGTATCCGTTCAAGCAATGCCGTCCGCTGTGAATAAAAGCTTGCTGCTTAACGATAACGATGCCAAGTTCTTGGATTCCGCGTTAAAAACATTTGCGCCGCAGTCCGGGAAACTGGGGGTAGAGTGGCGCTTTTACGAGAAAAATACGGGCAAATTCTCTGCCTTTGAGCTGATGAGCGGCAGTACCTCGATAGCCAAGCTTAGCTCGAATGGAACCTTGAAGCTGACCGGTCCCGGGAATGTGACGACCGACTTGGTCAAGGTGCCCGTCTTAAACTGGCATACCGTGAAGTTGGATGTCGATGTCAGCAGGCAGCTGTTTCAAGTGTATTTGGATGGGCGACAGGCGGCCGTGGATGCGCCATTCTGGAATCAAGGCGGCCCTATTGACGGTATCCGGTTCAGCACCAGCTACGGGGCAGTCGACGCCCCGGTTTATATCGATGACGTTAAAGTATATACGTTCGTTTCCATGGCGGAGCGGGTAACGGTGACACCGGAGACAATGTCTTTAAAGGTGGGTGAAACGGCTTCGCTGTTTGCGTCGGTTGCTCCGACCGGTGCCGTAAACGGCGCTCTGGTCTATGAAACATCGAGTACGCAATCCGTAACGGTTGACGTCTATGGACATGTAACTGCAATAGCACCCGGAGCGGCGACCATTACGGTGCGAACAGCTGACGGAACAGAACGAGCGTTCAGCGAGGTGACTGTCGCCGCCGAGCCCGGCGGAGGCGGAGGCGACGGAGGCACGGGCGGAAGCGGAAGCGGAAGTGACGGAGGCACGGGCGGAGGCGGAGGCGACGGAGGCACGGGCGGAAGCGGAGGCGACGGAGGCACGGGCGGAAGCGGAAGCGGCGGAGGCACGGGCGGAAGCGGAAGCGACGGAGGCACGGGCGGAAGCGGAAGCGGCGGAGGCACGGGCGGAAGCGGAAGCGACGGAGGCACGGGCGGCGTTGGAAGCGCTGGAGGCACCGGTGGAAGCGGAAGCGACGGGGGCTCCGGTGGAGGCGGAAGCGGCGGAGGCACGGGCGGAAGCGGAAGCGGCGGAGGCAGCGGTGGAAGCGGAAGCGACGGAGGTACGGGAGTAGGCGGAAGCGACGGAGGCGCGGGCGGAGGTGGAAGCGCTGGAGGCACCGGTGGAAGCGGCGCAAGCACGACAACGAGTGCGGCGTTGGAAGCGCTGGACCGCCTGATGCGGACGGGCGGAACCGACAGTCAGTTAATGCAGGCAGCAGATGCGATACTGCAAGACGCATTTACTTTCAAGCTTCCGGCTGTAAGAGCCTCAGACCGATTCACAGCGACACTATCGGCTGAAGAGCTTGAGGCTAAGCTTCGAGCAGCGGATACATTGCGAGATGCCGTACTCCAGCGCTTGTCATCGAAAGGTCTATCGGTCGCTTCCCCAATAGTGACCCTTCGTGTACAATCGGCAGCGGATGACTTGCCTGTCGCACTCAGCGTACCGGCATCCCTTTTTGTATCGCCAGACCGCACAGTACTTACACAAATGAATGGTGTTGCGATTCATTGGGCACCTGATGCCCTGCCGCTAATAGATGCTGATATGCTACAGCTTGAAGTGAGCAAAGATTCACAAGGTTCTTATCCCAAGTTCAGCTTGAAGCTGCAAGCAATACCAAAGGGAGGAGAGGCACAACCGGTACGCCAATTTTTAAAGCCTTTGGCTATTCAACTTCCTTATAAAGCTGACCCGAACGTAGATACGGATTTGCTTACCGTTTTTTATATGGACGATGCAGGATGGAAGGAAAATAAAGCGGGAAGATACGATGCAATAACCAGCAGCATGCACTTCTCAACGAATCATTTCAGCACGTATGCGATAATGCCGAATCCAGTTACTTTTCAAGACGTTCCCGCCTCCCATTGGGCATCGAAGGCTGTTTCTACCCTAGCGGCCAAAGGGATATTAGAAGGAAGCGGTATGTCCCGATTCCGTCCTGATGACCCTATGACTAGGGCAGAATTCGTCAAGTTGCTGGCAAGCCTGGTAAAGGGCGGCTCAACCAAGCCCGAGAGCAATGATTATTCACTGCCCTTCAAGGATGTGGATGCGGACGCTTGGGAATACGGATGGGTTCAGTTGGCCTACAAAGCAGGATGGATAGAAGGAGTAAGTGCGGACCGGTTTGCACCGGCGATGATGATGCATCGTCAGGATGCGGCTGTTTTGATAGCCAAAGCTCTGTATCCTGGAGAAAGGCCGGCCGCTTCATCCCTTAACCGGCTGAACGATTTCGAGGATGGGGCATCGGTATCCGACTATGCAAGGGAAGCAATGGCTGTCTTGCTGCAGCATCATTTACTGGCAGTGGATGATCAACAGCGCTTGAATCCGGCAGGGCAGCTGACCCGAGCTGAAGCGGCGGAGCTCATGTACCGTCTGTTTTTCAACCAATAGAAATCATCGAAACCGAGACTTTTATCAAAAGGACTTTTAATGAAGAACAATGTTCTCAAGTTGATTTAATGCCGACTAGACCGTTCTTTACTACAAAGCACTTTAAGCGGCCTTATCATCCTAAAATGAAAACAAGCAGCAGAGCCTGATCACAGGTTCCGCTGCTTGTTTTCTTTTAAACGTGCTGAATTTTGATCAAATTGGTGGAGCCGGATTGCCCTACAGGCACTCCCGCGGATACGACAACAAGGTCGCCGGATTCAATGAGACCAGTCTGTAAGCCGGCCTGAAGTGCCGATTCGAACATGGCATCGGTCGATTCCACTTTAGGTCCCAGAACCGGGGTTACTCCCCAGCACAGCGTAAGTCTGCGCTGCACCCAGTCATTCGCCGTTACGGCGATAATAGGCGATTTAGGACGGTACTTGGATACCATTCTTGCGCTAAAGCCGCTTTCTGTCGGGGTAAGGATGGCTTTGGCGTTCAAGTCGAGCGACGAGCCTACGGCAGCCCGGCTGATGACTTCCGTAATATTCGTTTTGCGGAGCTCCGACTTGCTGCCCAGCATTTCCTCATAAGGCAGCACTTCCTCGATATTCGCGGCGATGGCAGCCATGGTGCGTACGGATTCGACCGGGTACTTGCCTGCGGCGGTTTCACCGGACAGCATCAAGACGTCGGTTCCATCATATACGGCGTTGGCTACGTCGCTTGCTTCTGCGCGCGTAGGACGAGGGTTCGATTGCATCGAATCGAGCATATGCGTTGCGGTAATAACCGTTTTGCCGGCCGCGTTGCTTTTTTGAATCATTTGCTTTTGAATGATCGGCACGTCTTCGACCGGAATTTCTACCCCGAGGTCACCCCGAGCGACCATAAGCCCGTCGGATGCTTCCAGAATTTCGTCCAGATTGATGACGCCTTCCTCATTTTCGATTTTCGAAATGATTTGAATGTGGGTAGCCTTCTTTTCCTCAAGAATACGCCGGATTTCCATGATGTCGCTTGCTTTGCGGACGAAGGAAGCGGCGATAAAGTCGACATTTTGCTCGACTGCGAATTGAATGTGCTGGACGTCTCTTTCCGTTACGCCTGGCAGCGAGGTACGCACACCCGGCAAGTTGACGCCCTTGCGCGACTTGACTACACCGCCGTTCAAAATACGGCATTCAATCTCCGTGCCCTGGATCGACTCAACCTTCAGCTCGATCAAGCCGTCATCGATCAAGATGCGCGAGCCTACCGTCACATCCTGCGTCAGCTGCGGGTAGGACACGGAAATGCGTTTGGCCGTTCCTTTTACTTGTTCGGTCGTCAATGTGATCGTATCGTCTGTACGCAGCTCGTAAGAGGGCTCCTCCAACAGGCCGGTACGAATTTCGGGTCCTTTAATATCGATAAGAATGGAGACCGTCGCCCCCAGCTCTTCAGCCGCCTGGCGAACTCTTGCGATTCTTCCGGCATGATCGGACAGCTCTCCATGAGCCATATTAATACGGGCGCCGTTCATCCCGGAACGGATCAATTCCTTCAGCGTTTCTACGGAGTCACAGGCAGGTCCCATCGTGCATAATATTTTTGTTTTGCGTGTCATCGTTTGTTCCACTCCTCTGTATTGATGCTGTTGAACCTCATTGTAGGGAAATTTGTCGAATAATACTATGAAATATAGTACGCTAAATGTATAATAGTATGATAATATTTGAGTGAGTTTTGCATAATAAACAGCCATGCAGCCTATGAGGGGAAAGGAGTCGTCGCATGATTTACGTCCAAACGGTTCGTCAGGATACGGGGGTCCATTGGTTTGAGGAGCATGAGGAAGGAGCTCCGTATGATGTCCTGGTTCTCGTAAGCTACGGCAAATGCCTGTATTGGGTTAACCACGAAAAGGTGATGCTGGAAAAGGGGGATTTGCTGCTAATCCCGACCGGGGTTCCTTTTTACGGAAAAAGTATCCCTACAGTAACCCACGAGAAGTACGTCGTATCGTTCCTGAAGGACGGCTCGTCCCCCTTGCTGCCGCTGCTAACAGCCAATGAATTTTGCAAATGGAAGACCGGGAAATATGAGCTGCTGTACCAGCGATTCCGGATGATGAACGAGGAGTGGAAGGAACGGCTTCCTTACCGTGAGGCAATGTGCCAGTCCCTGGCTCTGGAAATTTTAACCCACTGGAATCGGGAGCTGGATGAGGGAAAGCCGTCGTCGGCCAAAGAGCAGCATGTCGAGCGGATGAAATCGTATATTCAGAACCATTACCGGGAGAAGGTGACGAAGGAGGATTTGGGGGAGGTCATCGACAAGAGCCCCAATTACGCCGCCGCGCTGTTCAGCGGAGTCACCGGCCAGACCATCGGCGAATACGTTCATGGCCTGCGGATGAAAACCGCGATTTACCTGCTGACCCACTCGCAGCGCACTATCGGCGATATTTCGGACTATTTGGGCTACTGTGATCCGTCCTATTTTCACCGGGTGTTCAAACGGGAAACCGGTACATCTCCTGCCGCTTATACGAAGGAAAGAGAGACGCCCCCTCAGTAACTCCGGCTATACAATAGTGTATCTCCCCTATTCAATGAAAAAAAAGCCCTATAGGTTCATAGGAAAAATGTGGTTAATCTGTAGGTGCAGCCTATCCTGATTATTCGGGAAAGCGGCTCACTGCGGCTGCAGCGGAACAATGAGCGAGATGAAAGGAGGCTAATATTGTAAGCGTTATCATAATGGCTATTCGTTCGAAGCCACGACTATTTTCCGTAGGGAGGTAACTTTATTGAACGTGAGAAAGCTGCTGTGCTCGTCCTTGCTGTCTGCTGCAATACTGGCTTCATCCTTCCCGGCTTATGCTGCTGATCCGCCGGGGGCAAGCCAAGGCATACCGGCATTCCCCGGTGCGGAAGGCGGGGGGA
This sequence comes from Paenibacillus vulneris, assembly GCF_039543185.1. Taxonomy (NCBI): domain Bacteria; kingdom Bacillati; phylum Bacillota; class Bacilli; order Caryophanales; family Paenibacillaceae; genus Paenibacillus; species Paenibacillus vulneris. The sequence goes on along the minus strand of NZ_BAABJG010000021.1, from coordinate 19,955 downwards.
TGTATACTACAGGCGGTCGCGGGGGAACGGTGTATGAGGTCACGAACCTGAATGATTCCGGTCCCGGCTCGTTGCGCGATGCGGTGAGTCAGAGCAACCGGACCATCGTGTTCCGCGTGTCCGGCAACATTCAGCTCCAGTCGTCGCTTACTATCACCGGCTCGAATCTGACGATAGCCGGACAGACGGCCCCCGGCGACGGGATCAGCATTAATAATTATTCTGTCTACGTGAAGGCAGACAATATCATTATGAGGTATTTGCGTTTCCGGATGGGAGACGAGTCTCCGGCGGAAGGCGATTCGATGTCGATTGACGGTCGCAAGAACATTATTATCGACCACTGTTCCTTCGAATGGGCGATAGATGAGGTGCTGTCACCTCAGACCACGGATAACCTGACGGTGCAGTGGTCCATTATCGGGGAAGCCTTGCATATGTCCAAGCATGAAAAAGGACGCCACGGCTTCGGCGGCTTGTGGGGCGCCGGCAACACGTCCTATCATCACAATTTGCTGGTGCATAACAGCAGCCGCAACCCCCGTTTTAAAGGCAGAACGGAAGAAGACAAGCGAAGTCTCGATTACCGTAACAACGTTGTCTACAACTGGAACTATAAGACGGCATACGGCGGCGGCAGCGCGAATGTGAACATGATCAACAACTATAATAAATACGGACCGGATACGCTTCTTACCAAAAGAGACCTGGTGCTCGATGAGCTCGGCTTGAACGGGCAATGGTACATTGACGGCAACTATATCGACGGATCGCCGGAAGTAACGGCGGATAACTGGCTGGGGGTTCAGGAGTTTACTCCTACCAATACAAGGCTGTATTCGCCGGTTCCGGCTTATCCGGTAACGACCCATACGCCGGAGGAAGCGTATAAGCTGGTGCTCGAGCAAGCAGGGGCTATTCTGCCTAAACGCGATTCCGTCGACGCCCGGATCATCCATGACGTTATTAACCGTACTGGCAGACAAATCAACTCGCCCGCCGAGGTAGGAGGATGGCCTGTCTTGAACAGTGCTCCTGCTCCTGAAGACTCGGATCATGACGGGATGCCGGACGAGTGGGAGCTGGCTCACGGGCTCAATCCGAACGATCCGGAGGACCGCAACGGCCAAATGAACGGCGACGGATACACGAATTTGGAAAATTATTTGAATTTGATCGTCGGCAGCGGCTCCCTCAACCCGGTTATTCAGATTACAACCCCATCGGTCAATACGATTACAGACAAGGGCACAACGATCACCATCAACGCGGAAGCGTTGGATCCTGATGGTACGATTAGCAAAGTGGAGTTTTATCGCAATAATGTCAAGCTGGGTGAGGATGATACGGCTCCGTATCAGTTCATTTGGCCGGATGTACCGGAAGGAACGTATTTTCTTGTGGCCAAAGCGATAGATAATTCGGGAACCTCGACGGATTCCGATGCAGTTCCTGTCCATATTAATCAGTCTGGTGATATTGCGCCATGGACTGCTGTAGATATCGGAACTCCAGGACTGCCGGGGCACTCGAATCTGAATGACGGTGTCTTTACGGTCAAGAGCTCCGGGAATATATCGGTAAATCCGGAATCCTTCCAGTTCGCCTATCAAAAGCTCGTCGGCGACGGGCAATTGGTAGCTCGTATCGATAAAATTACCCATACCACCCCGTTGGCAAAAGCCGGCGTCATGATCCGTGAAAAGCTGATACCGGGATCCCGTATGGCACTCATGGGCTTGGCGGTTCGAGGGGATGGACACGTAGCGGAGTTTTACAGCAGAGATACCGAGGGAGCTTCTGTAGCGGAAACCCCGCCTTTGCCTTCGATCAATCCGCCGTATTATGTGAAGATTGTCAAGTTCGGCGGCACGGTCACAGGCTATATTTCACAAGAAGGAACGAACTGGATGACCATTGGATCGATGCCGCTGGACGCGAATGAAGTGTACATTGGCTTGATGGCGGATGCGGCCAAAGAAAATAACCTGATTGAAAACTATAACAAATCGCTCTTTTCGCAGGTCCAATTAGAACAGATCGCTCCAGTCCCTTACCGTCCGACAGGGGTCACGGTATCCCGCAGCGCGTCGGATCTGCTGGTATCCTGGTCGGCGGCCGAACGGGCGACCGGTTATCAGGTGAAACGCAGCTTGACGCCGGGAGGTCCTTACACGACGATAGCAACTGTCTCGTCACTTGAATACCTGGATAAGCAGGTCGAGCCGGGGGTGAACTATTTCTACGTCATTAAAGCGGTGAATGGTTCCGGAGAAAGTCTGGAATATTCTGAGGAACGCAACGGAGCGCTGCTCGGTACGCCGGCTGAGGTGATCCTTATTCATGATGATTTTGAAGGCATGAATGCCGGAGAGCAGCCGGCAGGCTACGATAGCAGACCGATTCCGGGAACCGATCAGAATCATATCCTGGTGGATGAAGTTCCAGCATCTCCGGCAGGGAATAGCTCCCAAAAGCTGCTGAACTTGTACGACGACAGCACAAGCCAGACAAGGGCGTCCAAAGCGTTTCCGGCGCAGACGGGAACCGTCATTGCCGAAGTGGATGTCATGCAAACGGCCGGCGCAGACTACCCGAGGGTGCTGAGACTGCTGGATACCGCGTTCGGCAAGCAGTACGTCGAGATTTTCTCCGGCTACGGAGCCGGATGCCCGACGGCCTACTGCTTCTATTACCGGAACAACGATACAAGCAACGGCAAGGCGGTTCCGTTGCCGGCCAACAATGAATTTAAGCCTAACACCTGGTATCATGTGAAGGTGGTAGCGGATATCCGGACGCAAATGGCGGAAGTGTTTATTAATGGGACTTCGGCAGGTGCCATTCCATTCCATAAGGATAAAGGATGGCCTGACGCTGCAAAGCTAAGCGCCATTGATTTCTTGTCCTCCGCCAAAGATAAAGTAAATGAATATATCGATAATGTTCGTATCGGGGTTCCTTCCATGGGAGCACCCGCCGGGGTAACGGCAGCGGTATACGGCAATTCAGCCCAAATCAGCTGGTCGGCTTTGCCAGGAGCGACTTCCTATAATCTGTACCGAAGCGAAGGAGACGGCCGGTTCCGCTGGCTGGCTTCGACACAAACTGATCTAAGTTACACAGATCAAGGATTAGCCTATGATAAAACGTATACTTACGCTGTGGCAGCAGTGAATAATACGATTGAAGGAGATTATTCCACGGCGGTATCGGTCACGCCAGTCGGTCCTCTTGTCCTGCATGTGGACCAAAAGAGCGGCTCGCTTACGCAGTCCTCTTATTCCATTACGGGCAGCATTAACCGTATGGCGACCGTCAAGGTGAATGGAAATGCCGTTCAGGTTGGCGCGGATTTGAAATTCTCCAGTACGCTGAATCTGAACCAGGGCGGCAATACGATCAAGATAGAGGCTGCAGACGCGGCGGGTGTCCAGGCCGAGCCGGTGGTTCTTACCTTGTTTGTCGATTCAGTAGCGCCGGTCATAAGCTTGAATCAGCACAACGGGTCCGTTACTGCTGCGGTGTATACGATCTCCGGAACGATCAGCGAGCCGGGGAAAGTGTATATTAACGGCAAGGAGACCGCAGTTGATGCACGGCTTGGTTTCACGCAGCAGGTCAATCTGGTCAAAGGGCCGAACGAATTTATGGTTACGGCTGTCGATGCATTAGGCAATAAAGCGGAACCAATAAAGCTTATCATTACGTACGATACTGTAAAGCCTGTTGTCATAATCAGTAATCCTCATGGCGGTCCGGGAAACGGGAAGGGTGATCAGGTAGATACAGGAAATTACACGCTGACAGGGAAAATCAGCGAGCCGGGGAGCGTGACGGCAAACGGTATAGCCGCACAAGTAAACGCAGATTTGAGCTACACCGTCATTGTGCCGCTTAAGCAAGGAAGAAACCGAATCATTGTTGAAGGCACCGACCTGGCCGGCAACCGTTCCGATCCGGTTGTATGGGAGGTTGTCGCCACCAAGCGCGGAGCTTCCAACGGACAGGGACCCAAAGAATAAGGATGGGGCGGCTGACGAGTGCAGCCGCCTTTTTCCATATTAACAGAACACATGTGCGGTTTTTTGTGATATGATTAAGCTATCATATGAGCTGGAGGGTGACATGGAGGAAATTACGCGTTGCGGTTGGGTCAATGAGGACCCGTTGTACAAGGATTACCATGATCATGAATGGGGCGTTCCTGTTCATGATGATCGCAAGCTGTTCGAGATGCTGATTCTGGAAGGAGCGCAGGCGGGGTTAAGCTGGTATACCGTGCTCAAGAAGCGGGAGCATTACCGGGTTGCCTTTGACGGTTTCGATCCCGAGCTTGTGGCTCAGTATGATGAAGCGAAGATGGCCGAGCTATTATCCAACGAAGGAATTATCCGCAACCGGCTGAAGGTACAGGCTGCTGTCACGAACGCACAAGCTTTTCTGAAGGTGCGCGAGCAATTCGGAAGCTTCGACGCCTATATTTGGCAGTTTGTAGGCGGCAGTCCGATCCGGAATCACTGGTCTTCTCTCCGTGAAGTTCCTGCCGGCACGCCTCAATCAGATGCCATGAGTAAGGATTTGCGCAAGCGGGGCTTCAAATTTGTCGGAACGACGATTTGCTATGCATTTATGCAGGCGACAGGCATGGTGAACGACCATATCGTGGATTGCATTGCCTACCGTCCAGATCCGGTCATGAAGTAACTCGCTTAATGAAGTTATGTAATCTTGTGCGTCACGAAAATAGTCCCAAATGGTAAACGGCCCTGATTAAGGGCCGCTTTCTATTTTTGGCGCGTAATGATCCAGCAAATATTTGGAGTAGGCAATCGGATTATAGAAGGATGCCTTCCACTCCTCGTACATTCCGGCTTCCCGAAGACTGTAACGCTGATCCTTGCCGTTACATTCGATAAACAACGGGAAGCCGTCCGTCGTCATTCCGATATCCAGCCCAAGGTCGGCCATATGAGGAAGACTTTGGCCTAACTGTCTTGCTACCCGAAGGGAGAAGCCGCGGATGGATTCGATAACACACTCTTGCTGTAGATGAGGATATTCTTCAGCAAGTATGGACTCGAGCCGGTGAACGGACCCGCCTTGAGCGACATTGGTCAGGAACCGGTTAGGGGCGGCAACCTTGACGACGAGCCCGGTTACCTGCCAATCACCGGTTCCATCGCGTTGAACGGACACTCTCATGTCGAAAGGCCTGCCCTGATAAGTAGCCAGCGGCAAATGCTGCTGCACGATATATTGGGTCTTGCGGAATCTTTGCTTTAGAAGGGAAGGAATTCGTCTCCCCTTGAATTCGAGATTCAGCCACTTTTTATTGCGAGTGCTGATGTAGGCAGGATAAGTAAGCCTCCAGCGGTCACCCGAACGCTGCAGGAGCATGACACCGCGTCCGACGCTGCTTCGGTCGGGCTTAATGATCATTTTATCATACAGCTTCATCATGGTATGCAGATTGGACTCTGTTGCCTCGAAGGTACCAGGCAAATGGGGCCGCAAAGAAACATCGTTCATAAGAATCTGATGCGTTTCCAGCTTGCCGTACCGGTTCCATTGATTGAATAACTGGGTCCCGCTGCACACCCAGGAGTGCAGTTCGTCCTGCTCGCGTTGGCCGGGATAAATAGCCCGGTTATGGATCACCAGGGGCATTGGTACCGCTTTACGGATAAACTGGTCATTTTCCATAACGAAGGCTTTGATGGAGGGATTCCCTATGCGGACATCCTGAATGCGGAAAAAACAGGGGATTAAACCATATTGCATGCCCGCTTCCACATAAAAATGCACTGCTTCATATCTTGTATCCCCGCTGGATAGACGGCGGTACAATTTATCATTGATGAGGATGCCTATATAGGATGGCAGCATGAGGCTCACTCCTTTTTCACACAAACTGGCACTACCGATAGAGATATGGTACAGCATATGCCGCAATGTTCGGTTCAGTGTGGACAGGTGCGGTGGGCATTGATTGAACCTTGGGGCGCATGTCCCTTGCGCTTTTCCCTGCCCTATTATACAAAGTTGCGGATGCCGGGCGTTCCGCATACTTCTGCGGTTGAATACATTGCAGGATAAGTAGTTATTAGCAGAGGAGGCGGCGGCATGGATCGTCCCGTCATCGCTATCGTATCTCCCGGTTCCTTCGTAATCCCCTCGGCGGAAAGCAGCTCGGTGGAACTTGTGATCGAACAGGTGGCCCGTCGGCTGAAGAAGGAGGCAAGACCGCTGATATTCGGTAAAGCGGCAAAAGGCAGACCGCTAAAGGAAATCATAGACGGTGTAAAGTATGTAAGGGTTGGGGCTCCCTCTCCCCGTGCCTATATTCGGAACGTAGGCCGTAAGCTTGCTGCTTATCGACCTCATGTCATCCAGATTGAGAACAGGCCCAGGTACATCCGCTATTTGCGCAGACGATTTCCCCGTGCCAGGCTATGGCTCGTGCTTCACTCGCTTACCTTCGTTTCCAAGCCGCATATCGGGTACGTCGAGCTTCGGGCTTGTCTGGCTGCGGCTAACCGGATCATCGTTAACAGCGAGTTTCTTAAGGAACAGCTTATTCGCTCATTCCCCAAGCTGCACCGCAAAGTTCTTGTGAATCACCTGGGGGTGGATACGGATCATTTTGTTACCCGCTGGTCGGAAGAGGGAGAGAGAGAACGGGAGCGCATGCTGGAGAGAATGGGATTGACCGGTAAAAAGATTATTATGTATGTCGGCAGACTGATTGAGATGAAAGGAGTCCATCACCTTCTTCAGGCTATGCCGCAAATCGTCAGGCATGTGCCAGAAGCGGTCCTGCTGATCATTGGCAGTGCCCACTACGGGTCGAATAAGGTCACGCCGTACGTACAGGAATTATATCGCCAGGCGGATGGGCTGCGGCAGCATGTCCGATTTATTCCTTTTGTTCCGCATGATGAGATATCCAGCTGGTACCGGCTGGCGGATATATTAGCGGTTCCATCCAACGAGACGGAGGCGTTCGGGCTTGTCAACGTGGAGGCGATGGCGTGCGGAGTTCCGGTGGTCGCCACGAGATCCGGAGGGATGAAGGAAATCATAGAGCATGGATCAACAGGTTATTTGATCGATATCCCGCTGCTTGGGAAGGAGCTCCCTTTATGGATAAGCGCGCTGTTGACGGACCAGGAACGGCTTAGACGGATGGGCGAAGCCAGCATAGCCAGAGTCCATGATCGGTTTACTTGGGAGCATACAGCCCGCAGGTGGATGGATTGGTATCAATCTGCTTCTAAAAAAACTAAAATGAATTAAAGTCGGAAGGAAATTCATAGTATTCCGCTGAACTAAGGGGCATATTCGCCTCTTTTTTTGGTATAAACGAACATTTCTACAAAAATAAAAAACTTTTATACAAAGGTTTATTCCAAAAAGATAAAAAGTAGTTTATAATGGTCACATCAAGGTTCGGACAGGGGGATGCTGCATCATGTTAAAGAGAGAAACAAAGAAGGCGTCTTTACTGTGGGGATTGTTCTGGTCTTTCTGTAAAATCAGCCCGATTACCTTCGGCGGCGGCTACGCTATGATTCCGGCTATAGAAAAAGAAATAGTCGAGCAGCGCAAATGGATGGATGAAGACGAAATTAGCGATGCTTTATCGATTGCAGGCTCTGCACCGGGAGGAATTGGCGTCAATGCGGCTACGCTGATCGGATACCGATTGGGTGGACTTCAGGGTGCCATCGCCGCGGTTATAGGAATCTCGCTGCCTACATTTGCTATTATGCTCCTGTTAACCATAGGCTATTCTGCGGTACAGGATTCAGGGAAGGTGACTGCCGCATTCGAAGGAATTCATGCTGCGGTCGTTGCGTTTATAGCTGTCGCGGGATGGAGGATGTGGAAATCCGCCGTTCACGATAAAGCGACGCTAGTTATTATTTTGGCCGCTCTGGCAGCCTTATGGTTTTCGGGATTGCATCCGGCGATATTGCTGCTCCTGGGCACCTTGGCAGGTATCATAGTGTACAAATGGAAAGAAAAGCTTGGAACGTTCGCAGCAGAACATAAAAAACAACAGCAAGACATACCCGCTTCGGCGCCAGCCGCAGGTCAATATATTTGGGGAGACGGGATTTGATCGGGCTGCTGGCAGGGGGGAGGCGTTAGTATGCTTCTGGCGTTATTTTTAACTTTTTTCAAAATAGGTCTCGTCTCCTTTGGCGGCGGGTACGCAATTCTCTCGGTCATTGAGCACGAGGTAGTAGTGAGCCATCAGTGGATGACGCCGGAACGGTTCGCCGATGCGGTTTCGCTGGCAGGCATGTCACCCGGTCCGATCGCTACGAACAGCGCGGTGCTTATCGGTTTTAATACCGCGGGACTTCCAGGGGCGGCAACGTCAGTATTGGGTATGATTCTCCCTTCTTTTATCATTATTATAGCGTTGGCGCTGTTCTTTTATAAGAAGGGGAGCAGCAGCTTCATGCAGATGATATTTTACGGCCTCAAACCGATGGTGGCGGCGATGGTGGTCTTTGCTGCTTATCGTGTTGGAGTTAATGGCCAAACGATGCTCGGAATGAACGGACATACGCTTGCCCAGCTCCTTATTTTTGCCTTGGCGGTGATAGGCATTGTCAAATATAAGCTTCATCCGCTTGTAGTATTGTCTGTATCTGCTTTGATGGGGACGGCTCTTTTTTACCAGTAATATTGCTTTTCATAGAGTTTGCAGGGCTGCGGCCTTGCAAGCTCTTTTTTTTCTACGGCAGAATGGAGTGATCTTTAAAAAAGACATTCAATCGTATTTCCGATCGGTTATTTCCATGATGAATTACTAGCCCTACTAGTCAGCTGCCCGTTGCTGTCCGGCTCAGCAGGAATACAATAACGTATCATCGCTTGTATAGATTTGGAGTGAACATGGGGACATGGACATACGAATTGGCAAGACGTTCCGAAGGCTGGCACGCAGCTATGACCTGCAGATACAAAGGTTGGAATCATATGATTCGGTTTATAGAAAAAACGTCGCCTTCCGGGCGGTAACAGAACAGGGAGACTACTTGATCAAGCCATATGTCAAGCCCTTGATAGCCCCCGAAAGACATATGAGACAGCTTACGAAAAGCATCGGGCATTTGATAGCTCTGAACTATCCGCAGATGCCTAAATGGCGATTGACCAAAAGGGGGGCCATCTGGAAAGTATACAAGGGCAAACGGTATTATGTGACGGAGTGGGTGGAAGGCAGGGAGCTCGTCATCGAACAGGATTACGAGGAGCTGGGAAAATCCGTAGCCCATCTGCATGCGATTACGAAAGGGCTTCCTGACGGAGATATCGGAATAAACAGTACGCGTGCCCGGATCAAGCTGCTAAAGCTTCATTATGATTTATTTAATCAACAGCTCGAACGTGTCAAGCTGAGGCGCGATTCCATCGGGAGATGGTTTCGGAGGCATGGCAGGCATTGCCAGGAATTGACCGAAGAAGCGTGGGCCCGAATTCGTAATCATGATATGAAGCCGTTGTGGCGCGAGGAGCGGCAGGCTCCCTCCATCATCCATGGCGATGTGACGACACCCAACGTGGTCATATGTCCTCATGGGTTATATTTGGTTGATTGGGATCGGTCGGGTTGGGGGTCTACTTACGAGGAATTAGTCAAGCTGCTGCTCAACACGACGAATTATCAAATCCCAATGATGGATGCCGTTCTGCGTGGTTATGAATTTATCAAGCCGCTCCAGCCGCTGGAACGGATACTGATTAGTGCATTATATCGGATACCGCGTGAAGCGTTGTACGTTACCCCAAGTATTGCGGGCGGACGCTATTCTCCTACGTTTACTATTCTGAAGGAAACCTGGAAGGACCGGTTGAACGCGATTCGATGGATAGATGAGTGGGTGGCAGTAAAAAACGGGTGAAGGGACGGAGCTGTATGTCACTGTGGCCGGAGCTTGAGGCAAGGCATGGCATTCAAATTACCGGAATAAAAAAAGTCCGTGACGTATACCGGTTAAAAACATTATCCCATGGCTATCTGTGCTTGAAAGGCTATAAGGTTACAGAGGATGAAATGCGGTTCATCACTCATGTTCTCCAATATTTGGAGTCAGCCGGCTTTGACAAAAGCCCCAGAGTGCTTCCGGCGCAAGATCAGGCTTGTTGGCATACTTGGGAATCGGGCCACTACACATTGACGAATTGGGTTATTGGCAGGCATCCTGATATGACCTCGAGATCAGATTTTAAAAAGACGGTGCGCACTTTGGCAAAGTTCCACAGGCATGCTGCAGCGTTTCCCGAGGGGATAGCGCCAGAATCAAGAATCCGATACGGCAGGCAAACGGAGCAGTTAGCCGAATATATTCAGCTGCTGCAGTCGTACAAGGGAATGGAGCACTATATTGCGCTTTGCAATATCGTCATGTCCGATTTAAGGCAGCCGGGAATTGTAAGAGCAATTGAACAGGAGCAAGCGCAGCGCACTTTTGTCCATGGAGACTATAATTATCCCAATCTGATAATAAATAGCACAGGCAGGCTTCAAATGATAGATTTTGAAAACACGTCGCTGCATCTACGTATGCAGGACTTATCCCATGTACTGCACAGGAATTTTCCTTGGCAGGCGAGGAGCATGCTTCGCTGGATTGAGTATTACGACAGCAAGCGAACGATATCGAAGGAGGAGAGGCTCCTTCTTCGGCTAATGCTCCTGTCCCCTTATCCGGTTGTGAGGTCGCTTCGTCTAAATCAGCCGCTAAACCGGTTGGACCCGCCTCTTCCTTCCGGAAGGCACTTCGAAAGGTATATCCGGGATTTGGATGTATTGCTCTAGCACCCGATGGCTCATCAGGTGCTCTTTAGTATGCGAACCGGTCAGTCTGATGAATGGCTGACAGGTACGTCATTTTCAGCATGTTCGCAAATAAATGGATTAAGATGGTAATACAATGAGTTATTCGACCAATAGGAGGGATTAGGACATGCAGCTGCAGGAGTTAACGGCCCATTTATTCGATGTGCTTCATATCGAAGGCGATCGTACGGTGAAAATTTCCGGTATTCAGATGGACTCCAGAAGGGTTGGGCCTGGGGATCTTTTTGTCTGTGTTCCCGGCATCGACGGTTTCTTGGAGGATCGTCATCATTATGCCTCCGCCGCAGCTGCCCAAGGAGCGGCTGCATTTGTAGTGGAGCGGGAAGTCGAGGTCGACGACACTATACCGCGCGTGTATGTCAAGAATGCGAGATATGCCTTGGCTGTGCTATCGGCTCACTTTTATGGTTATCCGAGCAGTGAATTGAAAGTGATCGGTATTACCGGAACCAACGGAAAGACAACCACGAGCTATATTATCGACCATCTCCTTCGTGATCAGGGCTTGAATACCGGCATGATGGGCAGTATAGTTACCCGAATCGGTGATGAAGTGGCGACGTTCGGGACGAATACGCAGGAGCCGCCTGATTTACAGCGCAACCTTCGAAGAATGGCCGACGCACAGGCGGATTTCTGTGTAATGGAGGTAAGCTCCCAGGGATTGGATATGGGAAGAGTCATAGGGACCCGTTTCCGTACGGCTGTATTTACGAATCTGACGCAGGATCATCTGGATTACCATCTCACGATGGAAGCCTATAGGGAGGTTAAGGGCCGCTTCTTCGCGAGACTGGGTAATGCGGCAGGGCCTGACTCTTCATTTGCGGTTCTGAACGCGGATGATGAAGCATCCGATTATTTTCGCAGGCAGACGGCTGCGCAGATTATCACTTACGGTATCAGGGAGGAAGCGGATGTGAAGGCGAACGATATCCGATTAACTGCTGGCGGGACCGAATGCACCGTTTCCTTCCGCGGGAGCCATGCCCAGGTTCGGCTGCCGTTGGTCGGTCTGTTTAATGTTTACAATATGCTGGCTGCATTCTCCGCTCTATTAATAGAAGGAATACCTTTATCCTCGCTAGCCGAAGGGATAAAAACCATGAAGCCTGTCATAGGAAGGTTGGAGTCCGTTGATGCCGGCCAGCCATTCTCCGTATTCGTGGACTACGCGCATACGCCGGATGGGCTGGAGGAAGCATTGAAAGCGATTAAAGAGTTTACCCGCGGGAGGCTCATTACTGTCTTCGGGTGCGGGGGAGACAGGGACCGGGCCAAGCGCCCTGTTATGGGAGCTATTGCCGCCCGGTACTCGGATAAGATCATCTTGACCTCGGATAATCCAAGATACGAGAATCCGGATACGATTATGCTGGACATTCGCAAGGGCTTGCAGCAAGCGAGATATGCCGAAGAGCGATACGAAATGATCGCGGATAGAAAAGACGGCATTGGCCGGGCCATTCAATGGGCTGCTCACGGCGATGTCGTTGTCATTGCGGGTAAAGGACACGAACAATATCAGGTTATTGGGGGCGAGACACAGCCCTTTGATGACCGTAAAGCCGTGCTGGAAGCCTTAAGCGAAAGAAGGAGCAGAGGCATGGAAAAGGGGGAGGGCCATTGATTCAGCGGTACTGTGATGAAATAGAACGGATGGTTCAAGGTTCGGGGTTATCGGAGCATTACCGGAATACTGCGATTACCGGAGTGTCTATTGATTCGCGAACTTTGAAGCGGGGCAGCTTGTTCATTCCTATCGTCAGAGAGAAGGACGGCCATCACTACATTCATGAAGCGATAAGCAGGGGGGCCGCGGCATGTCTATGGCAAGCAGATCACCCGTCCCCACCAGATCACTTCCCTGTCATCCTTGTTGATAACTCGCTAAGCGCCTTGCACCGGTTGGCGGGTGAGTACCGCCGTCAGCTTAAAGTAAGGACGGTGGGCATTACAGGCAGCAACGGCAAAACAACGACGAAGGATTGGGTTGCTTCGCTGCTGGCAACGACTTTCAAGATCGAGTATTCTGACGGCAATAAAAATAATCATTTCGGCGTTCCGCTGACCCTCCTGCAGCTGAAGGAAGATACGGAGATTGCCGTTCTGGAAATGGGGATGAGCGGGCTCGGAGAGATTGATCAATTATCGCGGTTAGGCCGGCCGGAAGCTTCGATCATAACGCTGATCGGCGAGTCGCATTTGGCGGAGCTCGGCTCCAGGGAAGCTATCGTTCAGGCCAAGCTGGAAATCTGCAACGGAATGGAGGGGCCGGGCGTTCTTGTTTATAACGGGGACAATCCTATGCTTGGGGCAGCGGCAGAGCGGCAATTATCGGGCAAGGAGGTTCGGACGGTTCGATTCGGTACCGGTTCGCATAATGATTATTACCCGCTATCCGTAGCCTTGAGCTCCCGGGGGACGCATTTTACCTGCCGTCCCCGGCCCGAGATACAATACACCATCGGATTACCCGGAAGGCACTATGTGACCAATGCGCTAGCCGCATTGGCTGTTGCCGATTATTTCGGCGTTCCGGCCGAAAGGACGGAAAGAGGCTTGCGGGATGCGGTTTTATCTGGAATGAGAATGGAAGTGATCCGAGGGGGAGCGGGTTTTACCTGGATTAACGATTCGTTCAATGCAAGTCCGACCTCCGTAAAGGCTGCTTTGTCTTACCTTCATGAGCTGGAAGGGTATAGACGCAAGATCTTGGTGCTTGGCGATATGCTGGATTTAGGGGAGCAAGAGATTGATTTTCACCGGGAAATCGGTGAGCTGCTGGATCCGCACAAAGTAGACTGCGTTTTGACGCTCGGCAAGCTTTCCACGGAAATAGCACATGCCGCGTCCGGGGCATTCCCTCCCGGCAGTGTCGAAGCGTTTGAACGAAAATCGGACTTGGCCAGGGCCATAGGGCTCATTGCTGCACCGGGTGATGTAGTCTTTCTGAAGGGCTCCCGCGGGATGCAGATGGAGGAATTGATTGCAATGGTTGACGGGGGCTGAGCCCGACGGCCTACAGGAAGCCGGGAAGTGACTGGGTTTGCGCCTATTTTTGTATGGGTTAATGACTTCCTCCTGGGTGAATGCATATGTTACAAAAGACTACTTTATGGTTGCCAAAGTCTATTGTTAATGCAATTCACAGGTGAACCATCACGGGGAGGAAGTGCAAAATGAAGAAGCGCAGCGGCCGTAACGCCGCCAAAATCACCCCGCTAGGCGGCAGGCGGAGCGGCAGTTTTAACGAACTGAAATGGCTTGATGAGGAACAGACGAAGGATAAAGTCGTCAAACGGAGTCATCGGGAACCAGGGGATGTAAGTATCAGTCAGGTGGCGCTGCAAGATGAAGAAGAAGATGAACTGAAGTTCTTGGATAGCGATACTCTTCAAGGGGACAGATCTTCCGCGGGTGCTTCCAGAAGCGATTCCAGGGTCAACACCAAAAACGATGCCAAAATTGAATCCAGGGGTGAATCTAAAAGCGAGCCCAAAAACGAATCCAAAAACGAGCCAAGTCATCAAGAGCCTGCGGTGAAGTCATCATCCGTATTTAAGCCTCTTAATGTGCAGCCGATGCTGCAGCAGCGCAAGCAAGCGTCTCCCAACAATCCGGTTGTATATACGGATGATATTGCCGATGAGGCGGTAACACAGGAGAAAATTGCCCGCAATGCGGTAGACGGGAGCAAAATCAAGCGCGGCACCATCGGCCAGGAGCAGCTGGCGGATTACGCGGTCAGTACGTCTAAGCTTGGTGACCGCAGCGTCACACAGCAAAAGCTCGGAATTCGCTCTGTTACAGAAGAACATATTGCTCCTTATGCGATTTCGGGAGATAAGATTCAAGAGAGGGCTATTAGCGGCGAGAAGATCCAGGATAACAGCATTACTTCCGAAAAGCTGGCCGATAAGACCATAGACGCGATAAAAATTGCCGAGAGGTCCATTCATACGAAGCATTTGGCAGAGGAAGCGATTACCGGCGAATTGATTCTCAATCAATCGATTACCTCGGAGAAGATCAAAAGTGGAGCCATCCAGACGAACAATTTGGCCAACTATGTCGTCAATACGGCTAAGCTGGCGGATCTGTCCGTAACGACGGAGAAGCTTCGTGATCAATCGGTTACGGCCAGCAAGATTGCGGACGGGGAGATCACTTCACAGAAGCTGGGAAGCCATTCTATTACCGAAGATAAGATCGCTCCGTGGAGCATCACGAAGGAGCATCTGCAATCTGCCGTCATTTTGCACGAGCACTTATCCGGTGAAATTATCCGCAGCGGCAACATAGCGGCAAATCAGGTAACTGCGGAGCATTTGGCAGCCGAGTCTGTGTTGAATGAGCATCTGCAGGACGGGGCGGTTACTTCCGAGAAACTCGGCAGACAATCGGTTACCGGAGCACACCTTCAAGAGCAATCAGTTGAAAGCAGACATCTGCAGTCCAAAGCGGTGGAGACCCGTCACTTGGCGGATAGCTCAGTCACCGCCGATAAGCTGACTGAACAGAGCGTAGGAGCTCAACAGCTTTGCGACGGTTCTATCCATGCTTCGAAGCTTCAAGACGGGGCGGTAACTTCGCCGAAGCTGGCCAAAAGGGCGGTAGCCGCAGAGCATTTGTCTGGCGGCGCCGTAGGGAGCACTCATTTGGCTGAGAAGGCGGTGCAGTCCAGCCATATTGCAGCGCAAGCCATTAGTAAAGAGCATCTTCAGGATCAATCGGTGATTACGGCGAAGCTTCAAGACAGGGCAGTTACCTCCGAGAAGCTGGCATTCGGTTCGATTCAGCACCAGCATATCCAGGAAGGAGCCGTCACGACAGGGCAAATGGCCAACCAGAGCGTAACGACCTCCAAGCTGGCAAGCGAATCGGTATCTACGGATAAGTTAACGAATTTGTCCGTGACGACGGCCAAATTAGCTCATTCCAGTGTAACCAGCGAGAAAATCGGACGCGAAGCTGTGCTTGGCGAGCATCTGGGGGTCGGCTCTGTTCAATCCGCGAATGTGGCCAAAGCTGCCATCAAGACTTCCCATATCGCTACGGAAGCCATTACGAGGGAGAAGCTGTCAGACCGCGCCGTCACGTCGGAAAAGATTGCCGATAACGCCGTGTTAAGCGAGCATTTGGTTTCCGGAGCCGTAAAATCATCCCATCTTGTTCCTGGAGTCATTGGAACGACCCACCTCCAGGACCAATCGGTGACAAGCGCCAAGCTGGAACCCGGGGCGATTGAAACGAGGCATCTCAGCAATGAGGTAGTCGGCAATGAGCAGCTGAGCAGAGGGGCAGTTGGAACCGAGCAGCTTCAGGAGCAGGCTGTGACTTCTTCCAAGCTAGGCAGCGGCGCCGTTCATACCTTCCACATAACGGAAGCGGCCGTCGGCAGTGTTCAGCTGCAGGATCGGTCGGTGACAAGCTCCAAGCTGGCACGGGGTGCAGTTGAATCGGTGCATTTATCCGAGGGGATCGTTGGAAGGGAGCATTTGCAGGAGCAATCGGTAACGAGCTCCAAGCTGGCTGCCGGTGCCGTAGAATCCGACCATTTGTCCGATGGGATTGTTGGGACCGAGCATTTGCGCGAGCAGTCTGTAACGAGCTCCAAGCTGGCGATAGGCTCAGTCGAAGCGATACATTTGTCGGTAGGAACGGTAGGAACGGAGCAGCTGCAGGATCATTCCGTTACTGGGGCAAAGCTTGCGGCAGGGTCGGTGAAGTCCACCCATCTTGTCGAAGGCGTCGTAGGCACGAGACATCTCCATGAACAGTCAATAACAGGCTCCAAGCTGGCTCTGGGAGCCGTTAAATCCGATCACCTGGCGGAAGGCGCCGTGGGCAGCGATGCGCTTGCCGATAGCTCAGTAGGAACGGAGCATTTGCAGGACGGGGCGGTTATGGGCTCCAAGCTGGCTTGGGAAGCGGTCAGCGGCAGACATTTGTCTCATGGCTCAGTGGGGACGGACCACCTGAAGGAGCGGTCGGTAGCGGCATCCAAGCTGGGATTAGGGATCATAAGCGGGGAGCATCTATCTGACGGAGCTATTGGAGCCAAACACATCAGTGAAGGAGCGGTCGGCAGCATACAGTTGATGGATGCCTCCGTGACCGCAGCGAAGCTGGCCCCGGGTTCGATCGGATCAGTCCACCTCGCACCGGAGGCTGTAGGAACGGAAGAGCTTGGAGCGGAAGTGGTCGGCACAGTGCATCTGCAAGGGGGTTCCGTCACGGGCCCGAAGCTTGCGGCAGGAGCCGTAGAAGCCGTCCACATTACTGCAGGAGCTGTAGGCAGCGAGGAGCTGGCAGAAAGCTCAGTAGGAACGGAGCATATACAGGATGCTGTTGTAACCGGAGTGAAGCTTGCACCAAACGCAGTAGGATCCGTTCATATTACACCTGGAGCCGTCGGCAATGAAGAGCTGGGCGAAGGAGCCGTCGGAACGGGAGAGCTTCAGGAAGGAGCTGTAACCGGAGCGAAGCTCGCATCCAATGCGGTGGAATCGGTGCATATTAGTTCAGGGGCCGTAGGCAGCGAACAATTGAGTGAAGAAGCCGTCGGAACGGAGCATTTGCAGGATGGTGCCGTGACAGGAGCAAAGCTTGCGGTGAACGCAGTGGAGTCTGTGCATATCAGCACAGGGGCCGTAGGCAGCGAACAATTGAGTGAAGAAGCCGTTGGAATCGAGCATTTGCAGGATGGCATCGTGACAGGAGCAAAGCTTGCTTTGAACGCGGTGGAGTCGGTGCATATCAGCACAGGGGCCGTAGGCAGCGAACAATTGGATGAAGAAGCTGTCGGAACGGAGCATTTGCAGGATGGCATCGTGACAGCAGCAAAGCTTGCGGTTAACGCGGTAGAGTCGCTGCATATCAGCGGAGGGGCCGTAGGCAGCGAGCAATTGGGTGAAGAAGCTGTCGGGATGGAGCATTTGCAGAACGGCATCGTGACAGGAGCAAAGCTTGCGGTGAATGCAATCGAGTCTGTGCACATCAGCGCAGGGGCCGTAGACAGCAAGCATTTGAGTGAAGAAGCCGTCGGAACGGAGCATTTGCAGGCCGAATCCGTAACCGGGGAGAAGCTGGCGCTGAACGCGATAGAATCGGTACACATCCGTGCGGGAGCTGTCGGCAACGAAGAGCTTAGTGAGGGTGCCGTGGGAACCGAACAGCTGCAGGCCGAATCCGTAACCGGAGCAAAGCTGGCGCCGAACGCGGTAGAATCGATTCACATCTGTGCTGGTGCCGTCGGCAACGAGGAGCTGAGCGAAGGAGCCGTCGGAACCGAGCAGCTGCAGGAGAAAGCTGTAACGGGAGAGAAGCTGGCGCCGCTCGCAGTAGAATCGATACACATTAGCGCAGGTGCTGTCGGCAGTGCCATGATAAGTGAAGGAGCCGTCGGATCGAAGCAGCTGCAGGAAGGGGCTGTTACCGGAGCAAAGCTGGGGATTGGTTCCGTCGAAGCTGCCCATATTACGGCAGGAGCCGTAGGGAGTGCCGAACTCAGCGGGAACGCCGTGGGAACGGAACATTTGCAGGAAGGCGCTGTGACCAGCCCCAAGCTGGCGGCAGGCGCAGTCGCTTCCGTTCATATCGCTGCCGGAGCTGTAGGAAGCCTGGAGCTCGGAGTGGGAGCGGTAGGTACCGAGCAGCTGCAGGAGTCTGCGGTTGATGGCTCCAAGCTTGCGCTCGGAGCCGTGGGAACGGAGCATCTCGCTGTTGGGGCCGTAGGGAGCGACCAGTTACAGGAAGGCGCTGTAACGGCCGATAAGCTGGCTCCTGGAGCTGTCTTTGCAGAGCATATCACGGAAGGTGCCGTCAGCGCCGGGCATATCGCCGCTGATGCCGTGGGAACCGAGCAGCTGCAGGACAGCTTAATCACTAGCGCGAAGCTGGCCGCGGCATCGGTTACCCTTGAGCATATGGCGACAGGTTCTGTCGGCAATGAGCAGCTTGCGGCAGATGCCGTCAGCACACACAATCTGCAGGATGTGTCAGTTACAAGCACGAAGCTGGCTGTCGGCTCCGTAGAGAGCAGGCATCTGGCTGTAGAAGCTATAGGAACGGCGAAGCTGCAGGATCAATCGGTGGCATCGTCGAAGCTTCAGGATCAATCCGTGACGTCATCGAAGCTGGCCCCGGCCAGCGTAGAAAACCGCCATCTGGCATCCGACAGCGTCACCAGCTCCAATCTCCGGAACAGTTCCGTCACGAGGGAAAAAATTGCCCAGGGCGCAGTAGGGACCGAGCACTTAAGCAATGATTCTGTCGATGGACTGCATATTAAGCAGGAGTCCATCTCCGGTTACCACATCATGCCGGGCAGTATTTCCGAGCTTCACCTGGAGCCCGGATTAATCGAGCGGTTAGCCGCCGCGGTATCAGCGGTATCGGAGACTCAGGCAGACTCGGAAACGGCAGAAGCTCTGGAGGATGTGGAAGTCGCTACGGTCAAAGAAGCTCTAGAATCAGACGAAGCTCCTGAAGCTGCGGAAGCCTTAGAGTCCGAATTTCAAGAAGAAAAGCCATCGGTTTCCACTGTTTCCTCGGAGCCAAGGGCCATAGAATCCATTGGAGGCGAACAGCTGCAGGACGGTTCCATCGAGACAAGGCATATAGCGGACGGAGCGGTCACAACGCAGCAGCTTTCCTTCCAGCCGGTGCAATCCGGAAGGCGTTCCGCTGCACTGCAGCATTTTGGCCTTACCTCTTTTTCCATGCGAGTGGAGGAGGAAATGGTGGATCTAATCATTGAATTTGATGAAGCGTTCGCTGACGAGAGCTATGTATTGGTTGCTACGACCTCGAATCCGTCCTGCTACGCCATCATTCAGGAGAAATGGAAGGATAGCGCGTTGCTGCAGGTCGTTCGAAGCAAGTATTCGCCTGAGCTGCTAGGGGTTGTCAATTGGATTGCAATCGGAACTAAAGCTTGATGAATTGGCCGGTAACGATATAATGATAGGGATGGGAGCCGTTTATTTAAACGGCTTCAGATTGTCGAAAAAGTCCCTCTGTGTAAAGAAACTTCATCGCATTAGGTAATAAATGGATTGCATAAAAA